>NZ_JAOWFE010000031.1:0-32958 GCF_030333815.1 Citrobacter sp. Cf136 | reverse complement strand
CGTGGTATCACCATCAACACTTCTCACGTTGAATATGACACCCCGACTCGCCACTACGCACACGTAGACTGCCCGGGCCACGCCGACTATGTTAAAAACATGATCACCGGTGCTGCGCAGATGGACGGCGCGATCCTGGTTGTTGCTGCGACTGACGGCCCGATGCCGCAGACTCGTGAGCACATCCTGCTGGGTCGTCAGGTAGGCGTTCCGTACATCATCGTGTTCCTGAACAAATGCGACATGGTTGATGACGAAGAGCTGCTGGAACTGGTAGAAATGGAAGTTCGTGAACTTCTGTCTCAGTACGATTTCCCGGGCGACGACACTCCGATCGTTCGTGGTTCTGCTCTGAAAGCGCTGGAAGGCGAAGCAGAGTGGGAAGCGAAAATCATCGAACTGGCTGGCTTCCTGGATTCTTACATCCCAGAACCAGAGCGTGCGATTGACAAGCCGTTCCTGCTGCCTATCGAAGACGTATTCTCCATCTCCGGTCGTGGTACCGTTGTTACCGGTCGTGTAGAGCGCGGTATCATCAAAGTTGGTGAAGAAGTTGAAATCGTTGGTATCAAAGAGACTGCTAAGTCTACCTGTACTGGCGTTGAAATGTTCCGCAAACTGCTGGACGAAGGCCGTGCTGGTGAGAACGTTGGTGTTCTGCTGCGTGGTATCAAACGTGAAGAAATCGAACGTGGTCAGGTACTGGCTAAGCCGGGCTCTATCAAGCCGCACACCAAGTTCGAATCTGAAGTGTACATTCTGTCCAAAGACGAAGGCGGCCGTCATACTCCGTTCTTCAAAGGCTACCGTCCGCAGTTCTACTTCCGTACTACTGACGTGACTGGTACCATTGAACTGCCGGAAGGCGTAGAGATGGTAATGCCGGGCGACAACATCAAAATGGTTGTTACTCTGATCCACCCGATCGCGATGGACGACGGTCTGCGTTTCGCAATCCGTGAAGGCGGCCGTACTGTTGGTGCGGGCGTTGTTGCCAAAGTAATGAGCTAATTGCCGAATAACATTTGACGCAATGCGCAATAAAAGGGCATCATTTGATGCCCTTTTTGCACGCTTTCACACCAGAACCTGGCTCATCAGTGATTTTTTTTGTCATAATCATTGCTGAGACAGGCTCTGAAGAGGGCGTTTAGTCCGAAACGCACCAGAGCATTTCGGTTTGGATCGCCTCGCTTACGCGGGGTGAAAATGTTTGTAGAATACTTCTGACAGGTTGGTTTATGAGTGCGAATACCGAAGCTCAAGGAAGCGGGCGCGGCCTGGAAGCGATGAAGTGGGTTGTTGTCGCTGTATTGCTGCTTGTAGCTATCGTTGGCAACTACCTCTATCGTGACATGATGCTGCCGCTGCGTGCGCTGGCCGTAGTGATTCTGATTGCCGCAGCGGGTGGTGTCGCGCTGTTGACAACAAAAGGTAAAGCGACCGTTGCTTTTGCCCGTGAAGCGAGAACCGAAGTCCGTAAGGTCATTTGGCCAACTCGCCAGGAAACATTGCACACCACATTAATTGTGGCTGCGGTTACCGCAGTAATGTCACTGATCCTGTGGGGACTGGATGGTATTCTGGTTCGCCTGGTATCCTTTATCACTGGCCTGAGGTTCTAAGATGTCTGAAGCCCCTAAAAAGCGCTGGTACGTCGTTCAGGCGTTTTCCGGTTTTGAAGGCCGCGTAGCCACGTCGCTGCGCGAATATATCAAGTTACAAAATATGGAAGAGCTGTTTGGCGAAGTCATGGTGCCGACCGAAGAAGTGGTCGAAATCCGTGGTGGCCAGCGTCGCAAGAGCGAACGTAAATTCTTCCCGGGCTATGTACTGGTCCAGATGGTGATGAATGACGCAAGCTGGCACCTGGTGCGTAGCGTGCCGCGTGTGATGGGCTTTATCGGCGGTACATCTGACCGTCCGGCGCCGATCAGCGACAAAGAAGTTGATGCGATCATGAACCGTCTGCAGCAGGTTGGTGATAAACCGCGTCCGAAAACGATGTTTGAGCCAGGTGAAATGGTTCGCGTTAGTGACGGTCCGTTTGCTGACTTTAACGGCGTGGTTGAAGAAGTGGACTACGAGAAGTCCCGCCTGAAAGTCTCTGTTTCTATCTTTGGTCGTGCGACCCCGGTAGAACTGGACTTTGCCCAGGTAGAAAAAGCCTAAACAGCGATCAAAAAAGCGGCGATTTAATCGTTGCACAAGGCGCGAGATTGGAATACAATTTCGCGCCTTTTGTTTTTATGGACCCTGTCCGTAAAACGAATTTAATCACGGGGAGCCTCCTTGAGGCGCTATAACCCAACTAGAGGAATTTAGAATGGCTAAGAAAGTCCAGGCCTACGTCAAGCTGCAAGTTGCAGCTGGTATGGCTAACCCGAGTCCGCCGGTAGGTCCAGCACTGGGTCAACAAGGCGTGAACATCATGGAATTCTGCAAAGCGTTCAACGCAAAAACTGATTCCATGGAAAAAGGTCTGCCGATCCCGGTTGTTATCACCGTTTACGCTGACCGTTCTTTCACTTTCGTTACCAAAACGCCTCCGGCAGCAGTTCTGCTGAAGAAAGCGGCTGGTATCAAGTCTGGTTCAGGTAAGCCGAACAAAGACAAAGTGGGTAAAATTTCCCGCGCTCAGCTGCAGGAAATCGCGCAGACCAAAGCTGCCGACATGACTGGTTCCGACATTGAAGCGATGACTCGCTCCATTGAAGGTACTGCACGTTCCATGGGCCTGGTAGTGGAGGACTAAGAAATGGCTAAACTGACCAAGCGTATGCGCGTGATCCGTGACAAAGTTGATGCAACTAAACAGTACGACATCAACGAAGCTATTGCTCTGCTGAAAGAGCTGGCCACTGCTAAATTCGTAGAAAGCGTAGACGTTGCCGTTAACCTCGGCATCGATGCTCGTAAATCTGACCAGAACGTACGTGGTGCAACTGTACTGCCGCACGGTACTGGCCGTTCCGTTCGCGTAGCCGTATTTGCCCAGGGCGCAAACGCTGAAGCTGCTAAAGCTGCAGGCGCTGAGCTGGTAGGTATGGAAGATCTGGCTGACCAGATCAAGAAAGGCGAAATGAACTTTGACGTTGTTATTGCTTCCCCGGATGCAATGCGCGTTGTTGGCCAGCTGGGTCAGGTTCTGGGTCCGCGCGGCCTGATGCCAAACCCGAAAGTTGGTACTGTAACCCCTAACGTTGCTGAAGCGGTTAAGAACGCTAAAGCAGGTCAGGTTCGTTATCGTAACGACAAAAACGGCATCATCCATACCACCATCGGTAAAGTGGATTTTGACGCTGACAAACTGAAAGAAAACCTGGAATCTCTGCTGGTTGCGCTGAAAAAAGCGAAACCGACTCAGGCTAAAGGCGTGTACATCAAGAAAGTTAGCATCTCCACCACCATGGGTGCTGGTGTTGCCGTTGATCAGTCCGGTCTGACTGCGACTGTGGCGAACTAATATTCGCCTTTACGTGGGCGGTGATTTTGTCTACAATCTTACCCCCACGTTTCTGTTGAAATAAACAGAACTCTATGCGAGTCATTTGAATTGTAGCAAGGCAGCAATTGAGTGAATCGCCGGGAGTGTAGTTAACTACATGACCGGTGTGAACGAGAGCAGCTAACACAGCTACGGTTCAAAGGGCGAAGTCATAGACAAGATTTGTTCGTTGGAGCCTGGCCTATCCAGGCCTCCGTCGAAGACCGCAGGTGTTTCGTAAGAAACTTAATGCCCTGCGTAGACGGTGACAGAACGCTAAGATTATTTCTGATACTCTGGCTTGTTTCTGCTCACCGTATTTAGACGCTCTCTCCGTTGGGGAGAGTGAAGTGAGTTCCGGAACATGAGTTCCGGCAAACATCCAGGAGCAAAGCTAATGGCTTTAAATCTTCAAGACAAACAAGCGATTGTTGCTGAAGTCAGCGAAGTAGCCAAAGGCGCGCTGTCTGCAGTAGTTGCGGATTCCCGTGGCGTAACTGTAGATAAAATGACTGAACTGCGTAAAGCAGGTCGTGAAGCTGGCGTATACATGCGTGTTGTTCGTAACACCCTGCTGCGCCGCGTCGTTGAAGGTACTCAGTTCGAGTGCCTGAAAGACACGTTTGTTGGTCCGACCCTGATTGCATACTCTATGGAACACCCGGGCGCTGCTGCTCGTCTGTTCAAAGAGTTCGCGAAAGCGAATGCAAAATTTGAGGTCAAAGCCGCAGCCTTTGAAGGTGAATTGATCCCGGCATCGCAAATCGATCGCCTGGCAACTCTGCCGACCTACGAAGAAGCAATTGCACGCCTGATGGCAACCATGAAAGAAGCTTCGGCTGGCAAACTGGTTCGTACTCTGGCTGCTGTACGCGATGCGAAAGAAGCTGCTTAATCGCAGTTATCTTTCTCAAGCATCTGCTTACGTATAAACTTATTCTGATTTTCAGGAACAATTTAAATGTCTATCACTAAAGATCAAATCATTGAAGCAGTATCCGCTATGTCCGTAATGGACGTTGTAGAACTGATCTCTGCAATGGAAGAAAAATTCGGTGTTTCCGCTGCTGCTGCTGTAGCTGTAGCTGCTGGCCCGGCTGAAGCTGCTGAAGAAAAAACTGAATTCGACGTAATTCTGAAAGCTGCTGGCGCTAACAAAGTTGCTGTTATCAAAGCAGTACGTGGCGCAACTGGCCTGGGTCTGAAAGAAGCTAAAGACCTGGTAGAATCTGCTCCGGCTGCCCTGAAAGAAGGCATCAGCAAAGACGACGCAGAAGCACTGAAAAAATCTCTGGAAGAAGCTGGCGCTGAAGTTGAAGTTAAATAAGCCAACTTTTCTGGTTGCAGCCTAAGAAATTAGGCTGATGGCTGGTGACTTTTTAGTCACCAGCCTTTTTGCGCTGTAAGGCGCCAGTAGCATTTCACACTGTTTGACTACTGCTGTGCCTTTCAATGCTTGTTTCTATCGACGTCTTAATATACTGCGACAGAGCATCAGTTCTGTGTAAATCGCAATGAAATGGTTTAAGCGTGATAGCAACAGGCATTGCGGAAAGTATTCGATTTTCCGGTCAACAAAATAGTGTTGCACAAACTGTCCCTTCGTCGGACAGATGGGTCGACTTGTCAGCGAGCTGAGGAACCCTAATGGTTTACTCCTATACCGAGAAAAAACGTATTCGTAAGGATTTTGGTAAACGTCCACAAGTGTTGGACATACCTTATCTCCTTTCTATCCAGCTTGACTCGTTTCAGAAGTTCATCGAGCAAGATCCTGAAGGGCAGTATGGTCTGGAAGCAGCTTTCCGTTCCGTTTTCCCGATTCAGAGCTACAGCGGTAATTCCGAGCTGCAATACGTCAGCTACCGCCTTGGCGAACCGGTGTTTGACGTTCAGGAATGTCAGATCCGTGGCGTGACCTATTCCGCACCGCTGCGCGTAAAACTGCGTCTGGTGATCTACGAGCGCGAAGCGCCGGAAGGCACCGTAAAAGACATTAAAGAACAAGAAGTCTACATGGGCGAAATTCCGCTCATGACTGACAACGGTACCTTTGTAATCAATGGTACTGAGCGTGTTATCGTTTCTCAGCTGCACCGTAGTCCTGGCGTCTTCTTTGACTCCGACAAAGGTAAAACCCACTCTTCGGGTAAAGTGCTGTATAACGCGCGCATCATCCCTTACCGTGGTTCCTGGCTGGACTTCGAATTCGATCCGAAGGACAACCTGTTCGTACGTATTGACCGTCGCCGTAAACTGCCTGCGACCATTATTCTGCGTGCACTGAACTACACCACTGAGCAGATCCTTGACCTGTTCTTTGAAAAAGTTGTTTTCGAAATTCGCGACAACAAGCTGCAGATGGAACTGGTGCCGGAACGCCTGCGTGGTGAAACCGCCTCCTTTGACATTGAAGCTAACGGCAAAGTCTACGTCGAAAAAGGCCGTCGCATCACTGCGCGCCACATTCGCCAACTGGAAAAAGACGATATCAAACATATCGAAGTTCCGGTTGAATACATTGCTGGTAAAGTTGCGGCTAAAGACTACGTTGACGAATCTACTGGCGAGTTGATCTGCGCAGCTAACATGGAGCTGAGCCTGGATCTGCTGGCTAAGCTGAGCCAGTCTGGTCACAAGCGTATCGAAACGCTGTTCACTAACGATCTGGACCACGGTCCGTACATTTCTGAAACTGTACGCGTCGACCCAACCAACGATCGTCTGAGCGCACTGGTAGAAATCTACCGCATGATGCGTCCTGGTGAGCCGCCGACTCGTGAAGCTGCTGAAAGCCTGTTCGAGAACCTGTTCTTCTCCGAAGACCGCTATGACCTGTCTGCGGTCGGTCGTATGAAGTTCAACCGTTCTCTGCTGCGCGACGAAATCGAAGGTTCCGGTATCCTGAGCAAAGACGACATCATCGAAGTGATGAAGAAGCTCATCGATATCCGTAACGGTAAAGGCGAAGTCGATGATATCGACCACCTCGGCAACCGTCGTATCCGTTCCGTAGGCGAAATGGCGGAAAACCAGTTCCGCGTTGGCCTGGTACGTGTTGAGCGTGCGGTGAAAGAGCGTCTGTCTCTGGGCGATCTGGATACCCTGATGCCTCAGGATATGATCAACGCCAAGCCGATTTCTGCAGCAGTGAAAGAGTTCTTTGGTTCCAGCCAGCTGTCTCAGTTTATGGACCAGAACAACCCGCTGTCTGAGATTACGCACAAACGTCGTATCTCTGCACTCGGCCCAGGCGGTCTGACCCGTGAACGCGCAGGCTTCGAAGTTCGAGACGTACACCCGACTCACTACGGTCGCGTATGTCCAATCGAAACGCCTGAAGGTCCGAACATCGGTCTGATCAACTCCCTGTCCGTGTATGCACAGACTAACGAATACGGCTTCCTCGAGACTCCGTACCGTAAAGTGACCGACGGTGTTGTAACTGACGAAATTCATTACCTGTCTGCTATCGAAGAAGGCAACTACGTTATCGCTCAGGCGAACTCCAACCTGGATGACGAAGGCCACTTTGTAGAAGATCTGGTTACCTGCCGTAGCAAAGGCGAATCCAGCTTGTTCAGCCGTGATCAGGTTGACTACATGGACGTATCCACCCAGCAGGTGGTATCCGTCGGTGCGTCCCTGATCCCGTTCCTGGAACACGATGACGCCAACCGTGCATTGATGGGTGCGAACATGCAACGTCAGGCGGTTCCGACTCTGCGCGCTGATAAGCCGCTGGTTGGTACCGGTATGGAACGTGCTGTTGCCGTTGACTCCGGTGTTACTGCAGTTGCTAAACGTGGCGGTACTGTTCAGTACGTGGATGCTTCCCGTATCGTTATCAAAGTTAACGAAGACGAGATGTACCCGGGCGAAGCAGGTATCGACATTTATAACCTGACCAAATACACCCGTTCTAACCAGAACACCTGTATCAACCAGATGCCTTGCGTATCTCTGGGCGAGCCGGTTGAACGTGGTGATGTGCTGGCAGACGGTCCGTCCACCGACCTCGGTGAACTGGCGCTGGGCCAGAACATGCGCGTGGCATTCATGCCATGGAATGGTTACAACTTCGAAGACTCCATCCTCGTATCCGAGCGTGTTGTCCAGGAAGACCGTTTCACCACCATCCACATTCAGGAACTGGCATGCGTGTCCCGTGACACCAAGCTGGGGCCAGAAGAGATCACCGCTGACATCCCGAACGTGGGTGAAGCTGCGCTCTCCAAACTGGATGAATCCGGTATCGTTTATATCGGTGCGGAAGTGACCGGTGGCGACATTCTGGTTGGTAAGGTAACGCCGAAAGGTGAAACCCAACTGACGCCAGAAGAGAAGCTGCTGCGTGCGATCTTCGGTGAGAAAGCGTCTGACGTTAAAGACTCTTCTCTGCGCGTGCCAAACGGTGTTTCCGGTACGATTATCGACGTTCAGGTCTTTACTCGCGATGGCGTAGAAAAAGACAAACGTGCGCTGGAAATCGAAGAGATGCAGCTGAAGCAGGCGAAAAAAGACCTGTCTGAAGAACTGCAGATCCTCGAAGCTGGCCTGTTCAGCCGTATCTACGCTGTGCTGGTTTCCGGTGGTGTTGAAGCTGAGAAGCTCGACAAACTGCCACGCGACCGCTGGTTAGAACTCGGCCTGACCGACGAAGAAAAACAGAATCAGCTGGAACAACTGGCTGAGCAGTACGACGAACTGAAACACGAATTCGAGAAAAAACTCGAAGCGAAACGCCGTAAAATTACTCAGGGCGACGATCTGGCACCGGGCGTGCTGAAGATTGTTAAGGTTTATCTGGCGGTTAAACGTCGGATCCAGCCTGGTGATAAGATGGCAGGTCGTCACGGTAACAAGGGTGTAATCTCTAAGATCAACCCGATCGAAGATATGCCACACGATGCTAACGGTACGCCGGTAGATATCGTACTGAACCCGCTGGGCGTACCATCGCGTATGAACATCGGTCAGATCCTTGAAACCCACCTGGGTATGGCTGCAAAAGGTATCGGCGATAAGATCAACGCCATGCTGAAACAGCAGCAGGAAGTCGCGAAACTGCGCGAATTCATCCAGCGTGCTTACGATCTGGGTTCAGATGTTCGTCAGAAAGTTGACCTGAATACCTTCAGTGATGAAGAAGTTCTGCGTCTGGCTGAAAACCTGAAAAAAGGTATGCCGATCGCAACGCCGGTATTCGACGGTGCGAAAGAGTCTGAAATCAAGGAACTGTTACAGCTGGGTGGCCTGCCGACTTCCGGTCAGATCACACTGTTCGACGGTCGTACCGGTGAGCAGTTCGAGCGCCAGGTTACCGTTGGCTACATGTACATGCTGAAACTGAACCACCTGGTTGATGACAAGATGCATGCGCGTTCTACCGGTTCTTACAGCCTGGTTACTCAGCAGCCGCTGGGTGGTAAGGCGCAGTTCGGTGGTCAGCGCTTCGGGGAGATGGAAGTGTGGGCGCTGGAAGCATATGGCGCAGCATACACCCTGCAGGAAATGCTCACCGTTAAGTCTGATGACGTGAACGGTCGTACTAAGATGTATAAAAACATCGTGGACGGCAACCATCAGATGGAACCAGGCATGCCGGAATCCTTCAACGTACTGTTGAAAGAGATTCGTTCGCTGGGTATCAACATCGAGCTGGAAGACGAGTAACTCTCGATCAAACAGGTCACTGGTGCTGGCGTAACAGCCAGCGCCAGATTGTGCTAACTCCGACGGGAGCAAATCCGTGAAAGATTTATTAAAGTTTCTGAAAGCGCAGACTAAAACCGAAGAGTTTGATGCGATCAAAATTGCTCTGGCTTCGCCAGACATGATCCGTTCATGGTCTTTCGGTGAAGTTAAGAAGCCGGAAACCATCAACTACCGTACGTTCAAACCTGAACGTGACGGCCTTTTCTGCGCCCGTATCTTTGGGCCGGTAAAAGACTACGAGTGCCTGTGCGGTAAGTACAAGCGCCTGAAACACCGTGGTGTGATCTGTGAGAAGTGCGGCGTTGAAGTGACCCAGACTAAAGTACGCCGTGAGCGTATGGGCCACATCGAGCTGGCGTCTCCGACTGCTCACATCTGGTTCCTGAAATCTCTGCCGTCCCGTATCGGTTTGCTGCTTGATATGCCGCTGCGTGATATCGAACGCGTACTGTACTTCGAATCTTATGTGGTTATCGAAGGCGGTATGACTAATCTGGAACGTCAACAGATCCTGACTGAAGAGCAGTATCTGGACGCGCTGGAAGAGTTCGGTGACGAATTCGACGCGAAGATGGGTGCGGAAGCAATCCAGGCCCTGCTGAAGAGCATGGATCTGGAGCAAGAGTGTGAAACTCTGCGCGAAGAGCTGAACGAAACCAACTCCGAAACCAAGCGTAAGAAGCTGACCAAGCGTATCAAACTGCTGGAAGCCTTCGTACAGTCTGGCAACAAGCCAGAGTGGATGATCCTGACCGTTCTGCCGGTTCTGCCGCCAGATCTGCGTCCGCTGGTTCCGCTGGATGGTGGTCGTTTCGCAACGTCGGATCTGAACGATCTGTATCGTCGCGTTATCAACCGTAACAACCGTCTGAAGCGTCTGCTGGATCTGGCTGCGCCGGACATCATCGTACGCAACGAAAAACGTATGCTGCAGGAAGCGGTTGACGCCCTGCTGGATAACGGTCGTCGCGGTCGTGCGATCACCGGTTCTAACAAACGTCCTCTGAAATCTTTGGCCGACATGATCAAAGGTAAGCAGGGTCGTTTCCGTCAGAACCTGCTCGGTAAGCGTGTTGACTACTCCGGTCGTTCTGTAATCACCGTAGGTCCATACCTGCGTCTGCATCAGTGCGGCCTGCCGAAGAAAATGGCGCTGGAACTGTTCAAACCGTTCATCTACGGCAAGCTGGAACTGCGTGGCCTGGCCACCACCATCAAAGCCGCTAAGAAAATGGTTGAGCGTGAAGAAGCTGTCGTTTGGGATATCCTGGACGAAGTTATCCGCGAACACCCGGTACTGCTGAACCGTGCACCAACACTGCACCGTCTGGGTATCCAGGCATTTGAACCTGTACTGATCGAAGGTAAAGCTATCCAGCTTCACCCGCTGGTTTGTGCGGCATATAACGCCGACTTCGATGGTGACCAGATGGCTGTTCACGTACCGCTGACGCTGGAAGCCCAGCTCGAAGCGCGTGCGCTGATGATGTCTACCAACAACATCCTGTCTCCGGCGAACGGCGAACCTATCATCGTTCCGTCTCAGGACGTTGTATTGGGTCTGTACTACATGACCCGTGACTGTGTTAACGCCAAAGGCGAAGGCATGGTGCTGACTGGCCCGAAAGAAGCTGAGCGTATCTATCGCGCAGGTCTGGCCTCTCTGCATGCGCGCGTTAAAGTGCGTATCACTGAATACGAAAAAGATGAAAACGGCGAATTCGTTGCGCACACCAGTCTGAAAGACACGACCGTTGGTCGCGCCATTCTGTGGATGATCGTACCGAAAGGTCTGCCTTTCTCCATCGTCAACCAGGCGCTGGGCAAGAAAGCTATCTCCAAAATGCTGAACACCTGTTACCGCATTCTGGGCCTGAAGCCGACTGTTATCTTCGCTGACCAGACAATGTACACCGGCTTTGCTTATGCAGCGCGTTCAGGTGCATCTGTTGGTATTGATGACATGGTCATCCCGGAGAAGAAACACGAGATCATCTCTGAAGCGGAAGCTGAAGTTGCTGAGATTCAGGAGCAGTTCCAGTCTGGTCTGGTAACCGCGGGCGAACGCTATAACAAAGTTATCGATATCTGGGCTGCGGCGAACGATCGTGTATCCAAAGCGATGATGGATAACCTGCAAACCGAAACCGTTATTAACCGTGACGGCGTAGAAGAGCAGCAGGTTTCCTTCAACAGCATCTACATGATGGCCGACTCCGGTGCGCGTGGTTCTGCAGCACAGATTCGTCAGCTGGCCGGTATGCGTGGTCTGATGGCGAAGCCAGATGGCTCCATCATCGAAACGCCAATCACCGCGAACTTCCGTGAAGGTCTGAACGTACTCCAGTACTTCATCTCTACTCACGGTGCGCGTAAAGGTCTGGCGGATACCGCACTGAAAACAGCGAACTCCGGTTATCTGACTCGTCGTCTGGTCGACGTTGCGCAGGACCTGGTTGTTACTGAAGACGATTGCGGCACTCTGGAAGGCATCACCATGACCCCGGTTATCGAGGGTGGTGACGTTAAAGAGCCGCTGCGCGATCGCGTTCTGGGTCGTGTGACTGCTGAAGACGTTCTGAAGCCGGGTACGGCGGATATTCTGGTTCCACGCAACACGCTGCTGCACGAACAGTGGTGTGACCTGCTGGAAGAGAACTCCGTTGACTCCGTCAAAGTCCGTTCTGTTGTATCTTGTGACACCGACTTTGGTGTATGTGCGCACTGCTACGGTCGTGACCTGGCGCGTGGCCACATCATCAACAAAGGTGAAGCAATCGGCGTTATCGCGGCACAGTCCATCGGTGAACCGGGTACACAGCTGACGATGCGTACGTTCCACATCGGTGGTGCGGCATCTCGTGCGGCTGCTGAATCCAGCATTCAGGTGAAAAACAAAGGTAGCATCCGTCTGAGCAATGCGAAGTCGGTTGTGAACTCCAGCGGTAAACTGGTTATCACCTCACGTAACACCGAACTGAAACTGATCGACGAATTCGGCCGTACCAAAGAAAGCTATAAAGTGCCTTACGGCTCCGTTATGGCGAAAGGTGATGGCGAACAGGTTGCTGGCGGCGAAACCGTAGCAAACTGGGATCCGCACACCATGCCGGTTATCACCGAAGTGAGTGGTTTCGTCCGCTTCACTGACATGATCGACGGCCAGACCATTACTCGTCAGACCGACGAGCTGACCGGTCTGTCTTCTCTGGTGGTTCTGGATTCTGCAGAGCGTACTGCGGGTGGTAAAGACCTGCGTCCGGCACTGAAAATTGTTGATGCTCAGGGCAACGACGTTCTGATCCCAGGCACCGATATGCCTGCTCAGTACTTCCTGCCGGGTAAAGCGATTGTTCAGTTGGAAGATGGCGTACAGATCAGTTCTGGTGACACCCTGGCGCGTGTTCCGCAGGAATCCGGCGGTACCAAGGATATCACCGGTGGTCTGCCGCGCGTTGCTGACCTGTTCGAAGCACGTCGTCCGAAAGAGCCGGCAATCCTGGCTGAAATCAGCGGCATCATTTCCTTCGGTAAAGAAACCAAAGGTAAACGTCGTCTGGTTATCACCCCGGTAGACGGTAGCGAACCGTACGAAGAGATGATTCCGAAATGGCGTCAGCTCAACGTGTTCGAAGGTGAACGTGTAGAACGTGGTGACGTTGTTTCCGACGGTCCGGAAGCGCCGCACGACATCCTGCGTCTGCGTGGTGTGCATGCTGTAACTCGTTACATCGTTAACGAAGTTCAGGACGTATACCGTCTGCAGGGTGTTAAGATTAACGATAAACACATCGAAGTTATCGTTCGTCAGATGCTGCGTAAAGCCACCATCGAAAGCGCTGGTAGCTCCGACTTCCTGGAAGGCGAGCAGGTTGAATACTCCCGCGTCAAGATCGCTAACCGCGAGCTGGAAGCGAACGGCAAAGTGGGTGCAACGTTCTCCCGCGATCTGCTGGGTATCACCAAAGCGTCTCTGGCAACCGAGTCCTTCATCTCTGCAGCATCGTTCCAGGAAACCACGCGTGTCCTGACCGAAGCCGCTGTTGCAGGTAAACGTGATGAACTGCGCGGTCTGAAAGAGAACGTAATCGTGGGTCGTCTGATCCCGGCAGGTACCGGTTACGCGTACCACCAGGATCGTATGCGCCGTCGCGCAGCGGGCGAACTGCCAGCTGCACCGCAGGTGACTGCTGAAGATGCGTCTGCCAGCCTGGCAGAACTGCTGAACGCAGGCCTGGGCGGTTCTGACAACGATTAATCGTTGCCGACCATAATAAAAAACCCGCTTCGGCGGGTTTTTTTATGTCCAGGTTTATTTCTGATGGCGCTTATCAGGTCTACGAGGCTACGAAGCCATCCGGCAGTGTCATTAATTTACCGGCGGTAACCGCCGATAAAGCTCAATCATATCTCCCGCCAAATCCTGAATCACCATCGCGTTCATCAGGTGATCCTGCGAATGGACGGTGATGAGATTAACCGGTAGCTTGCCGGTTCCTTCGTCAATTCCGATCAGCTGGGTCTGGATTTTATGCGCTTGTTTAACGTACTCGCGTGATTCCGTCATCGCTTGTTCTGCACCGGAGAAATCACCTTTACGCGCCAGTTGCAATGCCGTCAGGGCCTGGCTGCGTGCAGCGCCAGCGTTTACCAATAACTCCATGATGATCGTTTCTAACTCTTCCATACCATCACTCCAGTAGTTTCAGCGCCTTGTCCAGTACCGCATCGCCTTTCATCATGCCGTAATCCATCATGTCGATAACGGCGACCTTTTTGCCTAGTGGGTCGGCGATCGCCTGTAGCTTGGCCTGTTCATACTTAACCTGTGGACCGAGCAAAACGATATCCGCTGTAGCGATATTCTCTTCAAACTCGGCCACCGGGACGGCTTTGATAGTGACGTCGACGCCTTTTTTCTGGGCGGCATCTTTCATCCTTTGCACCAGCATGCTGGTGGACATTCCGGCGGCACAGCATAAAACGATGTTTTTCATAAGCAGTCTCGATCAACATGTGTGAGTTGATAATTATCGCGAGCCAGCTTTAGCAACAACTGCTTTGCAACGATTGTGTGCAAGGCATCACAAAGAAAGCCGCTTTTTCTGAAACCGGTTACAAAAAGGGGCCGAACCCTGCGATCTGGACCGGGACCAGCGGCTTTTTGACTCGCTTATCACATGCTGGAATATATAATTACTGTCAATAAAGACATGTTATAAAAAACAGTATTGACAGCGCTTTTTAAACCCGTATGTTAATACTTAACAGCGGAGAAATTGTAGTTTGCTGTTAACGTAGTAAGTGTTAGTAGAGCTTGATTGGGGTTTGCGATAAAGGCCACGAAGTATTTTTTGTATGGGATAGTCGATGCTGAAAACGCTATTTTTTCACCTCGACAATGCTTTCAGGCCACGTAGTTGATATATCTAATCGCAAAAAATCAGTAAAACGCGACGATGTAACGCCATGATTTAATAGTAATTGTTAGTGATTTCTGCTTTTTGGTTATCACGAGGGAAATAAGGCAACGCATCAAAGAGTATATGTCGCGAGGGGAAGTGTACTTGTTTAGGTCACCAGCCTTGAGTTCTATTATCAAGCGGGTGGAATGTGTTTAACGGTAAATAGAGGAAAGCTTTAGTTAGTATCAAAATCCAATATTATCTGTAGTAAACGTGTACATTTTAAAGTAGTACCATCAGCAGTATTAAATCGTTAAGTTTATTAATGTTAAATTTGAAGTGTGTAGTAACGTAAAGCCCTGACTGCAATAGTCGGGGCTTTTGTTCATTGTAGATCAAGCTGTTATCCAGGATGCTTAGCCGCGTTGGTTCAACATTGCATCACTCAGTGGGTATTAAAAAAATTAATGCTTGCTTAATGATTAGAAGTAGGTCTACTATAGCTGCATCGGTTTGGAACACAGACCTTATGCAAGCAGTTTTAGTAAAGCAGTTCTCAGTTCAAGCGTTATCCTCAGATACTCTTCTTCATGAGCCTCCTCCTAAGTGCCCCATAAGTTAATTTCTGCAAAACAGGCCATCTTCGCTGCATGAGCGGCTCAAAAACATGAAAGGAAGTATCTATGTCTAACAAAATGACTGGTTTAGTAAAATGGTTTAACTCTGATAAAGGCTTCGGCTTTATCACTCCTCAGGACGGTAGCAAGGATGTGTTTGTGCATTTTTCCGCTATCCAGAGTAACGATTTTAAAACGTTAGACGAAGGTCAAAAGGTGGAATTCTCCGTGGAGAATGGCGCTAAAGGCCCGTCTGCTGTTAACGTTGTCGCGCTGTAAACGCCGATAATTTCACGAAGGCTTACGATAGCGATGAAGGCCAGAGCCCGAGCAGTTAAGCACCAGTGAAGAAAAAACCCGCGAAAGCGGGTTTTTTTGTTTATGCGATCGCTCCTGACTTACGGTACCTGTTAAGCGCGTCCCAGATAGCTGTCCCAGTCTTTCCACACGGGCTGTAATCCCTGCGCCATCAGTGCTTCAGCAACGGCTTCCGGGCGACGATCGTCGTGCGGGGAGAACTGTTCCAGTTCGGGGTGGTTATCGGCATAACCACCGGGCTGGGTTTTTGAGAAGGCGCTGACGTTGTTGATCGCCAATGGGATCACATGGTCACGAAACCATGGCGATTCGCGGGTGGAGAGCGACAGCTCAATTTCTGGTGCCAGTAAACGAAACGCGCAAATGGTCTGGACCAACTGTCGCTCATCCATGATCGATGCAGGCTCAACGCCTCCGGTGCATGGGCGCAGGCGAGGGAAGGAGATAGAGTAGCGGCTCTGCCAGTAATGCTGCTGCATCCACAGCAGATGTTCAGCTACCATATAGCAGTCAACCCGCCAGCTGTCGGACAAACCAATCAACGCGCCAAGACCGATTTTGTCGATCCCTGCGCGGCCCAGCCGGTCCGGCGTTTCCAGTCGCCAGAAGAAATCCTGCTTTTTCCCCTTCAGATGGTGGCGGGCGTAAATCGCCTCATGATAGCTCTCCTGATACACCATCACGCCATCCAGTCCCAGCGTCTTCAGCTCCGCATATTCAGCCTCTGACAGCGGCTGTACTTCCATCTGTAAAGAGGCAAACTGTCGGCGAATGACAGGCAAATGGCGACGAAAGTAATCCATCCCCACTTTGGCCTGATGTTCACCGGTGACCAGTAGCAGATGCTCAAAGCCCAGCTCACGGATAGCCGCACACTCACGTTGTATCTCATCTTCGTCCAGCGTTTTGCGTTTGATACGGTTGCTCATCGAAAAACCGCAGTAGGTGCAGTCGTTGGCACAAAGGTTGGAGAGATACAACGGCACGTAAAAGCTCACCGTGTTGCCAAAACGTTGGCGGGTGAGCTTTTGCGCCCGTTGCGCAAGCGGCTCCAGATAATCGGCGGCGGCAGGAGAGAGTAATGCCATCAGATCGTCGCGACTAAGATGCGAAGTCTTGAGAGCGCGCTCCACGTCAGCGGCGGTTTTACCGTTGATGCGCAGGCGGATGTCGTCCCAGTCCAGTTGTCGCCAGCGGTCGCTGAACGTTTTCATGCGAAGGCCTCCAGGAATCCGGTTAACGGGCTGGTGGGATTTGCCTGCGAGCTTTTGCTTCCAGGTACCGCCTGGCGCGCCAAAAGGCCTGCTTCAACTGCCAGACGGAAAGCGGTGGCCATCATCACCGGGCTGTCGGCTACCGCGATTGCCGTGTTGACCAGCACTGCGTCGGCGCCCATTTCCAGCGCCTGCGTGGCGTGGCTGGGCACGCCGATGCCTGCATCAACCACCACCGGCACGGTCGCCTGCTGGATAATAATCTCCAGCATCGCTTTGGTTTCCAGCCCCTGGTTAGAGCCGATAGGTGCGCCGAGCGGCATCACCGCCGCGCAGCCCACGTCTTCCAGCCGCTTGCACAGTACCGGGTCCGCACCGCAGTAGGGCAGCACCACAAAGCCCTGTTTCACCAGCGCTTCGGCAGCTTTTAGTGTTTCAATCGGATCCGGCAATAGCCAGCGGGCATCCGGGTGGATTTCTAATTTCAGCCAGTTTGTGCCCAACGCTTCACGCGCCAGTTGGGCGGCGAAAATCGCCTCTTCAGCGGTTTTCGCTCCGGAGGTGTTAGGCAGCAGCGTCACGCCCGCGTCGATAAGTGGGGCCAGAATGGCATCGTTATGCTGGCGCAAATCCACGCGCTTCATGGCCAGCGTCACCAACTGGCTGCCGGAGGCGCGAATCGCCTCGACCATCAGCTGCGATGAGGCAAACTTCCCGGTACCGGTGAACAGATGTGAATTAAACGTTTTGTCGGCAATACGTAACATATCAACCCCCTGCAATAACCTGAAAAAGCAGGATCTGGTCGCCTTCCTGCACGATTTGCTGCTGCCACTGCTCGCGCGGCAGGATCTGCTGATTGAGCGCCAGCGCCGCGCCCGGTTTAAGCTGATTAAGCTCGGTGAGCAGCCCGCTGACGGTTTGTCCCTCGGCGCACTGCATCGGCTCATCATTGAACTGAATCTGCATGTTGCCCTCCGCATACCGGGCAGCCATTGGCCCGACGCAGCGCAAGGCTGCGCCACTGGCTGGTTTTACCGTCAAACAGGCGTAACTCGCCGCTGGGTGTCGCAATGCCGCTAAGCAGTTTGATGGCTTCCAGCGCCTGCAAGGTGCCCATCACGCCGACAACCGGGCCGACGATACCGGCGGTACGGCAGTTGCGTTCAGGCTCTACATCATCCGGCCACAGGCAGCGGTAACAGCCTTGCTCCCACGGTGGCGTGAGCACCATCAGCTGGCCGCCGAAACCCACGGCGCTGGCGGTGATGAGCGGGGTGTTGAGCGACACGCAGGCGGCGTTAATTTCCTGACGCGTGGCCATGTTGTCGGTACAGTCGAGCACCACGTCGGCCCGTGCTACCGCATGCCGGAGCGCATCGCCTTTCAGTCGCTGCTGGAGCGATACCAGTTCGATATCCGGGTTGAGCCGCGTCAGGCGCTGCTGGGCAATCTGCGATTTTGAACGCGCGATATCATCAGTGGTAAACAGGATCTGGCGCTGCAGATTGCTCAAATGAATGTCGTCATCGTCTACCAGCGTCAGTTTGCCGATACCTGCTCCCGCCAGATACAGCGCGGCAGGCGAACCTAACCCGCCTAAACCGATAATCAGCACATGGCTGTCGAGCAGCTTTTGTTGGCCCTCAATAGCGATATCGCCGAGCAGGATCTGCCGGCTGTAACGCATAAAGTCGCGGTCATTCATCGCCGACTCCCGCTATGTCGAGCAGCTGCGCTGTGGCTGCCTGCCAGTCAGCCGCCTGGGTAATGGCGCTGACCACGGCAATGCTGCCGACGCCGGTTGCCAGCACTGCGGGCGCACGTTCCAGGCTGATGCCGCCAATGGCGACGGTCGGGTAATCGGCCAGTCGTTCAATATGACTTGCCAGCTGCGTCAGCCCCTGCGGGGCGGAAGGCATCTGCTTGGTTTGCGTGGGGAAGACGTGGCCGAGTGCGATATAAGAAGGCTTAGCCGCCAGCGCGACGTCGATCTCCATATCATCGTGAGTGGAGACACCCAGGCGCAGCCCCGCCGCCTGAATCGCCTTCAGATCGGTGGTTTCAAGATCTTCCTGGCCCAGATGCACGCCGTAAGCGTTGTGCTTAATCGCCAGCCGCCAGTAGTCGTTGATAAACAGGCGGGCGTTATAGCGACGCCCCAATTCAATGGCGGCCATGACGTCGGCTTCGACCTCTTCATCACGCTTATCTTTAATGCGCAGTTGGATCGTGCGTACGCCCGCCTGCAGCAGGCGTTCAATCCACGCCACGCTGTCCACCACCGGGTAAAGCCCGAGGCGGAACGGCACGGTCGGGAAATCAGGCTGGTACATTATGCCTCCTCTTTTTTGAGGTAGATTTCACCGCCTTTGGCGCGGAAGTTCTCCGACATATCTGCCATTCCCACTTCAATAGTCTGCGCGGCGGCGTAGTCGCGTACTTCCTGGCTGATTTTCATCGAGCAGAACTTCGGCCCGCACATGGAGCAGAAATGGGCGACCTTGCCGGACTCCTGCGGCAGGGTTTCATCGTGATAGGCGCGGGCAGTGAACGGGTCGAGCGCGAGGTTAAACTGGTCTTCCCAGCGGAATTCGAAGCGCGCTTTCGACATCGCGTTGTCGCGGATCTGCGCACCCGGGTGCCCCTTCGCCAGGTCGGCGGCATGAGCGGCAATTTTGTAGGTAATCAGCCCTTGCTTCACGTCTTCTTTGTTCGGCAAGCCGAGGTGCTCTTTTGGCGTGACGTAGCACAGCATCGCGCAGCCAAACCAGCCGATCATCGCCGCGCCAATGCCGGAGGTGAAGTGGTCATAGCCCGGCGCGATATCTGTCGTCAACGGCCCTAAGGTGTAGAACGGCGCTTCGTGGCAGCTCTCCAGTTCTTCGGTCATGTTGCGTTGGATCATATGCATCGGCACATGTCCTGGACCTTCAATCATCACCTGCACGTCGTATTCCCAGGCGATTTTGGTCAGCTCGCCCAGCGTATGCAGTTCGGAGAACTGCGCTTCGTCGTTGGCATCCTGAATCGAACCCGGGCGCAGGCCGTCGCCGAGAGAGAGCGAGACGTCGTAGGCGGCGCAGATTTCACAAATTTCGCGGAAATGTTCAAACAGGAAGTTTTCTTTGTGATGAGAAAGGCACCATTTCGCCATGATCGAACCGCCGCGCGAGACAATTCCGGTCAGGCGTTTAGCGGTCATCGGCACGTAGCGCAGCAGTACGCCGGCATGGATGGTGAAGTAGTCGACGCCCTGTTCGGCCTGTTCCAGCAACGTATCGCGGAACGCTTCCCAGGTGAGATCTTCGGCGATCCCATTGACCTTCTCCAGCGCCTGGTAGATCGGTACGGTGCCGATCGGCACCGGGCTGTTACGCAGGATCCACTCGCGGGTTTCGTGAATATAGCGACCGGTGGAGAGGTCCATCACCGTATCTGCGCCCCAGCGGGTCGACCACACCAGTTTTTCTACCTCTTCTTCGATAGAGGAAGTGACCGCCGAGTTACCGATGTTGGCATTCACCTTCACCAGGAAGTTGCGGCCGATGATCATCGGCTCGGATTCCGGGTGGTTGATGTTGGCAGGAATAATCGCCCGGCCCGCAGCGACTTCATCACGCACGAATTCCGGGGTGATATTTTCCGGCAGACGAGCGCCAAAGTTCATCCCCGGATGCTGGTGGCGCAGCACTTCACTACGAATACGCTCGCGGCCCATATTTTCACGGATGGCGATAAACTCCATCTCTGGCGTGACGATCCCCTGACGGGCGTAGTGCAACTGGGTCACGCGCTTACCGGCTTTGGCGCGCTTTGGCGTCAGCAGGCCGCTGAAACGCAGCTCGTCCAGGCCATCGTCGGCCAGGCGCTCTTTGGTGTAAGCGGAGCTGCGGTCGTCTAATTCTTCGCTGTCGTTACGCGCCGCAATCCACGGCTGGCGCAGTTTTGCCAGGCCCTGCTGGACGTTAATCTCCACGTCAGGATCGCCATACGGCCCGGATGTGTCGTACACCGGCACGGCTTCGTTGTCTTCAAATTGCGGGTTGTCTTTGCTGCCGCCAATCAGCGTCGGGCTAAGCTGGATTTCGCGCATCGGAATGCGGATATCCGGCTGCGAACCGGTAATATAAATGCGTTTTGAGTTAGGGAAGGCGGTCCCTTCCAGGGTATCGATAAAGTGTTGGGCTTGCGCGCGCTGTTCGCGGCGTGATGGTTTAGTAGTGGCAGACATAGCTCATTCCAAAAAAGTAAGGACGTGGCTTGTCAGACGACGGATGAAGCAAGAGAGGCGATCGCCCAAAGGCGAACGGTTGTAGATTGACTCTTGTTCCCTTCGCAGGTCTTAACCTGATCAGGTTCCGCGGATCCCGAATTAACGGTCTCAGCCTTTTCCACTCATGCTGTTGTGGAAAATAAGCACTCCGACAAGAAGTAACCTCTATCTTAGAGGTAATGAATGTAAACTACGCGTTAATGCGACAAATCTCAAGCAGGACGTTTGAGAGTGCCACTCTCGTGCATCGCATCAAATACCAGCATGATCAGCTTATCTTCGAGCACGAACCGGGCTTCCAGCGCCTCGCCGAGATCCGATAAAACCTTTTGAAACTCAAGGAAGTTATCATGATCAATCGCAGTTTCCAGGCTGGAGTCATAGTAGTCCATGATCAGCTGCGTATTGGCTTCCAGCAGCGGCCAAATTTTTGTGGCTTTTAAAAGCTGCCCGTTCCCTTCCAATTTATGGAGAATACGTTCATAAATACTGAAGTGTCCGGTGGAGAGGTAATCGACCAGGCTCTGACAAAAATCATCCAGCGCCTTTTCATTGAGTCGCATGTACGATTCTTTGCCAGGCTTAATGCCAACCAGATTGTAGTAAGCCACGAGCAGGTGCTTACGTACATGTAGCCAGCGATCAACCAGTTTATTACTTCCTCCGACGTGCTCCGTCAGGCTTTCCAGCTGGTTTAGCATGATTGACTCCGCAAGATGGTGTTTAGGAACTGCTCACCCGTAAATGTAAAAATAATGTAAACAACATGCCTGTGAAGCAAAGGTTGCGCAAGAGATATGGATCGTATAATTGAAAAATTAGATAGCGGCTGGTGGATTGTCAGTCATGAGCAAAAGTTATGGTTACCTCATGGCGAGCTACCTTATGGCGACGCAGCCCGTTTTGATCTGATTGGTCAGCGCGCGCTGCCAATAGGCGAGTGGGAAGGGGAAACTGTCTGGCTGGTGCAGCAGCAGCGTCGACACGATATGGGGTCGGTGCGCCAGGTCATTGACCAGGACGTTGGCCTGTTTCAACTAGCCGGACGAGGCGTACAGCTGGCGGAGTTTTACCGCTCGCATAAATTCTGCGGTTACTGCGGCCATCCCATGCACCCGAGTAAAACGGAGTGGGCGATGCTCTGTAGTCACTGCCGCGAACGTTATTACCCGCAAATTGCTCCCTGCATAATCGTCGCTATTCGCCGAGATGATTCCATCCTGCTCGCCCAACATGTTCGCCATCGCAACGGCGTGCATACCGTGCTGGCAGGTTTTGTCGAAGTGGGCGAAACCCTCGAGCAGGCGGTGGCGCGTGAAGTAATGGAAGAGAGCGGCATTAAGGTGAAAAACCTGCGCTATGTCACTTCTCAGCCGTGGCCGTTCCCACAGTCTTTGATGACCGCATTTATGGCGGAGTATGATAGCGGCGAAATCGTCATCGACCCGAAAGAGCTGCTGGAAGCGAACTGGTATCGCTATGACGATTTACCGCTCTTGCCCCCGCCGGGTACTGTCGCGCGTCGATTGATTGAAGATACTGTGGCAATGTGTCGGGCTGAGTACGAGTAAAGAGCGAGTGGTGATACACTGATGGACTGACGCAATAAGGAACTGCAAAAATGACCGAACTGAAGAACGATCGTTATCTGCGTGCGCTGCTGCGCCAGCCCGTTGATGTCACTCCGGTATGGATGATGCGCCAGGCAGGCCGTTATCTACCGGAATACAAAGCTACCCGTGCCGAAGCGGGCGATTTTATGGCGCTGTGCAAAAATGCCGAGCTGGCCTGCGAAGTTACGCTGCAGCCGCTGCGTCGCTATAAACTTGATGCCGCGATCCTCTTCTCCGATATCCTGACGATCCCGGATGCGATGGGACTCGGGCTGTATTTTGAAGCAGGAGAAGGTCCACGCTTCACCTCCCCGATTACCAGCAAGGCTGACGTCGACAAACTGCCGATCCCGGACCCGGAAGATGGGCTGGGATACGTGATGAACGCGGTGCGCACTATCCGCCGTGAACTGAAAGGCGAAGTGCCGCTGATCGGCTTCTCCGGTAGCCCGTGGACGCTGGCGACCTACATGGTGGAAGGCGGCAGCAGCAAAGCCTTCACCGTGATTAAAAAGATGATGTATGCCGACTCTAAAGCGCTGCATCTGCTGCTTGATAAGCTGGCGAAGAGCGTCACGCTGTACCTGAACGCGCAGATCAAAGCGGGCGCGCAGTCGGTGATGATTTTCGATACCTGGGGCGGTGTGCTGACCGGTCGCGACTATCAGCAGTTCTCCCTGTACTACATGCACAAAATCGTCGATGGCCTGCTACGCGAGAACGAAGGTCGTCGCGTACCTGTGACCCTGTTTACCAAAGGTGGTGGTCAGTGGCTGGAAGCGATGGCGGAAACCGGCTGTGATGCGTTAGGTCTCGACTGGACCACTGACATTGCCGATGCGCGTCGTCGTGTAGGTCATAAAGTGGCGCTACAGGGCAATATGGATCCGTCCATGCTGTATGCACCGCCAGCCCGCATCGAAGAAGAGGTGGCGACAATTCTGGCCGGATTCGGTCAGGGCGAAGGGCATGTCTTTAACCTGGGTCACGGCATTCATCAGGACGTCCCGCCAGAACATGCGGGTGTCTTTGTGGAGGCGGTACATCGGTTGTCCGAACAGTACCACCGTTAAGGAGTCATTATGGATCTCGCGTCATTACGCGCGCAGCAGCTTGAACTGGCCTCTTCATTGATCCGCGAGGATCGTCTGAAGAACGATCCGCCGGATCTGATCGGCGGGGCGGACGTTGGGTTTGAGCAGGGTGGCGAAGTGACGCGAGCCGCGATGGTCTTACTGAAGTATCCCACGCTTGAACTGGTTGAATACAAGGTGGCGCGTATCGCCACTACCATGCCTTACATTCCCGGTTTTCTCTCCTTTCGTGAAACCCCCGCGCTGATGGCCGCCTGGCAACTGCTCTCGCACAAGCCAGATCTGCTGTTCGTTGACGGGCACGGCATTTCGCACCCGCGCCGTCTGGGCGTGGCCAGCCATTTTGGCCTGCTGGTGGACGTCCCAACGATTGGTGTGGCGAAAAAACGGCTGTGTGGCAAGTTTGAACCGCTCGCTGCTGAACCCGGTGCGCTAGTGCCATTGCTGGATAAAGGCGAACAGCTGGCATGGGTCTGGCGCAGCAAAGCGCGCTGTAACCCGTTGTTTATCTCTACGGGCCACCGCGTGAGTATGGACAGCGCACTGGCGTGGGTACAACGCTGTATGAACGGCTATCGTCTGCCGGAACCAACGCGCTGGGCAGATGCGGTGGCATCCGAACGCCCGGCTTTTACGCGGCTTGCAGCAAAAGCGCCCCATATCGGGTAAACTGCGGCTAATTTCCGTATTTGAGAACTCATCATGTTACAAAATCCGATTCACCTGCGTCTGGAGAAGCTGGAAAGCTGGCAGCACGTCACGTTTATGGCCTGTCTGTGCGAACGCATGTATCCGAATTACGCCATGTTCTGCAAGCAAACTGAATTTGGCGATGGACAGATTTACCGCCGAATTCTGGATCTGATTTGGGAAGCGCTGACGGTTAAAGACGCGAAAATCAATTTCGACAGCCAGCTGGAAAAGTTTGAAGAGGCCATTCCTTCTGCAGACGATTACGATCTGTACGGCGTTTATCCGGCGATTGATGCCTGTGTGGCATTAAGCGAACTGATGCATTCACGTCTTAGCGGTGAAACGCTGGAGCATGCAATTGAAGTTAGTAAAGCTTCGATTACGACGGTAGCGATGCTGGAAATGACCCAGGCTGGTCGCGAAATGACCGATGAGGAGCTCAAAGAGAACCCTGCCGTTGAGCAAGAATGGGATATTCAGTGGGAAATTTTCCGACTTTTAGCCGACTGTGAAGAACGCGATATTGAGCTGATAAAAGGGCTGCGTGCAGACCTGCGCGAGGCTGGCGAGAGCAATATTGGTATAAATTTTCAGCAATGACACCACAAAACGTGATTTAACGCCTGATTTGTCGTGCCTGAAGGCTTCCCATCCGCCCCCGGTCTGGTCTACATTTGGGGGGCGAAAAAAAGTGGCTATCGGTGCGTGTATGCAGGAGAGTGCTTTTCTGGCATTTCCGTCGCACTCGATGCTTAGCAAGCGATAAACACATTGTAAGGATAACTTATGAACAAGACTCAACTGATTGATGTAATTGCAGACAAAGCAGAACTGTCTAAAACACAGGCTAAAGCTGCTCTGGAATCCACTCTGGCTGCTATTACTGAGTCTCTGAAAGAAGGCGATGCTGTACAACTGGTTGGTTTCGGTACCTTCAAAGTGAACCACCGTGCTGAGCGCACTGGCCGCAACCCGCAGACCGGTAAAGAAATCAAAATCGCCGCAGCTAACGTACCGGCATTTGTTTCTGGTAAAGCACTGAAAGACGCGGTTAAGTAATTCGCGTGGCAGTGAACAGTTTTAACGAAGGGGCGGTTTCGCCCCTTTTGTCCATCTGGCGTCATACGCTTTGGCTTTCAGGTGTTCTGTTACTGTCTGCCTGCGGTAGCCATTCTGAGCTTCCTCCGTTCACGGCCAGCGGCTATGTTGGCGATCAGGGGGCGGTACGCATTTGGCGTAAAGACTCCGGTGACGATGTTCACTTGCTCTCGGTATTTAGTCCGTGGCGAAAAGGCGAAACCACTACCAGTGAATACCGCTGGCAGGGTGATTCGCTCTCTCTGATAGAACTCAACGTTTACAGTAAACCGGCTGAACATGTCCGTATACGCTTCGATGACCGGGGCGAACTGAGCTTCATGCAGCGTGAAGTCGACGGGCAGAAGCAGCAGCTTTCCAGCGATCAAATCGCGCTTTACCGCTATCGCGCCGATCAAATTCGCCAGACCAGCGATGCGCTGCGTCAGGGACGGGTGATATTGCGTCAGGGACGTTGGCATGCGGATAACACGGTCACAACCTGTGAAGGTGAAACGCTGAAGCCAGACCTGGAGTCGTGGGCGATAAACCATATCGAGCGCCGCCAGAAACATTCATCCGTAGAGGTGAGTGTGGCATGGCTGGAAGCGCCCGAAGGGTCGCAGCTACTGCTAGTCGCCAATGAAGATTTTTGTCACTGGCAGCCTACAGCCAAAACTTTCTGAAAACCTGAAGACAGGTAGTCAGCAGGCCTGATCCGTATGGCGTCATCAGGCATTAAGTCTTTTACCAGTGACCCATTCCCATATGGCCGCCGCCGCGATGGTTACCGCCACCGCCGCATCCGCCGTAGCCCATTCCCGCGCCACGCGGCACGCCAGCCTGCGCCATTGCGACATCGCGTTTAACACGCTGCTCGTCCAGAGACTGATTCAACGCTTCCATCTCTTTTGCAACGGCATTAATTTTTGCTGTGTCCGGCGAGCTGGCCGTTAATAGTGCATTGTACTCATAACGTTTGGATGTCAGCTGTTGGCGCAACGCGCTGGTCTGGGAGTAGTAATCATCATAGATTTTCTGTGCGGCAGCCTGCTGCTCAGCGGTCATTGGGGTACCGCCCCGTTGCTGCATTCCATCACCATATCCCCAGTGATTCTGCGCCAGTACCGGGGTGGAGCCCAGTGCGATAAGAGAAAGTGCAATCAGTGCCAGTTTGTTGTTCCGTTTCATCGTTCGTTCTCCTGTTGGTTAGCTTACATTCTCTTTTGCATCTTCCGTGCCAAAGCGGCAATCCCAGTCCTGCGGGCGTTGTACCCGCCGTCTTTGCAGGGAAACGAGTAAAAATGACTCGCCAGAACGCGCCTGCGAGTCATTTTTACCCGGTACTTTCAGCTGTTTGTGTCTGAGGGCAGGGTTATCAGGGGGAAAAAATGGCATGATTTCTGCTGTATACCTGCAACGATGAAAGGAACAAGTGGGGTGAAGGGAGAGCGTATGCGTCTTTATAAGGATACGGTGGCAAAGTGGTTGAGCCGACTCTTGCTGGCGGCAATCCTGATTTTGGTCGGTTGGTTTTCGATTATGACTATTCGGGACTATGGGCGGGAAAGTGGCGCCGCGCGGCAAACGCTACTGGAAAAAGGCAGCGTGCTCATTCGCGCTCTGGAGTCTGGTACGCGTGTAGGCATGGGGATGCGCATGCATCATGCCCAGCAGCAGACGCTCCTGGAGGAAATGGCCGTACAACCAGGGGTGCTATGGTTTGCCGTCGTCGATGAGCATGGTGTCATTATTACTCACAGCAATTCCGCGATGGTCGGGAAAACGCTCTATTCACCGGATGTCCTGCGACAGCTTAGTCCCGGGGAGCAAGAAAGCTGGCGGAATATTGAAATTCCAGCGAGGGATGGTGAAAAAACGCCGGCCCTGGAAATTTATCGCCAGTTTCAGCCGATGTATGGTCCAGGACGCCACGGCATGGCGCGCTGTGCCAGCAATGACGGGCAGCTTATCACCCCAGCGCAAACCATATTTATCGCCTTTGATGCCAGCGATCTCACCGCGACTCAGGCAAGAGAGTGGCGTAACACACTGATAGTCCTCTGTGCGCTGGCGGCTGTGTTGCTGGCCACCGTGCTGACGTTCTTCTGGTATCAGCGCTATCAGCGCTCGTACAAAGAACTTCAGGATGCGATGAAGCGTAAAGAAAAACTGTTAGCGCTCGGGCATCTTGCGGCTGGAGTGGCGCATGAAATTCGTAATCCGCTTTCATCGATCAAAGGTCTGGCGAAGTATTTTGCCGAGCGAACCCCGGCAGGAGGCGAGTCGCATGAGCTGGCACAGGTGATGGCGAAAGAGGCGGATCGTTTAAATCGGGTGGTGAGCGAGCTGCTGGAGCTGGTGAAGCCTGCACATCTGACGCTGCAACAGGTGGATCTCAATGAGGTTATCACCCACTCATTACACCTGGTGAGTCAGGATGCGGCAAGCAGGGAAATCCAGCTCCGCTTTTCGGCCAATTCTACGCTGCCCGCTATCCAGGCCGATCCTGACCGACTGACTCAGGTTTTGTTGAATCTGTATCTGAACGCCATTCATGCGATTGGTCGTCAGGGCACGATCACGGTTGAAGCGAATGAAAGCAGCGGCGATCGCGTTAAAATTGTGGTTACCGATAGCGGGAAGGGAATTGCAGCGGAACAGCTGGAGGCCATTTTTACGCCTTACTTTACAACCAAAGCTGACGGAACCGGCCTCGGGCTGGCGGTAGTGCAGAACATTATCGAACAGCATGGTGGCACCATTCAGGTGGCAAGCGTTGAGGGCAAAGGTGCGACCTTTACTCTTTGGCTGCCGACCAAAGCGAAACAACAGGATTAACAAGGATGACGCGCGGAAAAATCAATATTCTGGTAGTAGATGACGATATTAGCCACTGCACCATTTTACAGGCGCTGCTGCGCGGCTGGGGTTATGAGGTCGCGCTGGCCTATAGCGGGCGAGCGGCGTTGGAACAGGTGCGCGAACGCGTATTTGATTTAGTGCTGTGTGATGTACGCATGGCGGAGATGGACGGCATCGCAACGCTGAAAGAGATTAAAGCGCTGAATCCGGCGATTCCGGTCTTGATCATGACGGCGTTCTCCAGCGTAGAGACCGCCGTTGAGGCGCTTAAAACCGGGGCGCTGGACTACTTAATCAAGCCGCTGGATTTTGACCGTCTGCAGGAGACGCTGGAAAAGGCGCTGGCGCATACGCGGGAAATGGGCGCTGAACTGCCATCGGCGTCGGCTGCGCAGTTTGGCATGATTGGCAGCAGTCCGGCGATGCAGAAGTTGCTCAATGAAATCGCGATGGTTGCGCCCTCAGATGCGACAGTGCTCATTCACGGAGACTCCGGCACGGGGAAAGAGTTGGTGGCCCGGGCGCTGCATGCCAGCAGCGCCCGTCGCGATAAGCCGCTGGTGACGCTCAACTGCGCGGCGCTTAATGAATCGCTGCTGGAGTCCGAGCTGTTTGGTCACGAGAAAGGGGCGTTTACCGGGGCGGATAAACGCCGGGAAGGGCGCTTTGTGGAAGCCGATGGTGGCACGTTATTTCTTGATGAAATTGGCGATATCTCACCGCTGATGCAGGTGCGTTTGCTGCGGGCTATCCAGGAGCGAGAAGTGCAGCGAGTTGGTAGCAATCAGACCATTGCGGTTGATGTCCGGCTGATAGCCGCTACGCATCGCGATCTAGCAGAGGAAGTCAGCGCCGGGCGCTTTCGTCAGGATCTCTACTATCGTCTGAACGTCGTCACCATTGAAATGCCAGCGTTGTGCCAGCGCCGGGAAGATATTCCGCTGTTAGCCGAACATTTTCTCCAGCGTTTTGCCGCGCGTAACCGTAAAGCGGTGAAAGGCTTTACTCCGCAGGCGATGGATCTGCTGATCCACTACGACTGGCCGGGCAATATTCGTGAGCTGGAAAATGCGATTGAGCGCTCGGTGGTGCTGCTGACGGGGGAATATATTTCCGAACGTGAACTGCCGATGGCGATTGCCGCGACGCCGATAAAAACGGAATTCAGTGGCGAGATCCAACCGCTGGTGGATGTCGAAAAGGAGGTGATTCTGGCGGCGCTTGAAAAAACGGGCGGCAATAAAACGGAAGCCGCCCGTCAGTTAGGCATTACGCGTAAAACGCTGCTGGCGAAAATTTCGCGTTAGCGTTGCTCGCGTTCAATGGCACGCCAGCCGATGTCGTTACGGCTGAAGCTGCCATCCCAGCGGATGTCGGTCATCAGGGCGTAAGCGCGTTTCTGCGCTTCAGCCACGGTGTTGCCCAGCGCGGTGGCGCACAGCACGCGACCACCGTTGGTCAGCACGCGATCGTCTGCAGACAGTTTGGTGCCCGCGTGGAACACTTTACCGTCAGCGACGTCTTCCAGCGGCAGACCGTGGATCTCATCGCCGGTATTGTAATTACCCGGATAACCTCCGGCGGCAATGACCACACCCAGCGAGGCGCGTTCGTCCCACTCGGAGGTTTTCTCATCCAACTTGCCGTCACAGGCGGCGAGGCACAGCTCCACCAGATCGGACTTCATACGCAGCATGATCGGCTGGGTTTCCGGATCGCCGAAGCGGCAGTTGAACTCGATAACCTTCGGGTTGCCCTGCTTGTCGATCATCAGACCCGCATACAGGAAACCGGTGTAGGTGTTACCTTCCGCCGCCATGCCTTTTACGGTTGGCCAGATGATGCGTTCCATGGTGCGCTGGTGGACTTCGTCAGTCACTACCGGAGCAGGGGAGTAAGCACCCATCCCGCCGGTGTTCGGGCCGGTATCGCCATTGCCCACGCGCTTGTGGTCCTGGCTGGTGGCCATCGGCAGTACGTGCTCACCATCGACCATGACAATAAAGCTCGCTTCTTCACCGTCGAGGAACTCTTCGATAACGATGCGGTGGCCCGCGTCGCCAAACGCGTTACCGGCCAGCATGTCATGAACCGCGGCTTCGGCTTCCTCCAGCGTCATCGCCACGATAACGCCTTTCCCGGCAGCCAGACCGTCAGCTTTGATAACGATCGGCGCGCCTTTCTCGCGCAGGTAAGCCAGCGCAGGTTCGATTTCGGTGAAGTTCTGGTACTCCGCCGTCGGGATCTGATGGCGCGCAAGAAAATCTTTGGTGAAGGCTTTAGAGCCTTCCAGCTGCGCGGCGCCTTCGGTTGGGCCGAAGATTTTCAGACCGGCGGCGCGGAAGGCATCGACCACGCCAATCACCAGCGGCGCTTCCGGGCCAACGATGGTCAGATCAATCTTCTCGTTCTGGGCAAAGCTCAGCAGCGCCGGAATATCCGTTACGCCGATGGCCACGTTTTGCAGTGTGGGTTCCAGCGCGGTGCCCGCGTTGCCCGGGGCGACAAATACCGTTTCGACTTTAGGCGACTGCGCCGCTTTCCACGCCAGGGCGTGCTCGCGCCCGCCGTTGCCAATCACTAATACTTTCATCGTCTGCTCCGTGGATTAATGGCGGAAGTGGCGCATGTCGGTAAATACCATCGCAATGCCGTGTTCATTGGCGGCGGCAATCACTTCGTCATCGCGAATAGAACCACCCGGCTGGATCACGCAGGTCACACCGGCGGCAGCAGCGGCATCAATCCCGTCGCGGAACGGGAAGAAAGCGTCAGAAGCCATTGCAGAACCTTTCACTTCCAGGCCTTCGTCGGCCGCTTTGATCCCGGCGATTTTCGCGGAGTACACGCGGCTCATCTGGCCTGCGCCTATGCCAATAGTCATGTTCTCTTTGGCATAAACAATGGCGTTGGATTTCACGAACTTCGCCACTTTCCAGCAGAACAGCGCATCGCGCAGCTCTTGCTCGGTTGGCTGACGTTTGGACACCACGCGCAGTTCACCTTCGGTCACCATACCCAGGTCACGGTCCTGAACCAGCAGACCGCCGTTAACGCGTTTAAAGTCCAGGCCCGGAACGCGCTGCGCCCATTGGCCGCAGACCAGCACCCGGACGTTCTGCTTGGCAGCGGTAATTTTCAGTGCTTCTTCGGTGGCGGATGGGGCGATGATCACTTCCACGAACTGGCGGGAGATGATCGCCTGCGCGGTTTCAGCATCCAGCTCGCGGTTAAAGGCGATGATGCCGCCGAACGCGGAGGTCGGGTCGGTTTTATAGGCGCGGTCGTAAGCGTCAAGAATAGAGGTACTTACTGCTACACCACACGGGTTCGCGTGTTTGACGATCACACAGGCTGGCTCGTTGAATTCTTTCACGCACTCCAGCGCCGCATCGGTATCGGCGATGTTGTTATAGGAAAGTGCTTTGCCCTGTACCTGCTGCGCGGTGGCAACGGAGGCTTCTTTAACATTCTCTTCTATATAGAAGGCAGCCTGCTGGTGGCTGTTCTCGCCATAGCGCATATCCTGCTTCTTAATGAAGTTCAGGTTCAGCGTACGTGGGAAGCGACCGGCGGCTTCTTTGCTTTCACCGTGGTAGGCCGGAACCATGCTGCCGAAGTAGTTGGCGATCATGCTGTCGTAAGCGGCAGTGTGTTCGAAGGCTTTAATCGCGAGATCGAAACGGGTGTCGAGGGTCAGAGAACCGTCGTTGGCATCCATCTCTTTAATAATGGCGTCGTAGTCGCTGCTCTTCACAACGATAGCTACATCTTTATGGTTCTTGGCAGCGGAGCGCACCATGGTCGGGCCGCCAATATCAATGTTCTCTACCGCATCTTCCAGAGAACAGCCTTCGCGGGCGACGGTCTGGGCGAATGGATACAGGTTAACAACCACCATATCGATAGGAGCAATGTGGTGTTGTTCCATAATGGCATCATCCTGGCCGCGACGACCGAGGATGCCGCCGTGGACCTTCGGATGCAGGGTCTTCACGCGTCCATCCATCATTTCCGGGAAGCCGGTGTAATCGGAAACTTCGGTCACTGGCAGACCTTTCTCCGCTAACAGGCGCGCAGTGCCACCTGTAGACAGCAGCTCCACACCACGTGCGGAAAGTGCCTGAGCGAATTCGATGATACCGGCCTTGTCAGAAACACTGAGCAGAGCGCGGCGGACTGGACGACGTTGTTGCATGGTAAATCCCCTGGATTTGACTATTACAGAGAGCGTTAGGTGAATTCTTGGCTAAAAACTCAGCTAACGCCCCTTACGGGGCATCCTTGTTGTGCGGGGGCATTGTAACGAAAACGTTTGCGCAACGCTCGCGAATTTTTAATTTTCGATTTTGACCTCTTCTTTTTCTGTTGAAAGAGGCTGATATAACGAGAGGATCGTAGAAACGATCGTGTGGTTTGTGGATAACTCTGTGCGTAAATAGGTATAAGGCGGGGTTTTGCTGTGGAATGCAGCAGTCAGTCATTTTTCTGCAATTTAAGAGTTGCGGGCCACAGGAAACTCCCTATAATGCGCCTCCATCGACACGGCGGATGTGAATCACTTCACACAAACAGCCGGTT
>NZ_JAOWFE010000030.1:0-158895 GCF_030333815.1 Citrobacter sp. Cf136 | reverse complement strand
GACCATATCAGCCTGGTGAAAGGGATGAAGAGCCTGGAGGTGAAGGGAGACCTGGCGCAGAAGATAAGCGGCGCGCTGGGGCTCAAGGTACAGGACGATATTGTGCTGGAAAGCAGCAGCCGGATAAGCCTGAAGGTGGGCGGTTCGTTTGTGGTCATCCATCCGGGTGGCGTGGACATTATGGGGCCGAAAATCAACCTGAACGGCGGAGGAAATCCGGGAACACCGGCGAGAACTCAGCAACCAAGCGTGCTGAAAGCGCTGGCGGATGAAGATGATGACACGGATGATAAAGAAGGTAGCGGGACTGGGAGTGAGGATGGCCCAGATGATGAAAAAGACGATCAAGATAACATCGAAAAACATTACCTTCAGCTTCATTTTACGGACGACGACGGGATACCTTATTCAGAGACACGCTATATCGCATTTTTTGAGAACGGTACACAGACACGGGGTGAAACAGATAAGAAAGGCTATACAGAAATATTTACCACTGATACTGAACAGAAAATTAAGGTCAGATTATTGCATCAGAGTATTAATATGATTGAAGGTGGTGTATATGAATGAATATTAAGTTCAGAAGCGAAAGGTAACACGCACTCATTATGATTTGAATGTTATTTTAATGTGCAATTTGTTATAAATTAGGTATAAAAATGGAAGATGCACAAGAAAATTCAGTGCAAAGAGCATGCACAAAAGCTGAAACTATATCTGCAAAAAAATACGCTAAGAAATTTGGTCAAACGGTTATGGTAACTAATAAATTCGTGACGATGATGACGGATTCTCTGGCATGCGCATTGCGGGTTTTAAAAAAAAGACAAAAGGATCTGGCTACGTGGGGGAAGACTGAACAGGCTGAATTTGAGCAAATAATGGGAGTGAGAGGTGATAAGGAGATTGAACATACATATTATATTTGTGATATGGAAAACACTGACACTTACCACCGACCAGAGGTGGAAAAAACGTCCGTGTACGAATTTATGAAAAAGTCAGTTGATAGAATGTGTTATATTATGGAACAATTGCATGTGGATTCCAATCCTGTTGAAGTATCTCAAGTTGATCCCTGCAGTAACGAACTAGGATCTGTACCTGACAAAAGAGTTTATAAATATGGCAATTTTGTTAATCGCACCTTTACTAATGAGTATTCGGCGTTCGTAAAGAGGGATGCTACATGTATATGCCCACCAGATAAATATAAGGAACAGCTTGAAATAAATATAGGATATAATTTTTATTCAAAAAAACTAATGGGGGCTGATTCTAAAGCGAGTACGCTCTGCCATGAAATAAGCCATTTTTATAGAGTTGAGAACAAAGATGAAATATGGGCTAGTGAAAAAAACAAAAAAGAATCCAGAGGGCCATGGGGTGGAGTAGGTACTGATGATTTGCCAAATGATGGGGACTATAAACACGCAATAAGTGAAGACGGAGAAAATATATATATTAAATATAGAAAAGATTTAAAAGAAAGTCATAGTCCTGATGTTTTTAAAAATGCTTATAATTTTGAATTATATTTTGAGTTAAATGACAATGAGTGCGAAATTACAAATAAATAGAGGGGGGAGGATGCTTCTCTTTTTATACCTCCTCAATCTGTCAATAGCCGGTGCCAATGCTACAGGAGTATCACTCATAAAATATGGATACGGAAAGATCTATTGGGGAAAAAAAGCATCTACTGCTGAACCAGTAGTTTATCCACTGAGTGAGTCTTCAGCATTTGAGAATCTTATTCGGAAACAACCGAATTCTACTATCGCTGACCTCTATCCTTATTATAGAATTAGCGAAAAAGAAAGTAAGTGGCGAGAAAAAAAATATGCAATAGATGTTTTTCTTGCAGTGAGGCAAGAAAAAAATAACGTAATAGCCAATATTACATTTAATAATAAAAGTAATAAAAGCTATTTTATTTATAAATCGGGTATACCCAGCACTGCGCGGGACATTTTTTTTGGTGTAATATGCGGCTCTTCATTTTTAATCACAACAGACAATGTTAAATTGGACTATTTAGGTCATTCTTGTGATTTTGGTAATGATATACAAGATTGGTGGTTAGAGATTGAATCGGGTGAGAGTTTTTCATATACTATACCACTAAATCGAGCGTATGAATTCCTTCCAGGAAAACATCAATATCAAATCGGCTCTCTTGAATACCCTATAATTACAAAGGAATGGTTTTCTGAAAAAAACATGCACAATAAAATGTTTTCTATATTTAATTGGCGCTCATCATGTTCGATGAAAACTGATTACCCATTGGTATTAAAACGGAGGTTTCTGTGCCCCCGATATGAGGTCGATAAAAATAATTTGAGACGCGTTCTTAATAACTTTGGCTTTAATGGTAATAGTAGTGATTACTATTTTGAAATTAGAACCAATCAGGTATCAATACTTATTGATGCTAATAAGAATACTTCTTACTATCAATTTACGGAAAACAAGCTAAAAGGTCATAAAAAAATAATCATGAAGAAATGAACATGATTATCACTAAATGAACAATGAGGAGTTCAATATGCCCACAGCAGCCCGACTTAACGATAAAGGTACCCAGCACGATGGTTATCACGAAACTGTCATTACAGCGGGTTCACCCACGGTATTTATTGATGGATTGCCTGCTGCCCGTATGAGTGACCCACTGACGCCTCACGATAAACCAAAACACCCACCTCACCCCCGAAAAATAGCCAGTGGTTCAGGCACTGTGTTTATTGACGGCCTGCCTGCCGCCAGAACCGGTGATGCAATTGACTGTGGCGGCGTGGTGATCGGCAGCGGCACAGTCAGTATCGGCTGATATACAAGGACAAGGTTATGTCACAAAATGGTTTGTGTTTTACGCTGGATGTGGAGAACTCAGTGTCCGGGAAGTGACTTCAAGGAAGAATTTACGGTCGTAGTGATAGATTCGAAACAAGAAAAGGATAAACCAATAAACTAAAGAGATGATAAAAAATCACAAAACATAATTTTAATGATATCAATGAAATTCCCCCTTACCCCATTCAAGCCAGGGTAAGGGTTCATACTTCACACTAACATAATTACAGCGGCTGAGTCTGTGCTTCTACAACCGCCAGCGCCACCATATTAACGATACGACGAACAGAGGCGATCGGCGTTAATACATGAACAGGTTTCGCAACCCCCATCAGCACCGGGCCAACCGTTACGCCTTCAGAACTGGAAACGCGTAGTAAGTTGTAACTAATACGGGCCGCTTCCATATTCGGCATCACCAGAATATTCGCGGAGCCTTTCAACGGACTGTCCGGCATGCGGTCATTACGGATACTTTCCACCAGCGCGGCGTCGCCGTGCATTTCGCCGTCAATCATCAACTCTGGCGCGCGCGCCTTAATCAGCTCCAGCGCTTCGCGCATTTTGCTGGCCGACGGGCAGTCAGAGGAACCAAAGTTGGAGTGCGACAGCAACGCCACCTTCGGTTCAATACCAAAGCGACGCACAGTCTCTGCTGCCATCACAGCGATTTCCGCCAGTTGCTCAGGTGTAGGATCGTCGTTGACGTAAGTATCGGCGATAAAAGTGTTACCGCTTGGCAGCAGCAAGGCGTTCATCGCCCCAGCAGTATGCACGCCGTCACGATGACCAAACACCTCTTTCACCACGCTGAAGTGCTCATGGTAGTCGCCAATAGTACCGCAGATCATCGCATCCGCTTCGCCACGCTGCACCATGATTGCACCGATCACCGTAGTGTTGGCAATCACCGCACGCTGCGCCTGCTCCTGGGTGATCCCACGGCGCTTCATGATCTGATAATACTCATTCCAGTACTCTTTAAAGCGCGGATCGGATTCGTTGTTGACGATCTCAAAATCGACGCCCGCTTTGATCTGCAGCCCCAGTTTCTGGATACGCATTTCAATAACGCTCGGACGACCAATCAGGATCGGCTTCGCCAGACCTAAAGTGATCAATTCCTGGGTAGCATGCAGTACGCGCGCTTCTTCCCCTTCCGTCAGCACCACACGCTTCGGCGCTTTACGTGCCAGGGAGAAAATCGGCTTCATGAACAGGTTGGTTTTGTAGACGAATTCAGTCAGCTTATCGATGTAAGCGTCAAAGTCGGTAATCGGACGCGTTGCCACACCAGAGTCCATCGCCGCTTTCGCCACAGCAGGGGCGATTTTGACGATCAGACGCGGGTCGAACGGTTTCGGAATGATGTATTCCGGGCCGAAGCTCAGGTCCTGATCGCCATAAGCAGAGGCCACCACTTCACTCTGCTCGGCATGCGCCAGCTCAGCAATGGCGTGCACCGCCGCCAGTTTCATCTCTTCGTTGATGGCCGTCGCACCAACATCCAGCGCACCGCGGAAGATGAACGGGAAGCACAGGACGTTGTTAACCTGGTTCGGGTAGTCTGAACGACCAGTACAAATGATTGCGTCGGAACGCACCTCTTTTGCCAACGGCGGCAGGATTTCCGGTTCTGGGTTAGCGAGTGCCAGAATCATTGGCGCACGCGCCATCTTCTTAACCATTTCCTGTGTCAGCACTTTCGGACCGGAGCAACCGAGGAAAATATCTGCGCCGTCAATGACATCATCCAGCGTACGCTTACCGTCATCCACCACCGCATAAGCCGCTTTGGTTTCCGCCATGTTCGGTTCGCGGTCTTTGTAAATCACGCCTTTGGAGTCACAGACCACAATATTGTGTTTCTGCATACCCAGCGCTACCAGCAGGTTCATACAAGCAATTGCCGCCGCGCCTGCGCCAGACACCACCATGCGCACGTCGGAGATATTTTTCTCAACCACCCGCAGACCGTTCAGAATTGCGGCAGTACTGATGATTGCTGTACCGTGCTGGTCATCGTGGAAGACCGGAATATTCATGCGTTCGCGCAGCTTTTGCTCAATGTAGAAGCACTCCGGCGCTTTGATATCTTCGAGGTTGATACCGCCAAACGTGGGTTCCAGGGCCGCAACCACATTGATAAATTTATCCGGATCGAGTTCATCGACTTCAATGTCGAACACGTCGATCCCGGCGAATTTCTTAAACAGAACGCCTTTACCTTCCATCACCGGTTTGCCGGCCAGTGCGCCAATGTTGCCAAGACCCAGCACCGCCGTACCGTTAGAGATAACCGCAACCAGGTTGCCACGCGCGGTGTATTTGTAGGCTGCCAGCGGGTCCTTTTCAATTTCAAGACACGGTGCAGCCACGCCCGGCGAGTAGGCCAGCGCCAGGTCGCGCTGCGTTGCCAGAGGCTTGGTCGGAGAAACCTGGATTTTACCGGGTACTGGAAATTCGTGGAAATCGAGGGCGCTTTGTTTTAACTGGTCATCCATCTTGTTGTTCCTTTCACGTATCTATCAAAAAAGTGGCGCGGGTAACCATTCTACTGAGCCGCACATTATCACCTCAGTCAACGGCACAAACTTTGAAGGTCCCCAAACTCTCACCATTCAAAGAAAGAATTTGTTATCAATTTATAACAGCCATGTTACCTGCTTAATCCAGCAATACCATGCTTGTCTGCTATGCTTTTTGCTGACAACGCCCGCAATTTTCCCAAAAGTGTGAATCACAACACGCATCTAACACTTTACTTTTCAAGGAGTATTTCCTATGACCCGTAAAGAGCTTGCCAATGCCATTCGTGCGCTGAGTATGGATGCCGTCCAAAAAGCTAACTCCGGCCACCCAGGAGCACCAATGGGGATGGCCGATATCGCCGAAGTGCTGTGGAACGATTTTCTACGCCATAACCCGACAGATCCCACCTGGTACGATCGTGACCGGTTTATTCTGTCCAACGGCCACGCCTCAATGCTGCTTTACAGCCTATTGCATCTTTCCGGTTACGACCTGCCGATCGAAGAATTAAAGAACTTCCGTCAGCTCCATTCGAAGACGCCAGGTCACCCGGAAATTGGCTACACGCCGGGCGTGGAAACCACCACCGGACCGCTGGGCCAGGGTTTGGCCAACGCCGTCGGCATGGCCATTGCCGAGCGCACGCTGGCAGCGCAGTTTAACCAGCCGGACCATGAGATTGTTAACCACTTTACCTGGGTCTTTATGGGCGACGGCTGTCTGATGGAGGGTATTTCACACGAGGCTTGTTCGCTGGCGGGCACGCTGGGGCTTGGCAAACTCATCGGCTTCTACGATCACAACGGCATCTCAATTGATGGCGAAACCGAAGGCTGGTTTACCGACGATACTGCAAAACGCTTTGAGGCTTACCACTGGCATGTAGTGCACGACATTGACGGTCATGACCCTGAGGCGGTGAAAAAAGCCATTCAGGAAGCGCAGGCTGTTACCGATAAACCGTCGCTGATTATCTGCCGCACGGTGATTGGTTTTGGCTCACCGAATAAAGCCGGGAAAGAGGAAGCACACGGCGCTGCGCTGGGCGAAGAAGAGGTGGCGCTGACCCGGCAGAAACTGGGGTGGCATCATCCTGCTTTTGAAATCCCCAAAGAGATTTACCGGGCATGGGACGCACGCGAGAAAGGCGAAAAAGCGCAACAGGGCTGGAAGGAAAAATTCGCAGCTTACGAACAAGCCTACCCGGAACTGGCGGCAGAGTTTACTCGCCGGATGAGCGGCGGACTGCCTAAGGAGTGGGAAGCAACAACCCAGAAATATATTACCGACCTGCAAGCCAACCCAGCCAAAATAGCCACCCGTAAAGCTTCGCAAAATACCCTGAACGCCTATGGGCCGATACTGCCAGAACTGCTCGGCGGCTCGGCGGATCTGGCACCCAGCAACCTGACCATCTGGAAAGGCTCCTCCTCTCTTAAAGAGGATCATGCAGGAAACTACATCCACTACGGCGTGCGGGAATTTGGCATGACCGCAATTGCCAATGGTATCGCGCACCACGGGGGCTTCGTACCTTACACTGCCACGTTCCTGATGTTTGTTGAATATGCTCGTAATGCCGCGCGCATGGCGGCGCTGATGAAAGCCCGACAAATCATGGTTTATACCCACGACTCGATTGGCCTGGGGGAAGATGGTCCCACGCACCAGGCCGTCGAACAACTCGCCAGCCTACGCCTGACACCTAATTTCAGTACCTGGCGACCGTGCGATCAGGTTGAGGCGGCAGTAGGCTGGAAGCTAGCGGTCGAACGCCATGACGGGCCAACGGCGCTGATCCTCTCGCGGCAGAATCTGGCGCAGGTTGAGCGCACACCTGAGCAGGTGCAGCAAATTGCCCGCGGCGGCTATGTGCTGAAGGACGGCGGCGGTAAGCCGGATGTTATCCTGATTGCTACCGGTTCAGAAATGGAAATCACACTGCTGGCAGCGGAAAAACTGACCGGCGAAGGCCGTAACGTACGTGTAGTTTCTCTGCCTTCAACCGATATCTTCGACGCCCAGGATGAGGCGTACCGGGAGTCGGTCCTGCCGGCAAACGTCAGCGCGCGCGTGGCGGTAGAAGCCGGTATTGCCGACTACTGGTACAAATATGTTGGGCTGAAAGGGGCGATTGTTGGGATGACGGGCTATGGGGAGTCGGCACCGGCAGACAAGCTGTTCCCGTTCTTCGGCTTTACGGTAGATAACATCGTCGACAAAGCACACAAGGTGCTTAACGTGTGATCCACAGTGTGGGCCAGGCATCTGGCCCATGCCAGTTATCACAACTTGGCTCCTGGGCATAGCGCACCAGGCGAAAACGCTGACCATCGTAGCGCCAGCGGGTCTGGATACCGCAATCTGCCAACCCTCGTCCTTTAGCGAGGGTAACCAGCTCCCGCGACTTTTCTTCAAACGTAGCGTTGGTCAGCTCCATATCGCGACTTTCCGCATCCGTTTTAAAAGGCAGGCTTAACCGTACCGCGCGTGAAGTCAGCGGGGTTGTACGTGAAACCACCCACGCCAGATCGATAGTGTTATACGCTCCGGCCTCACAGCCAATCATCAGCAGCGCTTTATCATCCGTTAGGGCCGTGACGCGCATCTCGCGACGCAGCGGATCGATAGAGCAACGAATACCGTTGATTCGCCAGTTACCATAGTCCAGCAGTTCACTGCGCTCTTGCTGTGTAAGAGGCGTTGGTGTTGGGTTAATGACCGCTACGCCTTTCAGCGCGGGGGCAGGAGGTACACTGAGCGGAGGCTCGTCACCTTTTTCGATCCATGCGGTTTCGCTGCCAACCCGTTTTTGCTGGGCATCGATAAACAACAATGCGGCTTTTAGCCCGACCAGCGAAAGATTTTGCGCACCTTTTTGCAGGGTAATCGCCTTCGCGTCCTGTACGGTTTGTAAAAATGCGCTAATGGTGGCGGGATCATCGGTCATCAGTTGCCATGGGGTAACACGCCAGTGCTCGCCGCTCAGCGAGAGCGGCACACCATCCAACAACAGACGCGGCGCAATATCGCTCTCTTTGACGTTGGACGATTCCAGCCCGCCCAGCTCAATACGCAACACGGCGTCAGTATGTGCCCCGGCGCTGCGGCTCAAGGTCATGACCAGGCCGTGGTGCTCTCCGGTATTGCGCGCCACGCAAAAATTTTGGTTATTACACGTCACCTGCCAGTCAGAAAACGCCTGTTGCGCGGGCGCAGCCCAGAGCAATCGGGCTGGTAGCAACCCAAGCAGGAAAAGGAGAATAACGCGATAGCGCATGGACGGTACAACCCCGAAGTCAAAACACACAGCCTAAGCGGTATCTTCCTTGCGCGACTGATGTGGCTCAATAAGAATTGTCGGATTGGCCGTAAATTTGTAAAGAAATATAAATCCCACGCATTAGTCCATGAGATGCGACGACTGCAAATAGTTCAACAATAGCACCGTTTTACCGTCACGGATCTCACCCGTTTTGATCATTTCCAGCGCCTGTGTGAACGGCAGTTCCAGAACTTCAATGTCTTCATCTTCCACACCGCCACCAGCGTTTGCTCGCTGGCTGTCACTGTATTGTGCAATGAAGAAGTGGATTATTTCCGTCACGCCGCCCGGCGACATGTATAACTCAAACAGTTTGCGCACTTCGCCCACTTCAAAGCCGGTCTCTTCAATGGCCTCTTTGCGAATGCACGCTTCCGGTTCGTCGTTATCCAACAGCCCGGCGCAGGTTTCAATCAGTTGACCATCTTCATTACCGTTGACCCAGGTGGCGACGCGGAACTGGCGAATTAAGACCACCGTTTTCTTCTCCGGGTTATACAGCAGGATTGTGGCACCGTTACCGCGATCGTAAACCTCGCGTTTATGACGAATCACCTCCCCAGTGCTACGGGTCAGGTCATAGGTGATATTGCGCAGGATGAAGTAGTTATCGGAGAGGACTTTATCTTTGATGAGGGTAATTTTTTGCGACATACCGGCTCCACAGCAAGAAGTGAGAAATAATACTACGCCGTGAAACCGGGTTTGTCTTGGAACAATGTAGGCCTGATAAGCAAAGCGCCATCAGGCATTCATGCGGCACATTGCCGGATAACAACGCTAACGCGTCTTATCCGGCCTGGACGCCGATTAGTGAGATTTGACTGATTTTACGCCCAGCCAGTCGACGATCCCCTGGGCGGCGTGCCGCCCCTCCGCCATGGCCGTCACCACCAGATCCGCACCGCGTACCGCGTCGCCACCGGCAAAGATTTTCGGGTTACTGGTTTGGTAACGGTATGCGCTTTCAACATCGGCGGCAATGCGCCCCCAGTTATCGACCTTAACGCCATGCGACTCCAGCCACGGCATGCCGTGTGGGTGAAAACCAAACGCCATGATCACCGCATCTGCGGGCATCACAAACTCACTCCCGGCGATGGGAACAGGGCGACGACGCCCCTGCGCATCAGGTTCGCCAAGTTGGGTACGTAAGAAACGCACGCCGCTGACTCGCCCATCGGCATGCAACACCAGCTCAACCGGCTGGACGTTAAACTCGAAGTTTGCCCCCTCTTCCCGGGCGTTCTTCACCTCTTTTTTCGAACCCGGCATGTTGGCTTCATCACGACGATAGGCGCAGGTCACCTGGCTTGCACCGTGGCGCAGCGCGGTACGTACACAGTCCATGGCCGTATCGCCTCCGCCCAGAACCACCACGTTCAGTCCGGCGGTATCGATAAACGGTTCTTCAGGCAACTCATCCAGCCCCATCACCTGCTTGGTGTTGGCAATCAGGAACGGCAGCGCATCATATACGCCTGGCGCGTCTTCATTTGGCAGGTCCGCCTTCATGGAACGATAGGTTCCCACCCCCACGAACACGGCATCGTAATCCTCCAGCAACTTTTCAAGTGCGACGTCCTTACCCACTTCACAGTTAAGTTCGAAATGAATCCCCATAGCGCTGAAGATTTCACGGCGACGCGTCAGCAGCGATTTGTCCAGTTTGAAGGCCGGAATACCGAACGTCAGCAAACCGCCAATTTCAGGATGGCGATCGTAAACGGTGGCACTGATACCGCTACGCGCCAGCACATCCGCGCAGGCCAGACCCGCCGGACCCGCGCCGATAATGGCAACACGCTTGTCCACTTTCTGCACATGGCTTAAGTCCGGTCGCCATCCTTTACTCAGCGCCCGATCGGAGATGTAACGCTCAATATTACCGATAGTGACTGCGCCATGCTCACTACGCACCGTGCATGCCCCTTCGCAGAGTCGATCCTGCGGGCATACACGCCCGGTCACCTCCGGCAAGCAGTTGGTTTGATGTGAAAGCTCAACCGCGGCATCGATGTTTCCGGCTTTGACCAGCTCAATCCACTGCGGAATGTGGTTATGCAACGGACAGGTCCATTCGCAAATACTGTGGTCGCCGCATTTCAGGCAGCGAGAGGCTTCCCGCTCCGCCTGCGCCGTACGAAACGGCAGATAGATCTCTTCAAAGCTGGTTTTCCGGGCATCAATCGCCAGTTTATCCGGTTCACCTCGCGCAGGCGTTGCCTGCATTTGCTCACGTTTGGTGATGACATGTGGAACAAAATCGGTAGTGCTGGCGTGCCATGGCTGGCTTTCCAGACTTGCGGTACGCAGCCTGCGCGCTTTTGACAGACCGGTAAGCGAGTTTTCCGTCACCAACTGTAACGCCTGCGCCGGGCAGTTCTCTACGCAGGCGGGCCCCTGTTCACGCCCCTGGCACAGATCGCATTTGTGCGCGGTGGCTTTCACCTTCCCTTTGGCGACGGGAGTGAGTACGATCTGCATCGTGCCGAAAGGACAAGCAACGACGCACGATTTACAGCCAATGCACTTTTGCGGGTTCACCTGAACGCTGTCGTTATCATGGCTAATTGCCCCATTTGGGCAACTTCTGGCGCAGGGTGCATCTTCGCAGTGGTGACAGGTCACCGCGCTGCGCTGCTGCTGATGTTTAATGACGGTAATTCGGGGCTGAAAATGCCGTTGGCTCAGGACATGCTGTTCGCCATTGTGAGCCATGACGCAAGCGACCTCACAGGCATGGCATCCCAGGCACTGCTGGCTATTGACCATAATAAAACGATTCATGGCTTCCTTCTTTTTTGGTTGCAAAAACCTTATTCTTTATAAGAGTGTTATTAACCGACACGGAAGGAAGCGGCAATGTTCATTTGCCCAGGAAGCACAACTATTTATGCAGAACCTGTGGCAGATCAATTTATTTCATCGCATATGAAATTGTGTTTCAGTTACCATCCAGTTTCATGGCGTTTTATTAACCTTTATCAAATACACCGCATCGTTCACGCTGTTTTCAGGCGCGACGTGTATTGTGTGAGGATGCACAAGTGACGGTAAAGCGTCCGGTCTCGGCCAGTCTGGCTAAAGCTTTTTTCTACATAGTGCTGCTGTCAATTCTCTCAACAGGTATTGCGCTGCTCACGCTGACCAGCAGCTTGCGAGATGCCGAAGCCATCAACGTTGCTGGCTCATTGCGCATGCAAAGCTACCGTCTGGGTTACGATCTGCAAAGCCAGAGCTCGCAGCTTAACGCCCACCGCCAGCTTTTCCAGCAGGCGCTAAACGCACCGGCATTACAGAATCTGAATGCGTGGTATGTGCCACAAGCGGTAAAAAGCCGCTATGGACGTCTGCATGCTAACTGGCTGGAAATGAATGCCCGCCTGATCGACGGCGATTTAAAATGGTACCAGGCCAATATCAACAACTACGTCGATCAAATCGATCTCTTCGTGCTGGCGTTGCAACATTATGCCGAGCGTAAAGTCATGCTGGTATTTGGCATCTCGCTGGCGGGCGGGATCGGCATATTCACCCTCGTCTTCTTTACCCTGCGGCGCATTCGCCAGCAGGTGGTGCGTCCGCTGAATAAACTGGTGATGGCCAGTCAGCAAATTGAACACGGTCAGTTTAATATCCCACCGCTGGATACCGGTTTGCCCAATGAACTGGGGTTGCTGGGCAAAACGTTTAGCCAGATGTCGAGTGAATTACACAAGCTGTATCGCTCGCTGGAAGCGTCTGTTGCCGAGAAAACTCACGATCTCCATGAAGCCAATCGCCGTCTGGAGGTGTTGTATCAGTGCTCCCAGGCGTTAAATACCAGCCAGATTGACGTGTACTGCTTCCGCCATATTTTACAGATCGTCCGCGAACATGACGCCGCGTATTTCCTTGAGCTCACCGTCGGTGATAACTGGCGGATTAGCGAAGGGACTAAAAGCCTGGAGCTGCCGATGCAGATCCTGCCGGTCACTATGCAGGAAACCGTCTACGGCGAACTGCACTGGCAAAGTCCAAACGTCAATGCTTCTACTCCGCTGCTTAACAGCGTTTCCTCAATGCTGGGACGCGGGTTGTACTTCAACCAGGCACAAAAACATTTTCAGCAACTGTTGTTAATGGAGGAGCGAGCGACGATTGCACGCGAACTGCACGACTCACTGGCACAGGTGCTCTCTTATTTACGCATTCAGTTGACGCTGCTGAAGCGGTCAATTCCGGAAGATAACGCCCCAGCGCAAAGCATCATGGCGGATTTCTCCCAGGCGCTGAACGATGCCTACCGCCAGCTACGCGAACTGCTCACCACCTTCCGTCTGACCTTACAACAGGCAGACTTACCCTCCGCCCTGCATGAAATGCTGGAAACGCTGCAAAATCAAACCTCAGCTAAACTCACACTCGACTGTCGGTTACCCACGCAGGCGTTGGATGCGCAAATGCAAGTGCACCTGTTGCAGATCATCCGCGAAGCGGTGCTGAACGCCATTAAGCATGCCAGTGCGAGCGAAATTGCCGTCAGTTGCGTAACGGCTCCGGACGGCAACCACACGGTTTATATCCGCGATAACGGCATCGGTATTGGCGAGCCGCATGAGCCTACAGGGCACTATGGACTAAATATTATGCGTGAGCGGGCGGAAAGACTAAGCGGCACGTTGACCTTCTCTCAACCTTCCGGAGGAGGAACGTTGGTAAGCATCAGTTTCCGCTCGGCTGAATCAGACAGTGATCTAACGTAAAGAACCGCAAAGCGCCGTCGGGTCTGGATCCTGGCCTGACGGCGTTGGCACGAAAGGTATGCTGTAAACGGGCATGATAATTTACATTATCTTCTTTTTTTCTCCACGTTTGACCCGTACCTTGCCGCTAAAGTGAAGCAAGCCATACCCATAACGATACGCAGAAACACGAGGTCCTCTTTTAATGGCGAATTTTTTCATCGATCGCCCCATTTTTGCCTGGGTGTTAGCTATCCTGTTGTGCCTGACAGGAGCCCTGGCTATTTTTTCACTACCCGTTGAGCAATATCCCGATCTGGCACCGCCAAACGTACGGGTCACCGCCAACTATCCTGGCGCCTCGGCTCAGACTCTGGAAAACACCGTCACCCAGGTGATCGAGCAGAACATGACCGGTCTCGATAACCTGATGTACATGTCGTCACAGAGCAGCGGGACAGGTCAGGCATCAGTTACGCTGAGCTTTGTCGCCGGAACCGATCCTGACGAGGCCGTCCAGCAGGTGCAAAACCAGCTGCAATCGGCAATGCGTAAACTGCCGCAAGCGGTACAGGATCAGGGGGTCACGGTGCGTAAGACCGGGGACACCAATATTCTGACAATCGCCTTTGTCTCCACCGATGGCTCAATGGATAAGCAGGACATCGCCGACTATGTCGCCAGTAACATTCAGGATCCGCTCAGCCGTATTAACGGCGTGGGGGATATTGACGCTTACGGCTCACAGTACTCCATGCGAATCTGGCTTGACCCGGCCAAACTGAACAGTTTCCAGATGACCGCTAAAGATGTGACCGACGCTATCGAGTCACAGAATGCGCAGATTGCGGTCGGACAACTTGGCGGTACGCCTTCGGTGGACAAGCAGGCGCTGAACGCGACGATCAACGCCCAGTCGCTACTGCAGACTCCGGATGAATTCCGCGCCATTACTCTACGTGTCAACCAGGATGGCTCAGAAGTTAAACTGGGCGATGTGGCAACGGTCGAAATGGGGGCCGAGAAGTACGACTACCTCAGCCGGTTTAACGGCAACCCGGCTTCCGGTCTGGGCGTGAAACTGGCCTCCGGCGCCAATGAAATGGCAACGGCGGAACTGGTCATTAACCGTCTGAACGAGCTGTCGCAATATTTTCCACATGGGCTGGAATATAAGGTGGCATATGAAACCACCTCCTTTGTCAAAGCCTCAATCATCGACGTGGTAAAAACCCTGCTGGAAGCGATCGCGCTGGTATTCCTCGTGATGTACCTGTTCCTGCAAAACTTCCGCGCCACGCTGATTCCCACCATCGCCGTTCCCGTCGTCCTGATGGGTACCTTCTCCGTGCTTTACGCCTTTGGCTATAGCGTTAACACCTTGACGATGTTTGCGATGGTGCTGGCGATCGGCCTGCTGGTCGATGACGCCATTGTGGTAGTGGAAAACGTCGAGCGTATTATGAGTGAGGAAGGGCTCACACCGCGGGAAGCGACGCGGAAATCGATGGGGCAAATCCAGGGCGCGCTGGTTGGTATTGCTATGGTGCTGTCGGCGGTGTTTATCCCGATGGCCTTCTTCGGCGGCACTACCGGGGCTATTTACCGCCAGTTCTCGATTACTATCGTCTCCGCAATGGTGCTGTCTGTTCTGGTGGCGATGATCCTCACTCCTGCTCTGTGCGCCACCCTGCTCAAACCGCTGCATAAGGGCGAGCATCACGGACAAACCGGTTTCTTCGGCTGGTTTAACCGAATGTTTAATCGCAACGCCGAGCGCTACGAAAAAGGCGTTGCCAGGATCCTGCACCGCAGCCTGCGCTGGATACTGATCTACGGCCTGCTGCTCGGCGGAATGGTTTTCCTGTTCCTGCGCCTGCCAACCTCCTTCCTGCCGCTGGAAGACCGCGGCATGTTTACCACCTCGGTACAGCTGCCTAGCGGCTCCACACAGCAGCAAACATTGAAAGTGGTTGAGGAAGTAGAGAAGTATTACTTCACCCATGAGAAAGACAACATTATGTCGGTCTTTTCCACGGTCGGTTCAGGCCCTGGCGGGAACGGTCAAAACGTGGCGCGTATGTTTGTCCGTTTAAAAGACTGGGATGAGCGCGACACCACCACCGGAACCTCTTTCGCCATCATTGAACGTGCGACCAAAGCTTTTAATAAGATTAAAGAAGCCCGCGTCTTCGCCAGTAGCCCTCCGGCTATCAGTGGCCTCGGAAGCTCTGCCGGTTTCGATATGGAGCTGCAGGATCACGCTGGTGCGGGGCATGACGCGTTAATGGCCGCGCGCGACAAGCTGATTGAGCTGGCCGGGAAGGATTCTTCCCTGACCCGCGTTCGTCATAACGGTCTGGACGACAGCCCGCAGTTGCAAATTGATATCGATCAGCGCAAAGCCCAGGCACTGGGCGTTTCCATCGACGACATCAACGATACATTGCAAACGGCCTGGGGTTCCAGCTACGTCAATGACTTTATGGACCGCGGTCGCGTGAAGAAGGTTTACGTACAGGCGGCAGCAAAATATCGCATGCTCCCTGACGACATCAATTTGTGGTACGTCCGTAATAACAACGGTGGCATGGTGCCTTTCTCGGCCTTTGCCTCGTCGCGCTGGGAAACCGGTTCACCACGTCTGGAACGCTACAACGGCTACTCCGCGGTCGAGATTGTCGGAGAAGCCGCGCCCGGCGTCAGTACCGGTACAGCGATGGACATAATGGAATCGCTGGTGCGCCAGTTGCCGACCGGATTTGGCCTCGAATGGACTGCGATGTCTTATCAGGAACGGCTGTCGGGTTCTCAGGCCCCCGCCCTGTACGCCATTTCTCTGCTGGTGGTATTCCTGTGTCTGGCGGCCCTGTATGAAAGCTGGTCAGTTCCCTTCTCTGTCATGCTGGTTGTGCCGCTGGGGGTCATTGGTGCTCTGCTGGCGACCTGGATGCGCGGTCTGGAAAACGACGTGTACTTCCAGGTCGGGTTACTTACCGTTATCGGGCTATCGGCGAAGAACGCAATCTTGATTGTTGAATTCGCCAATGAGATGAACGAGAAAGGACACGATCTGCTCGATGCCACGCTCCACGCCTGTCGCCAGCGCTTGCGTCCGATTCTGATGACGTCGCTGGCGTTTATCTTCGGGGTCCTGCCGATGACAATCAGCAGCGGCGCGGGCTCCGGCGGTCAACATGCGGTGGGGACAGGCGTAATGGGTGGAATGATTTCAGCCACTATCCTGGCGATTTACTTCGTGCCCCTGTTCTTTGTGCTGGTGCGCAGACGCTTCCCGTTGAAACCGCGCCCGGAATAATCGGGCACAAAAAAGGCGACTTACGTTGAGTCGCCTTTTTTTATCCTTTACAGGATATGAATTTCTTCCAGAAAATTATTTACGAAGCATCACTTCAATAAAGTCTTTCCAGTTCCCCAGTTCACGTTCAATCATAACAACCTCTCTTATTATTATGAGCATTCTACAAAATCATCATCATCAAAAGAAGAACATTTAACCGATGGTTGTGATTACATCCTCCCGTGCTTGGGGTTTATGTCATCACTATGCGCCATACTCATAAATTTTATGTGACTTACTGCAATATTTTGAAATATTCATACGCTATCTACTACTTTGCCAATTCTGATGGAAAAACAGGCTGATGCAAACAGATAAATTCTGAATTGTGGCTCAGCACAGATTATTGGAACTTTCAGGAATTATTATTAACCATTGCCCAACAATGTTATATTTTTCTATAACGTCTGAATGACAATATGTATTATCTGCATTCATCAGCATAAGAATAGATATTCAAAATTAGTTAATAAGGATTCAAATGATCACCCTCTACGGCATTAAGAATTGCGACACGATTAAAAAAGCCAGACGCTGGTTGGAAGCTCAAGGTATTGACTATCGCTTTCATGATTATCGCGTCGACGGTCTTGACAATACGCTATTACAGTCCTTTATCAGCGAATTAGGTTGGGAAGCGCTGCTCAATACACGTGGAACCACCTGGCGTAAACTCGATGAATCCACGCGCAGTCAAATCACCGATGCGGCTTCCGCCGCCGCATTGATGATTGAAATGCCAGCAATTATCAAACGCCCATTGCTCTGCGCGCCGGGTAAGCCTATGCTGCTTGGTTTCAGTGAATCCAGTTATACTCTGTTTTTTAATGAGGTGTAGTCTATGTCGTGCCCGGTTATTGAGCTGACACAGCAGCTTATTCGCCGTCCTTCCCTGAGCCCGGATGATGCCGGGTGCCAGGCGTTAATGATTGAACGCCTGCGCGCGGTAGGTTTTACCGTTGAGCGTATGGATTTTGGTGACACACAGAATTTTTGGGCATGGCGCGGTAAAGGTGAGACCCTGGCATTTGCCGGTCACACCGACGTAGTGCCCGCCGGCGATGTCGATCGTTGGATCAATCCACCGTTCGAACCGACCATTCGCGATGGCATGCTGTTCGGGCGTGGCGCTGCCGATATGAAAGGCTCACTGGCAGCGATGGTCGTGGCCGCAGAGCGTTTTGTCGCCCAGCATCCAAACCATCAGGGTCGTCTGGCATTTTTGATAACGTCCGACGAAGAAGCCAGCGCCAAAAACGGCACCGTAAAGGTGGTTGAAGCACTGATGGCGCGTAATGAGCGACTGGATTATTGTCTGGTTGGCGAGCCGTCCAGCACGGAAATCGTTGGCGACGTAGTCAAGAATGGACGTCGTGGTTCACTGACCTGCAACCTGACCATTCATGGCGTGCAGGGGCACGTAGCCTATCCGCATCTGGCCGATAACCCGGTACACCGCGCGGCGCCAATGCTCAACGAACTGGTGGCGATTGAGTGGGACCAGGGTAACGAGTTCTTCCCGGCGACCAGCATGCAGATTGCCAATATTCAGGCAGGCACCGGCAGCAACAACGTTATCCCCGGCGAACTGTTTATCCAGTTCAACTTCCGTTTCAGCACTGAGCTGACCGATGAGATGATTAAAGCACGGGTTCACGCGCTGCTGGAGAAACATCAGTTGCGCTATACCGTCGACTGGTGGCTTTCCGGTCAGCCGTTCCTGACTGAACGCGGTAAACTGGTGGATGCAGTAGTGAACGCCATTGAGCACTATAATGAGATTAAACCGCAGTTACTGACTACAGGCGGGACGTCCGACGGGCGCTTTATTGCCCGCATGGGGGCACAGGTAGTCGAACTTGGGCCGGTCAACGCCACTATTCATAAAATAAATGAATGTGTTAATGCCGCCGACCTGCAGCTGCTTGCCCGTATGTATCAACGTATCATGGAGCAACTCGTCGCCTGATGAGTGTTCCTGCAAGAGGAAAAATACATGGACTGGCTAGCAAAATATTGGTGGATTCTGGTGTTGGTGTTTCTGGTAGGCGTGCTGCTTAACGTTATCAAAGATCTCAAGCGCGTCGATCCAAAGAAATATCTGGCCAACAAACCGGAGCTTCCCCCGCATCGTGACTTTAACGATAAATGGGATGACGACGACGATTGGCCGAACAAGGATCAACCGAAGAAATAATTTCCAGGCCAATAAGTCACGTAGGCCCGGTAAGCGTTAGCACCACCGGGCGTTAAGTGCCGGATGGCAACGCTTCGCGTTTTATCCGGCCTACGGTTATCAATCAGATCATCTCAATCACATCATCATCGTGAGGCTTACCGCCGCTCAGCGCTTCATCAAAATAGTGCTTCGGTACGGTAAAACGCAGATGATCGAGCGCAAACTGCATGCTGCGTTCATCAATGGCGTGCCCCAGGTTTTCGACGATATCCAGCGTCACATCCCCACCCGCAGCAATTAATGCCTCCTGCGCGGCAACGGCATGGGAGAGCTCTATCACCCGGTCTTCACCACCGTGAATCAAATGCACCGTCGTTGCGGTAGTTGCAACCTCCGGTAAGGTGGCATAGCGACCATTGAAGGCAATGACCCGCGACGCCAGCCCCGGCTCGGCTTTGATGCTCTCAAGCGACATAATCGAACCCTGAGAAAAACCAATCAGCGCGGTTGCCTGCGGTGAAACGCCGCTTTGTTTCTGCCAGTAGCGCACGGTTTCGATAAACACCGGCATAATCGCGTCGATACGCGCCTGGCGGTTCTCTTCCGTTACGCCCTGTACCGAAAACCACTGACGTCCGGAAGTCGTACCGTAAGGCTCTGCCCCGCCAATGCTGACGATTAACGCATCCGGAAACAGCGGCGCAAACCAGGAGCCAATTTCACCCATGGCAACCGGGTTATCCCCGACGCCATGAAACAGCAGCAGTAGCTGTTGAGCGGGTTTATCGGGACTTTGAACAACAAAATGGTCATGTTTCATGGCGATCTCCTTAACTGATGAGAATCATTCTACGCCGCTTAACCGCAATGACCATGCCAGGAAATTGAAGATGTTAGTGAAAAAATTGCCATTGCATAATGCGATTATGTAGCCGCTGTTCACGTTCAGCATCCAGCTGATTTAACGCTTGTGCCGCTTCGGCGCGCTGAACGACCAGCAGCGCTTTACGACCTGAGATCTTCAGCTGTTGGCACAATTCGGCGTCGCTGCGTTTAGCCTGTATACGTCCGCGCAATGCCGGAAGAGGTAATTCACTGTGCTCAAGCAGACGACTCAGACAGCCTAGCGACGTCAATAATGGCCGATGCGCGAAGGCAAACCCAGCCAGCTCAGCCCAGTCATCCTCATTAAGCGTAGTCTCTTTCAGCGGGACCAGCGGAATGCTCTCACCATTCCATCGCGCAAGGATTTCCGCGTCACGCCGCAAATGCTGGTGCTCCCGCTCGGCAAGGCGCTTTCCCGCTTCGCTGATCGGCAGCAACGCCATGGCGGTATAACAGCCGCTGCTGGCTTCCCGGTGATTTCCCATTCGCACCAGCACAAAACCGCAGCACTGCCAGAAACGCCATAGTTCAGCCGTATACCCAAAACTGACCGACAGATAGTCACACGATGTGGAATAGTGGTGGGCCAGCACAATCAGCTGTTGCCCAATACCTTCTCTTTGGCGCGCAGGATGAACCGCAATTCGACTGACTCTTCTCCCGACGAGCGTCGCCGCCAACGGGTCACCACCGTGCGCCGCCAGCGACTGTGCAACTAGATTCCCCCTCGGTCGACGATATCCGGCCCAGACGGCCTGGCTTAATTCTGCGGATAGTCCCCCTTCATCGACCAGCCAGACAGCACCCGCAACTGAGTCAGCGGTTGATGCCTGAAGAAAATGCTGACCAGGCGCGTCCATCATTCGCCGCAGGTCTAATGGCGAGGTGCGATAATGCGCTCCGGAAAGCAACTGGTATACCGCTAACGGCAGCTCCGGGCTAGCATCCCAGGACTGTTGCTCAAATGCCGAGAAGTGAAGCTCCCCCAATGGGGCATGCGTGAACGTTTCATCATCAAACACCAGCGCATCGCTGACAATTTGCTCCAGCGGACATCCCTGCGCCCAGCGTACGGGTTGTTGCAACTCATAGCGTCGAAGATGGGGGAAGCGGGCGCAGAATTTCAGCAAGAAGCCTCTACCCGTTCCCTCGTAGCCTTGTACTGTAGTGGTTAACAGCGTACGAGGAAAACGCGCCACCAGTTGGTGAAGCAGCGGCGCGGGGATCGCGGCGGCTTCATCCACAATCAGCCAGTCTGCGGTTTCAGAACTGCTTAATAGTGCATCCGGCGCCATAAAGCGGTAACGCTCTGCGGCAAATTGTGCCAGCACATCCGTTGCAGCTTTGGCAGGTGCGGTCACAATCGCAGTGCCGTTAATCCGCGCTATGAGTTGCCCTGCCAGAGCGGATTTGCCCCGACCCCGTGCGGCCGTCACCGCAACCACACCGGGAGGCATAGCCAGCAAATGATTTAATATCATCGCCTGTTCTGGTTGGGGTTCGCCGGTTGCCGCGAGCCAGGCTGCGCGAGCAGGAAAGTGCGGACAGGAAACCGGCTGATGCTGCTGCCAGTGCAGAGCCTGTCTATCGCGGGAAATCACCCGTTTGACGTGCTCAACAAAGTGCGGTGTGGGAATGGGCTCAGCACAATCGCTCCAGCGTAGTGAATCCACGTCCGGATGCGTGTGCCAGGAATGCCAGGGTGGGGTCAGCAAAACCAGCCAACTGCCGGCAAGCAGTGTACCGCTTAAGGCGGCAAACGCCGCAGCGTCAAATCCCTGCCCAGCGTCGAAAACTGCATGACGAAACTCGCGCCCCAGTAACGTTTGCAGCGCCTGTGGCGTACAGTTCGGTTCAGCAGGGGCATTCGCCCCTACCCACAACCAGTCGCCGGGTAATATGTCGCGTAGCGCTAACGCCTGCCCCTGACACCAGTTCTCCTCGCCGCTGATAATCAGCAAACGACGGATCCCCTCACGAGCCATCTGTTCGGTTAACGCCCTCAGCGCCGTGTTATCGGACATCCCTGCCTCTGTATCTTAAATACCTTTACCAAAGGTATTACATTGTCCCGGATCGCCGCTATCAAAACCGCGTTTGAACCAGGTAAAACGCTGTTCAGAGGTTCCGTGAGTAAAGCTGTCCGGTACGACGCGTCCTTGTCCCTGCTGTTGCAGGCGATCGTCACCAATGGCCTGTGCGGCGTTTAGTGCCTCTTCCAGGTCACCAGACTCCAGCACGCCCTGCTGCTGCATGCTGTGGCCCCAGACACCGGCAAAGCAGTCCGCCTGCAGTTCCATACGAACGGAAAGACGGTTCACCTCAGCTTGTGAGGCGTTCTGCTGCATCTGGCGAACCTTCGGTTCAATACCCAGCAGTTTCTGCACGTGGTGACCCACTTCATGGGCGATAACATAGCCCTGCGCAAAATCACCATCAGCGCCCAGCTTGTTTTTCATGTCATCATAGAATGAAAGGTCGATATATACCGTACCATCTGCCGGACAATAAAACGGTCCCATCACGGACTGGCCCGCGCCGCAGCCGGTGCGCGTCGCGCCCCGGTACATCACCAGCTTCGGCTGTTGGTAGGTGCGGCCCATTTTTTCAAACTGCTGTCCCCAGGTATCTTCTGTTGTAGCCAGAATCACCGAGGTAAATTTTGCCGCTTCATCATCGTTTGGGCTGATGGAGCGTGATGATTGTTGTTGGGAGACCGGCTGGCCGGTCATTAATCCGGTGAGATCCACGCCATAATAACCCGCCACCAGCACCACAATCAGCAGGATGATACCGCCTTTACCACTGGGCAGACGAAAACCAGGCCCACCCATAGAGGGGCCGCCGCCAGAGCTGTTTCGTCTGTCTTCCACGTTGTCACTTTCACGACGCCCTTGCCAGCGCATAATCACCTCAACTTTTTATTCATTATGATGATGATCGTAGGCGGTTCGGAACAGGATTACCATAAGAAATAGTAATCAAATCAGGTGGGGTTAATGAGCCGGAGAGCGATCGCCGGCTCAGGGGAAGATTAGTCTAACTTCACACCCAGGCGATGCGCGACGGCTTCATAGGCTTCGATCAGGCCGCCCAGACTCTGGCGGAAGCGATCTTTGTCCATTTTATCCAGAGTTTCTTTGTCCCACAGGCGGCTACCGTCCGGTGAGAATTCATCACCCAGGACGACTTCACCTTTATACAAACCAAACTCAAGTTTGAAGTCGACCAGAATCAGACCAGCATCATCAAACATCTTTTTCAGCACGTCGTTAGCTTTGTAGGTCAGCTCTTTCATACGTGCCAGATTCTCTTTGCTCACCCAACCAAAAGTTTCGCAATAGGAATCGTTAATCATTGGATCGTGCATAGCATCGTTTTTCAGGAACAGATCAAACAGCGGCGGATTCAGTTCAATACCTTCCTCAACGCCTAAACGCTTAACCAGAGAGCCTGCCGCGCGGTTACGTACCACACATTCAACCGGTACCATATCCAGCTTTTTCACCAGACATTCGGTATCAGAAAGCAGTCGCTCCATCTGGGTAGGAATACCCGCTTCTTGCAGTTTAGTCATAATGAAATGGTTGAATTTGTTGTTCACCATGCCTTTACGGTCAAACTGTTCAATGCGCGCGCCATCCCCTGCTGACGTATCATTGCGGAATTCGAGCACCAACAGGTCCGGGTTTTCCGTGCTGTATACGGTCTTCGCTTTACCACGATACAACTCAGCTTGCTTTTGCATCTTTATTACTCCTGGGTGTGAATTAACGATAAATATTGCGTTTTTCTGCCGACGCACACGTTTGCGTATCATATCAGAAAAAAAGGGCTGGAGTTATCCAGCCCTTTATTTTTACTTACTGAACGCTGCCTGGAAGACGGCGACCAGCGCGTCGTTCTGGCTTTGCGTCAGGGTATGCCCCTTCGGATCGATAAACTGCAAGCTACTGCGGTTGTCTAAATCACCGACCTGCAGTTTATAGTCGCCGGATACCAGACCTGGGTCACTTGCGCCCAGCTCCTGCCAGCTGCTATCAGACAGAGGTTTGTAGGTCACCGCGATGCTACCCTGAGAACGGGTGCTGTCGGTTACCTTCATCCCCACTTTCTCAAGCGCTGCTGGCAAACGCTGCCACACCACGTTGAACGGCCCGCGTACCACCAGCATTGGTAAACCGGTGTCATCGGCTGCGCTCTGAACATCCATGGTGGCTGCAGAGCGGTTCTGCGCGGCATTCGCGGCGTCGGTGGCGTTCTTATCCAGACCAGCAGAGATAACGTTCATCATCTCAGCGCTGTAACGCTGCATTGATGCCGCATCGGCTACGGGTTTACCCGCCTGCTCGAGGTTAATCAGTTTCACCGTTACCGCTTGCTGATAGCCCTGCGGTTTAACCGAGATTTGATAACGTCCACGGTACTGCTCGTCTTCATCCAGACGGTTCCAGTCAACCCAGTCGGTGGTCAGCGTCTGGCTGGCATCATCACGTTTGGTGATCGTGTAGTTTTTAGACTGAATGACGCTCACGACCTGCGGCCACAGCGTGTTACCACGACCATTTTCCACCAGCAACGTTGAGGTATCGCCTGCGATTTGCGTGCGAGCGCCAGTGACTAACGCTAACGGCTGAGCCGGTGGACGAATATCCAGCGCTTTACCCACGGCACCACTGCCGTTGGTTACCGGGATATTATAGTCGCCCGACATAACCGGCAAAATCATCCCAGCTGGAGCATGAAGCTCAGCAAGCGGTGCGGCCTCCAGATAGGATTCATCACCGCTCACCTGGCGCTTATAGCGCGAGTCAGAGCTACAGGCCGCGAGCAACATAACAAGCGAAACACCCGCAACCTTGGCCAGGCGCGACTTTTGTACTGAGTAAGCCATCAAATCTCCCTAAACTTTACAGCAAACCGGCATGCTTAAGCGCCGCTTTGACGATTTCACGAGCATTGTCCGTGATTGGCGTCATCGGCAGACGTAGCGTATCGGTCGCCACAAGTCCCAATTCCTTACACGCCCATTTCACGGGAATAGGATTGGGTTCGACAAATAGTTTGTTGTGTAACGGCATCAGACGCTGGTTAATCACCCGCGCCTCGGCAAATTGCCCGGCTGCCGCCAGTTTGCACATTTCAGCCATATCACGTGCCGCAACGTTAGACGTTACGGAAATCACGCCATGACCACCGAGCTGCATAAAATCCAGTCCGGTCGCGTCATCACCGCTGAGCAGAATAAAGTCGTCCGAAACCAGCTCTTTGATCTGGTGAACGCGACTTAAGTTCCCCGTGGCCTCTTTAATAGCGATAATATTTTTAACTTTCGCCAGACGACCAACGGTTTCCGGCAGCATATCGCAGCCAGTACGGGACGGCACATTATACAGAATTTGCGGCAGGTCAGTATGCTCAGCGATGGCTTTGAAATGCTGGAACAAACCTTCCTGGGTTGGGCGGTTGTAGTAAGGCGTCACCGTCAGGCAGCCAACAACACCGCTGTCGTTGAAACGCTGCGTCAGACTAATGGCTTCCGCGGTCGCATTGGCGCCGGTTCCGGCAATAACCGGAATACGCCCGTCAGCCAGCTCCAGCGTCATCATCACCACATCGCCATGTTCATCATGACTCAGGGTGGCGGACTCACCGGTGGTGCCAACAGAAACGATCGCCGAGGTGCCGCTGGCGACATGATAATCAATCAGTTTTTTCAGGCTCGACCGGCAGACTTTACCTTTCTCATCCATCGGCGTAACAAGCGCGACAATACTTCCCGTGAACATGGGCCATCCTCTGTGCAAACAAGTGTCTCAATGGTACGTTTGGTACGACAATAAAAGCAAGCGACCAGAGCCGTTCTGATTGTTGTATGCATGTTTTTTTTATGCTTTCCTTATGATTACCTCACCGCTCAAAGGAAGAACAGGTTTGACATCGTCATCGCAACACTATCTGGTCATTACTGCGCTGGGTGCCGACCGCCCAGGAATTGTGAACACCATCACACGTCATGTCAGCAGTTGCGGCTGTAATATCGAAGACAGCCGACTGGCCATGCTGGGTGATGAGTTCACGTTTATCATGTTGCTGTCGGGCACCTGGAATGCCATCACCCTGATTGAATCAACCCTGCCATTAAAAGGCGCAGAGCTGGATTTACTCATTGTGATGAAGCGCACGACCGCGCGCCCTCGTCCGGCGATGCCTGCTACGGTATGGGTGCAGGTCGATGTCCCTGATTCTCCCCATTTGATTGAACGCTTCACCGCACTGTTTGACAGCCACCAAATGAATATTGCGGAACTGGTTTCACGCACGCAACCGGCTGAGAATGGAAAGGCGGCGCAGTTGTTTATTCAAATTACCGCACATAGTCCTGCGTCACATGATTCGGCAAATATTGAAGATGCGTTTAAAGCACTCTGTACAGAACTCAATGCGCAAGGCAGTATTAACGTCGTCAATTACTCACAGCATGATGAACAGGATGGAGTTAAGTAATGAACCCACTGAAAGCCGGTGATATCGCACCGAAATTTAGCTTGCCGGATCAAGACGGAGAACAAGTAAATTTAACCGACTTCCAGGGACAGCGTGTTCTGGTTTATTTTTACCCGAAAGCCATGACACCCGGCTGTACCGTACAGGCCTGCGGCTTGCGCGATAACATGGATGAGTTAAAAAAAGCTGGTGTTGAGGTGCTGGGGATCAGCACCGACAAACCAGAGAAGCTTTCCCGATTCGCGGAGAAAGAAGTCCTGAATTTCACGCTCCTGTCCGATGAAGATCACCAGGTTTGCGAGCAGTTCGGCGTCTGGGGTGAGAAGTCATTTATGGGCAAAACCTACGATGGCATCCACCGCATCAGCTTCCTGATTGATGCCGAAGGCAAAATTGAGCACGTGTTCGATGACTTCAAAACCAGCAATCACCACGACGTGGTACTGAACTGGCTGAAAGAGAACGCCTGATTTACGTTTTGCTGGAAAAAGCCTGATGGCGCTTCGCTTATCAGGCCTACGCAGCTTATTAATATTGCGAAACTTGTAGGCCGGGTGAGGCGTAGCCGCCACCCGGCATAAACGTGAATCTGTACTTTTTCAGGCTGACATCCGCATAAACGTTTATTCAAACGTCCCTTTTACGCAGGCTTTCTTCTCTCTGACCACGGCTTTTCCCTTCGCCCAAAGATGATTAACCTCCAACGCATCGTTAAGCACCAGAATGTCCGCATCGCATCCCACCGCCAGGCGCCCCTTATGTTCGAGCCCCAAAAATTCTGCGACCGTACGCGTCAGCGGACAGAGCGCCTGTTCCAGCGGTATGGCATGAACTTTCACCAACTGGCGCACCGTTTCAGCCAGTGATTCAAACCCCGCGACACCGATACCGATGAGATTACCTAACTCATCAAATTCCGGCTGGCTGCCGTTGCCATCCGAGCTAAGCGTAATGCGCGACAGTGGCACGTTCTGCCGCAGCGCCGTGGCGATAGCCGTGGCGGGGTCGACGGGCTCATCAATGCTGCTGGTAATGTCGATATAACCGCCTTTACGGGCATACTCCAGCGCCGCCTGGAACAACGGTTCCGCACGGTTAACGTGTGTCGGCAACAGTTTAGTAATCGGCACATCGCAGCAGTTGAGGATCTGGTACAACGGTTCCAGCATGCGCGGGCTATCGCCCATATGGAATACACTGATCCCCGGTTTGCGTCCTAACAATCCACCGACGCGCGACTGCGCTGCCATGTTTGCCAGCACCGAGGTATCTGGGGCTGAGGAACGATGGTCCGAAATCGCACATTTCACGCCAATGATTTTATCGATCAGCGCCACGTCACGATCGATGCTGCCGGTGATCGTCGGGGAAGGCAGAGAATACGCCCCAGTAAGCATCCATGCGCTGATGCCTTCAAACTCCAGCGCGCGGGTTTTTGCCAGCAGCGATTCCGGATGACGGGTAATGCCATCGGTACCCAGCAAACCCACCACCGAAGTTACACCAGCTTCAACCAGGCGTGACAAGCGCACTTCCGGCGTGCGGGTATGCGGCCCTGCTTCCCCGCCTCCGCCAATCAGATGGACGTGTTGATCGATAAATCCTGGGCACACAATCGCGCCGTCAAGATTGATACACTCGCAACCGGGAAAGTCTTCAGGAGAAATTGACGGGGCGATGGCAACAATTTTACTGCCGGAGACCAGTATATCCTGTCGCCCTAAATCTTCCGGTGCGTACACGTGTCCCTGCTGGAACAACGTCAAATCAAGAATTGAACAGTTCATAACCTTCCTTGTCAGGCAATTACCTGCATAACCCAAATAGAGATCAGCGCATTAATGACGCATACCGCAATAATCAGCGGGTAGTAACGGGGATGGACCCCCGCAGTTCCCAGGCAGCGTCCCACATTTTGCACCGGATTGCCCATCAGGTAGATTGCCGGTAGCAATACAGTCGCATCATGTCCCGAAAGCGTACCAGCAACAACCAGACTGGCACAAACGCCGACGCCGCCTCCCATACTCATCACCGCCGCCAGCAGCACGGTGGCAGATTCCCCCGGTAGCCCCCACAACGCCATCACCGGTTCGCACACCCGCCCGACAATCTCGAGCAATCCCGTCACCTTCAGCGCCTGAATAATCACAAACGCCATCACCACGTTAGGTAACAGGCTGATAGTAGCAATTGTAAACCCGCGCCGCGCGCCATCGATAAACATATCCATGACGTTTTTACGTACCTGCGTTGTCATCTCAGACCTCCTGCTGCAGACGGCGATTTTCCAGCTGCGCAATCCACAAACGCAGCAGGTTCGCACCCACAAATTTGAAGACAAGGATCACCGCCAGCGGCGTAATCACCGGAACGGTAACCACCGTAAACAGCGCAGCACCAGAGGAAAAATAGTTGGTAATACACGCGCTGCCGCTGGTTTGCCAGCAGGCAAAAATGGCACGCTCCTGTTCAGTAATAATACCCTCTTCCGCCATCTCTTTGGTCATCCCGGCCGCGGCATCGGTATTTTGCAAATTCGCAATTAGCGCCAGCGAACAAACTCCGGGAATACCGAGTAACGGGCGCAGGACCGGCGTCATCAGCTGTTGTGCCGCACGTAAACCACCTAGCCCTTCGGTGACGGAAATAATCCCGAGTGAAAGAATGACGGAAGGTGCCAGCTCAAGCGCGAATAAGAAGCCGTCTTTGGCTCCCATCCCTCCAGAGCCGCGAAAAGAGACCGCCGTATCGCCTGCAGCATTAATCTGCCCAAACGCGCCGTTGAGGACGGTGAAGTCAAAGACCCGCCACCATTCGGTACTTTTCGCAAACATGCCGGAAAAAAGGATAATCGTAATAAAAAAAAGCGAGATAACCGCCCCATCCCACCTTTTGCTGCGTGTGTGTGTTGTGACCCATTTTGCTCTCCTGTTGGTCTTATTCCTTGCGTGACAGAAAGACATCACGCAGGTCAAGTTAAAGACAAATGCGGAGAAAAACGACAGCAGAAGAGATTATTCAGAAAGTGTGGATAGAGGTCAGACAAGTTCGGATCCGGCGACATGATATCGCCGGATCTTGCAGATTAGGGTTCGTCAACGACCTGACCATCCGGCCAGGCGTGCATTACCGCTTTGATTAACGTCGCCAGAGGGATCGCAAAGAATACGCCCCAGAATCCCCACAGACCGCCGAAAATCACCACGGAGAGAATAATCACCAATGGATGCAGATTGACCGCCTCGGAGAACAGCACGGGAACCAACAGATTGCCGTCCAGCGCCTGGATTATCAGGTACACGGCAAAACAGCTCCAGAACTCGGTGCCAAGCCCGAACTGAAACAGCGCCACGCCGACCACCGGAATCGTCACCACAAAAGCGCCGATATACGGGATCAGCACAGAGAACCCTACCAGCACCGCCAGCAGCAGCGAATAGTTGAGACCAAACAGCAGGAAGCCGAGCCAGGTCGCCACGCCGACCACCACCATTTCCAGCACCTTTCCGCGAATATAGTTGGTGATTTGCTGGTTCATCTCTTTCCACACCTGCCCCGCAAGCCCACGATTACGCGGCAGCACCCGGCGCACGGCGTTCAGCATCTGTCCTTTATCTTTGATCAGGAAGAACACCATCAACGGGACGAGAACCAGATAGACCGCCAGGGTCAGTAATCCAACCAGTGAGGCTAACGAATATTTCACCACCGAATCGCCCATGGTGAGCATTCGCGAGCGCATATTTTCCGCCATCGCATCAATGATGCCCGCATCCATCAGCGCCGGATAACGTCTTGGCAAGGTGGCGGCAAAATCAGACAATTTATTGAGCATACCGGGCATGTCGCGGATCAGGTAAATACCCTGCTGCCACGCAACGGGCATCACCACAAAGGCCATCAGCAGCAAAATACCGACAAACACCACCAGCACAATCGATGTCGCCCAACGCCGTGAACACCCAATATGTTCCAGCCGCACAGTCGGCCATTCAAGCAGGTACGCCAGCACTATGGCGACCAGTAGCGGCGCCAGAAGACCGCTAAAAAAGAACAGGATGCCAAAACCGGCAACCAGAATAATCAGCAGGGCGATGGCTTCGGGGTCGCTAAAGCGGCGACGATACCATTGCATCAACATTTCGAGCATAAAACCCTTCCATGAACCCAATAGCGGGATTGCGATCCCGAATTGTATCGAAATGTCACAAAAAAGACTTCGCTTTTTATGGCTGATTACGCAAAGTGAAAAGACATTTTTCCTGGGTGTTCATCGTCAGGTTTCGCAGTTACACTCCGTAAGCTTGCGGAGTGTGAACGATACTTCACAGCATTGGTCAAATGGCTATCTCAAAAAAGAATACAGGACAGAGGTTATGTTCAGGCAGTTGAAAAAAAACCTGGTTGCTACCCTCATTGCCGCACTGACTATCGGTCAGGTTGCGCCCGCATTTGCTGATACTGCGGACACCCTGCCTGATATGGGAACGTCGGCAGGCAGTACGCTTTCCATAGGACAGGAAATGCAGATGGGCGATTATTACGTACGCCAACTGCGCGGCAGTGCGCCATTAATTAATGATCCATTGCTCACCCAATACATTAATGCGCTGGGGATGCGTCTGGTCTCGCACGCCGACTCGGTAAAAACACCCTTCACATTCTTTTTGATCAACAACGATGAAATCAACGCCTTTGCTTTCTTTGGCGGCAACGTTGTCTTGCACTCCGCATTGTTCCGCTATTCCGACAACGAAAGCCAGTTAGCATCGGTTATGGCACACGAAATTTCCCACGTCACACAACGTCACCTGGCGCGTGCAATGGAAGATCAGAAACGCAGTGCGCCGCTAACGTGGGTAGGTGCGCTAGGTTCAATTTTATTAGCGATGGCTAGCCCGCAGGCGGGTATGGCGGCGCTGACCGGTACGCTGGCGGGTACACGTCAGGGGATGATTAGCTTTACGCAACAAAATGAACAGGAAGCAGACCGCATCGGTATTCAGGTGCTGCAACGCTCGGGATTCGATCCCCAGGCCATGCCGACGTTCCTCGAAAAACTGCTCGATCAGGCCCGTTACTCTTCGCGTCCGCCGGAAATTTTGCTGACTCACCCCCTGCCTGAAAGCCGCCTGTCGGATGCCCGTAACCGCGCCAACCAGATGCGTCCGGTGGTCGTCCAGTCGTCAGAAGATTTTTATCTGGCTAAGGCACGAACCTTGGGCATGTACAACTCTGGTCGTAACCAGTTGACCGATGACCTGCTGAGTAACTGGTCGAAAGGCAACGTACGTGAGCAACGTGCGGCACAATATGGCCGGGCATTGCAGGCGATGGAAGCCAGCAAATATGACGAGGCGCGTAAAGCGCTGCAACCGCTGCTGGCTGCAGACGCGAACAATGCCTGGTATCTCGACCTGGCAACGGATATCGATCTCGGCCAGAAGAAAACCAGTGATGCCATTAACCGCCTGAAAAACGCCCGTGACCTGCGCACTAACCCAGTACTGCAACTCAACCTGGCGAATGCGTATTTACAGGGTGGGCAAGCCAAAGAGGCGGCAACCATCCTGAATCGCTATACGTTTAACCATAAGGACGACCCTAACGGCTGGGATCTGTTAGCGCAAACGGAAGCCAACCTGAACAACCGCGATCAGGAGCTGGCGGCGCGGGCGGAGGGGTATGCCCTCGCCGGACGTCTGGATCAGGCGATTTCGATGCTCAGCAGCGCAAGCTCTCAGGTGAAACTGGGTAGCCAGCAACAGGCCAGATACGATGCCCGTATCGACCAGCTACGCCAGCTGCAAGAACGCTTTAAACCCTACACGAAGATGTAATTATCGAACCCTTGCCGGATGGCGACGCTGTAGCGTCTTATCCGGCCTACGTCAGACGCGATATGTAGGCCGGATAAGGTCTTTTGGCCGCCATCCGGCAGTATTGTTATGCAAGGAGAAGTCATGTCAGACGCGATTAAAATCTACCATAACCCACGCTGCTCCAAGAGCCGTGAAACGCTGGAATTACTGAAGTCCAATGGCGTGGACCCGGAAGTGGTGCTGTATCTGGAAACCCCGGCTGACGCCGCGACCCTGCGTGAACTTCTGCAGATGCTGGGTATGTCCAGCGCGCGTGAGCTGATGCGCCAGAAAGAGGATCTCTATAAATCGCTTAACCTGGCGGACAAAAATCTGAGTGAAGATGCGCTGATTCAGGCAATGGTGGAAAACCCGAAACTGATGGAGCGCCCGATCGTAGTTGCCAAAGGTCAGGCTCGAATTGGACGCCCGCCGGAGCAGGTACTGGAAATCGTCGGTTAACCGAAACCTGCCGCAGTCATTTGGCTGCGGCGCTTACAGCTTCAGAATTTCTTTTACGAACGGAATGGTCAGCTTACGCTGGGCGGTGATCGATGCGTGATCAAGCTGATCCAACGTCATAAACAGCGTACGCATTTCCCGATCCAGACGCTTAAGCAGAAAGCGGCCCACATCTTCCGGCAGTTCAAATCCGCGAAGTCTGGCGCGTAATTGCAACGCCTGCAGCTTATCTTCATCGGAAAGTGGTTGCAGCTTGTAGATTTGCCCCCAGTCCAGACGCGAAGCGAGATCTGGCAATCCCAGATTCAACTGTCTTGGTGGACGATCGCCGGTGATCAGCAGGCGTGTTTTCCCCGACTCCAGGATACGGTTGTAGAGATCAAAGATCGCCATTTCCCACAGTGAATCACCAGCCACACATTCGATGTTATCGATGCATACCAGCGATAAATGCTCCATCCCGTCGAGCACCTCGGGGACGAACCAGGTGCGTTTGTCGAGCGGCACGTAGCCTACCGCATCGCCGCGCGCGGACAGTTCCGCACAGGCTGCATGCAGCAAATGACTACGGCCAGCGCCTTCACGCGACCAGAGATAAATATACCCGCTATGTTCCTGACGCAGCACGTTTTGCAGTGCAGCCAGTAAAGAGGAGTTATCCCCCGGCCAGAAACTTGCGAAAGTTTCGTCGTCAGGAAGATAAAGTGGCAAAGAGAGCTGTGCCGGTGTGTTCAGAGATACCTCAACCCAGGATTTCATAAAATCGCGTTGAGTTTAACACAGAAATGCGTCGCGATAGAACCGGGCAGCATCGCCGCCCGGTCAAAGGTTTACTGTTGCTCAGTGTCGGCATCTTTGGCGTCGAGCACCACTTCTTCTGGACGCAGCAGGCTGATAACTTTGAAAATCAGACTCAGACAGACACCCACAATGGTCGCCAGCGCCATGCCTTTCAGCTCAGCAGCACCGATGTGAACTTTCGCGCCGCTGACGCCGATGATCAAAATGACCGAGGTCAGGATCAGGTTCTGTGCTTTGTTGTAGTCAACTTTTGACTCGATCAGCACGCGAATACCGGAAGCGCCAATCACGCCGTACAACAGCAGAGAGACACCGCCCATGACCGGCAGTGGAATAATTTGGATCGCCGCAGCCAGTTTACCCACGCAGGAGAGCAGAATGGCGAAAATCGCCGCACCGCCAATAACCCAGGTACTGTAAACGCGGGTAATCGCCATGACGCCGATGTTTTCGCCGTACGTGGTGTTCGGCGTAGAACCGAAGAAGCCGGAGATCACCGTCGACAGGCCGTTAGCAAACATAGAACGATGCAGGCCAGGATCGCGAATCAAATCTTTTTTCACGATATTCGCCGTTACCACCAGGTGGCCGACGTGTTCAGCAATAACCACCAGCGCCGCAGGCAGAATGGTCAGAATAGCGACCCATTCAAAGCGCGGCGTGTAGAACGTCGGCAGAGCAAACCAGTGAGCCTGCGCTATCGGCGTGGTGTCCACGACGCCCATCACGAAGGAGAGCGCGTACCCGGCCAGCACCCCAATCAAAATCGGGATAATCGCCATAAAGCCACGGAACAGCACGGAACCAAATACTGTCACCGCCAGCGTCACCATTGAGATGATGATGGTTGTTGAGTCTGGCGCTTGTCCTTCCGCAGGCAGCAATCCCGCCATACCCGCAGCGACACCCGCCAGTTCCAGACCGATAACGGCAACGATTGCGCCCATCGCCGCAGGCGGGAACATTACATCCAGCCAGCCAGTACCGGCTTTCTTAACGATGAACGAAACCAGGCAGAACAGGATGCCACACATAATGAAACCGCCCAGCGCCACTTCATACCCTAGCGGCAGCAGCAGCAGAACCGGGGAAATGAACGCAAAGCTTGAACCGAGGTAAGCCGGAATTTTACCTTTACAAATAAAGAGATACAGTAAAGTACCGATACCGTTAAACAGCAGAACGGTAGCTGGGTTGATATGAAACAGGACTGGCACCAGTACCGTTGCGCCAAACATGGCGAACAGGTGCTGTAAACTAAGCGGGATTGTCTGTAAAAGCGGCGGTCTTTCACTCACCCCGATAGCACGGCGCGTCATAGTGTTTTCCTCTGAGTGTTGTTTGTTATTAGCGATTGGGTTGTTTTATTCAAAAAAAAGCCGACTCTTAAAGTCGGCTTCTTTTCACTTATTCGTTTACTTGGTACCAAAAATCTTATCGCCGGCATCGCCGAGCCCCGGAATAATGTATCCGTGCTCGTTCAGTCCCTGATCGATGGAGGCAGTGTACAGCTCAACATCCGGGTGCGCTTTTTCCAGCGCCGCGATACCTTCCGGCGCTGCAACCAGCACCAGGACTTTAATGCTGCTGCAGCCTGCTTTTTTCAGCAGGTCGATGGTAGCGATAACGGAACCGCCGGTTGCCAGCATCGGGTCAACGATCAGCGCCATACGCTCATCAATGTTAGAAACCAGCTTCTGGAAGTACGGAACCGGCTCCAGCGTCTCTTCATTACGGTACATACCGACCACGCTGATACGCGCGCTCGGAACGTTTTCCAGAACGCCTTCCATCATGCCCAGGCCCGCACGCAGGATTGGCACAACGGTGATTTTTTTACCTTTGATTTGGTCAACTTCAACCGGGCCGTTCCAGCCTTCGATGGTCACCTTTTCGGTTTCCAGACCGGCGGTTGCTTCATAAGTCAGCAGGCTGCCAACTTCCGAGGCGAGTTCACGAAAGCGTTTAGTGCTGATGTCGTTTTCACGCATCAGTCCCAGCTTGTGTTTGACGAGTGGGTGTTTGACTTCCACGATCTTCATACTCTTCTCCTTTCCTCAGACGAGTGGCAACCACAAAAAAAATCGCCGGATTATACCGCTTTTCGTCTCTGGCGCAACACTGCATACGCTTGATATGGATCAACCAAAATCGTTTGCGTCTGGATGATGAGTATAAAACAACCCCCACAATAAGTGCGGGGGGTTGTTATCAATGCTATGAATTTTATAGATTTTCAGCATTACTCTGGATGACGTTTTGATACCATGAAAAAGATTTCTTCGGCGAGCGTGCTAATGTCCCACTCCCGTCATTATTTTTATCAACATAGATAAAGCCGTAGCGTTTTTTCATCTCCCCCGTCCCGGCCGAGACTAAATCAATACAGCCCCACGGGGTATAACCCATCAGATCCACGCCATCTTCCACCACCGCTTTTTTCATTTCGCGGATATGGGCGGCCATATAGTCAATACGATAGGAATCATCCACCGAGCCGTCGGCCTGCTGCACGTCAATCGCCCCAAAGCCGTTTTCAACAATAAACAGCGGCAACTGATAATGATCCCAAAACCAGTTCAGCGAATAGCGCAGACCGACGGGATCAATCTGCCAGCCCCAGTCCGACTTCTGCACGTACGGGTTAGAAACCAGGCTTTTCGACTCGTCGTAATCCAGCTGTGGGTTGTCCGCCGTTGCCTGGGTCGCGAAAGACATATAATAGCTAAAGCCGATGTAATCAACGCAGCCCTCGGTCAGCGCCTGACGGTCTTCCTCGGTGATATCCAGTTCAAAGCCACGACGGGCAAAGTAATTGAGAAGATGCTGCGGGTATTTGCCGCGCACATGGACGTCAGTAAACCAGTAACGCCGGTGCATAGCATTCATCGCCATCATCATGTCGTTCGGCGCACAGGTCAGCGGATAAATTGGGCACATCGCAATCATGCAGCCAATTTGCAGCGCCGGGTTAATTTCACGCGCGACCTTCACCGACAGCGCGCTTGCCACCAGCTCGTAGTGCGCCGCCTGGTACATGACCGGCTCGCGGTCTTCACCAGGCAGATATTTCAGGCCAGAGTTAGTAAAGGGCGCGAAGTCTTCGTGATAATTTGCCTGATTGTTAATCTCATTAAACGTCATCCAGTACTTCACTTTGTGCTGGTAACGAGTGAAAACCACCCGGGCAAAACGGACAAAAAAGTCGATAAGCTTACGGTTGCGCCAGCCGCCGTACTCCGTCACCAGATGGTAGGGCATCTCGAAGTGCGACAACGTAATCACCGGTTCAATGCCATATCTCAGACATTCGTCGAACAGATCATCATAGAACTGCAGGCCAGCTTCATTGGGTTGCGCTTCGTCACCTAAAGGGAAAATCCGCGTCCAGGCAATAGAAGTGCGAAAACATTTAAACCCCATTTCGGCAAACAGCTTGATGTCGTCTTTATAGCGATGATAAAAATCGATGGCATCGTGGTTAGGGTAGTTTTTACCGGCAATCACACCGTCAGTAATTTCACGCGCCACGCCATGCGCCCCCGCCGTCATGACATCGGCAACGCTAATTCCTTTACCGCCCTCCTGCCAGCCACCTTCCAGTTGATGAGCGGCGACAGCGCCACCCCACATGAAATCTGCTTTAAATCCTGACATCCCCTTCCCCTATCGTGATGACTCTGCGCAAAACGCTCCAAATGAGGCCCGCAACAGAAAACAGAAACCGGTTTCAGTACGATACTGTGCATTCGGCTGGCAGGTTTCAAGCACAAGGCTGTACCCGGTTTCATTTTCGTGGCGCAGTTCAAACAAATAGATAAATGATTGTAAAATGCTGAAAAAACCAGCAGATAAAACTTGATGCAGAGCAGGCTCGCAAACGTTTGCTTTCCCTGTTAGAATTGCGCCGAATTTAACTTTTACTGCAAGTAAACATGTGGGGAAGCAGGCAGTGACCGATAAAACCTCTCTTAGCTACAAAGATGCCGGTGTTGATATTGATGCAGGTAATGCTCTGGTTGATCGAATCAAAGGCGTAGTAAAGAAAACGCGTCGTCCGGAAGTTATGGGTGGTCTGGGTGGCTTCGGTGCGCTGTGCGCATTGCCGCAAAAATATCGTGAACCGGTACTGGTTTCCGGCACTGATGGCGTTGGTACAAAACTGCGTCTGGCGATGGATCTGAAACGCCACGACACTATCGGCATTGACCTCGTCGCAATGTGCGTCAACGACCTCGTGGTTCAGGGCGCTGAGCCGCTGTTCTTCCTCGACTACTATGCAACCGGCAAACTGGATGTGGACACCGCAGCCAGCGTCATTAACGGGATTGCCGAAGGCTGCCTGCAGTCTGGCTGTGCGCTGGTCGGTGGGGAAACAGCTGAAATGCCGGGGATGTACCACGGCGAAGATTACGACGTGGCAGGTTTCTGTGTTGGCGTCGTCGAAAAATCAGAGATTATCGACGGTTCTAAAGTGGCTGACGGCGACGTACTGATTGCGCTCGGCTCCAGCGGTCCGCACTCCAACGGTTACTCTCTGGTGCGTAAAATCGTTGAAGTCAGCGGTTGTGACCCGGAAACCACCGAGCTTGAAGGTAAATCGCTGGCCGACCACTTGCTGGCTCCGACCCGCATTTACGTAAAATCCATTCTGGAACTGATCGAGAAGGTTGATGTGCACGCCATTGCCCACCTGACCGGCGGCGGCTTCTGGGAAAATATTCCACGCGTTCTGCCAGACAACACGCAGGCCGTGATCGACGAGTCTTCCTGGCAGTGGCCAGCCGTCTTCAACTGGCTGCAAACGGCGGGTAACGTCAGCCAACATGAGATGTATCGCACCTTTAACTGCGGTGTAGGTATGGTTATCGCCCTGCCAGCTCCGGAAGTGGACAAAGCCCTGGCTTTGCTCAATGAGAAAGGTGAAAACGCATGGAAAATCGGTATCATCAAAGCTTCTGATTCCGAACAGCGTGTGGTCATTGAATGAAAAACATTGTGGTGCTCATTTCCGGTAACGGAAGCAATTTGCAGGCGATAATAGACGCCTGTGAACAGAAAAAAATCAATGGCACCATACGTGCAGTATTCAGTAACAAGGCCGATGCGTTCGGCCTTGAGCGCGCACGCGAAGCGAATATTCCGGCACACTCGCTGGAAGCCGCCCAGTTTGCCAGTCGCGAAGCCTTCGACCGCCAACTGATGCAAGAAATTGACGCCTGGGCGCCGGATGTAGTGGTGCTGGCCGGTTATATGCGCATCCTCAGCCCGGCGTTTGTCGCGCACTATTCTGAACGATTGCTGAATATCCACCCGTCTTTATTGCCAAAGTATCCCGGCCTGCATACGCACCGCCAGGTACTGGAAAACGGCGATGAAGAGCATGGTACCTCCGTCCACTTCGTCACTGATGAACTGGACGGCGGACCGGTTATTCTCCAGGCCAAGGTTCCGGTATTTGAAGGCGACAGCGAAGATGATGTCACGGCGCGGGTTCAGGCTCAGGAACATACCATTTACCCACTGGTGGTAAGCTGGTTTATTGATGGTCGCCTGAAAATGCGTGATAACGCTGCATGGCTGGATGGCATCCGCCTACCGCCACAAGGCTACGCCGCCGACGAATAATAAAATTCAACCTGTAAGCCGCATGTCACCATCCGGCTTACAGGCATAACTACCTTTTCCGGTTAATACCACCGGTATTCATCTACGCTCCCCCTTTCTCTTTGCTATCAGACGGTTTATTGTCATATTTTTCTGGCACAGTTGGACATCTGAGAGCAATGCTCGCCATAATAAATCGGTAGTGTCCCGTGAATGAAACGGAGTAAAAGTGGTAATGGGTCAGGAAAAGCTATACATCGAGAAAGAACTCAGTTGGTTAGCGTTCAACGAACGTGTACTCCAGGAAGCTGCTGATAAGTCAAACCCGTTGATCGAACGGATGCGTTTCTTAGGCATCTATTCCAATAACCTCGACGAGTTTTATAAGGTTCGTTTTGCCGAACTGAAGCGCCGAATCATTATTAGCGAAGAACAGGGTTCAAACTCTCACTCCCGCCATCTGTTAGGCAAAATCCAGGCCCGCGTATTAAAAGCCGATCAGGAATTTGACGGTCTGTACAACGAGTTGCTGCTGGAGATGGCGCGCAATCAGATTTTCTTAATCAATGAACGCCAGCTATCGGCCAATCAGCAGAGCTGGTTGCGTCATTACTTCAAGCAATATCTTCGCCAGCACATCACGCCGATCCTGATTAACCGCGAGACGGATTTAGTCCAGTTTTTGAAAGATGACTACACCTATCTGGCGGTAGAGATTATCCGCGGCGATACAATCCGCTACGCGCTGCTGGAAATCCCTTCTGACAAGGTTCCCCGTTTTGTGAATCTGCCGCCGGAAACTCCGCGTCGTCGCAAACCGATGATCCTGTTGGACAACATTTTACGTTATTGCCTTGACGATATTTTCAAAGGGTTCTTTGATTACGACGCACTTAACGCCTATTCGATGAAAATGACCCGTGACGCCGAATACGATTTGGTGCACGAGATGGAATCGAGCCTGATGGAGCTGATGTCCTCCAGCCTGAAACAGCGTCTGACCGCAGAGCCTGTGCGTTTCGTCTATCAGCGCGACATGCCCAATGCGTTGGTCGAGGTGCTACGTGAAAAACTGACGATTTCTCGCTACGACTCGATTGTTCCCGGCGGCCGTTACCATAACTTCAAAGACTTTATTAACTTCCCCAACGTTGGCAAAGCCAACCTGGTGAATAAGCCGCTGCCGCGTCTGCGCCACATCTGGTTCGACAATGAGAAATTCCGTAACGGATTTGATGCAATCCGCGAGCGCGATGTGCTGCTGTATTACCCGTACCACACCTTTGAGCACGTTCTTGAACTGTTGCGCCAGGCGTCTTTCGACCCGAGCGTACTGGCAATAAAGATCAACATCTACCGTGTGGCGAAAGACTCGCGCATCATCGACGCGATGATCCATGCCGCGCATAACAGTAAAAAAGTCACCGTGGTAGTGGAATTACAGGCGCGCTTTGATGAAGAAGCCAACATTCATTGGGCCAAGCGTCTGACCGAAGCGGGCGTTCACGTCATCTTCTCCGCGCCGGGTCTGAAAATTCACGCCAAACTGTTCCTTATCTCGCGTAAAGAAGGTGATGAAGTCGTGCGCTATGCGCATATCGGGACGGGCAACTTCAACGAAAAAACGGCGCGGCTGTACACCGACTACTCGTTGCTTACCGCTGATTCACGCATCACCAACGAGGTTCGTCGGGTGTTCAACTTCATCGAAAACCCGTATCGTCCGGTGACGTTCGATTATCTGCTGGTTTCTCCGCAGAACTCACGCCGTCTGCTGTACGCGATGATCGACAAAGAGATCGCCAATGCGCAGCAAGGCCAGCCTTCCGGTATCACGCTAAAACTGAACAACCTGGTCGATAAAGGCCTGGTTGATCGTCTCTATGCGGCCTCAAGCTCAGGCGTACCGGTTAATTTGTTGATTCGCGGTATGTGCTCTCTGATCCCGAACCTGGAAGGCATCAGCGATAATATTCGCGTGATAAGCATTGTCGACCGCTACCTTGAACACGACCGGGTTTATATTTTCGAAAACGGTGGCGATAAGCAGGTATACCTCTCCTCTGCAGACTGGATGACCCGCAATATCGACTATCGTATCGAAGTCGCCACTCCGCTGCTGGACCCGCGCCTTAAGCAGCGCGTGCTGGATATTATCGATATCCTGTTCAGCGACACGGTGAAGGCTCGCTTCATCGATAAAGAACTCAGTAATCGCTACGTACCACGCGGAAACCGCCGTAAAGTTCAGTCACAATTGGCGATTTACGACTACATCAAATCACTCGAGCAACCTGACTAACGCTATGCCAATACACGACAAGACTCCACGACCGCAGGAATTTGCTGCGGTCGACCTTGGTTCAAACAGTTTCCATATGGTCATTGCCCGCGTGGTAGATGGCGCAATGCAGATTATCGGGCGGCTGAAACAGCGCGTTCATCTGGCGGATGGTCTCGGCGAAGATAACAAGCTGAGCGAAGAGGCAATGGAACGCGGATTAAGCTGCCTGTCGCTGTTCGCCGAACGCCTGCAGGGCTTTCCCCCGTCAAGCGTATGCATCGTGGGAACCCATACTTTGCGTCAGGCGCTGAATGCGACCGATTTTCTCAAGCGAGCGGAAAAAGTCATCCCCTACCCGATTGAGATTATCTCCGGTAACGAAGAAGCCCGACTGATTTTTATGGGCGTGGAGCACACTCAGCCGGAAAAAGGCCGCAAGCTGGTTATCGATATCGGCGGTGGCTCAACAGAACTGGTGATCGGCGAAGATTTCGAACCCAAGCTGGTCGAAAGCCGCCGTATGGGCTGCGTCAGTTTTGCCCAGATGTATTTCCCGGGCGGTGTTATCAGCCGGGAAAACTTCCAGCGTGCCCGCATGGCGGCAGCGCAAAAGCTTGAAACCTTAACGTGGCAGTTTCGCATTCAGGGCTGGAACGTCGCAATGGGCGCGTCAGGCACGATTAAAGCGGCACACGAAGTGCTGCTGGAGATGGGGGAAAAAGACGGTTTTATCACCCCCGAACGCCTGGACAAACTGACATCTGAAGTGCTGAAGCATGCGTCATTTGATGCGCTCAGCTTGCCGGGATTGTCAGAAGAACGAAAAGCAGTGTTTGTACCCGGACTCGCGATTCTGTGCGGCGTTTTTGACGCGTTGGCTATCCGCGAACTTCGCCTTTCTGATGGCGCACTACGCGAAGGCGTACTGTACGAGATGGAAGGACGTTTTCGCCACCAGGACGTTCGCAGCCGTACCGCCAGCAGTCTGGCGAACCAGTACAACATTGACAGTGAACAGGCCCGGCGCGTACTGGAAACAACGATGCAAATGTACGACCAGTGGCATACGCAACAGCCCAAACTGGCCAATCCTCAACTGGAAGCATTACTGCGCTGGGCAGCGATGCTGCATGAGGTTGGGCTGAACATCAACCACAGCGGCTTACATCGCCACTCTGCTTATATCTTACAAAACAGCGATTTACCGGGGTTTAATCAGGAACAACAACTGATGATGGCAACATTAGTTCGTTATCATCGCAAAGCGGTGAAACTGGATGACTTGCCCCGCTTTACACTGTTCAAGAAAAAACAGTTTCTGCCGTTAATTCAACTGTTACGCCTGGGCGTGCTGCTGAATAATCAGCGTCAGGCGACCACCACGCCGCCAACCCTGACTCTGATAACCGACGACAACCACTGGACCTTACGTTTCCCGCATGACTGGTTTAGCCAAAATGCGCTGGTGCTGCTCGATCTGGAAAAAGAGCAGCAATACTGGGAGGGCGTAACCGGCTGGCGTCTCAAAATTGAAGAAGAAACCTCACCCGATATCGCCGCATAAACTCAGAACAGGTGCCAGCGCGTCTGGCGCCTGTTCTTCCAGCGTTTCATGCAATGGCTGTGGTTTACCAATCAAGTACCCCTGCATGTAGTCAATCCCCAGCGAAATTACCGCACTGCGTATTTCTTCACTTTCGACGTACTCCGCAACCACCAGCATTCTTTTCATCCGAGCCAGATGGCAAATAGAGGCCACGATCTGGTAGTCGAGGCTATTCGAAACGATACTGCGAATAAAGCTGCCATCAATTTTCAGGATATCGGCACTCACATTCTTCAGCCGCGCATAGCTGGCGTAACCCGTACCAAAATCATCAATCGCAATCTGACAGCCCAGTGATTGCAGCTGCAGTAACGTTGCCTGTGCCTGTTCCGCATTGGTTAAGGCGTTGCTTTCCGTGACTTCAAAAATCAACTGCCACGCTTCAACCTTGTACTTAACCAGTAGCTGCTTGATGTCATGCGGAAGTCGGGCGCGACATATCGAAGTGGGTGACAGGTTAATGGCAAACCGACGGGCGGGCATTTTTTCCCGATTCTGTGCCATAAACTTCAGCGTATTTTCAATCACCCACATATCGATGCTGGACGACAAGCCAAACTCATGTGCGATCGGCAAGAAGCAATCAGGCGGGATAGTTTCACCGTCATCTCCCTCAAGACGCAGCAGGATTTCATGATAAACGTCGCCGCGTACGCCAAAAATCGGCTGCGCCATCAGGAAAAAGCGATTGTGCTCCAGCGCCAGCTGTAGACGATTCATCATCGCAACCTTATCTTTCAGGTCACGTTGCAAGTGCATGACGCCTCGGCGCTGCAAGTTCTCTGGTGAATTGGTCGCCAGAGAAAGCTCGGCAATGGTGCTTAACTCTCCCAGTAACAGATAGATATGGTTAACAGGAGAACGGACATAGCAAAAACTGATCCCCACCTGCGGCTGTAATGGCATGCCATCCCAAATAAAACGGAACTGCTTGATATGCCTGTCCAGGGCTTCAATGCGCTCCTGATACGACTCGGTGTTAAAACGCAAAACTAAGTCATTACCCGATAACTGATAGACATGCTCATCCTGTGCCAACAGTGGCGTTATCCACTGTGAGAGTTTTTGCTTGTACTGGATACGCAGCATAATGCCGTAATTTTTTACCAGTAGCTCCATGCCCGGAACACGCAAAAAGCAGAGCACTGACCATGGCGTTTTTTTCAAATCCCGGTTCAATGCGCGCAAATTTGGCAGATGCACCATCGGATCAAAGAATGCCAGACGATGGTTGCGCCGGGTAACAAAGCGTTGGCGCGTTGCCAGTACGGCAATGAAGTTCACGATGAAGGAGAAAACAAGATAACTCGATGAGGTAATGGCAAGCTGGGTATCGTAGCCAGAATACCAGGGCATATAGCGCTGGTAATAATGAATTGCGGTAATAAGTACGACAGACCATATCAGCGAAATAAATCTGTAACCGTAACGCATTGCTCCCCAGAGCATGACAGGTAGCAACAACGACAGAGTATAATTTGTGCTGAATATTGAGCTTTGTTCATTTAACGGCATACACAGCAATGCCATAAGTACAGCCAATATAATCAGCCAGACCGCAACCTCAGTTTTGGTAACTTTGGTATCAAACTGCTGCTTTAATTGAGAAAAATAGCCTCTGACATGCAAAGGGTTGCGGATCGTGCGAATAATAAAGTAGCACAAAGGAACCCCAATCAGATTCCCGACCAGCATAGCCTGATAGTTGATCAACGTGCCAGTATTAAAGGGCATAACCCCCACCATGCCGGATTTACTCTCATAAACACCCACAAACGCGGCAAACTGGAAGAGGATCAGAAACAGCGTCGCCGGGCAGAAGACCTGCCAAAACATGCGCTGAAACATCAGGTGGGAGTCACCGTGAGACACGTTGTTCCGCCGGGGTGCAAATACTTTATACCCTCCCCAACTCAGCACTATCGTTACAATAAAGTGCGAAATTATTGAGAGCGTTTCAAATAACCCAACCTGCGGATATTTGTAGCAGATAATGGAAATGATAATTCCCGGCAATGCCGCCCAGCCAAAAAATAGCATCAGGCTAATCATCAACGCCAAAGGCATGTAGAAAAGAATTACGGTCCCAGTACTAATATGGGCATAGGTATTGGCAGTGCTCAATATAGGCAACAGCAAAGATGGTATGATGAGAGGTAACGCCCACCATCTATCTCTCATACAAATATAATTTTTATTGAGTTTCATAGATGCTCAGTAGAATCCCGCACATCCTGCAGGGGGTATTCAGACAGGCATCCCACCTGACTCTAAAATGATGAAGTTAAATACATTACTATGTCTCATCAATTTTAGTTATCAGTAAAGGGTGACGTTTGATATATATCAAAAAAAAAAGCCCCTCATTAATCAATTATTACTATTTTCATCGTTTCTTATCGTTAATTCATTATTAATGCAAATAATAATATTAATTTTCATAACATATGAGGATAAAACAACTGAAGCAATTTTACATAACGAAAAATTGACCATTGCCTCACAGTATGCCTTAATGTGAGTATCGCCCTCAGTTGGGTACACTACAAGGAACCTTTTGTGAGCCAGGTTACCAGCCTACGCAAACGACACCGATTTAATAGTCGCATGATCCGGATCGTACTGCTTATCAGCTTTCTCTTCTTCTTCGGACGCTTCGTCTACTCCGCTATAGGTGCGTGGCACCACCACCAGAACAAAAAAGACTCTCAGCAGATCACCCAGCCGCAACAGGCATCTCCTGCTCAAACCGACGCGCGCTGATCGCTCGCACCTGTAATATCTCAGCATTAAGATTCCTTACCGGATGGCTAATCGCCTGACATTTAACCATCCGGTAAGGGATTTGAGTGATGAAACAATACGCTGCCTTACCCACCACACGCACGGAGTTATCCGATAACAGACCGTGTTTTTCGCACAAATTCACAATCTTTTAATCTCACTTCACTGCACCATTCGCGCTCATTTTTACGTTCCGATTTACTGGGTATAAAAAGACACACTGTGTTCAAATAGACGCCAATTAATATCACCAGAAAATATCACAGGTGAAAGCATTAATATTATGTATGAAATTAAATGCTTATTTGAATCATTACCATTTTAAATTCTACAGGGTAATACCATGAGTGGTTTTTCATTATTTCCGAAAATAAGCAGCGGTCTTGAATGGATCGCTGGACACAGCGATGCGGTTATTCAATTCGGCTGGAATATCGTTGCCGCCGTAATTTTACTGTTTGTCGGTAAATTTGTCTCTCGCCTGATCTCCAGTGGTCTGGAAAAATTACTTTTAAAACGTAAAGTTGACCGAACCATTATCCAGTTCTTCACCGCGCTGGTACGTTACATTACTCTCGCCTTTGCCGTTGTTGCCGCATTGGGTCGCGTCGGTATCGAAACATCCTCCATTATTGCCGTCATTGGTGCCGCCGGGTTGGCCATTGGACTCGCGCTACAAGGATCGCTTTCCTACTTTGCCGCTGGCGTACTATTGGTCTCCCTGCGTCCATTCCGCGCCGGAGAAGTGGTACAAATTGGGGCAGTCACCGGAACGGTGGAAAAGGTACATATTTTCTCCACCACCCTGCTCACCGCCGACAGCAAAGAAGTGGTCATTCCAAACGGTAAGATCATCGCTGACAATATCATTAACTATTCCCGCCACCCTTTCCGCCGTATCGATCTGGTGATTGGCGTCGGCTATCAGAGCCGGATAGCTGACGTTAAGCGCGTGATTAACCATATTATCGATCAGGATACCCGCATCGATAAGCAACGTGGGGTAACCGTTCGTCTGGGCGAACTGGGCGCTTCAGCATTGAATTTTTACGTCCGCGTATGGGTGCCCAACATCGAATACTGGAATACCTATTACGATTTGCTGGAAAACATTAAAGAAGCCCTGGACGCCAACCATATCTCTCTGCCGTATCCGCAGATGGATATTCGCGTTGAGAACGTAGCCCCCCAATCTCAACCCCAGCTACAGTTGGTTGATTAATTCACAGCGCTTCGGTATGAGCGCAATAAAAAACCCTCTATAAAAAGAGGGTTTTTTTACATATTACCGGTTCAGAAACCGCTAACAGAAAGGGCTATTATTCCCACTCAATGGTAGCCGGTGGCTTACCGCTGATATCATAAACGACGCGGGAAATGCCGTTCACTTCGTTAATGATGCGGTTAGAGACGCGGCCTAAGAAATCATACGGCAGGTGCGCCCAGTGCGCGGTCATAAAGTCGATGGTTTCTACTGCACGCAGGGAAACAACCCAGTCGTACTTACGGCCATCGCCCATGACGCCAACGGAACGTACCGGCAGGAACACGGTGAACGCCTGGCTGACTTTGTTGTACAGGTCAGCTTTGTGCAGTTCTTCAATGAAGATAGCATCCGCGCGACGCAGCAGGTCGCAGTACTCTTTCTTCACTTCGCCAAGCACACGTACACCCAGCCCCGGTCCCGGGAACGGGTGACGGTACAGCATGTCGTACGGCAGGCCCAGCTCCAGACCAATCTTACGCACTTCGTCTTTGAACAGCTCACGCAGCGGCTCAACCAGACCCATCTTCATCTCTTTCGGCAAACCGCCCACGTTGTGGTGAGATTTGATAACGTGCGCTTTACCGGTGGCAGATGCCGCGGATTCGATCACGTCCGGATAGATAGTGCCCTGTGCCAGCCACTTAACGTCTTCCAGCTTCAGCGCTTCTTCGTCGAACACTTCAACGAATACGCGGCCGATGATCTTACGTTTCGCTTCCGGGTCGTTCTCGCCTTTCAGCGCGTCGAGGAAACGCTGTTCGCCTTCAACGTGAACGATGTTCAGGCCGAAATGGTCACCAAACATATCCATTACCTGCTGGGCTTCGTTCAGGCGCAGCAGACCGTTGTCGACGAACACGCAGGTCAGGTTTTTACCGATCGCACGGTGCAACAGCATCGCCGTCACAGAGGAGTCAACGCCACCGGACAGACCGAGGATAACTTTGTCATTGCCAACCTGCTCACGAATGCGGGCAACGGCGTCATCGATAATTTTTGCCGGCGTCCACAGCGCTTCACACTGACAGATGTCGCGCACAAAACGCTCCAGCATGCGCATGCCCTGACGGGTGTGGGTAACTTCCGGGTGGAACTGCACGCCATAGAAGCGTTTTTCTTCGTGCGCCATGATAGCAAACGGGCAGCTGTCGGTGCTGGCAACGGTCACGAAACCTTCCGGAATGGCAGTCACTTTGTCGCCGTGGCTCATCCACACATCCAGCAACGGTTTGCCGTCTGCGGTCAGGGAGTCTTCAATACCGCGGACAAGCGCGCTGTCGGTCTGAACTTCAACCTGCGCATAGCCGAATTCACGTTCGTTAGAACCTTCAACATGACCACCGAGCTGCATTGCCATGGTCTGCATGCCGTAGCACACGCCGAACACCGGCACGCCCGCATTGAAAACGTATTCCGGCGCACGCGGGCTGTTTTCTTCAGTGGTACTTTCCGGGCCACCGGAAAGAATAATACCGCTTGGGTTGAATTCGCGAATTTGTGCTTCCGTAACATCCCATGCCCACAGTTCACAGTAGACGCCCAGTTCACGTACGCGACGTGCAACCAGCTGAGTGTACTGCGAGCCAAAATCGAGGATGAGAATGCGATGTTTATGAATATTGTCTGTCATTGACGCTAATTCCGAGGCAAGTGAAACAAATTCGCCCGGCATATAGCCGGGCGCGGAAACTTATCAGGAGCCCATGCGGTAGTTAGGGGACTCTTTGGTGATGGTCACATCGTGAACGTGACTTTCCTGAATACCCGCACCGCTGATGCGTACAAACTCTGCTTTCGTTCGCAGCGCGTCGATAGTACCACAGCCGGTCAGCCCCATACAGGAGCGCAGGCCGCCCATCTGCTGGTGAATGATCTCTTTCAGGCGGCCTTTATAGGCTACGCGGCCTTCGATACCTTCCGGGACCAGTTTGTCAGCGGCGTTATCGCTCTGGAAGTAACGGTCAGAAGACCCTTTGGACATCGCGCCCAGAGAACCCATACCGCGGTAAGATTTGTAAGAACGGCCCTGGTACAGTTCGATTTCGCCCGGGGATTCTTCAGTACCCGCCAGCATGGAACCAACCATCACTGCGGCAGCACCAGCAGCAATCGCTTTAGCGATGTCGCCGGAGAAACGAATACCGCCATCGGCGATAACCGGAATACCGGTGCCTTCCAGCGCTTCAACGGCATCAGAAACGGCGGTGATCTGCGGAACACCGACGCCGGTCACGATACGGGTAGTACAGATGGAGCCAGGGCCAATACCCACTTTAACAGCGCTGCAGCCAGCTTCAGCCAACGCGCGAGCACCTGCGCCAGTCGCAACGTTACCGCCGATAATCTGCAGATCAGGATATTTAGCGCGAGTTTCACGAATACGCTGCAGTACGCCTTCAGAGTGGCCGTGAGAGGAGTCAATCAGCAGTACGTCAACGCCCGCGGCAACCAGCGCGTCAACACGCTCTTCGTTACCTGCGCCCGCGCCAACCGCAGCGCCCACGCGCAGACGACCATGCTCGTCTTTACAGGCGTTAGGTTTACGTTCAGCTTTCTGGAAATCTTTAACGGTGATCATACCGAGCAGATGGAAGCTGTCATCAACAACCAGCGCTTTCTCAACGCGTTTTTCGTGCATTTTGGCGAAAACGACATCGCGCGCTTCGCCTTCACGAACGGTCACCAGACGCTCTTTTGGCGTCATATATACGCTAACCGGCTGGTTCAGGTCAGTCACAAAACGCACGTCACGGCCGGTGATGATACCGACCAGTTCGTTATCTTCAGTCACCACCGGGTAGCCTGCAAAGCCGTTACGCTCGGTCAGTTCTTTCACTTCGCGCAGAGTAGTGGTTGGCAGTACGGTCTGTGGGTCAGTTACCACGCCAGATTCGTGTTTCTTCACGCGGCGAACTTCTTCAGCCTGGCGCTCGATGGACATGTTTTTGTGGATAAAACCGATGCCGCCTTCCTGGGCCAGGGCAATTGCCAGGCGCGCTTCCGTCACGGTGTCCATTGCTGCGGAGAGCATAGGAATGTTCAGGCGAATGGTTTTCGTCAACTGGGTGCTGAGGTCAGCAGTATTCGGCAGAACGGTAGAATGAGCGGGAACGAGGAGGACGTCGTCAAACGTCAGGGCTTCTTTTGCGATACGTAGCATGGGCAATATCTCACCTGGGAGGTTATTAAATATTGCCGCGGCATTATACAGAGCGTAACCGATTGCATCCACACTTTTTTGCAAAAAAACCTTGCGCTCCTCTGTGAGCATGTTACTTTCGACTGAATAACCTGCTGATTTAGAATTTGATCCCGCTCACATGTTATCCTCTCAGACCACCTCAATTTTTACCGTAAGCCGCCTGAATCAGACGGTTCGTTTGCTGCTTGAGCAGGAAATGGGGCAAGTGTGGATCAGCGGTGAAATCTCCAATTTCACTCAGCCGTCCTCCGGTCATTGGTACTTCACGCTCAAAGATGACACCGCTCAGGTTCGCTGCGCGATGTTTCGCAACAGCAACCGCCGGGTAACGTTCCGTCCGCAGCACGGGCAACAGGTGCTGGTGCGCGCCAACATTACATTGTATGAGCCGCGTGGGGACTACCAGATAATTGTTGAGAGCATGCAGCCTGCGGGTGAAGGTCTGTTGCAACAGAAGTATGAGCAACTGAAGGCCAAACTGCAGGCTGAAGGGCTGTTCGATCAGCAGTTCAAAAAAACGCTGCCATCGCCGGCCCACTGCGTCGGGGTGATCACCTCGAAAACCGGGGCAGCGCTACACGATATTCTCCACGTATTGAAACGCCGCGACCCTTCCCTGCCCGTTATTATCTATCCAACCGCTGTCCAGGGCGACGATGCGCCGGGGCAGATTGTGCGCGCAATTGAGCTGGCAAACGCCCGTGGCGAGTGTGACGTATTAATCGTCGGGCGCGGCGGCGGCTCGCTGGAAGATTTGTGGAGCTTTAACGACGAGCGCGTAGCACGGGCGATATTTGCCAGCCGCATTCCGGTGGTGAGTGCCGTCGGCCATGAAACCGATGTGACCATCGCTGACTTCGTCGGCGATCTGCGTGCGCCAACGCCGTCGGCGGCTGCAGAAATTGTCAGCCGCAATCAGCTCGAACTGCTGCGTCAAATTCAGCATGGTCAGCAACGTCTGGAAATGGCGATGGATTACTATCTCGCCAACCGAACTCGCCGATTCACCCAGCTTAATCACCGCTTGCAACAGCAGCATCCGCAGCTGCGTCTGGCCCGCCAGCAGACCGTGCTGGAACGACTGCGTCAGAGAATGAACTTCGCACTTGAGAATAAAATTAAACAGGCCAATCAGCGTCAGCAGCGCATGCTGCAGCGGCTGAACCAGCAGAACCCACAGCCGCGTATCCACCGCGCGCAAACACGTATTCAGCAACTGGAATATCGACTGGCGGAAAATATTCGCGCGCGGCTAAGCGAGCAGCGCGAGCGTTTCGGCAACGCGGTCACGCATCTGGAAGCCGTCAGCCCACTGGCAACGTTAGCGCGCGGCTATAGCGTCACGACAACAAGCGATGGCACAGTGCTAAAGAAAACCAAACAGGCCAGACCCGGCAACCTGCTCACCACCCGACTGAACGACGGCTGGGTGGAAAGCGAGATAAAAACGGTAACGGCTGCCGGGAAAAAGCGCCAGCCAAAAGCTAAGTAGCCCGCTGCCGTCTGTCTATTCGTATCTATCGCGGGGGAGATAGCGTCATCATCGCAGCGGAAGCGTGCGGGTTCGCCAGGCAAACCAGTGCCTGATTATCGCTTGCCGTTTTCGTTGCATTCACATAGCCGCTGGTAAGATTGATGGTCTGGTCATTCTTGCCCACTCGGTCGGAAACCCACCAAGAAAAATTAGAGCGATCAATCGGCCAGCCAAACCGTTCCCCTATCTGACCGCCAGGGTAGTTACTATACAGCTTTTGCAACTCACTCAATGTCGGCTGATAGTTTTCGGGGCAACCCGATTTACTCGCCAGCCCCGCACCGTCATGGTTAAACAGCGTCCAGATTTCATCACCCATAGCGATAGGACCAAAGGTGTTATCATGCGACGGCGCTTCATTCATCAACAGTGGTCGCTTAAAGACTACGCCATCGCTGCTGGTTTCGCAGACGGATTGCCGCTGCTGTCTTTCATGGTGACGGTGAGCGGGATCTCTTCGCCTTTTTTGACTTTCACCGCATCGCTTACCTATCGAGGGCAATACTGGAAGTCCGTTCAATCGTCGCAGGTACCGGTGAATGCGGGTCGACCAGGCAAACCTGCGCCCCTGTATTACTCGCAGAACTGCTTGACGATACGTTCCCCACATCCAGCCGCATAGACTGATAGTTCCCGGTATTCGCCGCGCGATCTACCGCAAACCAGAACCATTTTTCATTCACCGGCCAACCATAACGTTCAAACAACACTCCGCTGGGATTATCTGCATACAATGTTTGCAGATCGCTTAATAAAGGCTGATACGCCTCATCACAGTCGGACTTCCCGGTCGTCAGCGTGGTAGATTGCAACCTCAACGGCCAGCGTTCATTGCTACTGGCAACGCTGGAAGTATAACCCGACGTCTCCGCAGCAAGATAAGGGCGATGGAATGTGACGCCAGCGCTGTTCGTCACCGTTTCCGGCATATGGCCCCACATGGCAGCCTTATCGCTGTCCGGGCTGGTGAGAACGGAAAAGATCACGTTTTTACTCACCGTGGATAAACTGTCTCCCTCCACCGTGGCGGTTACCGTCGTTTTCAGGCCGCTCGAATTGTCCTGCGCTAACGTCAATTGCGCTTTACCATCAGCATCCGTCATCCCATACCATTTCGACGAACCGGAATTGAAACTCGTCGCACTCCCCTCAGGCGTAACGGGCGTCAAGGTCATGTAAGCCGGGTTGTTTGTTATCACCGTACTGGCGCGCGTGGTCGATGAAGAACGCCCCACCACCACCACGGTATTAGCCTGTGGGATGCCGGCAGCATTTTTTACGCTAACCGTTAGCGGTAACGTTTCACCTTTCTTACTCATGAAGCTTGCGTACGTCTCATTCCATAGAGTGGAGGAGTCAAGCGTAATGGCATACTCACGTTTTGCCGTCAGACACAACTGCGTTACGTTGGTCGGGGACGAAGATGTCGTTGTGTTCATGACACCATTACGAAAATTAATGTATTGATATAAAGACGTTTGCCCGCTTAGCGTCTTATCACCCGCCCACCACCCATACGAGGCGATCATCGGAAGACCGTAATCAGCGGTTAATGCGCTATCCGGGTGATCGTTATACAGCGACGTTAAATCGGCCGCCGTCGGCATTTGGTTCATCGTGCAGGCCCCGCGCCCGCTATTCACATTTTTCACCGTGTACCACATTTCATTGTTTTGTATGACCGACTCCGTATCCGTGGTTGAATTCAGCTCATACCTCAGCCTTGGGCGCATAAATTCCGCGCCGTTGCTGGCGGTGAAAGTCTCCGGCATATGCCCCCACATCTGGGCTTTACTGCTGTCTGGACTGGTGAGTACGGTAAACACTGTCGACAGCGACGAGGTTGCCGCTGGGGTTTTATACAAGCTGGCGTTCAACACCGTTTTCAACCCCGGCCCTGTATCTTCACCTACATCAAGAGACAGCGTGCCGTCCGAGCCGGTGACCCCATAATAGGTGCCGTTATAAAGCCAGGTCTGCGGCGCCTGTCCGGTCAGCACCAGCTCCATGGTTGGTATGGTCCAGGAAGTAAGCGCACTGCTGCCGCGTATCGAACCTCGGTCTCGCGTCAGGGTAAACACAGCGTTCCCTACCGGGTTGCCGGCAGCATCCGTGGTGGTGATCGTTAACGGCACTCTTTCACCCGTCTTCACTTTCACCGCCTGCGCGGTTTTGTCTATTGCCACCGTCGAGGTCAGCGCGATCATCGTTGCCTGTGCAGCCCCCGTACTCGTACAAATCTGGTACTGCATGGCGCTGGTATCCGTCGCCGACACCGAATGATGGCTGCCATCATCCAGATCGACGACATAAAAATCGATGGGCGCTTCAGAAGAAAACTTACTCACATAGCTACCACTCCAGTAGGAGTAGTCTATCGGCCAGCCCTGTGCCGTCTTGATGCTTCTGTCCGGGTATTGGCGATAAAGCGCGTCCAGAGCGTCGATGGCAGGGTAATACCCGGCCGCGCACATCTCCGCATTGTTTTTGCGGCCATCAGGGCCGTAAAACCGGGACCACGCCTCGTTATCTTCCGTATAACTCATCACATTGAGGGTATTACTCAGCTCCGCGTACAGCAGCGGCCGGTGGTAGCTCGTACCGTCTGCCGCCGTCAGCGTGTCCGTCATATGCCCCCACAGCGTCGCCTTGTCCGAGTCGGGGCTGGTGACCACCGTAAAGATGGTGTCGAGGCTGGCACTCACGCTGGCATTGCCGTACAGCGCCGCCGTTATCGCCACTTTAGTGCCATGCGTATCCGGGCGGGTCACATTGATGATTTTGCTACCGTCCACGCCCGTCAGGCCGCCGATTTTCGTCGCCGTGTCGTTAACAGATTCGCCGTCAATGACCACCGGCGACACAATACCATCACCGCTGCCAGCGGCATGTTTAACATTCTGTCGGGTAAAACCATCACCACGGCTCATGACAAAAGGCGCTTGCGGCACAGGGTTTCCATTGGCGTCTTTCACCGTGACCTTCAGTTGTAGCGTCTCGCCTTTCTTCACTCTTACCGCATGTACGCTATTAACGTTGTTGTCATACCATTGCGACGCATCCACCGGTTCAATGGTGATGGACGCCGCCGCCGGGTTATCGCTGGTCAGGCAACTGACGTAATCCGAAACATCGCCCCCCGCCGTCACCTCTCCACCCGACAACGATATCTGTTGCCAGCTGGACTGGCTGGCGTACGTGACGGACCAGTAGCCCAGCCCCACAGGCCATCCGGCAACCGTATGTATCTCGCCGTCATTGTTGGCATTGTACAAAGTGGTAAGCTGGTCGATACGTGGCAGACGATTAAGCGCACATCCCCCGGCTGCGGTATTTCCCAGCGCATCGGCATGTGTGAGGCGAGCCCAGGTTTCATTCGCTTCATCCTGGGTTCGGGTTGCCCCTGACTCTGCCGCCAGTTTCGGGCGTTCAAACGTGAGATTATCCACGGTTATGACGTCCGCCATATGCCCCCACATATGGGCTTTTGGCGTATCCGGGCTTGTCGGAACGGTAAACTTCACGCTACGCGAGATAGGCGAGTTTAGCAGTGAATCAATCGGTACTACGCTTAGCTGTGTGATTAACCCCACGCCGCGTGTCTGCTCAAGAATAATTTGCGCGTCACCGTTCGCATCCGTCATCCCCTCATACGTCATTGAAGATGTACCCGCGCCATAGGCAACGCTGTCAAATAGCAATTCCCCCTGACTTGGGTCAGTAAAGCCGGTGGTCATCCCGCTGCGATTTTTGCCGAGCCCCATGGTGACTGAAAACTTCACATTAGCTATCGTTGCTCCGTTCAACGCATTTTGCGAATGGACGTTCATTTTGATTTGCTCGCCTGTTTTGGCGACGGGCAGGCGTAACGAAACATCGTCATTGAAATAGACGCTCAGTTGAGCCACCATTTCATTGGCTGAACAGGTCAGATAGTGGGCTGAGCCACCGACCCCCTTGCTACCATCGTCCAGATTAAAGTACGCCATCTGCGTGGCATCATCGGCCATATAAGCATCAGACGCCGTCGGCCAGCCGTGTTCTGTCAGGATTTTATTATCAGGATGTGCGCTGTAGAGCGTTTCAAGAGAACCCGTGTCGGGGACCTGACCTGCGCCGCACTGATTCGTGGCAGAGATCAGAGAATCGAAGGTGGCCCATTCTTCGCTATTTTCACTTTGCTGACCGGTTTTATGACTTGTTTCGAACGCCAATAGCGGACGCTTGTAGAGATTACCCTTCTCCACAATACCCCGTTGCATATGGCCATACATATTCGCCCCGTCAACGTCTGGGCTGGTTATCACCGTAAAAATCACATTAAAGGGGAACGTGATGCTTGCGCCTTCATCATCCGCCATCACAATGCGGATCGGCGTTTCTACCCCTATCCCATTGTCATGACTTAACGACAAATGTACCTGACCGTTCGCGTCCGTTACCCCGGTATAGTGTTCCGGGGACGATGCACGCATATCATCACTACGGACAACGACCCGCAGATAATCCCACTCATCTTTATGCTCCCCTTTACGGTTAGAGGCGGGGTCGACAAACAGTTCAAGATAGCGATAAGGCAACGGTTTATTGGTATTCCGGTCAACCACGCTGGCTATCACATCAATCGTCTCGCCGACTTCCGCCTTGTATGGCGCATCGGGAGAAAGCGTGATTTGTGGATACGCTAAAGGCAGCGCTTTATCCACGCAGCTCACCAGTAAAGCCGTACTGTTGCTTTCTCGTATCACCGCCCCACTCCCCATACTGGTAGCGTAGTGATAAATATCGAGCTGATCTTTCGTGGACGACCAGTAGGTATCAATTGGCCAACCGGGATAGGCCGCCGCGGTGCTGTGGGCGGCCCGCAGCGCTACCAGCTGTTCGGCATCCGGCAAAATGGCACAGTGGTTATCCGCGCTATCCCAGGTAAACTGCGCCCAACTTTCATTGCTGGTAGCAAAAGTAGCACTAGTGCCACTGGTTTCCGCTGCCAGTTTTGGACGCGTGAAGGTATAGGTGACGCCATCGACGTTTGCCGTAGCGCTTTCTTCCATATGCCCCCACATCGCCGCTTTGTCGCTGTCCGGGCTGGTCAGGGTGGTGAAAATGACATCGACGCTGTCTTTTAGCGCCGTATTGTTTGCCGGCATCACCGTCAGGGTAGTTTTTACGCCGGGACCGTTTGCCTGGGTGACGGTCACTGTCGCTTTGCCGTCAGCGCCCGTAACACCGTGGTATTCCGTCGCCGTGGTGGTCAGTTCCGTATCACCAACGTGTACCGGTGCATTATTGTTGACGATGTTCTGGCGGTTAAGCGCATCGCTGCGGGTAATAATAAATGCGGTATTGCCCACCACGTTACCGGCGCAATCGCGGGTGGTAACGGTCAGCGTGATACTTTCCCCTGCTTTGACCTTGGCTGCTTTTAACGTGTCGTCCATCGGCACGGCGCTGAGTGACAGTGGCTCGCCCACGGCGGTAGCTACGTCAATCGCCACTTTTTGTTCGGTTAAAGCAACCGTATTGCTGTTCGGTGTTCCCGTCGACGTAATGAGGTAAAGCGCGGGTAGCGCACTGCTATCTTCCAGTTGTGGCCAGACCACGTAATGCCCGCCGGCCATATTCTGCGCACAGAACGTTTTATTGGCGACCGGCTGCGGGTTAAGCGGTTCATCCGGTGTGGCGGCATCTGCCCAGACTAAACTGATAGCGGGCGTCTGTTCGCTTTCCCAGCGCAGCGGCGGTATGGCGAACAGATCGCCCTCGGTATCGAGCGGATTAGCCAGCTGCAGTGCGCTGGCTGAATCGTCAACGCTGAAGTCGCGGGGCATCGCGCTGAAGGCCACAGCGTGCGCTTCACCGGGAGAGAGGACAACGCTGCCCTGATAAACCGGAACGAACGCGCTGTCCGCCGTCGGCGGGGTGCCGTTTATCGCATCCGTAGCTGTGCGCAACTCCTGCCATGCCCCACTTTTTAGTGCAGAAAGTACCGGCACTGCACCCATTAACAGAGCTAACGCCAGTAAAGAGCGATAAACTTTATTCACCTGCCAGATCCCCCATCCTTGAGCAGTCACTACCCATTTATTCTGTGTTCGCGTTTCAACACACTTTGCTTAACCCCGAGCTAAACAAAGGGCGCGGAAAAACCGCTCCCCAAGGAAGCGGTCTTGCACGGTTTTATTTACGTTGGTAGTCGATAGACAAGCCATATCCCTGGACGCCATCGTTGCCGAGGGTAACGCCATCGGCATTATCGAAGGCAGCCTTCGCTTCGGCGTTGGTAAGCGGAATAACCAGATCGCTATTGTTGTAGGTAGCGTTGACAATCCCACCCACAGTGCCCAACTGCAGACTGTTACCGGTGAATTTCCAGCGGTAGTTGTAATCACTGGTAACTTCTTCACCTGCATCGTAAGAGCGACTGGCGTTTTTATCTTTCCACAGCAGCACTTTATAGGTGGTGTTGGTTTTAAGTTTGGTGCTCGTGCCCAACAGATTGGTTGTTGTACCCGCCTCGTAGATGACGACGTGGACATTTTCATCGACCACCGGACCTTCCGGAATGTCATCATCGTCAGAACCACCGCCAGCGTTGGTCGACAGATCGTTTAGCAGCAATTCTGTGGCAACATTCGGATCGCCGGTAGTTGTGGTAGGCGTAATTTTAATACCGATGTAGCGATCGGCATCCGCAGCCTGAATTTCATAGGTGTCGCTGCCTTTTGTACCTATCTCTTGTGCATCGCCGCCATTCTGATCGCTATAGCTCATCCACTGCACAGTCGCTTTGGTCGCCGTGTTATCCGCATCCAGGTCACCTTCCGTATCGCCGATAGCCCAGTTGACCTTCACTTTGTCGCCCGCGTGAAACTGCCGGTCACCTTCAGTTGCCACGGTTCGACTACCACGGTCAATCGTCACCGTGACATGTGCTTTATCCGTTTCCGCCGTTTTATCTGCAGCCCGTGTAATCCACGGGATAGTCCCTTGAATAGTACCGGTACTTTCTGTCGCGCTTTGCCACTGACCGGCTTTCAGATTCCCATTAGCCGCGACTGCAGGCACAGCACAATACCCTGCCACAGCCAACGCCAGTGCGACCTTCGTCAGCCGCCGTTTTAATACTAATTGCATCAAGACTCTCCTTTTTCTTCAACATTCAGCGACTGGCTGGTCAGCCACTACGCTGACACTATTTCTGGCTATACACCACGCGTATGCCATAGCCCTGAATACCATCCTGCTCATGAGCAGCGAATTTTTGCGCAGCCTCTCTATTTGTTGCTGGCAACACCAGATCTTCATTGCGGGTATTGGCTTGTGCTCCGGTATTTCCCGTCACGCTTTGCCCGGTAAATTCCCATTGATAGTCATAAAGCGCCATTTCATCTTCTGCCAGTTGTTCTGACATCTGGAAAACGCCGTCTTTATTGGCATCACGCCACAGTACAAATCGATAGGTATTATTGACGACAGGATGCCTATCTTGTTTGCCGCTCAAATTAACGGGAGAAGATGTTTTCATTTGATAAATGAGCGCATTCAACGCATCAAGCGCATCACCGGTAAACGTCACGTCAACATAGTTACTGTCGCCGTAGGCGTCTTCCTTCGCTTTCCAGCGAAACGTACCAGGAAGCGTACTGGAGAGCGTGACGGTTCCCCCCTTTTTGTCACGGCTGGCAATGAAGACGCAGGGCAATTCGGCGGTACAAGCTGTGGAGGAAAGCGACACCTTTTTGTCATTGCTGTCATAGAGTTCAGGTGCCATAGCCTCATCCACCAGCACTTTACCGTTACGATCGGTCGTATCCCCAAATGAATCAGTCAGCACCAGGTCCATCACAACACCATCGACGCCATCCGCCAAAGCGCTGGCCTCATGGCTATGATCGGTACGATCGGCGTCGGCGACGTTATCGACAATCAATTCGATTTTACGATCCTGCTGGACGGTAATTTCCACAGCACCCGAGTTTTGCTTATTCCCCTTTTCATCTTCCAGGGTCATGCGCACTTTCCAGGTATTTAACTCTGTACGCTGTGCTTCTGTATCCGCATTGACCCACGCAGGGAGGACCAGATTCCAGCGGTTATTATTCCCTTCAGTGAGGGCATCAGCTTTTACTACTGGCATCACTAATGTGCGATTGGCATTATTTTTTGCCTGCCAGGAGGCGGAGATGATTTTGTAGTGATGAGAGACAAGCGCATTGATCGTCCACTTACATTTCTCCAGTCCCACCGCAGACTCAGGCGTGTCTTCAATTACGCATTCAGGATGGACATTGGTCGCATCGGCTTTGAGCCATAACGCAACATCAAGGGGATCTTTTTCACGGTATTCAAGAACGATAAAATTATTACGCTCGACAAAATCGGTACGACTGCCCATTAAAGATCGCTGAATTTTTACGTTTTCCGGATCAAGCTGAGCCGCCAGGGGCGTACCTAACTGATAAGTGACGGTTGCGTTGATGCTAAGGTCGGCATTATCTCCGGTACCGGCTTTGTAATCTGCACCCAACGTGACCATCGGCACTGGCATGTAATTGAGACCAACGGTTACCGCATGGGGATTTTTTTGTAAATTGTCGGTACCAAATAATGCCACTTCATCGCCATAGTACTTCTCGTAGACTAATTTCCCACCGATCTGTGGATAAAATGACAGCCAGCTTTCAGCCCGAATATCCCATCCCCGAGCAGGGCGCTCTTCATAAAACTCGAAATCCTCAGACTCTTTCCAGTCAGAAAGTGGATGGTAATAGTTGCCAGAGAGCTTCAGATAATCTGTCCATGCCTCAGTGCCCAAACCTAAGCGACGGTGCCCACGGCTAAAATCGTAGTCATAAAAAGCGTTGCCGCCGAGTAACCAATCCCCCACATTTTGACGCAAGCCAAAACCGATATTTCCAATGGTCCGGTCCTCTTTACGCTGCGCGGAGACTTGGCTAAAAATCAATGTATATTGGTTATCGTATAAGGGAACAAAATAGTCGAGAGAGCTACCATCAAGATCGCCACCTTCGCCAACAGATAAACTTGTCCGTACTTTTCCGTACGGTGACATTAACCCTTCTATATACGATTGCGTGGAGGAGGTAATTTGATTTTGCAAATAGCTTTGCGCCTGTGATTTCAACGCGTCAGGCGTCAGGTTTTCAAAGCCTTGTGTCGCAGAGTTAATAAAATAGTCGGCACCTTTCTCTTTAATGGATTGATCTTCGTTATTATGCTGTTCTTTTAGTACCGACTCACTGCCGAGATCGGGCAACGTAGACTCACTTATGTTATTGGTTGCTGCAGGCGCAACAATATTGTCCCCGGCAATAACTGCACCAGAAACGAATAGAACAAGCAAGATAACAAAGCGCGCCCTTCGGGCCATAACATGTTCCTGTATTAACAAAGTTGCTGTACAACAGGAACATTATATTTATGATTCAACCTAATGAATGCCTTTATAACCTAAATATAATCCTAAAAAATCAGCCAGATTATCAAAGCAAGATAAAACATTTGTAATAATAATTAAAGCTGATTAGCATTCATAATAAATATTAATCAGCAAAAGTTATTCATAATGTAATTTATATTATGACATTATATTCCACGCGTTTCTTCGAAATAAGGCCATGGCCGTTCTGACAGAAATAATCCACCGCTCCGCAGGCTTTTAATACTTGCAGTGGCAGATGGCATTCCGGACAACGCGCTTCCAGTTGAATATCTTTGTGACAATGCTCGCAGTGCGCCACACCATTTTGCGGCTCCAGCTCTGCATGACAATCCGGGCAGGTAATCGACATATCGTGTCCTTATACAGAAAATGTATTGCTGCTTTTATTTTAACACCATGCACTTAATGTGGCCCACGTAACTGCTGCTGCAATGTTAACAGGCACTCCACTTCTTCCAGCCTGCGCAGTGTCGTTTGGCTCACCTCCTGCGGACAATGTTCAAACAAACTTTGCGCTCCCAGAATTTGCTCAGCGAGACAATGGGCGTAAATCGTACCGGTAATGCTCCAGCGTTGTACCACCTCGCCGTCAATCACTTCCAGTACATCTTCTGTACCGCGTCGGTCATGGCTGATAATACGTCCGTCACGCAGATAAAGCCGCAGACCTTTTTGCCCACCAGCTGGCCCCGCATATTTGTTGAGCCAGATATCCAGTGGAATGCCACTAATCTGCCCCTGAAGATGCGCCTCGCCTTCTGCCGTGGTCAGGTCACTCTGGGGGATATCACGTCCCAGACGGTCTTTAGCACTCACTAACCGCAGCACCATCTCATTATTCCCTCCCAGATACCGTACCGTTTCCCGCAGCATTGCTAGCACGTGCGTACCGATATCCAGAATCACGCCATCCGGGTGGCGAAGTTCACGCGTGTCCGGTTCACCGGTGGCAAAGTTAAGCGCTATCGGCTCCCCTGCAGCGTTAAATCCACTTGGCTCCTGCAAAAAACCTTCGATTTTCACAATCTCGGCAAAAGTGCTGACCAACCCTCGTTTCACCGTTTCGATGCGCGCCATCCAGTGGTCGAGTGCCAGTACACGATCGGCAGCGGCTGGTTGAGCCAGCAGCATTTTCAGTTTTTCAATTTGGGAGAGCGTGGCGACAATAGGTTTTTCAACCACGATACGTGCGATGGGAGAGGCCAGGGCCTGTTCAAGCACCTCAAGGTGATGCAAGGATGCGGTCGTGATGAACAGGGTATCAAGAGGCTGAGTAAGCAGCTCTTCGAGCGACGTACAACGCGTCACGCCTGCTGGCTGTTTTGTGGGTTGAACATCAAACCCCACACAGCGTAATGAATCACCGAAGAGGCTACGTAATGCGGGCAAGTATGCCGTTTCAACGACTGCGCCCAGCCCAACAAACCCTAACAGCATGTTCTCACCTCAAAAGTTGAATTACCGGGGCATAACGTCTGCCCCGGCATCATCGAGGTGCTATCAGGCGCTAGTTGCCGGTTTAGTCTGTGTATTCTCCAGCATGCGACGAATCGGAACAATGAGAACGATCAGTACCGCGGCGCAGATAAGCAGCGCAATCGAGCAGCGCGCGAAGAGATCTGGCAGCATATCAAGTTGGTCGGCCTTCACATGACCACCAATCAGACCCGCGGCCAGGTTACCCAGCGCACTGGCGCAGAACCACAGACCCATCATCTGTCCACGCATTCTTTCCGGTGCCAACAGCGTCATGGTCGCAAGACCAATTGGGCTCAGACACAGCTCGCCGAGCGTAAGCATCAGGATACTGCCTACCAGCCAGAATGGAGAAACACCCGCGCCGCCATTTGCCAGCACGTCTTGCGCCGCCAGCATCATCACGCCAAAGCCCGCCGCTGCGCAGAGAATGCCGATGACAAACTTGGTGATACTGCTTGGGCGAATATTCATGCTCGCCAGTTTTGGCCACGCCCAGCTGAATACCGGGGCCAGCAGAATGATGAACAAAGCGTTAATCGACTGGAACCATACTGCCGGGATTTCAAAATCGCCGATCATACGGTTAGTGTAGTCGTTGGCGAACAGGTTGAACGAGGTAGGTTTCTGCTCAAAGGCAGACCAGAAGAACGCAGCGGAAACCAGCAGGATAAAGCAAACCAGCAGCCTGGCGCGTTCTTTACGGTTCAGCCCCGCAAAGACGAACAGATAGATAAAGTAAAGCGCAACTGACGCGGCAATCACGTACACCAGCATGCTGGCAACCGCGACCGGGTTAATCACAATCACTCCCTGCGCAATCAGGGTAACAACAATTGCTACACCAACTGCCAGCGCCAGCAGCCACGCGCCTACACCATTACGTTTCACAACCGGGCTGTTCCAGGTCGAGTCCAGGCCCACTTCGCTATCGTAGCGTTTCATCGCCGGAACGGCAAAGATACGGAAGATGAGCAATGCCACCAACATTCCGATACCACCGATACCAAAACCCCAGTGCCAGCCGTGAGTTTTAATCAGCCAGCCGGAGATCAATGGCGCGATGAAGGAACCCAGGTTGATACCCATGTAGAACAGCGAGAAACCGCCGTCACGGCGCGCATCGCCTTTTTTATACAGCGTACCCACCATCACCGAGATACAGGTTTTGAACAGGCCAGAACCGAGCACAATGAACATCAGGCCAATAAAAAACAGGTTGTCACCCATGATGGCCGAGAGTGCAATCGACAGGTGACCAAGTGCTATCAGGATGGAGCCATACCACACCGCTTTTTGCTGACCAAGCCAGTTATCCGCCAGCCAGCCACCTGGCAGCGCAGCAAGATACATGGTACCGGCAAAGATACCGACAATCGCCGAGGCATTTTCACGCGCCAGTCCCATGCCACCGTCATAAACGGTAGCCGCCATAAACAGGATCAGTAACGGACGAATGCCATAAAACGAAAAACGCTCCCACATCTCAGTAAAGAACAATGAGCCGAGCGGATAAGGATGACCGAAGAAAGTTCGGCTTTCTTTTTGATTAACAGAGGATTGCATAATTCTCCCGAAAGTTATGTCGTCGTGCGTGTAAACACCGCGATGTACGCCGACCAGTTACGTAGCTGGTCGATTTTTTACATGCGGCGAAGATTTATTTAACCATTTGATAACCTGGCAGTAGTTTTGTCTAGTACCAACCGGGGGACTTTAAGATGAAAACTCGACAATTGTCTACTTTCTTAGATTTAAACTTGGTAAAAAACGAATAGTGATTGACATTGCGCGGGCTGAGGTTGACGTTGGAATAACGAAAAAAAACCCGCGACAAGCGCGGGTTTTTATCTGCATCAGCAACGATTACTTGCTTTTTTTAATGTGTTTAATCAAACGCTTACGTTTACGCATCTGAGTCGGAGTCAGCGTATTGCGTTTGTTGGCAAACGGGTTTTCCCCTTCTTTGAACTGAATACGGATCGGCGTGCCCATTACGTCCAGAGATTTGCGGAAATAGTTCATCAGATAACGCTTGTAGGAATCCGGCAGGTCTTTGACCTGGTTGCCGTGAATCACCACGATTGGCGGGTTATAACCGCCCGCGTGGGCGTATTTCAGCTTCACACGACGACCACGCACCAGTGGCGGCTGATGATCTTCTACTGCCATGGTCATGATGCGCGTCAGCATCGCGGTGCTCACGCGACGGGTGGAGCTGTCATACGCTTCACGGACCGATTCAAACAGATTACCCACACCGCTGCCGTGCAGCGCAGAGATAAAGTGTACGCGTGCAAAATCAATAAAGCCCAGACGGAAGTCCAGCGTCTCTTTGACCTGCTCTTTTACTTCCTGCGTCAGACCATCCCACTTGTTCACAACGATAACAAGTGAGCGCCCACTGTTGAGGATAAAGCCCAGCAGCGACAGGTCCTGATCGGAAATCCCTTCGCGCGCGTCAATCACCAGCATCACCACGTTGGCATCTTCAATCGCCTGCAGCGTTTTGATAACTGAGAATTTTTCTACCGCTTCGGTAATTTTGCCGCGCTTACGCACGCCCGCGGTATCGATAAGCACATATTCGCGCTCATCGCGCTGCATCGGAATATAAATACTGTCACGCGTGGTCCCCGGCATGTCGTAAACCACCACACGATCTTCGCCAAGAATACGGTTAGTAAGTGTGGACTTACCTACGTTCGGGCGACCCACGATCGCCAGTTTGATCGGCAAATCCTGCGGATTGAAATCATCTTCAGGCTCTTCTTCGCCATTTTCTTTGGCTTCCAGCTGCGCCCAGTATTCCGCGTCTTCGTCGACTTCTTCCTGCGGAGCAACGTCATCCATCCACGGCAGCAGAACATGCTCCAGCAGGCTGAGAACGCCACGACCATGGGACGCCGCGATCGGATAAATTTCACCCAGACCCAGAGAGTAGAAATCAACAACCGCCTGGTCAGGATCGAGTCCGTCAGTTTTGTTGGCTACCAGGAACGTCGGTTTCTGGCGCGAGCGCAGATGTTTCGCAATAGCTGCATCCGCTGGCATCAGGCCAGCACGCGCGTCCACCATGAACAGCACAACGTCCGCTTCTTCGATAGCCAACAGCGACTGTTCCGCCATACGGGTTTCAACACCGTCTTCGGTGCCATCAATACCGCCGGTATCAATACAGATAAACTCGCGGCCTTCAATTTCCGCACGACCGTACTTACGGTCACGAGTCAGACCCGGGAAATCCGCAACCAGCGCATCTCGGGTGCGAGTTAGACGGTTAAATAACGTGGATTTGCCAACGTTAGGGCGCCCGACAAGCGCGACCACAGGTACCATGTTTAAAGCCTCATTTAAAAAATCATCAGACAACGGGCACATTTTTGCTCCGTTGTTAAAAACAGTAAAACGGCCCCTGCACCAGGAGCCGTTTTTCAAAGCGAGCGGCCGCGACGATTAACGCGTAATAGAGTACAGCGTACCGTCTTTCGCCTGGATCAGCAGTTTACCATCAGCAGAGACCGGCTCGGTCAGGAAACCTGAGCTGTCAACTTTCTGCTGGGCAACAAAACGGCCATCGTCAACGTTAATCCAGTGCAGGTAGCCTTCGCTATCACCGACGACCAGATTGCCGTTATACAATACCGGGGACGTCAGCAGACGGTGCAGCAGATCGCTTTGCGTCCACAGCGTCACGCCGCCATCGGTGGTCAGTGCCAGCACGCGATCGTTCTGGTCAACCAGGTAGATACGGTTACCGTCGACGATGAAATCATTCACCGAGCCCAGTTCGCGTTTCCACATGATCTGACCACTGCGCAGATCCAACGCCGTCAGGTTACCATTATAAGCCAGCGCGTAAACAACGCCATTGACGATAACCGGCGTGGTATCAACGTCGCTCAGACGATCGATTTCCGTTGGGCCTGTCGCCTGAGAGATACGCTGCTGCCAAATCATCTGGCCCTGCTGCATCAGCACAGCGCTTACGCGACCGTTATCACCGCCAACAATAGCTGCGCCAAAGGCGGTTGCCGGAGCGGATTCGCCACGCAGAGACAGAGAAGGCATGTCGAGGTTAACGGTCCATTTGATGGCGCCGTCGGCTTCGTTTAAGGCCTGCAACTGACCGTTGCTGGTGTGGATCAATACCACGCCATCGCTCACAACAGGACGAGACAGCGCTTCACCAGCGACTTTCGTCTGCCATGCGGTAGTACCGTCACTGGTGTTCAGCGCATAAACCTGTGCTTTTTCACTGCCGATATAAACATGACCGCCGGCCACGGTTACACCGCCAGAAAGCTGTGCAGATGCACGGGAGAACCAGCCATCTTTCTCACCCAGATTCACAGACCAGACTTCTTTGCCGTCGCCTGCGTTCAACGCTTTAACTACACCAGCGCGAGAGGCAGCATAGACAACGTTATCCGCCAGCGCAGGATGAAGATTGGAATAGAAATCACCAATACCGTTTCCTACAGAGGTGCTCCATTCCGTAGACGGAGTAAACTGGTTTTCAACCACCGGTAATGGGGACATCTTAACGACATCTTCTTCGCCACTAAACAGTGAACAGCCGCTCAATAGGGTAACGGAAAGCAGCCCTGGCAGAAGTAATTTACGCAATTGCATCGGGTCCCTCTCAGATGGACAAATTATTGATTTTCATCTGCATCATTTCGCTCAGAGCAGGAGAGGCATCGCTTTTCACACCCGCTTCCCATGCGCTACGCGCACCTTGTTTGTCGCCTTTACTCAACAACGCTTCACCACGCAGATCGGCAACAATGGCCGCCCACCCTTCACCTTTAATGGTTTCGAGTGTTTTCAGCGCGGTATCAGCCTGTTTAAGCTGAACCTGAACACGAGCCAGACGCAGGTTTATCACTGCTTTGAGATTTTCATCGCTGGTCGCAGCCAAGCCTTGTTGCAGCTGGCTTGCGGCTTTCTCAAGTTCATTTTGGTCAACAAACTGCTGCGCCAGTTCCAGTGAAGCCAGCGCGCCATAGGTATTTTTATTCTCTGCAGCAAATTTCTCAGCGGCAGGAATGCTGTCCGGTTTACCCGCGCTAACCGCAGTCACCGTATTTTGATACGCCAGAGAAGCAGAGCGTGCGGACTCCGTCTGATGGCTGGTCCAGTAACGCCAACCAACCAGCGCGCCAACCCCTAAAATGATCCCAACAGCCAGCGCCTTGCCGTTTTCAGCAAAGAAGCGTTTTACCGCATCAACCTGGTCGTGTTCGTTCTCGTAAATTTCCACGCTGTCCTTCTCCTTAGCCCAGTAAAGTGCGCAAATGCGCGGCAACGCTATCCTGCGCTACTGCCGTTTGCTCACCAGAGCGCAAATCCTTCACTACAACAGTACCGTCAGCCACTTCGGACTCGCCCAGTACCAGTGCAACGCGGGCGCCCCACTTATCGGCACGGGCAAACTGTTTCTTAAAGTTGCCGCCACCGTGGTTTGTCATCAGTTTCACACCAGGAACTTCATCGCGCAGACGTTCTGCAAGCGTCATTGCTGCCGACTGCGTGTCCGCCCCTGAAGCGACCAGGTATATATCGACAACAGGATCTGCGTTAAATTCCGGATTAACTGCCTGAACTAACAAAACAAGTCGTTCCAGACCCATAGCAAAGCCCACGGCAGGCGTTGCACGACCGCCAAGTTGCTCTACCAGACCGTCGTAACGACCACCGGCACACACGGTACCCTGAGAGCCCAGGCTGCTGGTGACCCACTCAAATACGGTGCGGTTGTAGTAATCAAGACCACGAACCAGACGCTGATTGACGGTGTAGGCAATGCCTGCGGACTCCAGCAGTTTGCACAAACCCGCGAAGTGCTCGCGCGAGTCGTCATCCAGATAGTCGCCCAGTGCAGGCGCGTCGTTGAGCAGCGCCTGTACTTCCGGGTTTTTGGAGTCGAGAACGCGCAGCGGGTTGGTGTACATACGGCGCTTGCAGTCTTCGTCCAGTTTCTCTTTGTGCAGTTCCAGGTAGGCAACCAGCGCATCACGGTAGTTAGCGCGGGCTTCAAGCGAACCGATCGAGTTCAGCTCCAGGCTGACATGCTGAGAAATACCCAGCGCGCGCCACCAGCGAGCGGTCAGCATAATCAGTTCTGCATCGATGTCCGGGCCTTGCAGGCCAAACACTTCGACACCCAGCTGATGGAATTGACGATAGCGTCCTTTCTGCGGACGTTCGTGGCGGAACATCGGCCCGATATACCACAGACGCTGTTCCTGATTGTACAGGAGACCATGTTCGATGCCGGCGCGTACGCAGCCCGCAGTCCCTTCAGGACGCAACGTCAGGCTGTCGCCATTACGGTCCTCAAAGGTATACATCTCTTTTTCAACCACGTCGGTGACTTCACCGATCGCGCGTTTGAATAACGGGGTCTGCTCTACAATCGGCAAGCGGATTTCACTGTAACCGTAGCTGCCGAGCACGTTTTTAAGAGTGCCTTCAATGCGCTGCCAGATGGCGGTTTCGCCAGGCAGATAATCGTTCATGCCGCGAATGGCTTGAATGTTTTTTGCCACGTTTATTCTCTTTATGAATATAAAAATGAACCCTCAGCGCTAACCCGAACAATGCGGGCGCCATGCGGGTTCAATCATACACGGGAAGCATGCCGCTTCCCATCACGTTGTTATTTTTCAAGCTGCTGCACGTCGATACGACGCGCTTCGTCCAGAATACTTGCTTTGGCACGAATGCGGGCTTCAAGCTGCGTAATCATGTCGTCGTTATCGAGTCTGTCCTTACGCACGCCGTCTTCATACAGGCCGCTTTTCTTGTTACCGCCCGTCACGCCCAGCGTAGAAACCAGCGCTTCACCAGGGCCGTTTACTACGCAGCCGATGATCGAAACGTCCATTGGCGTAATGATATCCTCCAGGCGTTGCTCCAGCGCGTTAACCGTACCAATAACGTCAAACTCCTGACGCGAACAGGTTGGGCAAGCGATGAAGTTGATCCCGCGCGCGCGAATGCGCAGCGATTTCAGGATATCGAAACCAACTTTGATCTCTTCCACCGGATCGGCCGCCAGAGAAACACGCAGCGTATCGCCGATCCCTTCAGATAACAGCAGGCCAAGGCCGATCGCGGACTTCACCGAACCACTACGCAGGCCACCAGCTTCGGTGATCCCCAGATGCAACGGTTGATCGATCTGTTTCGCCAGCAGGCGATAGGATTCTACGGCGAGGAAAACGTCAGACGCTTTAACACTAACTTTGAATTGATCGAAGTTCAGACGATCGAGGTGATCCACGTGGCGCATCGCGGATTCCAGCAGCGCCTGAGGCGTCGGTTCACCGTATTTTTCCTGCAGATCTTTTTCCAGCGATCCGGCGTTGACGCCGATACGGATAGGAATATTTTTATCACGAGCGCAATCCACCACCATGCGAATACGCTCTTCACTGCCGATATTACCTGGGTTAATACGCAGGCAATCAACACCGTATTCCGCCACCTTCAGTGCGATACGATAGTCGAAGTGTATATCGGCAACCAGCGGGACGTTAACCTGCTGTTTGATAAGCCTGAACGCTTCTGCGGCATCCATTGTCGGTACAGAGACACGAACAATGTCTGCGCCTACGCGTTCCAGCGCTTTAATCTGATTAACCGTCGCTTCCACGTCCGTGGTACGCGTATTAGTCATAGACTGTACGGCGATGGGCGCACCATCGCCGATCGGCACGTTCCCAACGTAAATGCGTGTCGATTTTCTACGTTGAATTGGAGCCTGGTTATGCATTAAAAAATCTCCCGCATTGCCGTCTGTTACTGAGCCGGTGATTGTTCGGCATTAACGGTCAGACGCGCAACCTGGTTAGTTCTGATAAAACGACTCAGATCGACAGGTTTACCCTGGAACTGAATCTGCACTGCCGCCGGAGCACCAATCTTCAGTTTGTACGGTGCCTGACCGGTCAAATTCAGATTGCCATCTTTACGCTGCATCCCGCTGAACAGTTTTTTACCGGTCGCATCGGTGACTTCCAGCCAGCAATCGGCGGTAAAGTTCATCACCAGCGCGTTAGGATCGGCTGCAGGTGTAGTCACACCTGCCTGATCGGTCGGCAGCGGTGCCGCGGTAGCTGGCGCTGTGGTTGCAGTATCGACGTTAGCCTGAGAAGGGGCAACGACGGCGTTTTGTTGCGCATCAGCAGCCGGGGCCTGAGCCGCTGCGGTATCTTGTTGCGCTGACGCTGAATCCGTTACCGCGCCATTTTCAGCAGCCGACGTGGTATCCTGGCTTGCTGCAGCGCTGGTATCTAACGGTACATTCTGCGCACCCTCTTTACCGGCATTCAACTCAGCGGAGGATTGATCGGCCATGGTGGTGATCTCTTCCTGCTGCGCTTTATGGTTCTGCCACCACCAGGCGCCAGTCAGTCCGACAACGACAAACAGTACCAGCCAGGTAAAGGTCATTAACCAGCCGTCGCGTTTCTTACGACGCTTACCGAGCGAGAAGCTCTGCATCGGTGCGACTTTGGCAGGACGAATCGGAGCCTGTTTTTCCAGCCCTGGCAACAGTTCTTCTTCAGGAATATGCACCAGACGCGCATAAGAACGGATATACCCGCGCAGGAATGTTGAAGCAAGATCGGCTGGCGCCTTATCTTCTTCAATATCGCGTACCGTGGAGACCTTCAGGCAAAGTCGCTCCGCGACTGCCTGCTGGCTGAATCCGAGTTGTTCACGGGCATTGCGCAGACGAATGCCGGTGGATAGTGTTTCATTTTTGTCGTGCGTGGCTTCAGTATTCATTCGCTACAGCTGCGTAATATTTGGGTTCTGATGCCGGCGAGCCACAATGCTCACCCACACCGCGAAACATCTGGTCAGTTAACCTTCGTCAGACAGTATAAAACGGTCAGACTATCAATGACAAAACGGCGTAAACCTGAGGGCTAAACACTTGTTACGCCGTTACATACTGCCTTAAAGTCGACAAAAACGCACCGTTATTATTGACCTGACGACGACAACAAAAAACCTCATATGGCTTACGTTGCACTACGGTACAAGAATTATACCGTAGTGCGCCAACATCAAACGGTCTTAATGTCGATAGCGTCGCCCTGCATACGCTTACGCAAAGTACGCTTGGTACGGTCGATAACGTCGCCCGCCAACTGACCACAGGCTGCATCGATGTCATCGCCACGTGTTTTACGCACAATGGTGGTGAAACCATAGCTCATCAACACTTTGGAGAAACGATCGATACGGCTGTTAGAACTACGACCATACGGCGCGCCCGGGAACGGGTTCCACGGGATCAGGTTGATCTTACACGGCGTATCTTTCAGCAGTTCTGCCAGCTGATGCGCGTGTTCAGTGCCATCATTGATGTGATCTAACATCACATACTCAATGGTCACACGGCCCTGGTTAGCGTTGGATTTCTCCAGATAACGACGAACCGCGCCAAGGAATGTTTCGATATTGTATTTTTTGTTGATCGGTACAATTTCGTCACGAATTTCATCGTTCGGCGCATGCAGAGAAATCGCCAGCGCGACGTCAATCATATCACCCAGCTTATCCAGCGCAGGGACAACGCCCGAGGTGGAGAGCGTGACGCGACGCTTGGACAACCCAAAACCGAAGTCATCCAGCATGATTTCCATCGCCGGCACTACGTTGGTCAGGTTGAGCAGCGGCTCACCCATCCCCATCATCACCACGTTGGTGATAGGACGCACGCCCGTTGCTTTGACCGCGCCGACGATTTTCGCCGCGCGCCAGACCTGGCCAATGATCTCCGATACCCGCAGGTTACGGTTAAAGCCCTGTTGCGCCGTAGAGCAGAATTTACACTCTAATGCGCAACCGACCTGTGAAGAAACACACAGGGTCGCACGATCGTCTTCCGGGATATACACCGTTTCAACGCGCTGATCGCCAACAGCGATAGCCCATTTGATCGTACCGTCAGAAGAACGCTGCTCTTCCACCACTTCCGGGGCGCGAATTTCAGCCACTTCTTTCAGCTTGTTACGCAGCACCTTATTGATGTCAGTCATGTCATCAAAGTTGTCGCTGCAATAGTGGTACATCCACTTCATGACCTGATCGGCACGAAACGGTTTTTCGCCCATCTCTTTGAAGAATTCGCGCATTTGCTGACGGTTCAGATCCAGCAGGTTAATTTTTCCATTTTTATTTGGAACCGCAGGAATGACGACTTCAGAGGTGTTAACTAATTCAGACATAATTTTTTCCGGCCTCGTTGTTACACGTTGTGGCCCGTGGAGGGTTAAAAAGAAACGCCCCGGCAAGCGATCTGCTCTTCCGGGGCGTTGCATTGTACAAAGTCTGGCGCAGGGATGCCACGTTTGCACGAAGCATTAGCGAAAATAATATGTAAATCGCTAATTCATCTCCAAAGGATTTCGCGTCGCAGGAAGGCGGCAAGTTCGAGCATCCCCGGGAGCATAGAAAACTATGTGACCGGGGTAAACGAACGCAGCCAACGCATCTGCGACGTGAAAGACGCGGGAGATTAGCGAGTGCGCGGGCAAACCTCACCTTCACCAAAGAAATAGGCGATTTCGCGCGCCGCTGACTCAACGGAGTCGGAACCGTGAGTACCGTTCTCGGTGAAGCTGTCAGCATAGTCTGCACGCAGAGTGCCGGCCAGCGCATTCGCCGGGTTGGTTGCGCCCAGCAGATCGCGATGACGCTGTACGGCATTTTCGCTTTCCAGAACAGAAACAACGATCGGACCAGAGGTCATGAATTCAACCAGACCGTCAAAGAACGGTTTGCCATCGTGCTCAGCATAGAAACCACGCGCCTGCTCAACGGTCAGGTGCAGCATTTTAGTCCCGACGATTTTGAACCCTGCTGATTCAAAGCGCGCAAAGATGCTCCCAATAACGTTTTTTGCCACCGCGTTTGGTTTGATGATGGAAAAAGTACGTTCAATAGCCATGATAACCTCTGTAATGTGTTCTGTTGTTGTCTATATAGATGTACGACCTGGCGCGGATTATAAAGAGCATCCCGGCAATTGACTATTGATGAAGGTAACATTTCTTTAAAATAAGATGAATTTTAGCAACAAACAGTCACTAACTGGTCTACTGCATCGAAAATCTCACCGTCGCTACCTGGCCTGCATCATCCATCACCAGCAGTTGATAATCCCCTTTAGTCGCCAGCCGTAACGTAAGACGACGTCCGCGTTCATCCAGCCTTTCACCGTTAAGAAACCACCAGCGTTCACCGCTCCCACCGCTGGTTTGCACCGGTAATGAGGCTTGAGCAGAACCGGGTAAACGCTTCACAATCGCGCCATCACGAATGCCTGTCAACTGCAACGGCTGCGAAGCGTCTTGTCCCAGCGGCGGACATGTGGCAGAAACTGGCGGTAATCTCGCCCCACGGCGTTCTGATTCCGGTAGCCATGGCTCCAGCGGCAAAGGCCAAACGATTAACGTTTGCTCGTGCGCCTGCGGGCAATCCGCCGCCACACGTTTACCATCATCATCCAGCCAGACAGGAAAACGAATGCCATTAACCCCTTCCTGTTCGGGCAATAATAACGTTGGCGGCTGACTGCCATCCAGTAACCAGGTTGCCAGACGGCGACGGCAGTTGCTGTCACCGGGGGCAAGAGATTGCCCGCCCGGCCAGCACACCACACCACGACTCACGGATTCAGGGCGTGGATCTTCCGGCTGATTTGTCCCGCGAGAGAGCAAAAGATTGTTGACCTGATTGAGCAACGGCACGGCACTGGCGAAACCAAACTGCCCCACAACTGGCGTACCGTCGGGCCTGCCGGTCCAGATACCGATCACATAACGCGCATTAACGCCAATCGCCCAGGCATCGCGATAGCCATAGCTGGTACCCGTTTTCCACGCCAGAGGGACCACTCTGCTCAGCGCGTTATCCGGCAGCGGTTGCGCTTCGTCAGCCATAATGCGGCGAATAATCCACGACGCGCCCGCCGACATCAACGGACGTTCCAGTAGTGGATCACCCGGCTGCAGACGCAGTTTTCCCGCTTTTCCCTGGCGGGCAAAGGCACTGTACGCTGCAGCCATATCTTCCAACCTTGCCCCCGCGCCACCTAAAATCAGCGACAGATTCGGCGCAGCCCCTGCGGGCAGATACAGCGGTAAGCCGACGTTACGTAACGATGCGGCAAAACGCTTCGGGCCATAGGCTTCGAGTACCTGCACGGCGGGTAAATTCAGCGAGCGCACCAGCGCTTCGCTCATGCTCACCGGGCCATGAAAACCGCTGTCAAAATTCCCCGGTCGATAGTCCCCGGTTCGCCGCGGGACATCCTGCAATAACGAAGCGGGATGAATGAGTCCGTCATCCAGCGCCAGGCCATAAACAAACGGCTTCAGCACTGAGCCAGGCGAACGGATCGCATTCACCATATTCACATGACCAAAGCGGGAGTCGTCATTCATATCTACCGACCCCACCCAGCCACGCACGCTCATATCGGTGTGATCGACCACGATCATCGCCAGCGAACTGCGCGCAGGTAAGCGCCCCTTCCAGTTTTGCGCCAGCTCTTCCAGTTGACGCTGCAATCCGGCATCAAGGGTAGTCACGATTTTATCGCTTCGGCTTTTTCCCAACATCATGCGCGAGAATAACGGTGCTAACTGCGGCATTTGTCTGGGCGCCAGCCAAACCGGTTCTTCGCGTGATTCCTGCACCTGCCTGACTGACCAAATGCCCTGGGTCGCCATACGTTCGAGCACTTTATTACGCGCCGCTTCAGCACGGTCCGGCCAGCGATCCGGACGCAGACGGCTCGGTGCCTGTGGTAAAACAGCCAGCAGCGCGGCATCGGAGTAACTCAATTGCGCGGGTGATTTACCAAGATAAGCCCAGCTTGCCGCCCCCACGCCCTGCAGCGTACCGCCAAACGGCGCGCGGTTGAGATACAGTGTCAGGATGTCGCGTTTGGAGAGATGCCATTCCAGCTGCAATGCGCGCCAGAGCTGGCGAAACTTGCCGCCAAAGGTTCGTGGATGGGGATCGAGTAATCGTGCGACCTGCATGGTGAGCGTACTGCCGCCAGAAACCACACGCCCAGAGGAGAGGTCTTGCCATGCCGCGCGCAGTACTGAAAACGGATTGACGCCGGGATGCTTCCAGAACCAGCGGTCTTCGTAGTTAATTAACGCCTCAATGTAGCGGGGCGACACCTCATCAATCGTTACCGGATACCGCCAGATACCATCCGCATCGGCAAAGCGCCACAGCGGCGTACCATCATGCGCCACCACGACCCGCGCCGGATCGACTTCGTGCAGCGGCAGCGGCCAGATTTTATCTGCCGCCCAAACCGCCGCCACAAACAATAGTGCAACGGCTGCCAGCCAGAGCCAGCAGCCGCGTTTACCCAACCCGCGTATCATTTACGGTCTGACAATCAAAAGTCCCTCTGTCGCACCGGTCGCGCGCCACTGCGGAATATACATTGATTCCACCTGCGGGACAGGAACCCGGTAGGTCCCCGGCGTTACCGCCCGCGCCAGATACACCAGCGTAACCGGTTGTCCTTCGTTGACCGCCACCGCGGCGACAAAGCGATCGTCACGGAACTCAACGTGCTGGATATCTGCCTGCTGCATCTGATTGAGCAGATTCGCCACTTCGCTGCCGCTATCCTGCAGGCTGGCACTGCCGTTGGCCAGATTCTGGTTTTCCAGTTCCAGCCCTGCTGGCAGTAAATCGACCACCAGCGCATCCGGCACGTTCTGGCTGGCTTTTACCTCCAGCCAGACCAGCACCAGTTCGCCGCTACGCAGCGAATCTAGCGATTTGCTATTTCCGTCAATTCCCAGGATTTGCCGCTCAATATGCAGAACGTTGCTGGCAGGCGTCGGTGCGGTTTGTGGATAACCACTCACATCCAGACGCAACCACAGCGGTAAATTACCGGTATTGGTGACGCTCAGCGTAGACAGCGCATCGGCATCCAGATTGCGGGTTAGCGATTTATCCCCTGCTAATGGTTGTTCCGAGAGTGAAGTTTGCGCCTGCCACGTACCAGGCAAATCCTGTAACGTACGCGCGGCAAGGAACAACGCATTATTTTCCTGCGTCGAGAGCCAGCGCTGTCCAAAGGCCTGTTCTGACAACGTGTTCAGCAGCGTATTCTGCACGTCAGGTTTGATCTTGTTCTCTTCGAGCAAGGCCAGCATCAACGCGTTATCCCGTAACGCACTGCCGTAATCCGCCATCCACTGTTGCGTATCGCGGCGCGGTGTATTCAGGGCCAGCGTCAACGCCTGTTCACTGCGGTTGGCATCGCCCATATTTTTCAGCGCGATCCCCAGTTGTAACAGCGGTAAACCAGAGGCTGCTTGCGCACGACGCTCCCAGATCTCACGCAATGCGCCGAGCGGAGCTTTTTGCTGATGTGCCAGAACCAACGCGGCGTAGGCTTGTACGGCAAACCGGCTTGCTGAAGAGTCGTCGGTATAGCGAATCGACATCATGCCCGGGTCCTGCAAATAGCGCAGTAGCCGCTCGTTGCCCCGGTTAATCACCTCTACCGGGACACTGTAGCCCTGTTCATTTGCCCGGACGAGGAAATCCATGACATACGCGGTCAGCCAGTACTCTTCCGACCCGTTTTTATCCCACAGCGCAAAACCGCCGTTATCACGCTGCATCTGCACTAAACGGGAAATCCCAATATCAACTGCCGCGCGACGTTTTTCATCGCTGTCGCCCACAATACCTAACGCCTTCAATTGCGCTGCGTTGGTGTATAAGGATGGGAACAACCCGCTCGCCGTTTGCTCCAGACAACCGTAAGGGTACGCTTTCAGTTCGCGGATATAGCGCGCCAGGTTTAGCGGCGGCTTACCGCTGAACAGCAGTTGCCCCTGCATCGTCACAGGGGAGAAATTGGTCAGTTCGTCGCCCGGAAGCTGCCAGGTCGCGCCCGGCTGAAGTGCGACACCGTTATTAACGGTTTGCGCCGGGAACGCCGGACGCACGCCAATCTTCCACTGTTTATGCTGAACAGGCAGCGTTTCACCCGGTAAAGTCAGACCGCTAATTTCTGCCTGAATTTCGCCATCGCCAAACCCTTCCCGCGCGCGCACCGGAATAAACAGCGTAGTCCTTACGCCTGGAGCCAGATTTACCGGTGCGGGATCTTGCCCCATCAGCTCCAGTAAACCATTGGCCGCGAGCTTAATATTCAGCGTTTGCGGTTTGTCAGTCAGGTTAGTCACGTCCAGCGTCAGGCGCGACGTATCTCCCCCCGCCAGAAAGCGCGGCATATTCAGCTCAGCAATTACTGGCGCGGCGACAATCACTTTGCTTTCGCTGCTGCCAAAGTCATCCGTAGTCCAGGCCTGCGCCATTACCCGCAGCTCGCCGTTGAAATCACCAATAGGTAACGTCACCGTACCTTCGCCCTGCTCGTTAAGCGTGACCGGCAGCGCCTGTTGCGCCACGATATTGACGTGATTAACCGGTGGCTTACCGCCGCGTTTTAATTCATCGCCATCACCACCAAAGCGCAGCGCCGCCAGGCGTCCTTGCCCTTCGATCACCTGGCCGTAAATATCATAAATATCCGCGCCATAGCGTTTTTGCCCGAAAAACGCCTGCCACGGATCCGGCGTGGCGTAATCGGTAATGTTCAGCACCCCGCTATCAACGGCAGAGACCAGCACGTTAACCTGTTTTGGTACGTCGCCATTTTTGACGCTGGCTTTAATCTTGACGGTCAACGGCTGGTTTGGACGTATTTTCGCCGGGTTTTCCAGCGCCAGCGCCAGACGACGGTTTTCGTCACCTAACGGCAAATGCAGTAAACCGACCGCCCGTTTTGGCGTTGCCGAACGGGACTTGTCGCCAGGACGAACCACCAGCGCACTAAGATACAAATCGTGGCGATTCCAGGTTTTATCGATTGGGATGGAGATATCGAGACCATCCGCCGGTACGTCTATTTCTTGCCACCACAGCGGGCCTTCGCTGGATTCCACCATCGCATAACCTTTGCCAGCAGCGGGAGCGGCAACGTGCAGCTTCATGGTATCACCGGGACGATAGCTGGGTTTGTCCAGTTTCAGCGTCACGCGATCGGGACGCACAGCCCCACTGCCGTCGCTGTTATCCTGCCAGCTATAACCGGCCCAGAAGCGTACGCTGCTCACCGCATCATTCGGAGCTTTCACTTCCAGACGATAGGCGCCCCACTCAACCGGGAAGCTGACTTTACCGGTTTCATCGGCCTTAAGATCCAGAGTCTGCTCACCTTCAACCAGATCCTTTTGATCGAACTGTGATTGCCAGCCCTCGCCTTCAGACCAGTTCCAGTAATAATCTCGTCGCTCGCGGATCAAACGCACCTGCAAACCGGACACCGCTTTTTTCTTGCCTTGCGCATCGGCATACACAATGTCGAAAGCGGCGTTGCTGTTTTCATCAACGATAGGCTGATTCACGGTGGTATCGGTGCGGTAGTCATAGACGGCTTTCGCTGCAAACTGCGGACGAATGCCCGGCAGCGTATCCGCAGGCCAGATGGCTTGCTCAACCCGACGCGTCACCGGACGGCCCCCCGACTCCAGCAGACTGGCTTGCAAAACCACCTGTAACGGGGAATGCGTCTCCTGCCACTGGCTGTTGGTGGTCACTTCGCCGCGTCCGTGGTCATCCAGCGTGAGCTGAACTTCATCGAGGCTGCGGGAAAGATTTTCTTCGGCAATATTACCAAACTGGAACCCCGGCAATGCCTGCACCGCTTCGCGCAGCGGGCGCAGGAAAAGCTGCCCTTGCAGAGCATTGCCGTTAGCGGGCGCGCCGTACAGGTAGTAGCCCACTACCGAAAACTTCACGTCATCAGTTGGTGCCACCGGGATCTTACTTGCGGTGAGATTGAGCGCCATTCGCTCCGGCATAAAGTCTTCGACGTGGAAATCCCACATCCGTGACTGGTTGTCGCCCGTATTAGCCCGAATATGCCACATGCCGGTTGGCGCGTTGGTGTCCAGCGGCCAGCTAAAGCGGTACAAGCCGTTTTCCGGTTGGCTAACCACCGAGCGTAACACTTGTCCGTCGGGCTTCACGACCTCCAGCTTCACCGGCTGGTCGGGCAACGTTTTGCCATCGCTGTCACGCAGTAATCCGTTGAGGATCACCGTTTCGCCAGGACGATAGAGATCGCGTGGGCCGAACATAAAGAACTGCTTGCTGTATCCCGGCGCACCGGCAATATCAAATTCAGCCAGATCCAACGCCGGGAGCTTCAGATCCAGCAGCGTGGTTTGCCCGTCTTTGCGGGCCAGCAATAAAGCCGCGTCTTTATCAGTCTCCAGTTTGACATGACCCTGAGCGTCGCTGGTAGCCTGCGCCAACGTCTGTCCTTTTTCATTGAGTAACGTGACCTCAATCCCCTGCTGCGCGGCGCCGTTTTCCAGACTCTGCGTAAAGACATCCAGTTGATTATGGTAACGGTGTACAGACACACCAATATCGCTGAGCGTGAACAGCGTAGCGGCATTACTGTAGTTGTATTGTCCAGCCTGATTCATCACCGCGATGTAAACACCTGCTTGCTGCAACGGCTTGATATCGCTCAGCGGCAACAGCAGCTTCTCACGGGTGTTGCGCGCAGGATTGAGGTCAAAGCGTCCGGTATACACCAGTTCCGCCATTTTCAGCAGATTGTCAGATTCCCAGTTAGTCAACGAATTGCGGTATTCCCACTGGCTGACAAACGCACCGAGCGACTCAGGCTTCACGCGGAAGAAGTTCACATCTACGCTATTAACGTTAAGGGCCATCACCGGCAGCCCTTCAATCACTTTTCCCGGCAGCAGCGAGCCGCGACTGGCAAACCCTACGCTTGGCTGGACGTCGCGAGTGGTAATGTTTTTTTCATAATCAATAGCGAACGTCGCTTTATTCAGCGCCAGCAAATCACGCTCAATGGTAACGACCAGTTCCCGGTTAGGTTCCAGATGGCGTAAGCGTAGCTCTTTCAGATTTGGCGCCAGCTCCCAGGCACCATCCACTTTGCCGCTTTTTTTATCAACAACGTGCACGACGCGGGAAAAATCTTGATCCGGATCGAGGGGAATGGAGAAGGTCAACACGAGCGTTGCCGCACCGTCGAGCTGGACCTCTGAGGCATCCAGCAGCGTCAGCGACTTGCCCTGGCTTTGCTGCATCAGTTTTTGTAATTGAGCCTTATCTTTTGCTGGCGCTGTCTGTGGCGCAGGCGCATCAGGCTTCGCAGCCGTCGGTGATTTTTCGTTATTATTATCGCACCCGACCAGTGCCAGCATCAGCATGCAGGCCGCTACGCGTAAATGTTTCATTTTTCATCCCTGGCCGTAGTGGCCCGTTAGCTACGTAGAACAACTATTATGCGTCAGATTTCCGGCGGTGGAAGTCAGTAACTGAACAACGTTGTCTTAATTTTAGTGATTAATGTGGATTCACCTGACAAATCAGCCTGTTTTACTTGTCGCTTTACGGTAAACATCCGACAATTTGCCAAAACCTGGTAAAAATGGAGATGCCTATGACCACCGCCTTCTTTGTCGCTGCCGACTGGCTTGCCGAACACATTGACGACCCGGAAATACAAATTCTTGATGCCCGAATGGCACCTCCAGGACAGGAAGATCGCGACGTTGGCGAGGAGTATCGTGCGGGCCATATTCCTGGCGCAGTCTTTTTTGATATTGAAGCGCTTTCCGATCATACCTCACCGCTACCGCATATGATGCCACGCCCGGAAGCTTTTGCCGTTGCGATGCGCGAGCTGGGCGTTGATCAGGATAAGCATCTGGTTATCTACGATGACGGTAATCTGTTTTCCGCGCCACGCGCATGGTGGATGCTGCGGACATTTGGCGTCGAAAATGTCTCCATTCTGGCGGGCGGTCTGGCAGGCTGGAAGCGCGATGATCTAATGCTCAAAGAAGGCGATGAGGATTTACCTGAAGGTGAATTTAACGTGGCCTTTACGCCTGGCGCTGTTGTGCGTGTTACCGATGTACTGCTGGCCAGTCATGAAAAAACCGCACAGATTGTCGATGCCCGTCCGGCTGCGCGTTTTAACGCAGAAGTTGACGAACCTCGTCCTGGCCTGAAGCGTGGTCATGTGCCCGGTGCGCTTAATGTACCGTGGACAGAATTGGTTCGTGACGGCGAGCTGAAAACTACCGACGAACTGGATGCTATTTTCTTCAGTCACGGCGTGAGCTTTGACCGCCCGATTATCGCCAGCTGTGGCTCCGGCGTAACGGCTGCCGTGGTGGTGCTGGCACTTGCCACGCTGGGCGTTTCTAACGTCGCATTGTATGACGGCGCATGGAGCGAGTGGGGTGCTCGCAACGATTTACCGGTAGAACCGATATTATAAAGCTGGAAATGCCGGATAGCGCTTCGCTTATCCGGCTTACAATTTAGATAATCCGATTCTGTTTAAAGTCGCGCAGGAAACCGCCCCAGCGACGTTCATAGAACGGTGCGATGTGCTCAGTGATAAAGTGGCTCACGCCCTTCTCACCTTTCCTCACCTGGCAAATATCAATCGGTTCATCACCCGGTAACGTATCCGTTGCAACACTCCCCGTGGCATGAATAATCTCTTCAATATCGCCATCCGCTTCAATGCCAATCAGCAGGTTGGGTTGGGCATCCGGACTTTCTTTGATCGAGCAGAGAAACGCGCGTTTTACCGGCTTAATGGTTTTAAACAGCGTAGTCAGCGAGTCAATCATCTGCGCCGGAGGTTCAGCGACTTCAGAGAGGAGCAGCGATTCACCGCCTTCCAGTACTTCCTGGGTGCTGAGCGGATTCCCTTCTTCCCCCATCAGCAGGCTGATTTCACGCGGCATAAATTCTTTGCCGGTCGGCAGTTTCGCGTTGAGAAACAGCGTTTCGCCGAGCGTCATTTCAAACAATGTACGCACCGGCATGACGACAAATGCCTGCTCATCTTCAACCGCCTGCTGCAGAGCCTCCAGGGAGGTGAAGAACGGGATCACGGTCGTGCCGTCTTCTTTTTCCCAGTGCTGAAGATCGAGGGCGCTGTCTTCAACCACCGCCTCGCCTTCTGCGGCTGTACCCGGCACCCAGACGGTAGACTCCAGTAAAGTACGGAAAAATGCCGGACGATGCGCAGGCTCTGTCGCCGCTTGCTCCAGCAGGGTTTCTAATTCGTTTTTCGTTTCGGACATAGAGATCACAAATTATGTATATGGGTTGTAGGCCTGATAAGACGCACTGCGTCACCATCAGGCAAAATGCCGGGTGGCACTTCGCTTACCCGGCCTACAAAAACACCGTTCAGGCAATCAGCAGATTTGCAATCGTGCGCACACCCAGACCAGTTGCGCCCGCAGACCACTGTTCAACTGGCGCTTTGCGATAGGTTGCAGAGCAGTCGATGTGCAGCCAGCCTTGCTGATAGTTTTCCACGAAATGGGACAGGAAACCCGCCGCGGTGCTAGCACCCGCCGGATAGGCCGCACTGCCGGTATTATTCAGCTCGGCAAAGTTAGACGGCAGTTGGCTACGGTGGAACTCTGCCAACGGCAGACGCCAGAACGGCTCGTTTTCTTGCGCCGCGCTTGCCAGCAGACGGGCAGCCAGTTGATCGTCAAAGCTAAACAGCGCATGGTAATCGTTGCCCAGCGCAGTTTTCGCCGCGCCGGTCAGCGTCGCAGCATCAATGATCAATTCTGGTTTTTGCGCGCTGGCGTCAATCAGTCCATCGGCCAGTACCAGACGCCCTTCGGCATCGGTATTCATCACTTCAACTTTTTTACCATTGCGATAGTGAATAATATCGCCGAGCTTAAAGGCGTTGCCGCTGATCAGGTTATCCGCGCAGCACAGATACAGCTTCACGCGCTTGTTCAGACCACGGGTGATGGCGAACGCCAGCGCGCCGGTCACCGTTGCCGCGCCGCCCATATCAGACTTCATCGAGTCCATAAATGCGCTTTGCTTGATGCTGTATCCGCCGGAGTCAAAAGTAATTCCCTTACCCACCAGGCAGGCATAAACCGGGGCTTCTTTATCGCCAGTTGGATTGTAATCCAGCGCCAGCAGCACCGGAGGACGTTCGGAGCCACGACCTACGGTATGCAATCCCATGTAGTTCTGCTCGCGCAGATCTTCGCCTTTAGTGATGCGGTAAGAGACGTTATCGCAGGCAACAGAGCACAGCAGGTCTACTGCGCGTTGCGCCAGCTGTTCCGGGCCCAGCTCTTCTGCCGGGGCGTTAATGGTATCGCGCACCCAGTCAATAATTTTCAGGCGGTTATCCAGCTCTTTGCGCTGCGCCTCATCCAGAGCGGCCCACTCAACTTTGCGGGTGCCTTTTGGTCCTTTGTAGCCCTGCCAGAACGCCCAGCTACGTTCGGTATCCCAGCCTTCACCATCCAGTTGGACATGTTTAATACCCAGGCCGTCAATTTTACGGGCGGCGCGCTGGATAAGGCCGAGGTCATCTTTTCCGTTCAGGTGCAGGGTAATGCCATCATTATTAATGCTGTATGTCGCCTTTTCACCCCAGCGGGCATCAGCGGGTTGCGTGGAAAGCGTAATTTTCATGGCTTCTGTCATTTTATTTATCCTTATTTTCGCGCATACAGGAAAACGGGCCACCCGTGGGCAGCCCGTTGACTTATTCGGCTTCGTCCAGCCAGACCAGTAAAATGGCCTCAAGGATTTTTTCGTTCGATGCCTGTGGATCATCATCGAACTCTTCCAGGTCACAGATCCACTGGTGCAGATCGGTGAAACGAACGGTCTTGGGGTCGAGATCGGGGAACGCGTCGTACAGCGCCTCGCCGATTTCACGGCTATCGGTCCACTTCAGTCCCATACTACCCTCTGTTAATGCTCACGTGCATGATTGATTGTGTAACGTGGGATTTCGACCACTAAATCGTCCTCGGTGACACGTGCCTGACAGCTTAAACGGCTCTCCGGCTCCAGTCCCCAGGCTTTATCCAGCATGTCGTCTTCTTCTTCTGTGCTTTCCGGCAAAGAATCAAAACCTTCACGTACGATGCAGTGGCAGGTTGTGCAGGCACAGGATTTTTCACAGGCGTGTTCAATCTCGATACCGTTACGCAGGGCAACGTCAAGAATGGTTTCGCCGGTCTCAGCTTCCAGAACTGCGCCATCGGGACAGAGATCCTGATGAGGCAAAATAACAATCTTTGGCATATTAAACCTCGTCCACGGAATGGCCTTTCAGCGCGCTACGGACGGATTTGTCCATGCGGCGAGCGGCGAATTCCTGGGTTTGTTTGTCTACGTTTTTAATGGCTTGTTCTATCGCGTCAACATCGTCACCCTGTGCAACCTCGCTCAAATGCGCGGCGGCGGTGTCGATAGCCTGACGTTCTGCGGCGCTTAACAGCGCGGCATCAGCGTTCAACGCACCGGATAAACTTTCCAGTACGCGTGCCGCTTCGACTTTCTGTTCTGCCAGCATACGGGCTTTAACGTCCTGCTCGGCAAAACTCATCGAATCCTGAATCATGGAGGCGATTTCACTGTCGGTCAGACCGTAGGACGGTTTAACCTGAATTGAGGACTCAACGCCGGTGGATTTTTCCATAGCGGTGACGCTCAGCAGGCCATCGGCGTCCACCTGGAAGGTCACGCGGATGTGTGCGCCGCCAGCTGGCAATGCCGGGATGCCGCGCAGCGCAAAACGCGCCAGTGAACGGCAGTCCTGCACCAGCTCACGCTCGCCTTGCATTACGTGAATGGACATCGCGGTTTGGCCATCTTTAAAGGTGGTAAAGTCCTGCGCGCGCGCCACCGGAATCGTGGTGTTACGTGGGATCACTTTCTCCACCAGACCGCCCATGGTTTCCAGTCCCAGGGACAGCGGGATAACGTCCAGCAGCAGCATTTCGCTGTCCGGTTTATTTCCGACCAGAATATCTGCCTGGATTGCCGCACCAATAGCGACCACTTTGTCCGGGTCAATAGAAGTCAGCGGCGTACGGCCAAAAAATTCACCGACGCGTTCACGCACCAATGGCACGCGAGTTGAACCACCGACCATCACCACTTCCAGCACATCCTGCGGCTCCACGCCCGCATCTTTCAGCGCGCGACGGCAGGCCAGCAGCGTACGCTTGACCAGTGCGGAAATGAGTTCATTAAAGGTTTCACGGGTGATTTCACCCTGCCATCCCGCCACGTTAACCGTTACAGAATCAGCGTCGCTAAGCGCGATTTTCGCTGCAATAGCAGCATCCAGCAGTTCGCGCTGTACGCGGTTATCGCTACGGTCGGCCACGCCAGCCTGCTCGCGAATATAATCGGCCAGCAGATGGTCAAAATCGTCGCCGCCGAGCGCGGAATCACCGCCGGTCGCCAGCACTTCAAACACGCCGCGGCTCAGGCGCAGAATAGAAATATCAAAAGTACCGCCGCCAAGATCGTAGACCGCAATCACGCCTTCCTGACCGGAGTCCAGACCATAGGCAATCGCTGCTGCGGTCGGTTCGTTCAACAGACGCAATACGTGCAGGCCCGCCAGACGCGCGGCATCTTTGGTCCCCTGACGCTGTGCATCGTCAAAGTAAGCCGGAACGGTGATTACTACGCCATCCAGTTCGCCGGACAGTGATTCGGTTGCCCGCGCGGCCAGCGCTTTCAGAATATCCGCGGAGACGCGCACCGGATTAAGCAATCCGGCAGCGGTTTCAATCATCGGCAAGCCGTTTTCGCTTGCCTGGAACGTATATGGCAGATGCGGGTAACGCGCCTGGATATCCGCCAGAGAGCGGCCCATCATGCGTTTTACCGAACTGATGGTGTTTGCCGTATCCAGCGCAGCATTGGCGCGGGCATCGTAACCGACAGAATAACCCTGCTGCTGATAGTGAACCACTGACGGCAACAGGTGGCGACCTTCATGGTCTGCCAACGTTTCGGCCTGGCCGCTGCGTACGGTCGCAACCAGGGAGTTGGTGGTGCCTAAATCGATACCTACCGCCAGACGACGCTGGTGCGGCGCGGCGCTCAGACCAGGCTCACTAATTTGTAATAAGGCCATTTTCGCTTCCGGAAATTAAAAATCGAGCAGTTTTTCTTCGAGTTGTTCTGCACTGCTTCGCAGTTTATCGAGAAAACGCAGCTTACGCACGGTATCTGCCGCTGCGTCCCACGTCTCGCTATCCAGCTGTTCCACCATCAGTTGATGACGAACGTTATACATTTCGCTGACGCGCTGCATAAACGCATCTAAACGTTGACTGTCTTTTGCCTGTTCAATTTCGTCCAGCTCTTCCCGCAGCTCCAGTTGTTCCATCAGGAACGCGGTATCGCGCACCGTGTGCTGCTCGCTACGGATGTCAAAGCCGTGTAAAGACAATAAGTATTCGGCGCGCATCAAAGGATGACGCAGCGTTTGCCAGGCCTGGTTGATCGTGGCGGACTGCGAAACCGCAGCAAGTTGTTCCGCCTGGGAACCGCTGGCAAATTTATCAGGATGATACTGACGTTGTAGATCCTGAAAACGTAGGCTCAGCGCCTGAGTATCGAGCTGATAACGGGCCGGCAAGCCAAAGAGGGTGAAGTAGTCCATAACATTCTCAGGGCATCGATTCTCTGTTGTTCACGGGAGCAAAACCAGAGAGTCAGGTAAAACAAACCCCACGCGCAGGCGACCACGGTGGGGTTATCGGTAAGCGCGTTACACGTGGAAGCTTTCGCCGCATCCACATTCGTCTTTCACGTTCGGGTTAGTAAACTTAAACCCTTCGTTCAGACCTTCTTTGACGAAGTCTAACTGCGTACCGTCGAGGAATTGCAGGCTCTTACCGTCGACCACAACTTTAACGCCTTTGTCTTCAAACACGGTATCTTCAGCCGCGGGCTCGTCAACAAATTCCAGTACATAGGCCATACCTGAGCAGCCGGAGGTTCTCACGCCCAGACGCAGACCAAACCCTTTACCGCGGTTTGCCAGGAAGGTATTTACACGCGCTGCTGCACTGTCGCTTAAGGTAATCGACATAATAAAACCTCAACTCTTAATTATTTTGCTTCACGTTTGCTTTTGTAATCCGCAATCGCGGCTTTAATCGCGTCTTCAGCCAGAATAGAGCAGTGAATTTTCACCGGTGGCAGTTCAAGCTCGTCGGCGATATCGGTGTTTTTAATCGCCTGTGCTTCGTCCAGAGATTTCCCTTTTACCCATTCGGTAACCAGAGAGCTGGAAGCAATAGCGGAACCGCAGCCGTAAGTCTTGAAACGCGCGTCTTCAATGATACCTTCATTGTTGACTTTAATCTGCAACTTCATCACGTCGCCACAGGCTGGTGCACCCACCATGCCGCTGCCCACGTTCTCGTCGCTGTTGTCAAAAGAACCCACGTTACGTGGATTCTCATAATGATCGATTACTTTTTCGCTGTAAGCCATGCTGAATTCTCCTTATCGGTACCGATTAGTGATGTGACCATTCAATGCTGTTCAGATCCACGCCCTGTTTGTACATTTCCCACAGCGGAGAAAGGTCACGCAGGCGGCCGATGGAGTTGCGAACCAGATTAATGGCGTAGTCAATCTCTTCTTCGGTAGTGAAACGACCTAAAGAGAAACGAATTGAGCTGTGTGCCAGCTCGTCGGTCATCCCCAGCGCGCGCAGCACGTAGGATGGCTCCAGGCTTGCAGAAGTACATGCAGAACCGGAGGATACAGCCAGATCTTTCAGCGCCATAATCAGCGATTCGCCTTCAACATAGTTGAAGCTAACGTTGAGAATGTTCGGTGCGCCCTGCTCGAGATCGCCGTTAAGATACACTTCTTCCATATCTTTCACGCCGTCCCACAGACGGTTACGCAGACTGCGCAGGCGCGCCATCTCGGTTTCCATCTCTTCTTTAGCGATACGGTAAGCTTCACCCATGCCGACGATCTGGTGCACAGGCAGCGTACCGGAACGCATACCGCGCTCGTGACCGCCGCCGTGCATCTGCGCTTCAATACGAATACGCGGTTTACGACGCACGTACAGCGCACCGATACCTTTCGGACCATAGATTTTGTGGCCGGAGAAGGACATCAGATCAACTTTCAGTTGGCTCAGATCGATAGGCAGTTTGCCCACGCTCTGGGTCGCATCGACGTGATAGATGATGCCGCGCGCACGGCACATTTCGCCGATAGTCGCGATATCCTGCACCACGCCGATTTCGTTATTCACGTGCATGATGGACACGAGGATGGTGTCGTCACGCATTGCCGCTTCAAGTTCTTTCAGGTCAATAATGCCGTTACGCTGCGGGGCGAGGTAGGTGACTTCAAATCCTTCGCGCTCCAGCTGACGACAGGTGTCCAGCACGGCTTTGTGTTCGGTTTTGCTGGTGATGATGTGCTTGCCTTTTTTCTGATAAAAGTTGGCTGCACCTTTAATCGCCAGGTTATCGGATTCAGTCGCACCGGAAGTAAAGACGATTTCACGCGGGTCAGCGCCCACGAGGTCAGCAATCTGGTTACGGGCGATATCTACCGCCTCTTCAGCCTGCCAGCCGAAACGGTGTGAACGAGACGCTGGGTTACCAAAGTTTCCGTCCAGGGTCAGACACTGCATCATTTTCTCGGCAACACGCGGGTCCACCGGCGTGGTTGCGGAGTAGTCGAGATAGATCGGTAATTTCATTGCTCTATAAACTCCGTACATCGCTTCAATGCAAGGAATCAGGCAACCGGCTGGATGTACGACCGAGTTAACGGGGTGTGTAACACCCCGGCCTGATTCTAAAATACTTTTATTATGCGCGTAACTTAACGTCGATCGCGTCTTGTGCACGATTAGTGCGTGGAGCGTCATGGGTGTGCTGGCGACCAGACACATCCAGGACTTCCTGATTATTCACCAGTTCGCCCAACGTAATGTTGTTGAGGAAACCGGTCAGACGATCGCTCAGATCGCGCCACAGCGCGTGGGTCAGGCATTTATCGCCGCCCTGACAACCGCCTTTGCCCTGGCAACGGGTCGCATCTACAGACTCGTCCACAGCGCTGATTACTTCACCTACTGCGATGCTGCCGGCATCTTTACCCAACAGATACCCGCCGCCTGGTCCACGTACGCTGGAAACCAGACCGTTTTTACGCAAACGGGAAAACAGCTGCTCCAGATATGACAGGGAAATTCCCTGACGTTCAGAAATATCAGCCAACGGTACCGGGCCCGTTTCGGAGTTGAGCGCAACGTCCAACATTGCGGTCACGGCATAACGCCCTTTTGATGTCAGTCTCATGTCTTACTTAGCCTCAAACTCGCCCCTGCCCGGGGTTTTTTATTGTAAAATGGGGGTATTGCATAGCAGGGGCAAGTCTGACATTCCCGACTAAATCAGTCAACTATTTACTTGACTAATTTAGTCAGGTATTTAACCTTCAGTGCCATTTTTACTTGCCGGAGGCGTTACGTTTACTTGCCTTTATTCTGTTGCTCAATTGAAGCTAAAATTCCGCGCAAAATGTTCAGCTCCTGGCTCTCAGGACGCGCACGCGTAAACAGACGGCGCAGCTTGTTCATCACCTGCCCCGGATGCCCTTCACGGATAAATCCGGTCGACAGCAGCGTTTGTTCCAGATGACCGTAAAAACGCTCTAAATCATCGACCAGCGGATACTCAGCTTCTTCGTATTCTGCGGTCTTCTCACTTTCCTGCGTTGCCAGCCAGGCCATGCGCACTTCATAAGAGATGACCTGCACCGCCATCGCCAGGTTCAGCGAACTGTATTCCGGGTTCGCGGCAATAGCGACGTGGTAATGGCACTTCTGCAGTTCTTCATTCGTCAGGCCAACACGTTCACGACCAAACACCAGCGCTACGGGCGAATTCGTCGCTTCAGAGACGCTTTTTAAACCGCATTCACGCGGATCCAGCATCGGCCACGGTAGCGTACGGGAGCGCGCACTGGTGCCTACTACCAGGCTGCAACCTGCCAGCGCTTCATCAAGAGTATCGACGATCTGTGCACTGCCGATTACATCACTGGCACCTGCCGCCAGAGCGATGGCCTGAGAGTCCGGTTTAACCAGTGGATTTACCAGCCACAGATTGGTTAAACCCATGGTTTTCATTGCGCGGGCTACAGAGCCCATGTTGCCAGTGTGAGAGGTTTCCACCAGCACGATTCGAATATTTTGCAGCATTGTATTTCTTCGGCTAAAGATTATTCGGGCATATTATCATAAAACGAAGACATATTCCGAACTCGCTGCTATACTCTGCGCCGTTTTCCCGTTCTTTAACATCCAGTGAGAGAGACCGATGCATCCGATGCTGACCATCGCCGTGCGCGCAGCGCGCAAGGCGGGTAATGTAATTGCCAAACACTACGAAACCCCAGACTCTGTAGAAACCAGCCAGAAAGGCAGCAATGATTTCGTGACTAACGTCGATAAAGCCGCCGAAGCGATTATTATCGAAACTATTCGCAAATCTTACCCACAGCACACCATCATCACCGAAGAAAGTGGTGAGCACGCAGGTGAAGATCAGGATGTTCAATGGGTTATCGATCCACTGGATGGCACTACTAACTTCGTAAAACGTCTGCCGCACTTCGCGGTATCTATCGCAGTACGCATTAAAGGCCGTACTGAAGTCGCCGTTGTTTACGATCCAATGCGTAACGAACTGTTCACCGCCACTCGCGGCCAGGGCGCACAGCTGAACGGCTATCGTCTGCGTGGCAGCACCGCCCGCGATCTGGACGGCACCATCATCGCCACCGGTTTCCCGTTCAAAGCGAAGCAGCACGCCGCTTCTTACATGAAAATTCTTGGCAAAATGTTTACCGAGTGCGCTGACTTCCGCCGCACAGGTTCTGCTGCGCTGGATCTGGCTTACGTTGCCGCTGCGCGCGTTGACGGTTACTTCGAAATCGGTCTGAAACCATGGGATTTCGCAGCAGGTGAGCTGATTGCACGTGAAGCTGGCGCACTGGTTTGCGACTTCACCGGTGGTCATAACTACCTGGCAACCGGCAACATCGTTGCAGGTAACCCGCGCGTTGTTAAAGCCATGCTGGCTAACATGCGTGACGAACTGAGTGATGCGCTGAAGCGCTAATCTGCTGTGGTGCCGGATGCGACGCTTTCGCGTCTTATCCGGCCTACAAGTCATACCATTCCGCTCACTAACCTAAAACGGTCTTATCCCTCGCCCTACCGGCACCGCGCTCATCCACATCACTACCGCAGCAACAATAAGCACCGCACCACCGGCTAACGCCAGCGTCGTCCAGCCAATCTGTCGCCACAGCACCGGCGCTTTATGCCCGCTAATTTTCACCGCCAATGAGCGAAAGCTATGTACCAGCAAAGCCAGTGACGTAATCGTCAAAGAGGTTCCTGCCGCCATCGCCAACGCCGACGCCATACCCCAGCTAAAGACGCCAACCACTTTACTGAACAGCAGCACCATAATTGCGCCAGAGCAGGGACGCATGCCCATAGAGAGAATAATCATCAACCGGGCGCGCCAGTCATCGCCGCTTTGCAGTTGTTCCGGGTTGGGCAAATGCTGATGCCCGCAGCTGCAGCCCTCGTGATGCACATGGTGCGGCGTAAAGGCGGTGAATTTCGGGCGCATCAGCAGCTGGCGCAATTTCTTCAGCGCACGGACACACAATAAAACGCCCAACATGCCAACCAGCGCATAACTTCCTTTCTCCAGCCAGAAACTGCTCATATGCAGCTGTCGGGCAGGCAGTTGCAGCACCGTGAGGACTACAACCACCAGTCCTATTGCCACCAGCCCCTGCAATAGGGAAGACGCCAGCGTCAGCCCAATGCTCGACTTGAGCTTCGACGGATGCGTCGCAAGCCAGGTCGTGATGACGATTTTGCCGTGCCCCGGCCCCAATGCGTGCAATACCCCATATATAAAGCTAAACAACAGCAGAGATCCGCCCGCACGTGTGGGGTTGGCGGCAACCGCTTTCAGCAACCCGCTCATCTGCTGGTTAACGTCGCGCTGCCAGACGACACTGTGCATCATTACCTGAGGCCAGGCTTGCCACAACCACAGCCCCCCGCCTGTCGCCAGCAACAAAAAGACCGCCAGCGGCCATAGCGTGAGCCAACGGCGTCTGGCTGCGCGTTGTTGATAAACTACTGACATTGCAGCGTCACCGTCTGTGCAAACTGTTTACCCAACTCCATATCCTCCGGCGGTGCGTCTTCTTTATCCAGCGACTGCGCAAAACTTAACATGTGTTCATTCGGCGTCGGCGTATGCATTGAAATATGGCATTGCTGGCTTATGGTCTGCGAAAGTCGGGCGTCGCTGTCTTTGTCATAGCTCATATCGACGTAGTAGGTCGGATCGAAGGTTGAAATAGTATATTTTTGACCGCTCAGTGGTTGAGCTTCGGCCAGCGGCAGAACGAACGTCAGCACCGCCTGGTGTTCTTCACGCGCCATGCCATATTCCGTCGGTCTGTTTTTAAACTTTACCTTTTTCCCATCGTGCCACACTTCGGTGAAATAGTGCTGCCCGAGAACGTTGGCCATCACTTCCGCCGCCAGTTTTTTCCAAATTTCATCACCAGGTTTAGCATCCCCCGCGTCGTAAAGCAGATCCGCCGACGTGATTTCATCCATCGTCCAGCGCATTTTTAGCGCGACGAACCGATCATTTTCGCTCACAACTTCGGTTTTCAGATGAATAAAGCTGTGGGGATGCGCACCTGCGCCAAAAGACAGGACAGCGAGAAACAACGTCATATTGATACGTTTAACGCCTTGCATGAGTTCTCCACGATAAAAATCAACACCGCCACAAATAATGATGCCGTATTTGGCGCAAGTGTGCCGAGGATACCATTGAACGAAAAAAAGTTGAGCACCCTTTTCCGGTATCGATTCAGTTCTCAATTTCGATAATTTCTTCTTCGGGAAATTCCACCCAAACACCTTTTCGGCGTCAAACTCTAAGTCAAATGATAATAAAATGTTAATCAATAGTTTCATTTTAATGTTTTATTAACACTTAATTTGAACGTTTGAATGTAAAACCATGCAAATTTAACTAATTGTTAACCATTTTATTTCCATAAATTCACAATAATGGGCGTGCATCACATTCTCCAAACTTATGATTCATTCCCTCTTCCATTCGTTGTTAACTTCACGCCGTGACATGTCCTGCCCCCTACGAAAGGTACAACTATGAAATTCAAACTCGCATTACTCAGTGCAACCCTGGTTTCTGCATGCATGTTGTCCGGCACGTCCTTTGCGGCGGAAAAATATGAAATTGCTGTGGTTGCCAAAGTCACTGGTATTCCCTGGTTTAACCGCATGGAAACCGGTGTTAACGAAGCAGCAAAAAAACTGGATGTGAACGCTTACCAGACCGGTCCATCTACGCCGGATCCGGCACAGCAGGTCAAAGTGATTGAGGATCTGATCGCCAAAAACGTCAACGCAATCATCGTGGTACCGAACGATGCCAAGGTTCTTGAGCCAGTACTGAAAAAAGCGCGCGATAAAGGCATTGTGGTCCTGACGCACGAATCCCCGGACGAGCAAATCGGTCAGTGGGATATCGAAACCATCGATAGTGAAAAATACGCACAAGCCAACGTCGATGAGTTAGCGAAAAATATGGGCGGCAAAGGCGGGTATGCAATCTATGTTGGTTCGCTGACGGTCCCACTGCATAACGCGTGGGCGGATTATGCAATTAAGTACCAGAAAGAAAAATATCCGGAAATGTTCGAGGTCACTTCACGCCTGCCGGTCGCGGAAAGCATTGATAAATCCTACGCCACCACGCTGGATCTGATGAAAACCTATCCGCAGATGAAGGGCATTATCGGCTTCGGCTCACTGGGTCCAATTGGTGCGGGTCAGGCTGTGCAGAAAAAACGCGCCAAAGATAAGATCGCCGTTGTCGGGATCGCCATGCCAGCGCAGGCTGCGCCTTACCTGATGCGTGGAGATATCAAAAAAGCGCTGCTGTGGGATCCAAAAGATGCGGGCTATGCGCTGGTAACGGTTGCCGATCAGCTGTTGCAGGGCAAAGAAGTCAATGCAGATCTGAGTATCGACGGTTTAGGGAAAGCCGATATCGACACGGAGAAGAAAGTGATCCGCTTTAACAAGATCCTCGAAGTCACCAAAGACAACGCACAATCACTTGGTTTCTAAGGCTTTAGCCAACACCAGGGAACCTTAACGCCGACCGTCTGGTCGGCGCTATCAACCAAACTAACACTCAGCGTCCGTCAGGGCGCTCGCAGGGGTATTGTCCATGGCAGACACCACCGCATTTATCACTCTTGAGAATATCAGCAAACAATTCCCGGGCGTGCTGGCGCTGGATAACGTGAATCTGACGCTGAGAAAAGGCGAAGTTCACTGTCTGGCGGGTCAAAACGGCTGTGGTAAAAGTACCATTATTAAAGTGATCTCCGGGGTTTATCACCCGGAAAAAGGCGCGCAGATTTTACTCGACGGAAAATTGTTCCATCACCTGACGCCGCAGCTCTCTTCCCATTATGGCATTCAGGTTATTTATCAGGACCTGTCGCTGTTCCCCAACTTTAGCGTCGCAGAAAATATCGCGGTCAACCGCTATCTGCCGGGTGGTGATATCTGGGTGCGTCGTGGTGCTATGAAACAGCAGGCGCTGGCAGCCATGAAACGTATCGGGGTGAATATCGATCCCGATAAAAAAGTAGAAAAACTCTCGATTGCCGACCGACAGCTGGTCGCTATTTGCCGGGCAATTGCCGCAGATGCGCGTCTGGTGATTATGGACGAGCCCACCGCCTCGCTAACCCGCCAGGAGGTCAATGGCCTGCTGAAGGTGGTTAACGAACTGAAAGCAGCCGGCATTTGCGTGGTGTTTGTCAGCCATCGTCTGGATGAAGTGATGGAAGTGGCAGACCGTATCAGCGTCATGCGCGACGGCAAACTGGTGGGCACATATCCTGCCAGCGAACTGGACAGTCACGAGCTGGCTTTCCTGATGACCGGACAACGCTTCCACTACAGCCCGCTGCCGGAGAAATCATTCGACGATCGAGAACCCCTGCTGGAGCTGCGCAACCTCAGCCGCAGAGGCAAATACCAGAACATTAATCTGTCGCTACATGGCGGCGAGATTGTCTCGATTGTCGGCCTGTTGGGCGCCGGGCGTACCGAACTTTGCCTCAGTTTGTTCGGCATGACCCAGCCGGAAAGCGGCGAGATGCGTATTAACGGTCAGCCGGTCACGCTTCGTAATAACCACGACGCCATTAAGCACGGGATCGGTTACGTCTCAGAAGATCGCCTGACGCAGGGGCTGATCATGGAGCAGTCGATTTACGACAACACCATCGTCACGGTGTTTGATCAACTGCACACCGGTAGCGGCTTGCTCGATCATAGTAAAGCGCAAAAGCTGGTCGCCGATTTAATCCGCGAACTGAATATCAAAGTGTCCGATCCGCACCTGCCGGTCAAAACCCTTTCCGGCGGCAATGCCCAGCGTATCGCCATTGCCAAATGGGTGGCGACCAATCCCCGCATCCTGATCCTCGACTCGCCTACCGTCGGCGTGGATATCGCCAACAAAGAGGGCATTTACCAGATAGCCCGCGATTTGGCGGAACAAGGTATGGCGGTGCTGATGATTTGCGATGAAATTCCGGAAGCATATTACAACAGCCACCGCGTGCTGGTGATGCGTCGCGGCAGACTGGTGGCGGAATTTAATCCTCATCACTGCCGTGAAGAGGAGATTGCTGAAGTGGTCGAGGTAATCAATGAATAAGATGCATCTGTCCCGTTTAATCGGGCAACATGAATTCTGGCTGGGCCTGCTGGTCGTGGCGCTGGCGGTTGGGCTAAGTGTCAGCACCGATGAGTTCCTCTCGCTCGGCAATCTAACAGATGTGGCCACCAGCTACGCGATTCTCGGCATTCTCGCCTGCGGGTTGTTTGTGGTGCTGATTTCCGGTGGGATCGATATCTCATTTCCGGCGATGACCGCGATTGCCCAGTATGCGATGGCCAGTTGGGTGATCGGCCACGGCGGCAACTTCGCTCTGGCGTTAACCATTGCGATTGCGGTGGGCCTGCTGCTTGGGCTGATTAATGGCTTCCTGGTCTACTGGCTGCGCGTTCCGGCAATCATCATTACCATTGCCACGCTGAACGTCTACTACGGCCTTCTGGTTTACGCCACCAAAGGCACCTGGCTGTACGGTTTCCCTGACTGGTTTATGAACGGCATTAACTGGTTCTCCTTCACCGCGGCAGATGGCTACGACTACGGCCTCACCCTGCCTCTGCTGTGCCTGGCGGCGGTGATCGTCTTTACCGCAGTGCTGATGAACTATACCCGTCTTGGCCGTCAGGTTTACGCCATGGGCGGCAACCGCGACGCGGCCTCACGCCTGGGGCTGAATCTGCTGAAGCTGCATTTCTACGTCTATGGCTATATGGGCATTCTGGCAGGTGTTGCCGCCGTGGTTCAGGCGCAAATCACCCAGTCAGTTGCACCCAATTCGCTGCTCGGCTTTGAGCTGACGGTGCTGGCGGCGGTCGTACTCGGCGGAACCAGCATGAGCGGCGGGCGCGGTACGTTGACCGGAACCCTGCTCGGCGTTGTCTTGCTCGCCTTCTTACAAAATGGTCTGACGCTACTCAGCGTCTCCTCTTACTGGCACACCGTATTCAGCGGCGCCATTATCCTGGTCAGCATCAGTGCCACGGCCTGGAACGAAAAACGCAAACTGGCAAGGGAGCTTTGAGATGAAAACAATCGCCAGATTTTTACCCGGTGATGCCATCATTCGTCTGCAATGCGTCATTATTGTGGTCGTCGCCCTGGTTTTCTCAGCCCTGCTCGGCAGCCGTTTTTTTAGCGTCGCTAACTTCCAGTCGATAGGCTCACAGTTACCGATCCTCGGTATGCTGGCCCTCGGGATGGGTATGACCATGCTGACCGGCGGCATTAACCTGTCAATTATTGCCGGGGCGAACGCCTGCTCGCTGGTAATGGCAGCGATTATCGTTACCCATCCGGATAACCCGCTGTTTCTGGTGCTGGCGCTGCTGGCAGGTGCAGCCGTGGCGGTGGCTATCGGTACGCTCAACGGCGCGCTGATTGCCTGGGTCGGCGTCTCACCGATTCTCGCCACCCTCGGCACGATGACACTTATCTCCGGGCTGAATATTCTGCTCTCCAACGGGACGGTGATTTCGGGTTTCCCGATTGCCATTCAGTACCTTGGCAACGCCACGATTGCGGGTATTCCGGTGGCGCTGTTGCTCTTTTTCCTGGTGGCAATCCTGCTATGGGTACTGCTGGAGCACACCACGCTGGGGCGCAGTCTTTATCTCGTCGGCTCCAATGAACAGGCTACCCGCTACAGTGGTGTGAATACCGTACGGGTACAAATTTCCGTGTACGTGATTTCAGCCCTGCTCGGCTGGGTCGCCGCCATTCTGATGATGGCGAAATTCAACTCGGCAAAAGCCGGATACGGTGAGTCCTACCTGCTGGTCACCATCCTTGCCTCCGTACTCGGCGGCATCAATCCGGATGGCGGCTTCGGACGCATTATCGGCCTGGTCCTGGCGCTGATTGTGCTGCAAATGCTGGAAAGCGGCCTTAACTTGCTGGGGGTCAGCAGCTATCTGACGATGGCGCTGTGGGGCGCGGTGCTGATCCTCTTTATCGCATTACAGAATCGTAAAGCCTGATTTCAGGAGAAAAAATTATGGCAAGTTACTTTATTGGTGTGGATGTCGGAACCGGAAGCGCCCGTGCTGGCGTGTTTGATCTCAACGGCAGAATGGTCGGCCAGGCCAGTCGGGCCATCGAGATTTACCGCCCGCAGGCCGATTTTGTTGAGCAGTCTTCCGATAACATCTGGCAGGCAGTGTGTAACGCGGTTCGCGATGCGATTAACCAGTCGGATATCAACCCTATCCAGGTGAAAGGTCTGGGCTTTGACGCGACCTGTTCACTGGTGGTGTTGGATAAAGAAGGTAAACCGCTGACCATTAGTCCGTCCGGGCGCAGCGAACAGAATATCATTGTGTGGATGGATCACCGCGCCATTACTCAGGCTGAGCGCATTAACGCCCTGCATCATCGGGTGCTGGACTACGTTGGCGGTATTATCTCCCCGGAAATGCAAACGCCCAAACTGCTGTGGTTGAAGCAACATATGCCCAACACCTGGGCCAATGCGGGATACTACTTTGACCTGCCCGATTTCCTGACCTGGCGCGCAACGGGCGATGACACGCGCTCACTGTGCTCGACGGTGTGTAAATGGACCTATATGGGCCATGAAGACAAATGGGATGACAGCTATTTCCGCCAGATTGGGCTGGAAGACTTGCTGGAACATGATGCTGCCAAAATTGGTCGCTACGTGAAAACCATGGGCGAACCGCTCGGTCATGGTCTTTCTCCGCGCGCCGCCAGCGAAATGGGGCTGATTCCGGGGACCGCTGTCAGCGTCTCGATCATCGATGCCCACGCCGGTACGCTCGGCACGCTCGGCGCGAGCGGTGTCTCTGGCGAGGTGGCGGATTTTGACCGCCGCGTCGCGCTGATTGGCGGCACCTCTACCGGACACATGGCGATTTCCAAAGAGCCGCGTTTTATCGGCGGCGTTTGGGGTCCTTACTACTCAGCAGTGCTGCCAGAATACTGGCTTAACGAAGGTGGACAGTCGGCAACCGGAGCGTTAATCGACCACGTTATTCAGTCGCATCCTTGTTACGAAACCTTGTTGACCCAGGCGAAATCTCAAGGGCAGACCATTTATGAAGTGCTGAATGCGCTGCTGCGTAAAATGGCCGGTGAGCCGGAAGATATCGCATTTTTAACCCGCGATATGCACATCCTGCCCTATTTCCACGGCAACCGTTCACCGCGCGCCAACCCAACGCTCACAGGCGCTATCACCGGACTGAAGCTGTCGCGCACGCCGGAAGATATGGCGTTACAGTACCTCGCGACCATCCAGTCCATTGCGCTGGGAACCCGTCATATCATTGAAACGATGAATCAAAGCGGCTACACCATCGATACCATTATGGCCAGCGGCGGCGGGACGAAAAACCCGATCTTCGTTCAGGAGCATGCCAACGCCACCGGCTGTGCGATGCTGCTGCCTGAAGAGAGCGAAGCCATGCTGCTGGGTGGCGCCATGATGGGAACTATCGCCGCGGGCGTGTTCGATACCTTCCCGGAAGCAATGTCAGCGATGAGCCGGATTGGTAAAACGGTTACCCCGCAGACTAATCGCATTAAGCAGTACTACGATCGCAAATATCGGGTATTCCACGAGATGTATCAGGATCATATGAAATACCGCCAGTTGATGCAGGAGGACGCATGAGTAACTCCTGGTCTCAGGCCAGCGGCGTATTCCAGCTCTATAGCGATGCCCTGGCGGGTCTGGGGCAGCATCTGACTGAACCTGTCTGGCAGTCGCTGATGGCGGAGCTGCGCGGTTGTCAGGGCAAAATCGTCGTCACCGGCGTCGGTACCTCTGGCATTGCAGCGCGTAAAGTCGCGCATATGCTTGCCTGCGTGGAACGTCCAGCGATTTACCTCAACGCGACGGATGCAGCGCATGGCGATCTCGGTTTTTTACGCGCCGACGACCTGGTGATTATGCTGTCACGCGGGGGTAATTCGGACGAGCTCACCCGGCTGCTGCCCGGACTGGCTGCAAGGAATGTGCCCATCCTGAGCGTGACTGAAAACGCCGATTCGGCCATTGCTAAAGCCTCGAGGCTAGTGATTTCCACAGGCGTTCAGCGAGAGGCCGACCCGCTGAACATGTTGGCTACCACCTCTATTTTACTGGTGCTGGCTATCTTTGACGCCGCCTGTGCCTGTCTGATGAGCGAAAGCGGCTACTCAAAGGAAACGCTGCTGGCGGTACATCCGGGCGGCGATGTGGGATTAACGTTGAGTCGTGAGAAGTAACGCCAGACAGCTGTTACGGAGGTAATGAATCTGTTGCCTCCGTCGTATTGCTACGTTCACTTTAGGTTTTTCACTTCTCTGCGATAGCATGTTCATACCTCCCTCCGCCAGCATTCCCCCCTCTGGCATTTTTTTATATCTCAACAAAAAGATAAAACAGTGAAAAAGCGGATTAACGCGCTGCGTTCCACTCCCGCTATCTGTTCCGCACGTTAAAAATTCTGTGACGCTCTCCAGCATTCCTGGTGGAAAGCATTCCATTCCTCAAATCTATGAGCAAACTTTAGCTATTCTTATCAAACATACTTACGGGAGACCCTACAGATGATGTCAACGCTTGCTCCGCCATCTGTACTTTCCGCTCCCCAGCGCCGTTGCCAGGTTCTGCTGACGCTTTTCCTGCCAGGGCAAATCGCGACTACACAAACCTTCAGCAGCCTCAATGGTGTCGATGATGCCACGGTTCAGGAAGATATTATTGGCGCAGGGCTCGAAATCCAGCGCTATCACCGGCTCACGATAGCCACCGCGCAGAATGGTGGCTATGCGATCGAAGGAACCCCGCTAAATCAGCGTCTGTGTCTGTTGCAGTGGCTGCGTCGTGGCCTGCGGATTTGCCCTACTTTTATCGCTCAGCATTTCACGCCCACTTTAAAAATTGCTCTTAAACAACAAGGTATCGCACGTACGCTGTATGACGACACCAATCTGCATGCGCTCATCAATCTGTGCTCCCGGCGCTTACAGAAGCCGTTTGAATGTCGTGACATCCAGTTCCTGCGCTTGTATTTACAATATTGTCTGCTACAGCACCACGCGGGGATCACCCCGGAGTTTAATCCACTCCAGCAACGGTGGGCACAATCCTGCGCTGAGTATCCGCTCGCCGAGGAAATTGGCCGCCACTGGCAGCGCCACGTCATGCAAAGTGCGCCGCTGGGCGAATCGCTGTTTATGGCGTTGTTATTCTCAATGATCCGCATCCCCGACCCGATCCGCGATAATCACCAGCAGGATCGCCGCCTGCGCCTTGCTATTGCGCGGCTGGTGCTGCGTTTTCGCGAGTATGGCAACGTGCGCTTCAGCGACGAGCAAGGGCTGAATGACCAGTTGTATATCCACCTGGCCCAGGCACTGAACCGCAGCGTGTTTGCCATCGGCATTGATAACACGCTACCGGAGGAGTTCAGCCGACTTTATCCCCGGCTGGTTCGAACTACCCGCGAGGCGATTCACGGCTTTGAAGCGGAATACGATGTCCAGTTTTCAGAAGAAGAGATCGGCCTGGTCGCCGTTATTTTCGGCGCCTGGCTGATGCAGGAGAAGGATTTGCACGAAAAACAGATTATCCTGCTGACCGGTAGTAACGAACAACTTGAAGCGCATATAGAACAACAGCTGCGCGAACTGACGCTGCTGCCGCTCAACGTAAAACACATGCCGATGCAGGACTTTCAAAAAGAGGGAGCGCCGCGTGGCGTAACGCTGATTATTACACCGTACACCACGCCGCTACCGCTGTTTTCTCCCCCGCTGATTCATGCGGATCTGGCGCTTACGTCTCACCAGCAGCAGCAAATCCGCAAAATCCTTGAATCATAACGTCGCAGGCTGCGCCACCACTTTCGGGCGCAGAACGATAGCTGGTAGCGCCACCAGCGCCATCACCCAGAATACGCCGCTGCCCAGGTTCTGGTACAGATAGCCGGCGAAAACGGTCATGATGGCGATACTGCCGCCCATCGCCACCGCAGAATATACCGCCTGCAGACGAATCACTTCACTGCCCTGTCGCGCAGCAATGTAACGCATCGCCGCCAGGTGGCAGACGGTAAACGTTCCGCAATGCAGGATTTGCACCACAATCAGCCATGGCAGCTCTGTGCTCCAGCCCATCAGACCCCAACGCGCCACGCCGCAAACGGCGGAAAGCAGCAGAAGATCGCGAGCGCTAAAGCGGCGAAACAGCTTGTGGCTTAGCGCAAAAATAATCACTTCCGCCACCACGCCTAATGACCATAAATAGCCCACCGCCGAAGCGGAATAACCGGCAGACTGCCAGTAAATGGCGCTGAAACCGTAATAAGCTGCATGTGCGCCCTGCAGCAGACTCACGCAGGCCAGAAAACGCCAGCTTTGGGTTATTAGCGCGCGCCAGGCGGGCCATCCTGCGCTCTCCTGCTGACGGTTTTCACCCGCTGGTTGCACGCTCGGGCGAATCATCATGCCCAGCAGCATTGAGGCGGCGCCAAGCGATAACAGGACCAGGATCACCCGATAGTCGAACAGGCTCACCAGTTTGCCGGTCAACGCAGAGCCGATCACAAAGGCCACGGATCCCCACAGTCGCACCCGACCGTAATCCATGGTTATCTGTTTTTGCCAGGTGTTGGCCAGTGCGTCGGTCAGCGGCACCAGCGGTGAGAAAAACAGGTTAAAGCCGACCATCACCACCATCAGCCACGCCACGTTAGTCCCCGCCCAGAAGGCCAGCGCAAACACCAACGTCAACAAGGCCAGAATACGTAACGCTGAGATCAGCCGAGAGGGATCGCTCACACGCGGTGCAATCAGCAAGCTACCGAGAAAACGGGCAATCAGCCCCGCGCCCAGCAGTAAGCCGATGGTTTCCGGCGTCAGCCCTAACCCTTCGAGCCAGACGCTCCAGAAAGGCAGAAAGATACCGTAGCTAAAGAAGTAGGTGAAATAACCGAGCGCCAGCCAGCGCGTGGAATGCAAAGCCATGAATCCCTCCCGTTTGGAGGCGATAGTCTGGCGACAAACGCAGGCTGGCGCAAGAGAGCATTAACAGGCAGATAACATGATTTTTGCCCTATTCGACGCTAATTTGCATCGCAAAATGGCAGCGTTCTCCCTGCGCTAAAACCTGCAATCCCGGCTGCCCCTGCATGTTGTGGGCATTCACCGGATGCGTTTGCGGCTCCAGGCACAGGAACTCCTCACCCGACATTCTGAACAGCATCAACCACGGAGTTTGCGCTAAAATCGTGACTTTCATCACATCTCGCTGAATAACGGCCCGCCCGCTCCAGCCAGAATATCCGACATTCAGCCAGCTATCCTCACCGTATTGCGCATGCTTGAAATCCGCCACTGCAGGGATATCGCGTTGCCATTCCAGCGGCAGATGCTGTTCCCCCTCCGGCCAGTAACCGCCGGCGGTGAACTGCGCCGTGCTGCGCTTATCAAAGGCGAAAAATGGATGGAACCCACAGCCGTAAATCATTGGCTGCTCACCGCAATGGGTGAGCGTCAACGAGGCGTGCAGGCTTGAGGTTTCCAGTTGATAACAAAGCCGCGCCGTATAGTCGTAGCCGCAGGGGTGCCAACTGCGCAACTGCAGCAAACAGCCGCTTTGGGTAGCGGTAATAATCTGCCAGCGTTGCAGCCAGCCGTCACCGTGCAGGAAGAAAGTGTCGTCTGCGCCATGCTGAGGTAAAACCACCTCTTCACCGCGCAGCATAAAACGATTTCCCGCCACCCGATTCGCGACCGGCAGCATCGGGAACAGGCCGCAATCACCAGGCCGCTGACCATGACCTTCGCGTAAAATGGCCTGTTGATGTTGTAACGAAACCAGGCTTAATAGAGAACCGCCCTGCGGATCGACGCACATCCGCAGATGTGCGTTTTGTAGCGTCAGCAGACCATCCATTAGCGGGCGCTTCGCGGTTGGGTTGATGCACCGACTTTTGTATGCTGCGCCGCCAGCTGTTCTTCCAGCGCTTCCAGCGTCACGCCTTTGGTTTCCGGTACATTACGCAGAACATAGATGAAGCCCATCGCGCAAATCACACCGTACAGCAGGAAGCTTCCCGACGCGCCCAGACTCGCATTGAGCAGCGGGAAGGTATAGGTCAGCAGGAAACAAGCAATCCACAGCGCCAGCGTCCCCAGCGACATTGCCAGCCCGCGCACGCGGTTGGGAAAAATTTCTGATAGCAGCACCCAGGTCACCGGCGCCAGCGTCAGAGCATAAATCGCGATTGCCGCCAGCACCAGAACCAGAACCGGCCAGCCCATAATGCCCAACCCGTACGCCCCGGCAATCAGTACGTAGATAACCGTCAATCCTGACGCGCCGAACAGCATCAGTTTACGACGGCCAATTTTGTCCACTAACGGCAGAGCGGCAAGGGTAAAGACCAGATTGATGCTCCCTGTCGCCACGATCGATTTTAACGTACCGTTGATGTCGAATCCGGCAGAGGCGAAGATCTCCTGCGCATAGTTGAAAATAACGTTGATCCCACACCACTGCTGGAACACTGCCAGCACCATGCCAATAATCACGATCGGTTTGATCTGCGGTTGTAACAGCGTTGACCACGCGACCTTGTGATTATCTTTTTGCAGCGTATGTTCAATCTCTTTCAGCGTTTGCCCGGCATATTCCGCCGAACCAATGCGCTGCAGCATGGCACGCGCACGATCGGCTTTGCCCGCTTTCACCAGCCAGCGCGGCGATTCAGGTACAAAGAACATCAGCACCAGGAAAATTACCGCAGGCACTAATTCAGCACCAAACATCCAGCGCCAGCCTGTCTGACCGTTCCAGCTTTCAACAATTGCCTGCTGCGTAGCGCCTGTGGCAACAGGTTCGGCAATCATCAGGTTGATAAGCTGCGCCGCCAGCACGCCAATGACGATGGTGAGCTGGTTAACGGCAACAAAGCGACCTCGCTTTTCAGCGGGGCTGACCTCGGCGATATACAGCGGACTTAGCGCAGACGCCAGACCAATCCCCACGCCGCCCACAATGCGATAGACAATAAACATGTCGAAATTGCTGGCGACGGCAGTTCCCCAGGCAGAAGCGCTAAACAGGATAGCTGAGAGAATCAGCGGCATTTTTCGGCCAAATTTATCGGCGCACCAGCCGGAAATCAGTGCGCCAAAGATACAACCAACCAGCGCGGAACTCATCGCCCAGCCGGATTGCGCCGGATCGGTAATCGAGAAATATGCTTCATAGAAGGGTTTTGCCCCGCCGATCACCACCCAGTCATAGCCAAACAGTAAACCTCCGCAGGCCGCAACCAGGCAGATAGTCCAGACATAACCAATCTTTAAATGTGTCTGCGCGTTATTCATTATGATTCCTCTTTCAGGGAAACGCAGGGTACAGTAGGTTTCGGGTGAGGTTATCCCCCACCCGTTTCGGGTATTACTGGAAAAGCCTTACGTTAATGGCGTGACGCAGCAGTAATGCCTTGTCATGTGCCGGATTGAGTTGCAGGAGTTCATCAAGTTCACGCTGACAGGCGGCGCTATTTCCTAGCCCCAGATGCCCGAGCGCATTGATAAACAGGCAGTGTTGCTGGTGTTTTGCTTGTGCTGAGGTATCCAGCACCACCAGGTCGGGTAGCGATACGGCAAAGAAATCGACATCCGGCACGTTGTCGTGATGCGACTCAACCCATTGCAGGAAGCTATTGAACAGAGCGTCCGCCTCTGCATCATCGCCAAGTTTTCTCTGCGCCATACCCTGCCAGAAGAGATAGTCCACTGGCTGGTCGTTATAGTAACGTCCGGCATCCAGTGAGCTTCCGCCGCGCGTCGCACGGGAGAAGTAGCGCTGAGATTCTTCGAAATGGCCTTGCAGCTGCGCGCAATACCCCAGCAAATACCAGATGTCGTTATCCGTTTGCCCTGGCAAACGGCCTTCTCCGAGGTTTTGCGGATAGTGCAGCGCCTGTTGCAGTTGCGTAATAGCAGTTTGCGGGTCGCCGGACTGCACGGCAGCCAGCGCACGATGTAATTGATTAAGCAGATATTGCCCGGTGGCTTTACCTTCACCGCCTTCCCATGGATGGAACACCCGCTCACGTAATACTGCGGCGGCATCATCATAGCGCCCCAACCCATTCCACAAGCTGAGCAGTTCCACCGTCAGATCATCACGCAGGAAGACAATCTCTTTACTGGCTTCCAGCCGCTGCAGGCGCTGTTCAGCCGGTTGTGCCATCAGCTTGTTGAGATAGTCGAGTTCAAACAGGAAGCGGGCATTTTGCGGCTCCAGCGCCACGGCTTGCGACAGATACTGTTTCGCCTGCTGTGCATCGTGCAGTTTGTTCCAGGCGTAAATCCCCAGTAAGCGATGCGCCGGAGCGAAATCCGCTTCCTGCGCAAGCGTGAACTGCCAGCAGGAAACCGCCTCGGCATAACGCCGTTTGCTGTACCAGAAACAGCCGAGTAAATAGCGGGCAAAAGCGCTTTGCTCAAGAGTTTGCAGCATCTGCACTTCATCCAGCGTATTGGGGAAACGCACGCGGTTTTGCAGACACTCACGAGCACGTTCAATGAAGGGTTGTGGATTATCGCTCAGCGAGGCGCGCCACAGCATCGGCAGCGTTTCCTGGCTGTCGAGCAGTTCCAGCACGCCACGGGCAGCATCCTTTTGCCCCAAAGAGGTCAGCCAGCCTGCCAGTTCACACGCGTTGGTCCCGCGACGCCCGGTAATCGAGATCAGCGCAAGCGCTGTCGCTTCGTCCTGGCAGATTGCCCAGCGTGCATAATGCAGGGTATAGCTCAGCGGATAATCCACCAGCTGTTGGCGAATGTAGTCCAGCGCTTGCGCATTGCGATCAAGCTTTGCCAGCGCCAGCGCTTTCAGCCCCATCGCCAGGTTATTACTGCCGTTAAAGCGCAGGCTCTGCTCCACCTTTTCCAATGCGCCAGCGTAGTCCTGACGCTTCATCGCCAGACGCGCTAACGACCAGAAAGCCGCATCCCGGCAGTTGCCGCTCCAACTGGCCTTATAATAATTATCCCACGCGCTGTCATCATCGCCCTGACGTTCCTGTGCGGCGGCCAGCAGCATACTCGCCTCGCCATCACGCGGATTTTTATTGAGCTTATGCGCCCGCTCCAGCGCCTTGCCGGCACATTGTGCCGCCAGCGCCCAGTCCGCGCGGTTTAGCGCCAGCGTCCCCAGGGCCACATTATTGCGGTAGTCCAGCGGATCAACGTCGAGCGCGCGGCGATAATAATCTTCGGCATAGCGGCTGGCATGGTTGTACTGCTCCAGATGCTGACCAATAAAATAGAGTTCATCGGTATTAGAAAGCGCTTCTGGCAGCGCTGGCGCGACGGCCGCCGATGGCAGTGGTAACTCTTGCGCGATGTGCTCTTCGTACTGCAAAAGCGTAGTGCCATCGGCGCCAGTGACAGTCATCGTTACCCGCGCATGGTTATCGTCAGACACATCAGCCAGCCAGCTTTGTCCGGGCTCCAGGGTCAGCGTATGCTCATAGAACGGTTGTCCATCGGCAGAAAGCGTAACCTGCACGTCGCGCAGCGGCGCAATCGCATAAACGCCCACAGAAAGCTGGCTACGCTCACGCACCAGACGAAGCGCCAACTGCGTACTGGCGTTTTGCACCATGCCCAGTTCGCTGTAGGGCAGGAAGTTTTGCACAAAGACTTTCTCTTCGTACGGCGCAAGCCAGGTGAAATCCGGCTGGTTGTCGGTAAAGACCCCAGTCATCAGTTCAATATAAGGACCGTTGTCATCGGTAAGGTTACGATCCCAGGCAACGCCAAAGTCGCCATAGCCCCAGGTCCACTGTTTTTTCCCTGGCGAAACGTGGTGGTCAGCCACATGTAGCAGACCGCCTCGCTCACCGTGATGCCATGCGCCAACAAAATCATAATCTGATTTTTCAGCCATGTAGGAGGTCGGTACCGGCACGTTTTTGTAGCGCGAGATATCCACGCCAGCCGAGTAGTCCACTTTATAGTATGTACCGGTGGCGATAGGAAACGCAGAAACATCACGCTTACCGTGGTCAAATACTGCGGTCACATCCGGCGGAAACACGCTCTGGTGATCGTCGCCGCCCTTCACCGCTGGATTCGCCCACCATAAAAAATGGCGCGGCGTAGCGTTACCGTTAAACACCTTCCCGGTTATCTCGATCAGGGCGCGATCCGGATACAGCGTAAATCCGGTCATCACCTGTAAACCGCGCATAGGTTCTACCTCACCCATCCATACGGTATATTCGCCGTGTTCACCCTGTTGCTGCGTAAAATCGACTGGCATAAAAGTGGTTGGGCGATGATGCTGCGGCCAGTTAAATTCAATGCCACCAGAGATCCACGGCCCAAGCAAACCAACCAGAGCGGGCTTCACCACTTCGTTGTAGTAGACAAAATCGCGCTGCTGAACTTTGTCATACGCTCGATGAATACGCCCGCCTAACTCCGGCAACAGCATGACGCGAATGAAGTCATTCTCCATCCACACCGCCTGATAGTCGCGCATTTCACGTTTGCCGGTCAGCGTATCAATCACGCCATACGGATACACCGCGCCAGAAGATCCCTGGTAAACCCGCTTTTCCAGAAACATTGGGTTGGCATCTTCTTCACCCGCCGTCCACGTTGGGAGGGTGATCGTTTCTTGCCAGACTTTAACTAAACCGTACATGCCGCTCTCCACTCAATAAGCAAAAGTAAAAATTCAACTTGATGCTATTCTGCGGCAGTTAAGTGGCGCTAAAATGCGCAATGCTCACGCAATATAGTTAAGGGAGTTAAGTGAATGCAGCGTTCGGGGTTCAACAACGCCAGGGTTCGTCAGGCGAATAAGCAGATCTTTTTGTCGCATCTGTGGCGGGAAAAGCAGCTCAGCAAGTCACAGCTGGCGCAGCTCACCGGCCTGTCGATCCCGGCGGTCAGCAATATCCTCGAAGAGCTGATGGATGAGGGGAGAATTAGTCATTCGCGAAAAACCTTAAGCCAGCGCGGTTTGAGCAGCGGCAGCTATCATTTGCCAGAAAAAGGCGCATGGACGCTATGTATCAACGTCACCCCTACCAGTATCACCAGCCAACTGGCGGACGCACGGCTGGTTGCCATCGGCGACTGGCGTCATGAGGTCATTAAGCCGGAAACCCCCAAAGCGCTGCTGTCAGCCCTTGCTGCACACTGGCGGGAATACCGTCGACAATTTCCCGAGGTCACGATTAATCTGGCGCTCGGCGTTCACGGCCAGGTTGATCCGATCACCGGCGCATCAAAAACCATGCCCCAGGCCCCGTGGAAAACACCGGTGGAAATAAAATATCTGCTGGAAGAGATGCTCGGCGTACAGGTCCGCCTGGACAATGACTGCGTGATGCTGGCGCTGGCCGAAAAATGGCAAAACCCAGCGGCTAACGGTGATTTTTGCGTGATTAACGTTGATTACGGTATCGGCTCATCGTTTGTGATTAACGACAATATCTGGCGCGGTAGTCTGTATGGCAGCGGCCAGATTGGACACACCATCGTTCATCCCGATGGAATTGCCTGTGACTGCGGTCGCTATGGCTGTCTGGAAACGGTGGCGTCATTGAGCGCGTTGAAAAAACAGGCCCGCGTGTGGATGAAATCGCAGCCGACGTCCCTTTACGATCCGGAAACGCTCACCACCGACCAGCTTATTACTGCCTGGCAGAACGGTGATGTTCGTATTCAGGCCTGGGCCGAGCATGCCGCCAATGCCATTGGGCTTAGTTTATATAACTTTCTGAATATACTGAATATTAATCAGATATGGTTGTACGGTCGTAGCTGTGCTTTTGGCGATAGCTGGCTCAATACCTTGGTGCAGCAAACTGGGTTTAACCCGTTTGATCACGGTGATAACCCGCGCGCCAGAGCGACTCAGATAAGCTTCGGCCAGCTCAATCGTGCCCAGCAACTCATGGGAATTGGCTATCTGTATGTCGAGTCACAGCTCAGCGAGTTGTAACCATTACACCGTCAGACTCACGGCCAAACGTTCATGTACCGTGGCGATAAAATCGGTCAGTGCCGGTTTGAGAGATCCTTTTTTCCACGCCATCAGCAACGCGATGGTTGGGACATCACCAATAATTGGCCGAAAAACCACCTGTCCGGTATTAAAATTATTCATATAACCGGGTATCAAAGTCACCCCCAACCCCATGCCGACCAGGTTCATGGTCACCAGAATGTTGGTTGCCACTTGCACAATGTTAGGCTGGCTTTTTTGCTGCTGAAACCAGTTTTTGACAATCATCGCTAACGCGCCGGAATAGGCCGGATCGGTGCTGACAAAATTCACGCCGTGTAGTTGTTCTGCGGAGATTGCCTGCTCATTAGCTAACGGATGATTCACCGGTAACACAACTACCAACGGCTCATGAATCAGCTCCAGATAATCGAGATCCGGGCTGTACACCGGGTGGCGCATTAAGCCAACGTCCAGCTCTCCGCTGAGGATCTTCTCTTCCTGCTCGGTGGTGATCAGACTCACCAGTTCAATGTGCGTATCCGGTTGTTTTAAACGAAACAAAGGCAGCACCTTCGGCAACAGATTGACCTCTGCGGAAGGGACAAAGCCAATGGAGAAATGATTATCTTCCTGCACCGTTCTACGGGCACGAACTTTGGCGTTTTCCGCCTGTTCGAGGATCGCCAGCGCATCCTGTAAAAAGCACTCACCGGCCGCCGTCAGCGCAACTTTTCGTTTATCCCGCACCAGCAACGGAACGCCCACGCAGGTTTCAAGATCGCGGATCTGGCTGCTTAACGACGGCTGAGAGGTATGCAGCTTTTCTGCCGCTCGGGTGAAATTCAGCGCCTGCGCCACTGCTACGAAATAGCGTAAGTGCCTCAGTTCCATGCCCTGCTCCTTGTTATCGAAAAAATGTCTCAACTGGTAGAAATTTACTATTTCACAGATTGATAACTAACCAGCAACATCCTTAGGGTACAAAAAAAGAAGGTCAATACATCTTAGCTTTCAGGATTAAAAAATATGACCACACCCTCAAATTTAGACATCTACCAACTGATCGACACGCAAAACGGTCGCGTAACCCCACGAATTTATACCGACCCTGAAATTTACCAACTGGAGCTGGAACGCATCTTCGGACGCTGCTGGCTATTTCTCGCCCACGAAAGCCAAATCCCTAAACCCGGTGATTTTTTTAACACCTACATGGGCGAGGATGCGGTGGTGGTGGTTCGCCAGAAAGACGGCAGCATCAAAGCGTTTCTCAACCAGTGTCGCCACCGTGCGATGCGCGTCAGCTACGCCGACTGCGGCAATACCCGCGCCTTCACCTGCCCGTATCACGGCTGGTCTTACGGAATTAACGGCGAGCTGATCGACGTGCCGCTGGAGCCGCGCGCTTATCCGCAAGGTTTATGCAAATCCCACTGGGGGCTGAACGAAGTGCCTGGCGTAGAGAGCTACAAGGGACTGATTTTCGGTAACTGGGATACCTCCGCGCCTGCGCTTGGCGATTATCTCGGCGACATCGCCTGGTATCTCGACGGCGTACTCGATCGTCGTGAAGGCGGCACCGAAATCGTCGGTGGCGTCCAGAAGTGGACCATCGATTGTAACTGGAAATTCCCTGCCGAACAGTTTGCCAGCGACCAGTATCACGCACTGTTCAGCCATGCCTCTGCGGTGCAGGTGCTGGGAGCGAAAGACGACGGTAGCGATAAGCGCCTCGGCGATGGTCAGACCGCCCGCCCGGTGTGGGAAACCGCCAAAGACGCGCTACAGTTCGGTCAGGACGGGCACGGCAGCGGATTTTTCTTTACTGAGAATCCTGATGCCAACGTCTGGGTCGATGGTGAGGTCTCCAGCTACTACCGCGACACCTACGCGGAAGCCGAACAACGCTTGGGCAAGGTTCGCGCCCTGCGTCTGGCCGGTCACAACAACATTTTCCCCACGCTTTCCTGGCTCAACGGTACCGCCACGCTGCGCGTCTGGCACCCGCGTGGGCCGGACCAGGTTGAGGTGTGGGCGTTCTGTATTACCGATAAAGCCGCCTCTGATGAAGTGAAAGCCGCGTTTGAAAACAGCGCCACGCGGGCTTTTGGCCCCGCCGGGTTCCTGGAGCAGGACGACTCGGAAAACTGGTGTGAAATTCAAAAACTGCTGAAAGGTCATCGCGCACGCAACACGAAATTGTGTCTGGAAATGGGGCTTGGCCAGGAGAAACGTCGTGAAGACGGCATTCCGGGGATCACCAACTACATCTTTTCGGAAACCGCCGCGCGTGGCATGTACCAACGCTGGGCCGATTTGCTCAGCAGCGAAAGCTGGCAGGAAGTGCACGAGAAAACCGCCGCCTACCAGCAGGAGGTGATGAAATGAGCACTTTAGTTTCTCTCGAACTGCATCATCGCATCAGCCAGTTTCTGTATGAAGAAGCGCGTATGCTCGACGACTGGCAGTTTCGCGACTGGCTGGCGCAACTGGATGACGACATTCGCTACACCATGCGTACCACGGTGAACGCCCAGACGCGCGACCGTCGCAAAGGCGTGCAGCCGCCGACCACCTGGATTTTCAACGACAACAAAGACCAGCTTGAGCGCCGCATCGCGCGGCTGGAAACCGGCATGGCCTGGGCGGAAGAACCGCCGTCGCGTACCCGTCATCTGATTAGTAACTTACAAATCAGCGAAACCGACGTGCCCGACGTGTTCGCCGTGCGCCTCAACTATCTGCTGTATCGCGCGCAAAAAGAGCGCGATGAAACCTTTTACGTCGGCACGCGCGTGGACAAAGTCCGTCATTTGCCCGGCGATGAGTGGCGCTTACTGGCGCGTGAGATCGTGCTGGATCAAGCGGTGATCACCTCCCATAACCTGAGTGTACTGTTCTGATGAGCCGTGTATTTGCCTGCCCTGTAGGGGATTTGCCGGAGGGTGAAGCGCTCCGGCTTGATACCTCGCCCGTCATCGCGCTGTTCAATGTTGGCGGCGAGTTCTATGCCATTAACGATCGCTGTAGCCACGGTAACGCCTCGATGTCGGAAGGTTATCTGGAAGAAGACGCTACGGTGGAATGCCCACTGCATGCCGCCAGCTTCTGCCTGAAAACCGGCAAGGCGTTGTGTTTACCCGCCACCGATCCGCTAACCACCTACGCAGTATATGTGGACGGTAGCGATGTGTTTGTTGATATTCCGGAGGACGCCAGATGAGCGATTTACGCGATAACGTGGTCTTTATCACTGGCGGCGGCTCCGGCCTTGGTCTGGCGCTGGTCGAGCGTTTCATCGAAGAAGGTGCGCAGGTCGCCACGCTGGAACTGTCGCCAGCTAAAGTTGCCAGTCTGCGTCAGCGCTTTGGCGAACATGTACTGGCAATCGAAGGCAACGTCACCTGCTACGCCGACTATCAGCGCGCGGTGGATCAAATCCTCACAGCGTTTGGCAAGCTGGACTGTTTTATCGGTAATGCGGGCATATGGGATCACAACGCCTCGCTGGTCAATACGCCTGCAGACGTACTGGAGAGCGGCTTTCATGAGCTGTTTAACGTCAACGTGCTGGGTTATCTGCTGGGGGCGAAAGCCTGTGCCCCCGCACTTATCGCCAGCGAAGGCAGCATCATCTTTACCTTGTCCAATGCGTCATGGTATCCCGGCGGCGGCGGCCCTCTGTATACCGCCTCTAAACATGCGGCTACCGGACTGATTCGCCAGTTGGCCTACGAGCTGGCGCCAAAGGTACGTGTTAACGGTGTCGGTCCGTGCGGTATGGCGACAGATCTACGCGGCCCGCAAGCGTTGGGACAAAACGATACATCGATTATGCAGTCGCTGACGCCAGAAAAAATCGCCGCTATTTTGCCGCTACAGTTTTTCCCTGAGCCTGCGGATTTTACCGGTCCGTATGTGATGCTGGCGTCAAAACGCAACAACCGCACATTAAGTGGCGTAATGATCAATGCCGACGCCGGTCTGGGTATTCGCGGTATTCGTCACGTTGCCGCCGGACTGGATCTCTGAGGAGGCGTTATGAACCAAAAAACTATCGCTATCGTCGGCGGCGGCCAGGCTGCTGCTATGGCTGCTGCCGCACTGCGCCAGCAGGGATTTAACGGCGAATTACACCTGTTTTCCGATGAGCAGCATCTGCCCTATGAACGCCCACCGCTCTCCAAAGCGATGCTGCTGGACGACAATCCGCAACTTCAGCCGATACTCCCCGCTGGCTGGTGGCGGGAACACAACGTACAGCTGCATCTGGGTGTTACTGTACAGACGCTCGGCCGCCAAACGCATCAGTTGGTGCTGGCTGATGGGCAGAGTTATCCGTGGGATCGGCTACTGATTGCGACGGGCGCTGCGGCACGCCCCCTTCCGCTGTTAGATAAGCTGGGCGATCGATGCTTTACTCTGCGTCATGCCGCTGATGCCGAGCGCCTGCGCGACACTTTGTTGCCGGGTAAGTCGATTGTCATTGTCGGTGCGGGCACCATTGGTCTGGAACTGGCGGCCAGCGCGACTCAACGAGGCTGTCAGGTGACAGTGGTGGAGCTGGCACCAACGGTCATGGGCCGTAACGCGCCTGCTCCGGTGCGCGACTACCTGCTTGCCCGCCACCAGCAGGCGGGCGTGCGGGTGTTACTTAACAGCGCCATTGAACACGCCGAAGCGGGAGAGTGTCTCTCGCTGATGCTGCAAAACGGCGAGACGCTGCTGGCCGATGTGATGGTTTACGGCATCGGTATCGTGGCGAATGATGCGCTGGCCCGCGAAGCGGGGCTGGAGACGGCGAACGGCATTATCGTTGGTAGCGCCTGCACCACCGCCGACCCGGACATTTTCGCCGCCGGTGACGTAGCGATAACGCGCAAGTCCGACGGTTCGTTAGTACGCATGGAAAGCTGGGAAAACGCCAATTTTCAGGCACAAATTGCCGCCGCCGCAATGCTAAATCTGCCGTTGCCGGAGAAGACACCTGGCTGGTTCTGGACCGACCAATTTAATGACAACCTACAATTTGTTGGCGAAATGCAGGGAGAAAGCTGGTTCATACGCGGCAATTCAGATGCGCATAAAGCAATATGGTTTAACCTGCAGGATGGCGTGATTGTCGGCGCAGTAACGTTGAATCAGGGCCGAGAAATACGTTTATTGAGAAAATGGATTCAGGCAAAGAAAAAGCCACCAATGGCGGCTTTAGTCGATGAAACAATCTTGCTTAAGTCAATATAACTGCCGGATGGCACTTCGTTTATCCGGCCTACATGTGAGTTACCTGTAGGCCGGATAAGGTGTTTACACCGCCATCCAGCAATCAGTATGGCTTACGCGTAAACAGGGAAGCGTGCGCAGATATCCAGAACTTTACCTTTGACGCGCTCGATTACGGCTTCGTCATTGATGTTGTCCAGCACGTCACACATCCAGCCAGCCAGCTCTTTCGCTTCCGCTTCTTTGAAGCCACGGCGAGTGATTGCCGGAGAACCGATACGGATACCGGAAGTCACAAACGGGCTCTTCGGATCGTTCGGCACGCTGTTTTTGTTGACGGTGATGTTGGCGCGGCCCAGCGCAGCGTCAGCTTCTTTACCGGTCAGGTTTTTATCAACCAGATCCAGCAGGAACAGGTGGTTTTCAGTCCCGCCAGAAACCACTTTGTAGCCACGGTTCAGGAACACTTCCACCATCGCTTTGGCGTTTTTAGCAACCTGCTGCTGGTAAACCTTGAACTCAGGCTCCATCGCTTCTTTCAGCGCCACGGCTTTCGCTGCGATCACGTGCATCAGCGGGCCGCCCTGCGCGCTTGGGAACACAGCAGAGTTCAGTTTTTTGTACAGCTCTTCGTCACCGCCTTTCGCCAGGATCAGGCCACCGCGTGGACCCGCCAGGGTTTTGTGGGTGGTGGTGGTCACAACGTGTGCATGTGGAACCGGGTTCGGATAAACACCAGCGGCAATCAGACCCGCAACGTGCGCCATATCGACGAACAGGTATGCACCGATGCTGTCAGCGATTTCACGCATTTTTGCCCAGTCAACAACGCCGGAGTAAGCAGAGAAGCCACCGATGATCATCTTCGGTTTGTGCTCTTTGGCCTGCTTCGCCATGTCTTCGTAGTCAATTTTGCCGGACTCATCAATACCGTAAGGGATGATGTTGTACAGTTTGCCGGAGAAGTTAACCGGGGAGCCGTGAGTCAGGTGGCCGCCTTGTGCCAGGTTCATACCCAGAACGGTATCGCCCGGTTGCAGCAGAGCGGTGTAAACAGCGAAGTTAGCCTGAGAACCAGAGTGCGGCTGTACGTTAGCGTAGTCAGCGCCAAACAGCTCTTTCGCACGATCGATAGCCAGTTGTTCAACGATATCAACGTACTCGCAACCGCCGTAGTAGCGCTTGCCCGGATAACCTTCAGCATATTTGTTGGTCAGCTGAGAACCCTGCGCCTGCATAACACGCGGGCTGGTGTAGTTTTCGGAGGCGATCAGTTCGATGTGCTCTTCCTGACGTACTTTTTCCTGCTCCATAGCCTGCCACAGTTCGGCATCATAATCGGCAATGTTCATTTCACGCTTTAACATCCGCATCTCCTGACTCAGCTAACAATAGAATTTCGGCCTAAAAAGGCAGTCCCGTTGGACGACGGCCAACAGTATAACCGAATCATTCTTCGATAACAGGTCTTGACAAAGGATTTTACGCAAACGATTACCTTCACGGCACGCAAGGCTTTGGAGAACAAAGGTCTGCTTAATTTCAACGGATTTCTTTTCAGGTTTGTGATGCAGATTTTTCACGATGTAACCTTTACAACGCAAAGTTACAAAGAACCATTTACAATGCAGGGGTATTTTTTATAAGATGTATTTGACATACATCATTAAAGTCTCAGATAAAGGAAGACCGTATGCTTGACGCACAAACCATCGCTACAGTGAAAGCCACCATTCCCCTGCTGGTTGAAACAGGTCCGAAGCTGACCGCACATTTCTATGATCGCATGTTTACGCATAACCCAGAGCTGAAAGAAATTTTCAACATGAGTAACCAGCGTAATGGCGATCAGCGCGAGGCGCTGTTTAACGCGATTGCCGCCTATGCCAGCAATATCGAAAACCTGGCGGCGCTGTTGCCAGCGGTTGAGAAAATCGCGCAAAAGCATACCAGTTTCCAGATTAAACCAGAGCAGTACAACATCGTGGGTGGTCATTTGCTGGCAACGCTGGACGAGATGTTCAGCCCTGGCCAGGAAGTTCTGGATGCGTGGGGTAAAGCGTATGGCGTACTGGCGAACGTTTTCATCAACCGTGAAGCGCAAATCTATAGCGAAAATGCCAATAAAAATGGCGGCTGGGAAGGTACCCGTCCTTTCCGCATCGTGGCAAAAACCCCACGCAGTGCACTGATCACCAGCTTTGAGTTTGAACCTGTCGATGGTGGCGCAGTAGCTGAATATCATCCGGGACAATACCTGGGCGTCTGGTTAAAGCCGGAAGGTTTCCCGCATCAGGAAATTCGTCAGTACTCACTGACCCGTAAACCTGATGGCAAAGGCTATCGTATTGCCGTTAAGCGTGAAGACGGTGGTCAGGTTTCCACCTGGCTGCACAACCATGCGAATGTTGGCGACGTTGTTCACCTGGCCGCACCTGCGGGCGATTTCTTTATGGACGTTGCGACCGACACCCCGGTATCTCTGATCTCCGCGGGCGTGGGACAAACCCCAATGCTGGCGATGCTGGACACGTTGGCGAAAGCGAAGCATACGGCGCAGGTTAACTGGTTCCACGCGGCAGAAAATGGCGATGTACATGCCTTCGCTGATGAAGTAAATGAACTCGGCAAAACGCTGCCACGCTTTAGTGCACACACCTGGTATCGTGAGCCAACCGAAGCCGATCGCGCGAAAGGTGCGTTTGATAGCGTAGGTCTGATGGATTTGAACAAACTGGAAAGCGCAATCAGCGATCCGGCGATGCAGTTTTATCTGTGCGGTCCGGTTGGTTTCATGCAGTTCGCCGCGAAGCAGCTGGTCGGCCTGGGCGTGAAAAACGAGAACATTCATTACGAATGCTTCGGTCCGCATAAAGTCTTGTAATGTATTATGCGAGTAGGCCGGATAAGGCGCTTACGCCGCCATCCGGCAATCACTCGGCCTGATGCGCTACTCTTATCAGGCCGACAAATTAACGGCGCGGCTTAGATTGCCGCGTCGTCTTCTTCACCGGTACGAATACGAATAACGCGAGCCACGTCGAAGACAAAAATCTTACCATCGCCGATCTTGCCGGTCTGGGCAGTACGGATAATGGTGTCGACGCAGGTATCGACGATGTCGTCGGTAACCACAATTTCAATTTTTACCTTCGGCAGAAAATCCACCATATATTCCGCGCCACGGTACAGCTCGGTATGGCCTTTCTGACGGCCAAAGCCTTTCACTTCCGTTACCGTCATCCCGGTGATACCGACTTCTGCCAGCGCTTCGCGGACGTCGTCCAGCTTGAAGGGTTTAATAATCGCATCAATCTTTTTCATGCTATTCCTTGAAAAGGTCGCCTGTCTTTTGATCGAATAAAGCTAACATAATCCGCAGATTTATTCTTTGAAATCGTTTGCATCCAGCTCGTGTCGAGAAAGCAACTTATAGAATTCGGTGCGATTGCGCCCCGCCATTCTTGCCGCGTGAGTCACATTGCCCTTGGTGATTTGCAGCAGCTTACGCAGATAGTTGAGCTCAAACTGGTTACGCGCCTCAACAAATGTCGGCAGCGCGGTGTTTTCCCCTTCCAGCGCCTGCTCCACCAGCGCGTCGCTGATCACTGGCGAAGAGGTCAACGCCACGCACTGCTCAATTACGTTTACCAGCTGACGCACGTTGCCCGGCCAGCTGGCGGTCATTAACCGCTTCATGGCATCGGTTGAAAAGGCGCGTACGAACGGTTTGTGCCGTTCAGCAGATTGGCGCAGCAGATGGTTCGCCAGCAGCGGAATATCTTCCGTACGCTCGGCCAGAGCAGGGATCTTCAGACTCACCACGTTGAGGCGATAGTACAAATCCTCGCGAAATTCTCCCCGAGCCATCGCTTTGGGTAAATCGCGGTGGGTCGCAGAAACGATCCGCACATCAATGTCGATATCGCGGTTACTGCCCAACGGTCTGACTTTTCGTTCCTGCAATACGCGCAGCAGTTTCACCTGTAACGGCGCAGGCATATCGCCAATCTCATCGAGAAACAGCGTGCCGCCTTCCGCGGCCTGAAACAGCCCTTCACGATTACTCACCGCGCCGGTAAAAGCGCCACGCGCATGACCAAACAGTTCAGACTCCAGCAGTTGTTCCGGCAACGCGCCACAGTTAATGGCAATAAAGGGCTTGTGGCTGCGCGGGCTGGCGTTGTGAATAGCCTGGGCGAAAACTTCTTTCCCGGTTCCGCTTTGGCCGTTGATCAAGACACTAACATCCGATTGCGCCACCATTCGCGCCTGTTCCAGCAGACGTAGCATCAGCGGGCTGCGGGTGACTATGGACTCACGCCAACTGTCATCAGTAGCAGGCGCAGACTGTTCCAGCGCCCCGTCAATCGCGTGATATAACGCATCCTTGTCGACTGGCTTAGTGAGAAAACTGAACACCCCTTGCTGGGTCGCCGCAACGGCGTCCGGGATGGAGCCGTGAGCGGTCAGGATAATCACCGGCATGCCCGGCTGCACTTTCTGGATTTCAGTAAACAGCTGCATGCCGTCCATTTCATCCATGCGCAGATCGCTGATAACCAGATCCACTTTTTCACGGTTCAGTACCCGTAACCCTTCCTGCCCACTTTCCGCGGTCACAACGCTGTAGCCTTCGCTGGTCAGCCGCATTCCAAGCAATTTCAACAGGCCCGGATCGTCATCCACCAACAGCAGATGCGCGGGCTTACGGCTTATCATGGCGTAACCTCATCGGCAGACGGCGCTGCGCCTTCTTCGTTATCAGGCGTAGTGAGTTTATCGTTCCCGTGCGGCGCATCAGGATTGTAGTTACCGGCGGGTTTGCGCGTTGAAAGCTGGCGCTCAATATCGGTCAGATTCTCCAGCTTGCGGGTCGTGAGATCGAGCTGGGACTGCAAATGTTGTTGCTGTTGACGCAGCGTATCGAGATCGCTGTCTGACGACTGCTGGAGCTTACTGTAGCGCAGGCGCTCTTCGGCAAGCTGTAACTGCAACATTTGATTACGGAACCAGGCCTGATAAAGCGGTCGAACCTGACTTGGAATTTGTGGGCTTAACGCGTCGAGACGCGTAACTGCCTCTCGCCGTTCAGGCGGGGTAATGCGGGCGTTATCAAGCAGGATCCCGCGTTTGAAAGCGCCCTGCCAGGTATCCGTGAGCTGAGCACTGGCTTCACTGCGCGCCTGTACCGGCATCATGCGATCGGCACAGTCCATCGCCCGCAGCCAGTACAGCGGGTTGGTTTCTGTGGACTGGCCAGACAGCGACCAGATATCCGTACAGTCGGTTGCAAGGTAGTCCGCCAGTTGATTAGGCGGAATTTTCTCCTGCGAAGGATCGCCGATAATGTGATTCACCGCGTTCGGGACGCAACCAACCAGTGCCAGGCACGGCAGGCTTGCGAGGATGACGCGATGAAGAAAATGTCGTTTAAGCATTCGGGCAACAACGTATGGCATACTCACCAGACTTAGGTTTATTTTAGTGATTTTTCGCAGCAGCTAGCGGCAGTTCTATGCGAAAACAAACGTTTTGCGCGTGGTCATCAACCAGATACAGTTTGCCCGGCATACGGCGAATGCAATCTCTGGCAATGCTTAGCCCCAACCCGCTTCCTTTTACCGCCCCTTTTCGCTGATGGCTACCCTGGAAAAAAGGCTCGAAGATCATGGTCTGTTCTGCTTCTGGGATCGGTGTGCCGGTATTCATTACATCGATGTATACCGTTGATCCATGCAAACTGCTGCGGATCCAAATGTTACCGGATTCAGCGCCGTAGTGCACCGCATTGGAATAAAGATTGTCCAGCACGCTCATCAACAGCATCGGTTCCGCCAGGCAGGCGTTCACCGCAAGCGCAACATCAGTATGTATCATTTTGGCGCGAGCGGGCAGGCTATGCGCAGAAACAACGCTTTCCACCAGCGGCGCGATTTCCACACTTTCAAGCTCAGCCTCATCATCCGCCAGCTTGCGGTTGTAATCGAGAAGTTGCTCAATCAGTTTTTGCAAGTTGCGGCTGCTGTCATCGAGGATGCCGACCACCTCTTTTTGCTCCGGTGTTAACGGGCCCACTACCTGATCGGCCAGCAATTCGGTACCTTCACGCATACTCGCCAGCGGTGTTTTCAGCTCATGAGAAAGATGGCGTAAAAACTGATGCCGTTGCGACTCAAGCCAGGAGAGGCGTTCGCTTAACCAGATAATACGCTGCCCCACGGATCGCAGCTCACGGGGCCCAGTTAATAATACGCTATCGCCCAACGAGCGCCCTTCTCCCAGACGGTTGATCATCCGTTCGATGCCCTTCACCGGACCGATAATCATACGGGTAAACAACAGCACCATCGCCAGGCTAAGGAGAAACAGCACCAGTGCCTGCCAGCCAAAAAACTGCCCGCGTTCGGCTATTTCCTGCTGTAACTGCTGGCCACGAGAAAAGACGACGGTACGCGTCGCTTGCACCATCTCGGTATTGGCATTGGCGAACGCTTCCAGCCGTGCAGCCGACACACTGTCAGGGCCGCTGTTTTTACACTGCAACTGCGCGAGATCGTTAAGATCCTGACGCAACGCCTGGTAGAGCTTGGTATCTGGCAACACCCCCGCATGCGCATCCAGCATATCGCTGTAGCGTTTACGCTGACTTTGGTAGACCTTGGCCAACGTTGAGTCATCAAGCACACAGTATTGCCGATAGCTGCGCTCCATCTCCAGCGCAGCATTGGTCATCGCTTCACTGCGTCTGGCGTCAATCAGCGTGGTGCGGTTCGTCAGCGCAGCCTGCGCGCTCAGGGCATTCAGACTTTGCCATGCCTGCCAGGCCAAAACTAACAACGGCAACAGGATCAGCAAAAATGCCAACATCACCAATTGACGTAAAGATCGGGGGAAAACTGACCAGCGCTTCAAGGCGTTACTCTCAATGGACAGGAATAGGTTGATGCTAACTGAGGGGAACGCCAGATACAACAAAGCCGGGATTAACCCGGCTTTGTTGCGGAATAAGGCGGTGCCTAACTCGACGTTTCGCCCGGAGGTTGATATGAGCTTCGCTAATATCAGATGTTGGACGGCAGGCACCTTGTTGTGCGTCATTCGAAGTTTATGTAGCACGTCCCGAAGGGGCTGACATAAGAAGGTGAATGAGCCACTGGTTAATATTATGCAGCATCTGTGCCAATATTCAAAACACTTTATTAACACAATGATAAATATAGAAAATATGATTATTTATATGAGAAATGATATTGTCCATTTTTCACCCACACCGTCGCCAATCAGCAACACCTGTAACACTTAAAAATAAATTCGTTTTAAATCAAATAATTAAATGTCTCTTTTTGGCGACAATGTAACCTTACCTATGTCGGCATTTCCCGACACTTTACTTTTAGGTGCAAGCGCTGAGTTTATTGCCGGATAGCGGCGTGAACGCCTTATCCGGCCTACAACCGCATTTCCCCGTAAGCCTGATAAGCGTAGCGTCATCAGGCGGCAGACAAAAAAAGCCCCTCACGAAGAGGGGCTTGATGATCATAGGCTAATTATCCAAGCTGTTTACGCGCGTTGCGGAAGATACGCATCCACGGGCTGTCCTCGCCCCAGTTTTCCGGGTGCCAGGAGTTGCTCACGGTACGGAACACGCGTTCCGGGTGCGGCATCATAATGGTGACGCGACCATTTTCAGTGGTCACAGCAGTAATACCATTCGGCGAACCGTTCGGGTTAGCCGGGTAAGCCTCGGTCACCTTACCGAAGTTATCGACGTAGCGCAGTGCCACCAGACCTTTGCTCTCAAGCTGAGCCAGATGCGCACCGTCACGCACTTCCACACGGCCTTCACCGTGAGAAACGGCAATCGGCATCATCGACCCCACCATATCGGCAAGCAGTAAAGACGGGCTTTGCGTCACTTCGACCAGGCTGAAGCGGGCTTCAAAGCGGTCGGAGTTGTTACGCACAAAGCGCGGCCACAGGTCGCTTCCGGGGATTAGCTCACGCAGGTTAGACATCATCTGGCAACCGTTACACACTCCGAGCGCCAGGGTTTGCGGGCGATGGAAGAAGGTTTCGAACTCATCACGCACGCGGTTGTTGAACAAAATTGACTTCGCCCATCCTTCCCCTGCGCCGAGTACATCGCCGTAAGAGAAGCCGCCGCAGGCTACCAGCGCCTGGAAGTTACCCAGGCCGATGCGTCCACCCAGCAGATCGCTCATGTGTACATCGATGGCGTCAAAGCCCGCACGGTGGAAAGCTGCTGCCATCTCAACGTGGGAGTTCACGCCCTGCTCGCGCAGCACGGCCACTTTCGGACGCGCCCCGGTGGCGATATACGGCGCGGCAACATCGTCGTTAATATCGAACGTCAGTTTGACGTTGAGACCCGGATCGGCATCGTTGGTTTTAGCGTCGTGTTCCTGATCGGCGCATTCCGGGTTATCGCGCAGACGCTGCATCTGCCAGGTGGTTTCCGCCCACCACATACGCATCGTGGTGCGACTTTCGCTGAACACCACATGACCATCTGCTTCGACCACGAAGCGGTCGCCCTGCACGGCTTTCCCCAGATAGTGCACGCAATTGGCCAGGCCATGTTGAGCCAGCAACGCCTCAACCGCTTCACGATCACCTGCGCGAACCTGAATCACCGCGCCCAGCTCTTCGTTAAACAGCGCCGCCAGACGATCTTCACCCAGAGAGTGGATATCAGCTTCAATACCGCAGTGACCAGTGAAGGCCATTTCCGCCAGCGTCACCAGCAAGCCACCGTCGGAGCGATCGTGGTAGGCCAGCAGCTTACGTTGTGCGACCAGCGCCTGAATGGCGTCGTAGAAGCCTTTCAGTTGCGCTACGTTACGCACATCGGCAGGCTTATCCCCCAGTTGACGGTAAACCTGCGCCAGCGCCGTCGCACCAAGCGCGTTGTGACCCAGACCAAGGTCAATCAGCAACAGGGCGTTATCTTCAGTAGAAAGCTGCGGGGTAATGGTGTGGCGCACATCTTCCACGCGGGCAAAGGCGGTGATCACCAGCGATAGCGGCGAGGTCATTTCACGCTGTTCGTTGTCTTCCTGCCAGCGGGTTTTCATAGACATAGAGTCTTTGCCCACCGGAATGGTCAGGCCAAGCGCCGGACATAATTCTTCCCCAACGGCTTTTACCGCTTCGTACAGTCCGGCGTCTTCGCCAGGGTGACCTGCAGCCGCCATCCAGTTGGCCGACAGTTTAATGCGTTTGATATCGCCAATCTGCGTTGCCGCAATGTTGGTCAGCGCCTCACCTACAGCCAGACGCGCAGAGGCTGAGAAGTCGAGCAATGCGACTGGCGCGCGCTCGCCGAGAGACATCGCTTCGCCGTAGTAGCTATCGAGGCTTGCGGTAGTGACCGCGCAGTTGGCGACCGGGATCTGCCATGGACCAACCATCTGGTCACGCGCCACCATACCGGTAACGGTACGGTCACCGATAGTCACGAGGAACGTTTTCTCCGCGACAGTCGGCAGATGCAGCACGCGGTTAACCGCATCTGCAATCGAGATTTCACTACGATCCAGTGCATCGCCTTTGGCTTTCAGCGTCTGCACATCGCGGGTCATTTTCGGTGTTTTACCCAGCAGCACATCGAGTGGCATGTCGATCGGCTGGTTGTCGAAGTGGCTGTCGCTCAAGGTCAGATGCTGTTCTTCGGTTGCTTCACCGATGACCGCGTACGGCGCGCGCTCGCGCTTACACAGTTCGTCAAACAGCGGCAATTGATCGGCAGCAACCGCCAGCACGTAGCGCTCCTGGGACTCGTTACACCAGATTTCCAGCGGGCTCATACCCGGCTCATCGCTGAGGATATCGCGCAGCTGGAACTTACCGCCGCGACCGCCATCGCTTACCAGCTCCGGCATGGCGTTAGACAGACCACCCGCGCCAACGTCATGGATAAACAGAATTGGGTTCGCATCGCCCATCTGCCAGCAACGGTCGATAACTTCCTGGCAACGACGTTCCATTTCCGGGTTGTCACGCTGTACAGAAGCGAAATCAAGATCGGCATCAGACTGGCCAGAAGCCATAGAGGAGGCTGCCCCGCCGCCAAGGCCAATGTTCATCGCCGGGCCGCCGAGGACGATCAGCTTGGCGCCAACGACGATCTCGCCCTTCTGCACGTGATCGGCACGGATGTTACCGATCCCGCCTGCCAGCATGATCGGTTTATGGTAACCGCGCAGCTCTTCGCCGTTATGGCTGTTGACCTTTTCTTCATAGGTACGGAAGTAGCCGGTCAGCGCCGGGCGACCAAATTCGTTGTTAAACGCCGCGCCGCCCAGCGGGCCTTCGGTCATGATGTCGAGCGCGGTGACAATACGATCCGGCTTACCAAAGTCCTCTTCCCAAGGCTGTTCAAAGCCAGGAATACGCAGGTTGGAGACGGAGAAGCCTACCAGCCCGGCTTTCGGTTTTGCACCACGACCAGTTGCACCCTCATCGCGGATTTCTCCGCCGGAGCCGGTTGCCGCACCTGGCCACGGAGAGATAGCCGTCGGGTGGTTATGAGTTTCTACCTTCATCAGGATGTGGGCTGGTTCCTGATGGAAATCGTAGCGGCCGGTTTTGTGATCGGCAAAATAGCGACCCACTTCAGAACCTTCCATTACCGCGGCGTTGTCTTTATAGGCAGACAGCACGTGGTCCGGCGTGGTTTCGAAGGTATTCTTGATCATCTTGAACAGCGACTTAGGCTGTTGTTTACCGTCAATAACCCAGTCGGCGTTAAAAATCTTGTGGCGGCAGTGCTCGGAGTTGGCCTGCGCAAACATGTACAGTTCAATGTCGTTCGGGTTGCGCCCCAGTTTGGTGAACGCATCCTGCAGATAGTCAATTTCGTCTTCCGCCAGCGCCAGACCCAGACGCAGGTTAGCGTCGATCAGCGCCTGACGCCCCTCACCCAGTAGATCAACGCTGGAGACCGGCGCCGGTTGGTGATGGACAAACAGTTTTTCGGCATCGTTCAGCGCAGAGAAAACCGTTTCCATCATGCGGTCGTGCAGTTCGTCGGCCACCATCTGCCATTGCTCAGCGGTCAGTGTAGAGGCTTCTACATACCAGGCAATGCCACGTTCCAGGCGGCTAATCTGGTGCAGACCGCAGTTGTGGGCAATATCAGTCGCTTTAGAAGACCACGGGGAGATGGTGCCAGGGCGAGGCGTAACCAGCAGCAGTTTTCCTTCCGGGGCGTGGCTTTGCAGAGCAGGACCATATTTCAGCAGGCGTGCAAGCTGCGCGTGCTCATCTTCATTTAACGGTGCATTCAGATCGGCAAAATGGACGTACTCGGCGTAAATATTGTGGACCTGGAGGTTGGCAGCCTGAAAACGTGCCAGCAGTTTGTTAATACGGAATGCAGACAGTGCAGGTGAACCACGCAGAATTTCCATCATAAGTCTCTCGTCTTCTAAGCTTTCGGTGTGCCCAAGTGGGGAAACGGGCGTCATTATAAAGAATCTACCGCGCCGACGAAACCGTTTGCGTCGAAATAAAATCACGACCGTCACTTATCATCAAATGCGGTCAGATTTCTGAATAAGTTGCCAACTGACGCAAGTTTAAGCAAAATGCCGTTCATTAATGACGACTTCACTTCTTAATCAGCACCACAGCAGGCAGAGAAAACGTACGGTTCAGAGAATTAACTAATTGAAAAAATTAAAGATTAATTATCTGTTCATCGGCATATTGACGCTGTTGTTGGCAGCGGCCCTTTGGCCATCTATTCCCTGGTTCGGTAAAGCCGAAAATCGTATCGCCGCCATTCAGTCGCGGGGAGAGCTGCGCGTCAGTACCATCGACTCGCCGTTAACTTACGCGACCCTCAACGGCAAAAAATTCGGCCTGGATTATGAACTGGCCCAGGAATTTGCCGACTACTTAGGCGTGAAGTTAAAAGTTACCGTACGCCAGAACATCAGCCAGCTTTTTGACGACCTGGATAACGGCAATGCCGACCTGTTAGCCGCAGGCCTGGTCTATAACAGCGAGCGGGTGAAAAATTACCAGCCGGGCCCGACCTATTATTCGGTTTCACAACAGCTGGTGTACCGGGTTGGGCAATATCGCCCGCGCACGCTTGCCACCGTGAACGAAAGCCAACTGACTATCGCCCCGGGGCACGTGGTGGTTAACGACCTCCAGCAGCTAAAAGAGAAAAAATTTCCCGATCTGAGCTGGAAAGTTGATGACAAAAAGGGCACCACCGAATTGCTCGATGATGTAATCGCCGGAAAGCTGGATTACACCATTGCAGATTCTGTCGCCATCAGCTTATACCAACGCGTGCATCCTGAGCTGGCCGTGGCGCTGGACGTCTCTGACGAACAGCCGGTGACCTGGTTTAGTCGTCTGGACGATGACAACACGCTGTCTGCCGCCTTGTTGGATTTCTTTAACACCATGAATGAAGACGGTTCTCTGGCACGGCTGGAAGAGAAATATCTCGGGCATGGCGATGATTTTGACTATGTCGATACCCGCACCTTTTTGCGCGCCGTAGACAGCGTGTTGCCGGACCTTAAGCCGCTGTTTGAGAAGTATGCGCAGGAGATAGACTGGCGACTGCTGGCTGCTATCTCATATCAGGAATCACACTGGGACGCGCAGGCCACCTCTCCAACCGGCGTACGCGGACTGATGATGCTGACCAAAAATACTGCTCAAAGTCTCGGGCTGACTGACCGTACCGATGCAGAACAGAGCATCAGCGGCGGCGCGCGATACTTGCAGGATATGATGAGTAAAGTACCGGATACCGTCCCCGAAGGAGAACGCATCTGGTTTGCCCTTGCAGCCTATAACATGGGTTATGCGCACATGCTTGATGCGCGGGCGCTAACGGTGAAAACCAAAGGCAATCCGAACAGTTGGTCCGACGTAAAACAGCGGCTACCGCTGCTCAGCCAAAAGCCGTATTACAACAAGCTGACCTATGGCTATGCGCGTGGCCACGAAGCTTACGCCTATGTGGAAAATATCCGTAAGTACCAGATTAGCCTGGTGGGGTATCTGCAGGAGAAAGAAAAACAGGCGCAGGAAACGCAGCAACTGGCTCAGGATTACCCGGCGGTGTCACCGGCTGAGCTGTTGGGTAAAGATAAATTTCCGCTTTCAGCCTTTCTGACTCAGACGTCGTCAAACTACCTGTCGCACTCCCCTTCCCTGCTATTTTCGGCACAGAAGAAAGAGGACCAGTAGTCTGATTGGTATTTACTGATTAGCGGATTTTTTCAGGGCCTTGATTTCCTGCCGACGCATGCGAAAGAAATCACTGAGCAACGTGGCACATTCATCCCGCAGTACCCCCTCTGTCACTTCAACCCGATGATTCATCCCGGGGTGATGCAGCACATCCATTAATGACCCGGCAGCGCCCGTTTTCGCATCGCGTGCACCAAAAACGACCCGACCGATACGGCTGTGCACCATCGCGCCTGCGCACATCACGCACGGCTCCAGAGTGACGTACAGCGTGGCATCTAACAGACGGTAGTTTTGCAGCACCAGGCCGCCCTGACGCAGCGCCATAATCTCAGCGTGGGCAGTCGGATCATGATGACCTATCGGGCGGTTCCAGCCTTCGCCAATCACTCGGTTGTTATGTACCAATACCGCACCCACCGGGACTTCACGCTCATCCCAGGCGCGCTTAGCCAGCGTTAAAGCATGACGCATCCAGTATTCGTGGCTAAATTCAACATCTGACAAAGGGGTTACTCCACCAATAAAAGCGGGCGCATTATACACAGACGCTATCGTTTACTCTATTCGAGTTGTTGCAGCTCTCCGCGCGGCGTGACGCGCCAGCGATGCTGGCAAAAAGAGAGTAACGGATTATCCTGCTTACTGTCGCTGTAGCCGCTGTAGAGAGACAACGGTGCGCCAATCTGCCGCTCCAGTTGCGTCACTTTCTCATGGCCCAGACAGCGCAGAGTCAGCACCCAGCCGCCGTATCCCCGCGCCATTTTGCTGGCGATCAGATTGACTCGCGGTAGCCACGGAGTATCAAAGTAAACCTGCTCGACCAACGACTGCGGAGAGCCGGTGATAAGCCAGATGTCAGCGTCAGAGCTTAACAGGTAGGTTGTCAGGCGCTGCTGAACGAGCGGAAACGCCGTCACGTTACTGCGAAACCAGCGCACAAAGTCGGCCTGATGCGCTTTCAGACGCGCCTCGCTGCGACCAAAAGTGCATCCCCATAACAGCAGGCTCATTGGCCAGCGGGCGGCGCGCCCTTGTATCAGCAATGCCAGCGCAATCACCGGTAGCAGAGGCAGCACCAGCAACGCGTTCAGCGGCTGGCGACGCAGCAGATAACGAATAAAACTACCGAACATATCCTGCTGGTGTAACGTGCCATCCAAATCAAAAAAGACAACGCGGCGCTGGTGATTGGTCAAACCTTATTCCTCTGGATCAGTGAATCCCAATAGCCAGGTAAACAGGAACCCGGCGATAACTGCTACCAGATAGCCTAACAGATAGAACATCACTTTTCCGGCAACAATCGTCAGTGCCAGCGGTAATCCGGAGATGCCAAACGTGATGACCGTCGCCACCTTCCAGTAGCTAATAAGCGCTCCACCAACCGCGCCACCAAGACATGCACCGATAAACGGCTTACCCAACGGCAGCGTTACGCCAAAAATCAGCGGCTCGCCTATACCCAGCAGTCCGACAGGCAGTGCACCTTTGATTACTTTTTTTAACCGCGCATTTCGGGTTTTCATCAGAACCGCGATCGCAGCACCTATTTGCCCAACGCCCGCCATCGCCAGGATCGGAAAGAGCGCGTTATAACCGTGTGCCTGAACCAGCTCAACATGGATGGGCACCAATCCCTGATGAAGTCCAGTGAGCACCAACGGCAGGAAGGTTCCTGCCAGCACGGCACCGACCAGAAAACCGCCGCGATCGATAGCCCAGGATGCGCCGTGAGCAATAGACTCAGAAATCCAGCCGCCAAGCGGTTGCAGCGCCACAATCGCGATTACGCCGGTAATGATGGTAGTCAGCAGCGGATTAAGGATAAGCTCCAGTGATTCTGGCAACAGCTCGCGGAATTTGCGTTCGATCCAACACATCAACGCCACCACCAGCAGTACCGCGATCACTCCGCCGCGCCCCGGCTGCAACGCTTCGCCAAACAGCGTGATTTGTGCCAGTTGCGGGCTGGAGAGGATCCCCGCCATAACCCCGCCCATCGCCAGGGAACCACCGAAAACTTTGGCGGTATTCACCCCGACCAGAATATTCATAATGGCAAACACGGCGCTGCCAAATATGCCCATCAACCCCAGCATATTCGGATAGTGGGTCGCAAAATCCCCCACGATGTCCGGGCGCTTAAGGATGTTAATAATGCCGGTAATCAAACCGGAGGCGATAAACGCCGGAATAAGAGGGATAAAGACGTTCGCCAGCTTGCGCAGCGCATCGCTCATCGGCGCTTTGTACTTCGCTTTGGCCTCTGACTTTGTGCGCTCGATATCATTGGCACCTGCTCGCTCGCCGCCATCGGCAATCAGGGAACGCATGGCATCCACCACTTTGGCCGCTTTACCGGGGCCAACAATAATCTGGTGCTGCGCGCCCTGCTTCACGTAGCCGCTGACACCGGGCAGTTGCTTGAGACGAGGGATATCGAGCTGTCCATCATCCTGAACTTCAACCCTGACGCGGGTCATACAGTTTTCCAGGCGCAGAATATTTTTCTCTCCGCCAACACCCAGTAGAATATCGCTGGCCAGCACCGCCGTCTTATCCATATACACCTCTTAGTGTTCTAACGCCGCGCGTAAAAAACCCTGGTGAGCGGCAAGCTTTTCGCGGGCCGCAGCGGCGTCAAGGCCGGTGAGCGCCATTAAAATAGCTGGCTTAACGTCAAAATCAGTCTGCTTTAGCAGCGCTTGCGCCTGTTCACGCGCAATGCCCGTGGCTTCAACCACCATGCGGCACGCCCGATCGATCAGTTTGACGTTGGTTGCCTGCATGTCCACCATCAGGTTCTGATAAACCTTACCGAACTTCACCATCGCCCCGGTGGAGATCATATTGAGCACCAGCTTTTGCGCGGTGCCGGATTTCAGTCGTGTTGACCCGGTCAGCGCCTCTGGCCCCACTACCGGAGAAATGGCGATATCCGCTTCATGCGCGATAGGGGAATCCGGATTGCAAGAAATAGCCACCGTCGTACAGCCAACCGAACGCGCATATTTCAGCCCACCAATTACATACGGCGTGCGACCAGATGCGGCCAGCCCCACCACCAGATCCTGCGCGGTAAGATTGAGCGCACGTAGATCGTCTTCACCTAACTGTGGGTTATCTTCCGCACCCTCAACCGCCTTCAGCAGCGCGCCCGGTCCCCCGGCAATCAATCCAACCACCAGACCGTGTGGAACGCCGAAGGTCGGTGGGCATTCAGACGCATCCAGTACCCCGAGACGCCCGCTGGTCCCCGCTCCCATGTAAATAATGCGACCACCTGCTTTTAGCGCGTTAGCTGCCGCATCGACCGCACACGCAACTTGAGGCAGAGTTGCTTTTACTGCTTCGGCTACCAGCGTATCCTGTTGATTAAAACGATGAACCAACTCCAGCGTGGAGAGCGCATCCAGGTCCATGGTCTGTGGATTGCGGGTTTCTGAAACTAATGCACCTAGATTCATTTTTTGTTCCTTAGGAATTTTTAATTCATAATAATCTGCCATAATGGAATATTATATTCATCCAGGCGAATGAAATTTTGTTTTGTAATCGCCATCACGTTTTCGCCAGGAGACAGCATGAACTGTTTAATTCGCATTCGTCAGCGTTACCCGGACCTCGCGCAAAGCGATAAAAAATTGGCGGATTATCTCCTTTCCCAGCCGGATACTGCGCGTCATCTCAGTTCGCAACAGTTGGCCGCAGAGGCGGGCGTCAGCCAGTCCAGCGTGGTGAAGTTCGCGCAAAAGATGGGTTTTAAAGGATTTCCTGCACTCAAACTAGCGATCAGCGAAGCGCTGGCCAGCAATCCCAACCCCCATTCCATTCCGGTACATAATCAGATTCGCGGTGACGATCCTATGCGTCTGGTGGGGGAAAAGTTGATTCAGGAGAACGTGGCGGCGATGCATGCGACGCTGGACGTCAACAGCGAAGAAAAACTGATGGAGAGCGTCACAATGTTGCGCTCAGCCCGGCGCATTATCGTGACCGGGATTGGCGCATCGGGTCTGGTGGCACAGAATTTTGCCTGGAAGTTGCTGAAGATTGGTTTTAACGCGGTGGTGGAACGCGATATGCACGCCCTGCTGGCGACGGTGCAAGCGCTTTCGCCCAACGATCTGCTGCTGGCCATTTCGTATACCGGAGAGCGCCGCGAGCTCAACCTGGCTGCGGATGAAACGTTGCGCACCGGCGCGAAAATCCTCGCCATCACTGGATTTACACCCAATGCCCTGCAGCAACGGGCAAGTCATTGTCTGTACACGATTGCCGAGGAGCAGGCCACGCGCAGCGCAGCGATTTCTTCCACTCATGCGCAAATGATGCTCACTGATTTACTGTTTATGGCTCTGGTGCAGCAGGATCTGGAGCATGCTCCGGAACGTATTCGCCACAGCGAAGCTCTGGTAAAAAAACTGGTCTGAGCAAAGAATGCGCGTATAATGCCCGCCCGATTTGTGATGTTTTGAGAGTTTCCTGATGGCCCTGTTAATCACTAAAAAGTGTATCAATTGCGATATGTGCGAGCCCGAATGCCCGAATGAGGCGATTTCGATGGGTGATAGCATTTACGAGATTAACAGCGACAAGTGTACGGAATGCGTAGGCCATTACGACACGCCAACCTGCCAGAAGGTGTGCCCGATCCCCAATACTATTTTGAAAGATCCGGCACATGTCGAAACAGAAGAGCAGTTGTGGGATAAGTTTGTGCTGATGCACCACGCCGATAAACTTTAACCGCGTCGCCATCCGGCAACGTGCAGAATCTAACTCTCGATAATCACCGTGGCGCAGGCGTAGTGACGCTCATCGGCCAGCGTCACATGCATATGCGCGACGCCGAGTTTTTCCGCCAGTTTTAACGCCTCTCCCCATAATCGCAGACGCGGCTTACCGAGTTCGTCATTAAAGACTTCAAACTGATTAAACGCCAGCCCATTGCGAATACCCGTGCCAAAGGCTTTTGCTGCCGCCTCTTTGACTGCAAAACGCTTCGCCAGGAAACGCACCGGCTGCTGATGCGTTTCCCAGATTGCCCATTCGTTGTCGCTGAGCACACGTCTTGCCAGGCGGTCGCCGGAACGGGAGATTACCGCTTCGATGCGGGCAATCTCCACGATATCCGTACCTAATCCCAAAATCGCCATTAGCCACGCGCTTCCAGCATCAGGCGTTTCATTTCCACCACAGCATCTTTCAGACCGCTCATCACCGCGCGTCCGATAATGGCATGGCCAATGTTCAACTCATGCATTTCCGGGATCCGTGCGATAGCTTTAACGTTGTGATACGTCAGGCCGTGGCCCGCATTCACCTTCAGGCCAAGGCTGGCGGCAAAAGTTGCCGCTTTGGCGATACGCGCCAGTTCGCTGGCCTGCTCTGCGTCGGTTTTCGCATCGGCGTAACAGCCGGTGTGAATTTCAATAAACGGCGCGCCAACTTCCGCAGCGGCCTTAATCTGTTCTTCGTCGGCATCGATAAACAGCGAAACCAGAATGCCTGCGTCCGCCAGGCGTTTGCAGGCATCGCGCATCTTGTCACGCTGACCGGCGACGTCCAGACCACCTTCAGTGGTAACTTCCTGACGTTTTTCCGGCACCAGGCAGCAAAAATGCGGCTTAGTCTCAACGGCAATCGCCAGCATCTCTTCGGTGACTGCCATTTCCAGATTCATGCGCGTATCCAGCGTCTGGCGCAAAATACGTACGTCACGGTCAGTGATATGGCGACGGTCTTCACGCAGGTGTACGGTAATACCGTCCGCGCCCGCCTGTTCAACGATAAACGCTGCCTGAACCGGGTCCGGATATGCGGTACCGCGTGCATTACGTAACGTGGCAATGTGGTCAATATTGACGCCTAACAGTAATTCAGCCATGACAATCCTCGTTAATCATTATTTGTTTTTACTGCGCGTTTTGGCATAAATTGCCGGAACAGTTCCCGGCTTTTTAACGGCTTACCACCAAGATACGGCTTTAACGCCATGCGGGTAAAGCGTTTCGCGGCGCGTAACGTATCGACATCAGGAAATTCACGCGACTCAAGTGCTTTGAGATGGCGTCCGGTAAAGGTATTGTTATCAATAACGACGCTGGCAATAAACCCTTTTTCTTCCCGGTAACGATAGGTCATAGTGTCGTCTACCGGCTCGCCGCTGCCCGCACAGTGGGTAAAATCGACGCCGTACCCCAGATGTCCAAGTAAGGCCAGCTCAAAGCGACGCAATGCAGGTTCTGGCGAACCCGTCGCGCCAGCCAGCGCCTGAATACAGTTCAGGTAATCGAAAAAGAGTTCAGAAAAGCGGGTTTCGTACTCGAGTACGCGCGAGACAAGCTCGTTGATATACAAGCCGCTGTACAGCGTGATACCGCTAAGAGGGAGTGCCAGAGAAACAGCTTCAGCACTACGTAGGGTTTTGACCTCTCCACGCCCACCAAAGCGAAGCAACAACGGGGTAAAAGGCTGGAGCGCGCCTTTGAGATTAGAACGTTTGGAACGTGCGCCTTTAGCCACCAGACGCACGCGACCCGACTCTTCCGTGAAGACGTCCAGCACGAGACTGGTTTCGCTCCAGGGGCGACTATGCAAGACAAAGGCTCGTTGCCATCCTTCCATATACTCGCCGTGTTTCAGAAGATGGGTTTAGACGTCGTCGCCGTAACCGAGGCTACGCAGCGCGCGTTCGTCATCGGCCCAGCCAGATTTCACTTTCACCCACAGTTCGAGGTGAACGGGCGCTTCGAACATCTCCTGCATGTCTTTACGCGCTTCGATGCCGATGGTTTTGATCTTGGCCCCTTTGTTGCCAATAACCATCTTCTTCTGCCCTTCACGTTCAACGAGGATCAGACCGTTAATATCGTAACCACCGCGCTCGTTGGAGATAAAACGCTCAATTTCCACGGTAACGGAGTACGGCAGTTCAGCACCCAGAAAACGCATCAGCTTTTCACGGATGATTTCAGAGGCCATAAAGCGCTGAGAACGGTCGGTGATGTAATCTTCCGGGAAGTGATGAATAGCTTCCGGCAAATGCTTACGCACGATGCCCGCAACGGTATCGACATTCAAGCCGGTTTCGGCAGAAATCGGCACGATATCAAGGAAGTTCATCTGGCTTGCCAGGAACTGCAGGTGCGGCAACAGATCGGCTTTTTCCTGAACGTTGTCTACTTTGTTCACAGCCAGAATAACCGGGGCTTTGCCATCACGCAGCTTGTTGAGCACCATTTCGTCGTCCGGCGTCCAGCGGGTGCCTTCCACAACGAAAATAACCAGTTCAACATCACCGATCGAGCTGCTCGCCGCTTTGTTCATCAGGCGGTTGATCGCTCGTTTTTCTTCCATATGCAGGCCCGGGGTATCAACATAAATCGCCTGATACGCGCCTTCAGTATGGATGCCAACAATACGGTGACGTGTTGTCTGAGCCTTACGTGAGGTAATAGAAATCTTCTGCCCAAGCAGATTATTCAACAGGGTGGATTTGCCGACGTTCGGGCGACCGACGATGGCAATAAATCCGCAGTAAGTTTTCTCTTCGCTCATTCCAGCTCCAGTTTTTTTAACGCCTGTTCGGCGGCAGCCTGCTCAGCCTTACGACGGCTCGAACCTGTGCCAACCACCGGTTCACTCAGGCCGCTGACCTGGCAGTGGATAGTAAATTCTTGATCGTGTGCTTCACCACGGACCTGTACCACCAAATAAGACGGCAGAGGCAGGTGGCGACCCTGCAAATATTCCTGCAGGCGCGTTTTCGGATCTTTTTGTTTGTCGCCTGGGCTAATTTCATCCAGACGAGTTTGATACCAGTTCAGGATTAATTGCTCAACGGTTTGAATATCGCTGTCGAGGAAGACGCCGCCGATCAAGGCTTCAACGGTATCGGCCAGGATCGATTCACGACGGAAGCCGCCGCTTTTCAGCTCACCAGGCCCCAAACGTAAACATTCACCGAGGTCAAACTCACGGGCTAATTCAGCCAGCGTATTGCCGCGAACCAGCGTTGCGCGCATGCGGCTCATGTCACCTTCGTCCACTCGTGGGAAACGGTGATACAGCGCATTAGCGATAACAAAGCTCAAAATAGAGTCGCCCAGAAATTCTAAACGCTCGTTATGTTTGCTGCTGGCGCTCCGGTGAGTTAATGCCTGCTGCAAAAGCTCCTGATGATTAAAAGTGTAGCCCAGCTTCCGTTGAAGCCGATTAATTACGATGGGGTTCATGCGATACCAATAAATGAATGCGTCAACAATTCAGCACACGAAACAGACCTGATATACGCACTTTGCGGAGCCATCTGGCTTCGCCTGCATGCTTTTATATACAAACCAACGCTGTTTCGTGTGCCGTGGCAACCTGTCGGTGCCAACCTAAAACTTCGGGGGAATATTCTATACACAACGACAAGGGATGTCGTTAGTCTGCGGGAATTTATCCGAGAAATAATTCACGCTGCCGCCGTAATGACGACAACGTGAACGATTATCGGTGATTAGTGAATGCCACCAATACGGCTTAAACGCACACCGGTCGGCCATTCACCTTCTTGCTTATCGAAACTCATCCAGATAGCGGTCGCTTTACCCACCAGATTCGCTTCCGGCACAAATCCCCAGTAACGGCTGTCCGCGCTGTTGTCACGGTTATCACCCATCATGAAGTAGTGCCCTGGCGGGACGATCCAGGTTGCCAGTTGCTGACCAGGCTGGCGGTAATACATTCCCACCTGATCCTGCGCGATTGGCACGGTCAGAATGCGGTGCGTAACCTCACCCAGCGTTTCTTTACGCTCAGAGAGACGAATACCGTTCTCTTTCGTTTCGTTCGGCGGAACTTCAAAGAAGCCACTGGTCGCTTCCCCACCGTTACGGCGCGCAAAGGTCTGTACGAAATCACTTGGCTGAACATCCGAATACGTTACCGGCAGCGCGTTTTCACACGCCTGACCGGAACGGCATCCTGGCTGAATAGTCACTTCTTTCGCCACTGGATCGTACGTTACTTTGTCTCCCGGTAAACCGACAGCACGTTTAATGTAGTCCAGGCGCGGATCTTCCGGGTATTTAAACACCACGATATCACCGCGTTTCGGATGACCGGTTTCGATCAGCGTTTTCTGGTAAATCGGATCTTTAATCCCGTAGGCGAATTTCTCCACCAGGATAAAGTCACCGATAAGCAGCGTCGGCATCATCGAACCTGACGGGATCTGGAACGGCTCATAAATAAATGAACGTACCACCAGCACAATCGCCAGTACCGGGAAAACGGATGCCCCGGTTTCCAGCCAGCCCGGCTTAGGGGATACTTTTTTCAGCGTTGCTTTATCCAGTGAATCACCTGCAGCAGCTTGCGCTGCTGCCTGACGCTCCCGGCGTTTTGGTGCGAAGATGAATTTATCTACGCACCATAAAATGCCCGTCACCAGTGTGGCAATCACCAGAATCAGGGCAAACATGTTCGCCATGCCAACTCCTTAAGATTATTTGCTGTCTTTACCGACATGCAGAATGGCGAGGAACGCTTCCTGCGGCAGTTCGACGTTACCGATCTGCTTCATGCGCTTTTTACCCTCTTTCTGTTTTTGCAGCAGCTTTTTCTTACGGCTGATATCACCGCCGTAGCATTTCGCCAGAACGTTTTTACGCAACTGCTTAACCGTTGAACGCGCGATGATGTGCGTACCAATGGCCGCCTGGATCGCGATATCAAACTGCTGGCGAGGGATTAGATCTTTCATCTTCTCAACCAGTTCACGGCCACGGCTCTGGGAGTTGTCGCGGTGAGTAATCAGCGCCAGCGCATCGACACGTTCGTTGTTGATAAGGACATCAACGCGCACCATGTCAGACGCCTGGAAGCGTTTGAAGTTATAGTCCAGCGACGCATAGCCGCGAGAGGTCGACTTCAGACGGTCGAAGAAATCGAGTACTACTTCCGCCATCGGAATCTCATACGTCAGCGCCACCTGGTTACCGTGGTAAACCATGTTGGTCTGGACGCCACGCTTCTCGATACACAGGGTGATGACGTTGCCAAGGTAAGCCTGCGGCAGCAGCATGTGACACTCAGCGATCGGCTCACGCAGTTCGTAGATGTTGTTCAGCGGCGGCAGCTTGGACGGGCTATCGACGTAGATAGTCTCTTTCGCCGTGGTTTCGACTTCGTAGACTACGGTCGGCGCGGTAGTGATCAGATCCAGATCGTATTCACGCTCCAGACGTTCCTGAATGATCTCCATGTGCAGCAGACCAAGGAAGCCACAACGGAAGCCGAAGCCCAGCGCGGTAGAGCTTTCCGGTTCGTAGAACAGGGAGGCGTCGTTCAGGCTCAGCTTGCCAAGCGCGTCACGGAAGTTTTCATAGTCGTCAGAGCTGACCGGGAACAGACCGGCGTAAACCTGTGGCTTCACTTTTTTAAAGCCTGGCAGCGGTTTGTCTGCCGGGTTACGCGCCTGCGTCAGGGTATCGCCAACCGGCGCGCCGAGGATGTCTTTAATCGCACAAACCAACCAACCTACCTCGCCGCATTTCAGCTCGGTACGGTCAACCTGTTTTGGCGTAAAGATCCCCAGGCGGTCGGCGTTATAGACCTGACCGGTGCTCATTACTTTAATTTTGTCGCCTTTACGCATGGTGCCGTTTTTAATACGCACCAGCGACACCACGCCAAGGTAGTTGTCGAACCAGGAGTCGATAATCAGCGCCTGTAATGGGCCTTCCGGATCACCTTCCGGCGGCGGAATGTCGCGTACCAGACGTTCAAGAACGTCAGTGACGCCAACGCCGGTTTTCGCCGAGCAGCGAACGGCATCTGTCGCATCGATACCGACGATATCTTCGATCTCTTCCGCTACGCGTTCAGGATCGGCGGCCGGTAGGTCGATTTTGTTCAGAACCGGCACCACTTCCAGATCCATTTCCATGGCGGTATAGCAGTTAGCAAGGGTCTGCGCTTCTACGCCCTGCCCGGCATCAACCACCAGCAGTGCACCTTCACAGGCGGCAAGCGAGCGGGAAACTTCATACGAGAAGTCAACGTGGCCCGGGGTGTCGATAAAGTTAAGCTGATAGGTTTCACCATCAGATGCTTTGAAATCGAGCGTCACGCTCTGCGCTTTGATAGTAATACCGCGCTCACGCTCAAGATCCATCGAGTCGAGAACCTGCGCTTCCATTTCACGGTCAGACAGGCCACCGCAGATCTGGATAATACGGTCAGACAGCGTCGATTTACCGTGGTCGATGTGAGCTATGATTGAAAAGTTACGTATGTTCTTCATATAGTGTAATTATTGTGCCTTACGCCCGCCTGAGCAGGCTCTGAGAAGTCGCTGTTCTGAGCTTAACGTCTGTTTAAGTGAAACGCCGCATTCTACACTACAACGCTGAGGCGAGGAAATGTTCATAGAGCAAGGATAGCGGGAACTGGAAACAACTTTGCAAAGTCGATGAAACTTTTGTCGGATGGCGGCATAAACGCCTTATCCGGCCTACGCCTGCATCTGAGGACGCTGTAGGCCTGATAAGCGCAGTGCCATCAGGCAAAGATATCACTGCTGGGTTTCAACGCGAATAAGATCGGGTGGGAGAGCAACGTTCAGAATGACCGGCTGCCAGGCTTCGCGTTCAGCAAGCTTACGAGAGTATCCACGAGCAATCAGGAATCCGCCCACGCCCCCCAACACTGCTCCGCTTAATGCCGCAAGATCGGAACCAAACAGTACCTGGAATAGCGCCGCGAAAAGAAACAGTCCCGCCAACGGAGACATGTAGACCAGCATCGCCGAACCGAGCAGGCTACCTTCGGCAATGCCCAGTTCAACTTTTTGACCAGGGGTCAAGGGTTCGTCGCAGGGCACCACGATGGTGTGTGTGGTCTGTGGTCCCAGTTTGTTCAGCACGCGGCTCCCGCATCCGGCCCGGGAAGCACAGCTGCTACATGATGCTTTAACATCACAGCTGACCGTCGCCAGACCATTTTGCCAGGAGACGACCGTCGCCCACTCTTTAATCATTGTGCAGCCCTGAACTTAATATTATCCGCGATACGCTTCGCCGTTTGCGGCGGAAGCTCACCGACAATAGTGATTTCGGCGTTATCTCGCACGCTGGTGCTAACCGTGCGGCGTCCAGTGCGCAGCAGTTGATCGGCGCTGTTTTGCATCGCGCGGTTTACGTTCACGGAGAAACTGAACAGACCATCGGAATAAAGCCGTGATTCGATCGGCATGTTATCCATCGTCGGCAGCGGACGTCGACTGCTGGACACCTCGCTGAAGCCTTGCGGCAACCACGACGGACTCCAGTTGAAGTTGGTTTTCTCACCCGCAGGAACTGACAACAACGGCGGCAGATTGGCTTTCGCCAGCGTCTGCATGCTGTCGCTGACACCGTTGTTAACAGTAAACGCGATGACGCGGAACTGTTCCAGCGTTTCGCCATCACGGTCAAGAAGATCAACACGCATTGGCAGCTTGGTCTCAGTGTCCATCCAAACGATATAGCTGTAACGGGTGCCGTCACGCGCCACAACGCGGATCACTTCACAGAGCCTGTCGGCAATACGGGTGCGGCCTACTGAGATAAAATCATAGTAGGGAGCAAGACGTTTGAAGTCGGTGTAAATCAGGGAGGGCAGTGAGTCAACGATATAGTCGCCGTTCAGCGTGAACGGTTCGAGACCTGGCTCAAAATAACTGATTTCGTTGCCACGTTGTACCACTTCCCGGCGCGGACCATCCATTTGCAACAGTTGCGCGAGCGGACGGTTATCCAGGCGGGCATGGCGATAACGTAGGGATTCAACACCCTGTTTATTGATGCTGACAAATGACAGCTCATAGGTGAGCGACTGGCTGGCCAGATTCATCTGCTGCAACAACGCCCCGGACGCAGGATTGGCCGAGGCGTTGACAGAGAAGAACAGGCTACCAGCCACAAGTGACATGGCAAACCAAAGTTGCTTCATTACTGCGATTGCGTTCCTAAAGTTTGAATTCCTGGCACCTGCACAGCGGCTTGCTGTGTCTGGGCCTGCTCAAACTGAAGCTGTTCAGAGTGCAGTCGACGTTGCAGTTCGTAATCCTGCAACATGGCATTAATACGACGACGCTGCTCCTGTACCTGCTGTTGCTGACCGCCGCTGGCCGTCGCGTCAGAAGGTACACCCAGGCTTACCGGACTGGCTTTACCCATCATCGGTAATGTATTAAATACCGGCGTTTCGGGCTGCTGGGACGTTTCAGATTGCCCATTATAGTGCTGGACGCCAACAATAACTGCAAGTGATACACACGCGGCCACACCCATTTGAGTAAGCTGCGCGGCCCACGGACGCATTTTCTTCCAGAACGGCATTTTCTGCCACTGGTGCGGTGCTGGCTGGGCCTCAGGAATCAATGGCGCCGTCTGACGTACCGGCTCATCCTGGATGGCGGCCATTACGCGGGCGGAAATATCGAAATGGAGAACGTCGGCAGTATCACCTCGCATGGAATCGCGAATCAGGTGATAACTCTCCCAGGTTTTTTGCATTTCCGGGTCGTGAGCCAGCTCTTTGAGCAACTCAGTATCCAGCGTTTCGCCATCCATTAAAGCGGAAAGTTTTTCTTTCTGCATGCCTAATACCTTTTCCAGTATCCCGCTATCGTCAACGCCTGATAAGCGGTTGAACTTTATTATCAATAGCTTCCCTCGCTCGGAAGATACGTGAACGCACCGTACCCACCGGACAATCCATGATAGCGGCTATCTCTTCATAGCTCAGGCCATCCAGCTCCCGCAAGGTTATTGCCATGCGTAAATCTTCCGGGAGGGACTCAATAGTTCGGAAAACTATCTGTCTCAGTTCTTCTGACAACATTAAGTTCTCAGGGTTCGAAATTTCTTTCAGCGCACCGCCACTTTCGTAATTTTCTGCTTCAATCGCATCTATATCACTGGAAGGTGGACGACGCCCCTGAGCGACCAGGTAATTCTTCGCTGTATTGACCGCAATACGATACAGCCAGGTATAAAAAGCACTATCCCCCCGGAACGAGTCCAGCGCACGATAGGCTTTGATAAATGCTTCTTGTACTACATCGGGTACATCACCCGATGGTACATAGCGAGAAACCAGACTCGCCACCTTATGCTGATAGCGCACTACCAGTAGGTTAAAGGCTTTCTGATCTCCCTTCTGGACCCGTTCTACCAGGACCTGGTCCGTTAACTGCTCGCTCATCCGAGGTAAAGTCTCCCCAAACCAAATTTCCACGCGCCTTCGAAACGCCACTCCATCAGCTTCACTATGAGCAAGCAAATGCTTAGAGTGCTCAAGTTTCGTAAAGTTCCGTTACGCATTGTTTTTTGTTTGTCATGTTGTAGACAGGTCTTATCTCTCATTATAAGTCTACATAACCCGATCAACGCACTATCTGTACAGAAATGCCCATTTCACCGCTTGCAGAGTAACCCAACGGGCACTTTATTTCATCACATAATCTGATGCTAACGGCCTGCTTCACAAAATATTTTTGCCTATTTCACCCTCATCATGTTTTTCTTTCATGTTTAGTCATTGCAACACGTTTAAAAATAAAACGTGCAGTATCGCGCAATGTGGTGCTATGGTGACCAAACACTGTTTAGTAAATTAAACAAAAATCATGAATACGACTCCTGAATTATCCTGTGACGTGCTGATCATTGGCAGCGGGGCTGCCGGACTCTCACTGGCGCTGCGCCTGGCTGAAAAGCATCAGGTTATTGTCCTGAGCAAAGGGCCGGTCAGCGAAGGCTCGACATTTTATGCCCAGGGCGGTATTGCCGCGGTTTTCGATGAAACCGACAGTATCGACTCCCACGTTGAAGATACGCTGATTGCCGGGGCCGGGCTGTGCGATCGCCATGCGGTGGAATTTGTCGCCAGCAATGCCCGTACCTGCGTTCAATGGCTTATCGATCAGGGCGTCTTATTTGATACGCAGGTTCAGCCTAACGGTGAAGAGAGCTATCACCTGACCCGTGAAGGCGGTCACAGCCATCGACGCATCCTGCACGCTGCGGATGCTACCGGCAAAGAAGTCGAAACCACCCTCGTCAGCCAGGCACAAAATCATCCCAACATCCGGGTTCTCGAGCGCAGTAATGCTGTCGACCTGATTGTCTCCGATAAAATCGGTCTGCCGGGAACGCGTCGGGTTGTCGGTGCCTGGATCTGGAATCGTAATAAAGAAGCCGTAGAAACCTGCCATGCGAAGTCGGTAGTGCTGGCCACCGGCGGCGCGTCAAAGGTATATCAATACACCACCAATCCGGATATTTCCTCGGGTGACGGAATTGCAATGGCCTGGCGTGCGGGATGCCGCGTCGCCAACCTGGAGTTTAACCAGTTTCACCCAACAGCGCTGTATCATCCGCAGGCGCGCAATTTTCTGCTGACCGAAGCGCTGCGCGGCGAAGGCGCGCACCTGAAACGCCCGGACGGTTCACGCTTTATGCCCGATTTTGACGAGCGTGGCGAACTGGCTCCCCGCGATATTGTCGCCCGCGCCATTGATCATGAAATGAAGCGCCTGGGTGCAGATTGCATGTTCCTCGATATCAGTCATAAACCGGAAGAATTTGTTCGTCAGCATTTCCCGATGATTTATGAAAAGTTGCTGGGACTGGGCATTGATCTAACCAAAGAACCTGTTCCCATCGTGCCTGCCGCGCACTATACCTGCGGCGGCGTGATGGTTGATGACTTTGGCCGTACCGATGTCGATGGGTTGTATGCGATCGGCGAAGTGAGTTACACCGGCCTGCATGGCGCCAACCGGATGGCATCGAACTCATTGCTGGAGTGTCTGGTTTACGGTTGGTCCGCGGCTGAAGATATCGACAGGCGTATGCCTTATGCACGCGGCGTCAGCACGCTCCCGGGCTGGGATGAAAGCCGGGTAGAAAATCCAGATGAATTGGTTGTTATCCAGCATAACTGGCATGAGCTGCGGCTGTTCATGTGGGATTACGTCGGTATTGTGCGCACCACTAAACGTCTGGAACGCGCCCTGCGCCGTATCACCATGCTGCAACAGGAAATCGACGAGTATTACGCCCATTTCCGTGTGTCGAACAACCTACTGGAGCTGCGCAATCTGGTGCAGGTTGCCGAGCTGATTGTCCGCTGCGCGATGATGCGCAAAGAGAGTCGGGGCCTGCACTACACGCTGGATTACCCAGAACAGCTTCCAGAGGCGGGCCCGTCAATTCTCTCGCCGCTCAGTCATCACATAAACAGATAGAACGCCTGGGTCAGCGCCGTATAACCTTCAGAGTAACGTTGGTCTGGCCCACGGATCACCAGCCTGTCGCTAAAGCACTCCCCGGCCTGCGGGGAGAATGCCAGCAATACCCGATGCGGTAGACGGGCCTCGGTTTCTGCTACATCCGTGCGCAATCGCAGATGCCAGCCCATGCTAAGCGCCTGCTGAGTAAATGCGTTACCAATCTGCTCCGGTAGCACCACACAAAAAAAACCGTCTTCCGTAATGCAGTCCGCCGCCAGCGTAAGCAACGCCTGGTGATCGAGCGAGGTGGTATAGCGGGCCTGCTCGCGCTGCGGTGTAGCGCATTCCACGCCCTGTTCATAATAGGGAGGATTGCTGATTATCAAATCAAAACGCACGGTCTGACGCGGTATCCACTGTTGCGCATCTTCTGTATGAACACTCACGCGATGCATCCACGGAGATTGCGCGATGTTCTCCTGCGCCTGCTGCGCGGCGTCGACATCAAGCTCCACGGCGTCAATGATGACGTTTTCATCAGTGCGCTGGGCCAGCATCAGCGCCAACAGGCCGCTCCCGGTACCAATATCCAGGATCCGCTTTACGCCCGCAACGGGGGCCCAGGCCCCCAATAAAATGCCGTCCGTTCCGACTTTCATTGCACAGCGATCGTGTGCCACAAAAAACTGCTTAAAAGTAAATCCATTACGTTTCAGTACGGATGTAGACTGGGGCATGAAGAACAACCTTCCTGGAAAAAAAACGATAACATAGGATAAAAACAATACCTGAGAAGGTATATCCATACAAACAGATGAAGATTGCAGCCGTAACGTCTATAATCAGCGCCCCACTCAGAGGTAGAACATGACTGTAACGACTTTTTCCGAACTTGAACTCGATGAAAGCCTTCTGGATGCCCTCCAGGAAAAAGGTTTCACTCGCCCGACCGCCATTCAGGCTGCCGCCATTCCGCCTGCGCTCGATGGCCGTGATGTACTCGGTTCTGCGCCGACAGGCACCGGTAAAACGGCGGCATATTTGCTGCCAGCGTTGCAGCACCTGCTCGACTTCCCACGCAAGAAATCCGGTCCGCCGCGCATTTTAATCCTGACGCCAACGCGCGAACTGGCGATGCAGGTTGCTGAACACGCCCGTGAGCTGGCGAAAAATACGCATCTGGATATCGCGACCATTACCGGCGGCGTGGCTTACATGAACCACATGGAAGTCTTTAGCGAAAACCAGGACATCGTGGTTGCCACCACGGGTCGTCTGCTGCAATACATTAAAGAAGAAAACTTCGACTGCCATGCGGTTGAGACGCTAATTCTCGATGAAGCAGATCGTATGCTGGACATGGGTTTTGCCCAGGACATCGAACATATCGCCGGTGAAACCCGCTGGCGTAAGCAAACCATGCTGTTCTCCGCCACGCTGGAAGGCGATGCGATTAAAGATTTTGCCGAGCGTCTGTTGGAAGATCCGGTCGAAGTCTCAGCGGATCCGTCCACCCGCGAACGCAAGAAGATCCATCAGTTTTACTACCGTGCTGATGACATCGAGCACAAAACTGCCCTGCTGATCCATCTGTTAAAACAGCCGGAAGCGACCCGCTCGATTGTCTTCGTACGTAAACGCGAGCGTGTGCACGAGCTGGCAGGCTGGCTGCGCCAGGCGGGCATTAACAACTGCTATCTCGAAGGCGAGATGGTGCAGAACAAACGCAATGAAGCGATTAAACGCCTGACCGATGGCCGCGTGAACGTGCTGGTAGCCACCGACGTTGCCGCTCGCGGGATCGATATTCCTGACGTCAGCCATGTGTTTAACTTCGACATGCCGCGCAGTGGCGATGCCTATCTGCACCGCATTGGCCGTACCGGTCGCGCAGGTCGTAAAGGTACTGCGATCTCTTTGGTTGAAGCGCACGACCATCTGCTTCTCGGCAAAGCGAGCCGCTATATTGACGAGCCGCTGAAAGCACGCGTCATCGACGAACTGCGTCCAACCACGCGCGCGCCAAGTGAGAAATCCAACGGTAAACCATCTAAGAAAGTGCTGGCGAAGCGCGCCGAGAAAAAAGCGAAAGAGAAAGAGAAGCCGCGGGTGAAAAAACGTCACCGCGATGCAAAAAATATCGGCAAACGTCGTAAGCCGAGCGGAGCTGCTACCCAGCAGTCCGACAAAGAGTAAACCGAATGCCGGGCCGTTTAGCCCGGCATTTTTTCACGTGATGCAAAACTCTCTTCAATACACTCAAGAAACACACGCATCGCCGGACTAACGACTTTTCCGGCATGATAGCCACACAATGCCGTAATTAACTCAGGTTGTTCACTGTACGGTAATTCAATCAATTCCCCTGAACGTAGCTCCCTCTCAACGGCAAAACGCGGCAAAAAGCTGACCCCAAGATTTGCCGATACGCACTGCTTAATGCTTTCAATGCTCCATAACTCAATGGTATTTTCCAGCGTAATCTGTCGTTTACGCAGTAGCCCCTCGAAGCGCTGTCTGAAAATACATTGCGGCTCATTAATGATAAAACTGCAGGGAATGTGCTGGTTATACTGAGTAAAATTAACGTGCTGGAGCAGCGGCGAAGCAACTAATGCCAGTGACTGATCGCCAAGCGGCATCAACTCAAGGGCATCGTCATTACCCACCCGATAAAACACCCCCAGATCGACCTCATCACTGAGCAACGCATCGCGAATGACATAACAATTGAGTGGCTGTAAAGATGGGGCGCACGTTGTTTAACTCGCTGTAAAACCTGCGGCATTTTATACGCCAGCAGCGTTTCGCCCGTCATTTTCACTGGCGGTTATGGATCCTGCCATCATCCATTGGCTCAGTTGGGCTGGGGCAGCTTATATCCTGTGGCTGGCGCTGAAGATCGCCACCAGCCCGGCTACAAACGATGATTTGCGGTCAGAGCCGATTAGCTTCTGGGCGAGTTTTGGCTTGCAGTTTGTTAACGTGAAATCATTTTGTACGGCATTACCGCGTTATCCACGTTTGTATTACCGTACACTCAGGACGCACACTGGCTGATTGGAGTGAGTATTCTGTTGGCGCTGATCGGCACCTTCGGAAATGCCTGCTGGGCGCTGGCGGGCCATCTTTTTCAGCGCGTTTTTCGCCGTTACGGCCGGCAGTTGAATATCATTCTGGCGCTGCTGTTGGTGTATTGCGCGGTAAGGATCTTTTACTAACGGATGCAAAAAAGCGGAAGACACACTGGCATCTTCCGCTTTTTGATTCTTTGCTAAACGGGGCTATTCCCCGTGAGCCTTACAGGCTCTCAGTAAAGGTACGAGCGATAACGTCGCGCTGCTGTTCTGGGGTCAGAGAGTTGAAACGCACTGCATAACCAGAAACACGGATGGTCAGCTGCGGATATTTTTCCGGATGCTTAACTGCATCTTCCAGCGTTTCGCGACGCAGAACGTTCACGTTCAGGTGCTGACCACCTTCCACGCGGACTTCCGGCTGTACGTCTACCGGTACTTCACGGTATTCGATTTCGCCCAGTTTGCTGACAGCAACGACTTCATCAGCATTGAAACCTGCTTTCGCAACGATGCAGCGTGCTTCGCCTTTTTCGCTGTCCAGCAGCCAGAAAGAGTTCAGCAGGTCGTCGTTTGCAGCTTTAGTAATCTGGATACCTGTAATCATTTGATGCCTCCCCGGCAAAATTATTTGATCTCGGTTGGCCGTCATCCGGCCAATTGGTAAAACCATTGTTGCTTGAGTGTATATATACCCCTCACACACCCTCGAATCTTTGATTCAAATCAATAAAAACCACACATGAAAAGTGGTGATAGGTGGATTTTATTGTTTTACATCAACTTACGCCGTGTACACAGCTAAACTTTTTACATAAATTTTCAACTATCTTTAAGGGGTAGACCATTGAGAAACGTACAGAATTTTGCGACGTCGAAAGAAGCAGTTAAGCTAGGGGGATTGAAAATTCGCAGGAGAGCGAGATGGCCACCGAATTAACCTGGCACGATGTGCTGGCTGAAGAAAAACAGCAGCCTTATTTTGTTAACACACTGCATACTGTTGCCGGCGAGCGTCAGTCAGGAATGACAATTTATCCGCCGCAAAAAGATGTGTTTAACGCGTTTCGTTTTACCGAGCTTGGTGACGTGAAAGTTGTCATCCTGGGTCAGGATCCTTACCACGGCCCAGGCCAGGCACACGGTCTCGCGTTCTCTGTTCGTCCGGGGATTGCCACTCCACCTTCGTTGCTGAACATGTACAAAGAGCTGGAAGCAACAATTCCCGGCTTCACCCGCCCCACACACGGATATCTGGAAAACTGGGCACGCCAGGGGGTACTATTACTCAACACCGTACTCACCGTTCGCGCCGGTCAGGCACATTCTCACGCCAGCCTTGGGTGGGAAACATTTACCGATAAAGTCATCAGCCTGATTAACCAACATCGGGAAGGCGTGGTTTTCCTGCTCTGGGGTTCTCACGCACAGAAGAAAGGCGCGATTATTGATGCGCAGCGTCACCATGTGTTGAAAGCGCCACACCCATCACCACTCTCTGCGCATCGCGGTTTCTTTGGTTGCAATCACTTTGTACTGGCGAATGAATGGCTGGAACAACGAGGTGAAAAACCGATTGACTGGATGCCGGTATTACCCGCAGAAAGCGAGTAAAAAAATGCCAGCGATTCGCTGGCATTTTTATTATCAGGCTTTGTTCTGACGCCACCACTCCGCGAGCAAAACGCCGGTCGCGACAGAAACATTGAGCGTTTCTACCTTGCCCGTACCGTCAATCGCCACGCACAGGTCGTCGGCTGAACATGCTGCTTCTGGCAAAGCTTCACGCTCACGCCCTAATACCAGCACCATTTTTTCCGGCAGCGTGGTAGTAAACAGCGGTTTACCTTTCACGCTTGAGGTCATCACTACCGTGTAACCCGCGTTACGGAAATCGTCCAACACATCGACAATGCTGTCACCGGTAATCGGCTGAACATGCTCTGCTCCACCTTCAGCAGTACGGATAGCCGCCCCCGATTCCAGCAGCGCCGCATCCTGAACCACCACGCCTTTCACACCGAAGTGCGCGCAGCTACGCATCATACCGCCCAGGTTATGCGGGTTAGCGATATCTTCCAGTGCCAGCACGCAATCCTGCGCCCCTGCCTGACCGACCCACTGCTTAACGGTAGTACCGTTACGTTTTTTGATCAGGAAACAGACGCCACCGTGGTGTTCAGTGCCAGAGGCTTTCGCCAGCTCGGCTTCGTCAACCACGTGATAGGCTTTGCGGTTTGCCGCCATCCAGCGTAATGCTTCTTTAAAACGCGGGGTTACGCTCTGAACAAACCAGGCGCGGACGATAGCGTCCGGACGACTCTGGAACAGAGCCTGACAGGCATTCTCACCGTAAACGCGGGTTTCTTCCGCGCGCTGACGGCGTAATACTTCAGGATCGATAAAGCTCTTACCGCTAATACCGCCGTGATCGGCTTTATCCGCTGCGTCATCATTCGGTGCGCGGGAAACGGTACGCCACGGTGAATCTTCACGTCTGCGGTCGCGTTCTACATCGCGGTCACGCCCGCGTTCACGACCACGTTCGCTGTTCGGACCCTTTCGTTCATCACGGGCAGGGCGACGACCGCCTTCGGCTCGGGAAGTACCGGGGCGACCGCCGCCTTTGCCAGTACGTGGATTTTGGGTGCGTTTATCCGAGTCATCGTCACTGCGGACGTACATCACTTTGACCTTGCCGTTTTTGTTCTTCAGTTCGTCGCTCATGTTTTTCTCCACCTGCTCTGCGCGAAGCGCGCAGATTACCCGATGTGCACGTCGTTAGCCATTATTTCATTTAAAAGCTAAGGACTATTGTACTCATTGAATAAAACGCATTGTTGTTTAGAACAGACTCTCCGATAATATGTAACATAATAGAAACATACTGGCGTTTATGCCGTGAAGTCCACTCCACTCATCCAGAGGTTAGTTATGAATACCGTTTGTACCAGCTGCCAGGCTATCAACCGCATCCCTGACGATCGTGTCCAGGAAGCGGCTAAATGCGGACGCTGTGGTCACGACCTGTTTGATGGGGAGGTGATCAATGCGACCGGTGAGACACTGGATAAACTGTTAAAAGACGATCTCCCGGTGGTCGTTGACTTTTGGGCCCCCTGGTGTGGTCCATGTCGTAACTTCGCCCCGATTTTTGAAGATGTCGCGGAAGAGCGTAGCGGCAAAGTGCGTTTTGTTAAAGTGAATACGGAAGCCGAGCGTGAACTCAGCGCCCGTTTCGGTATCCGCAGCATTCCGACCATCATGATCTTCAGAAAAGGTGAAATCGTCGACATGCTTAACGGCGCTGTACCAAAAGCCCCGTTTGATAGCTGGCTTAACGAATCATTATAATCTCTACGGGGCGCATCTTGTGCCCCGTTTTCACCTCTGCGACAATAGCGTTTTTCAACGTGTTTCCCCATGACCGATAACGCTGTTCTTCAGTTACGCGCTGAGCGCCTCGCGCGCGCCACGCGTCCTTTCCTTGCCCGAGGTAATCGCGTTCGCCGCTGTCAACGCTGCCTGCTGCCGCAGAAGCTCTGCTTGTGCGCAACTCTGGCGCCCTCTGAGGCAAAAAGTCGCTTTTGTCTGGTGATGTTTGATACCGAGCCGATGAAGCCCAGCAACACGGGGCGTTTAATTGCCGATATTCTGCCCGATACCACGGCTTTTCAGTGGTCACGTACCGAGCCGCCGCAGGCGCTGCTGGAACTGGTAAAAAATCCGGATTACCAGCCGATGGTTGTATTCCCGGCCTCCTATGCGGGTGAAGAGCGTGAAGTGATTTTCACGCCACCAGCCGGTAAGCCCCCATTGTTTATCATGCTCGACGGCACCTGGCCTGAGGCGCGTAAAATGTTCCGCAAAAGCCCGTACCTCGATAACCTGCCGGTGATCTCTGTTGATTTATCACGCCTTTCTGCTTACCACCTGCGTGGCGTTCACGCCGAAGGGCAATATTGCACAGCCGAGGTGGCCATCGCCTTGTTGGATCTGGCGGGAGATACGCAAGCCGCAGAAGGGTTAAGCGATCATTTTACTCGCTTTAAAACCCGCTACCTGGCAGGAAAAACTCAACATCAGGGAAACGTCACAGCAGATTCATCAGAAAACGTTTAAAATCATTCGGTCACTGGTGTCATTAAGGAAGCCGATATGAGTCAGCGTGGTCTGGAAGCACTATTGCGACCGAAATCCATTGCGGTGATTGGGGCGTCAATGAAGCCTAATCGCGCAGGTTACCTGATGATGCGTAACCTGCTTGCTGGCGGTTTCAATGGACCTGTTTTACCGGTGACGCCCGCATGGAAAGCGGTGTTGGGCGTACTGGCGTGGCCCAATATCAACAGCCTGCCTTTTAGCCCCGATCTCGCCGTGTTGTGCACCAATGCCAGCCGTAACCGGGCATTACTCGAAGCGCTTGGCGAGAAAGGCTGTAAAACCTGCATTATTCTCTCAGCTCCCTCGGCGCAGCACGCGGAGCTGCTGGCCTGCGCATCACGCTACAACATACGTCTTCTGGGTCCCAACAGCCTGGGACTTCTCGCACCCTGGCAAGGACTTAACGCCAGCTTTTCCCCCGTCCCGATTAAGCGCGGCAAGCTGGCTTTCATCTCTCAATCCGCCGCCGTGTCCAATACCATACTCGACTGGGCACAGCAGAGAGAAATGGGCTTTTCTTACTTTATCGCGCTGGGTGATAGCCTGGATATCGACGTTGATGAGCTACTGGATTACCTGGCACGCGACAGTAAAACCAGCGCGATATTGCTGTATCTCGAACATTTAAGTGATGCCCGGCGCTTTGTTTCCGCCGCCCGTAGCGCCTCGCGCAATAAACCTATTCTGGTGATTAAGAGCGGTCGCAGCCCTGCAGCGCAGCGTTTACTGCATACCAGCGCCGGGATGGACCCTGCGTGGGATGCAGCTATTCAGCGCGCCGGTTTACTGCGCGTACAAGACACTCACGAGCTGTTCTCAGCAGTCGAAACCTTGAGCCACATGCGTCCACTACGTGGCGACAGGCTAATGATCATCAGCAATGGGGCCGCGCCTGCCGCACTGGCATTAGATGAACTGTGGTCAAAAAATGGCAAGTTGGCGACGTTGAATGAAGACACCTGCCAGAAATTACGCGATGCCTTGCCTGAACATGTTGATATCGCCAACCCACTGGATCTGCGTGATGACGCCAGCAGCGAACACTACGTTAAGACGCTGGATATTTTGCTCGCCAGCCAGGATTTCGACGCGTTGATGGTGATTCATTCACCCAGCGCAGCCGCTCCCGGAACCGAAAGCGCACAGGCATTGATTGAAGCGGTAAAGCATCATCCCCGAGGAAAATTCGTCTCGTTGCTGACCAACTGGTGCGGAGAGTTTTCCTCACAGGAAGCACGCAGACTGTTTAGCGAAGCCGGATTACCAACCTACCGCACGCCTGAAGGCACTATCACTGCATTTATGCATATGGTGGAGTACCGGCGTAACCAGAAGCAACTGCGTGAAACGCCTGCGCTACCCGACAATCTGACCACCAACACCGCCGAAGCGCATAATCTGTTACAACAGGCGATTGCAGAAGGCGCAACGTCGCTGGATACTCATGAAGTTCAGCCTATTTTACAGGCCTATGGCTTACATACACTGCCGACATGGATCGCCAGCGACAGCGCAGAGGCCGTACACATCGCGGAGCAAATCGGCTACCCGGTGGCGCTCAAGCTGCGTTCTCCTGATATCCCGCATAAGTCGGAAGTTCAGGGGGTAATGCTCTACCTGCGTACAGCAACAGAAGTGCAGCAGGCTGCCAATGCAATTTTCGATCGGGTAAAAATGGCCTGGCCGCAGGCACGCATTCACGGTTTATTAGTACAAAGTATGGCGAATCGCGCTGGTGCTCAAGAACTTCGCGTCGTCGTTGAACACGACCCGGTATTTGGTCCGTTGATTATGCTGGGTGAAGGTGGTGTTGAGTGGCGACCGGAAGAGCAAGCCGTGGTGGCCTTGCCGCCATTGAACATGAATCTGGCGCGTTATCTGGTGATCCAGGGGATCAAAAATAAAAAGATCCGCGCTCGCAGCGCACTACGTCCGCTGGATATCGCCGGGTTGAGCCAACTTCTGGTGCAGGTCTCCAACTTGATCGTCGACTGCCCGGAAATTCAGCGTCTGGATATTCATCCTCTGCTGGCCTCCGCCGAAGAATTTACCGCGCTGGACGTTACGCTGGATATTGCCCCTTTCGCGGGAGATAACGAAAGCAGGCTGGCTGTACGTCCCTACCCCCATCAGCTTGAAGAGTGGGTGGAGTTGAAGAACGGCGAGCGCTGTCTGTTCCGCCCCATTTTACCGGAGGATGAACCTCATCTACAGCAGTTCATTTCTCAAGTGACAAAAGAAGATCTTTATTATCGCTATTTCAGTGAGATCAATGAATTTACCCACGAAGATTTAGCCAATATGACGCAGATCGACTACGATCGGGAAATGGCTTTTGTTGCGGTGCGTTGTAAAGATAATCACGAAGAGATCCTCGGCGTAACGCGAGCAATCTCGGATCCTGATAACGTAGATGCTGAGTTTGCCGTACTGGTTCGTTCCGATCTCAAAGGGCTTGGACTGGGTCGCCGATTGATGGAAAAATTAATTGCATATACCCGAGATCACGGACTTATACGTTTGAATGGTATTACGATGCCAAACAATCGTGGGATGGTCGCCCTGGCCCGAAAACTCGGGTTTGTTGTTGACGTCCAGCTCGAAGAGGGAATTGTTGGGCTAACGCTTAATCTGGCCCAATGTGAGGAATCGTGAGTAAGGTACTGGAAATGTTGACCACATTAATGGGTACTGGTGGTATCATTGCCCGCTTATGTCGTCTGCATAGCACAGAGGACCCTTCAATGAACAGAGAAGAAATGCACTGTGATGTTGTCAAAATTTAAGCGTAATAAACATCAACAACACCTTGCCCAACTACCCAAGATTTCTCAGTCAGTTGATGATGTAGATTTCTTTTATGCTCCCGCTAATTTCAGGGAGACTCTGCTGGAAAAAATAGCCAGCGCGACGCGACGGATCTGCATTATTGCGCTGTACCTGGAACAGGATGACGGTGGTAAAGGCATACTTGACGCTCTCTATGCGGCAAAACGGCAGCGTCCTGAACTGGATGTCCGGGTACTTGTCGACTGGCACAGAGCTCAGCGCGGTCGTATTGGGGCTGCGGCATCCAATACTAATGCTGACTGGTATTGCCGAATGGCGCAAGAAAACCCTGGTATCGATATTCCTGTTTATGGCGTTCCGATTAACACCCGTGAAGCGCTTGGCGTCCTGCATTTCAAAGGCTTTATTATCGATGACAGCGTCCTGTACAGCGGGGCCAGTCTGAACGATGTTTACCTGCATCAGCATGATAAATATCGCTATGACCGTTATCAGTTGATTCGCAATGCGCAAATGGCCGATATCATGTTCGATTGGGTTACGCAGAACCTGATAAAGGGTCGCGGCGTTAACCGCCTTGATGATATCAACCGACCTAAAAGCCCGGAAATTAAAAACGATATCCGCCTGTACCGCCAAGAACTGCGTGATGCGTCATTCCATTTTCAGGGTGATGCTGATAACGAACAGCTTTCGGTTACGCCTCTGGTGGGCCTTGGGAAATCCAGTCTGTTAAATAAGACCATTTTCCATCTTATGCCCTGCGCGGAGCACAAACTCACAATCTGTACCCCTTATTTCAACCTGCCCGCCATACTGGTGCGCAATATCATTCAACTGCTGCGTGAAGGGAAAAAGGTTGAAATCATTGTCGGTGATAAAACCGCCAACGACTTTTTCATTCCAGAAGATGAGCCATTCAAGATCATCGGCGCGCTGCCTTATCTGTATGAAATAAATCTGCGCCGTTTCCTGAGCAGATTGCAGTATTACGTGAATACCGACCAGCTGGTCGTACGCCTATGGAAAGATGATGACAACACCTATCATCTGAAAGGTATGTGGGTTGATGATAAATGGATGCTGCTCACCGGCAACAACCTTAACCCTCGCGCCTGGCGTCTGGATCTGGAAAACGCCATCCTTATCCACGATCCTAAGCAAGAGCTGACTCCCCAGCGCGAGAAAGAGCTGGAGCTTATCCGTACGCATACTACCGTCGTTAAGCACTATCGCGACCTGCAAAGTATTGCTGACTATCCAGTCAAAGTGCGTAAGCTCATTCGTCGACTACGCCGTATTCGTATCGACAGATTAATTAGCCGTATTCTGTAATCAAGACCCCGTCCAGTGACGGGGTTTTTCATATGGAGGCAACGGTGCGCCTGTTCATTCTTACCAGCATCCTGGCCATTTCTGGCTGCAGCCACATGGCTAACGACCAGTGGAGTGGGCAAGACAAAGCTCAACACTTCATCGCCTCCGCCATGCTTGCCGCAGCCGGCAATGAATATGCCCAACATCAGGGCAACAGCCGCGATCGCAGTGCGGCTATCGGCCTGATGTTCTCAGTCAGCCTGGGCGCGTCAAAAGAACTGTGGGACAGCCGTCCCGCAGGGAGCGGCTGGAGCTGGAAGGACTTCGCCTGGGATGTTGCAGGCGCGTCTACCGGCTATGCGGTCTGGCAACTGGCACATTACTAGAGGCGCAGACCTTTCCCCTTCCCATGCAGCATCAGCGATACTAAAAACGCGACAACTGCCAGCGCGGTGACGTACCAGAAGAATGTCGTTTCCATACCGACAGACTTCAGGGATAACGCCACATATTCAGCTGAGCCACCAAACAGGGCATTAGCCACCGCATAAGATAAGCCAACTCCCAGAGCGCGCACCTGCGCCGGGAACATCTCAGCCTTCAAAATACCGCTGATTGACGTATAGAAACTCACGATTAACAGGGCACTCATCACCAGAGCAAACGCCATATACGGGGATGTTACGCTTTGCAATGCTGTCAGAATGGGAACAGTGAAAATCGCAGCCAACGCGCCAAAACACAGCATTGAAGTACGCCGGCCAATCTTATCTGACAAAGCGCCGAACAGCGGTTGAACCAGCATGAACACACACAGTGCCGCCGTCATAATCCCGCTGGCTACGTTGGCATGCATACCAGCTGTATTGACCAGGTATTTCTGCATGTAGGTTGTGAACGTGTAAAAACACAACGAACCCGCGGCGGTAAAGCCAAGCACCATGACAAAGGCTTTGCGATTACGCCACAGACCTTTCAGGGAACCCGCTTCTTTCAGCGCGCGAACGTCCTGTTTCGAGGTTTCATCCAGTTGGCGACGCAGCCATAGCGCAACAATAGCCAGCACGGCGCCCAACGCAAATGGAATACGCCACCCCCACGCTCTGAGCGCAGAGTCTTCTAACGTGTGCTGTAATATGACCACAACCAACAATGCCAGTAACTGTCCGCCGATTAACGTCACGTACTGGAATGAAGCATAAAAACCTTTCTTACCTTCAACGGCAACTTCACTCATATAGGTCGCGCTGGTTCCGTATTCACCACCTACAGATAACCCCTGGAATAGTCTGGCCAGCAGTAATAACGCAGGGGCCCAGGTACCGATAGTTTCATATCCCGGTAGACAAGCGATCACCAACGATCCCATACACATCATACAAACGGACAGCAACATGGACTTTTTACGCCCGTGCTTATCCGCAATACGGCCAAACAACCAGCCTCCAATTGGTCGCATCAAGAAGCCTGCGGCAAACACGCCGGCAGTTTGTAAGAGTTGTGTGGTGGTATTTCCTGATGGGAAAAAGATATGAGCAAAATAAAGAGAACAGAAAGAGTAGATATAGAAATCAAACCATTCGACCAGATTCCCTGATGATGCTCCGACAATCGCCCATATACGACGGCGGGTATCGCCGTCTGCCAGCGCCCCGTTCTCAGTTACACTACTATCAGCCATTAGAATTGTACCCCTGCCAACGATCGCATGAATTTATCAATGATGGTTGTGTGTTTTTTGGTGAATTAAATGTTATATAATTGTTATATATTATTATGCAGGAAAGATCACGATTTTAATTAGCAGAGAAAGGATTCAGATATGTTCGAGGGAGAGATCCGTGTAGTAGATCGAGACAGTGTTCTTTTGTTAGTCGATTAAGGCGGTTACGTCGAATCCAGCAATCTGCCGCCGGAATTGCGTGATGCGCTGCGCTTATCAGGCCTGCACAATACGTTCAGCCCTGCGGTTTTTACCCCGCACACACGCAAAAAAGCCCATCCGTCAGGATGGGCTTCTTCACTTTATTTGATGCCTGGCAGTTTATGGCGGGCGTCCTGCCCGCCACCCTCCGGGCCGTTGCTGCGCAACGTTCAAATCCGCTCCCGGCGGATTTGTCCTCCTCAGGAGAGCGCTCACCGACAGACCACAGATAAAACAAAAGGCCCGGTCTTTCGACCGGGCCTTTCGCTTTTATTTGATGCCTGGCAGTTCCCTACTCTCGCATGGGGAGACCCCACACTACCATCGGCGCTACGGCGTTTCACTTCTG
>NZ_JAOWFE010000029.1:0-597420 GCF_030333815.1 Citrobacter sp. Cf136 | reverse complement strand
CCATGCCGAACTCAGAAGTGAAACGCCGTAGCGCCGATGGTAGTGTGGGGTCTCCCCATGCGAGAGTAGGGAACTGCCAGACATCAAATAAAAGCGAAAGGCCATCCGAAAGGATGGCCTTTTTGCGTTTATACGCGGAAATAAGCCGGAACTGTATCCGGCATATGGCTTTAATGAATAACCTGCGATAAAAACGCACGAGTGCGTTCAGATTTGGGGTGAGCAAAAAACTCATCCGGTGGTGCCTGTTCCACAATCTCGCCAAGATCCATAAAGATCACCCGGTCAGCTACTGTGCGGGCAAAGCCCATTTCATGGGTTACACATAGCATGGTCATGCCCGATTGTGCCAGACCTATCATGGTATCCAGCACTTCTTTTACCATTTCAGGATCCAACGCTGATGTGGGTTCATCAAATAACATGATTTTGGGTTTCATACACAGCGAGCGTGCAATGGCCACGCGCTGTTGTTGTCCACCAGAGATTTGCCCGGGATATTTATGCGCATGTTCGGCAATGCGGACCCGCTCGAGGTAGTGCATTGCCAGTACTTCAGCCTCTTTTTTCGGCATCTTTTGCACCCAGATAGGCGCCAGTGTGCAGTTTTGTAGGACAGTTAAATGAGGAAAGAGATTAAAGTGCTGAAAGACCATGCCAACTTCTTGTCGGACGCGCTCAATATTGCGGATGTCTTCATTGAGTTCAATCCCATCCACCACAATGCGTCCTTGCTGATGCTCTTCCAGATGGTTAATACAGCGGATAGTTGTCGATTTACCCGAACCGGAAGGCCCACATAATACGATGCGCTCTCCCTGTTTTACCTTCAGGTTGATGTTTTTCAGGACGTGAAACTGTCCGTACCATTTGTTGACGTTTTCCAGCGTAATCATCGCGTCGGTGGACGGCATTAATAATTGGCTCATAAATTCCTCAGTGCGGTGTACGCCCGGTGTTAAAACGTTTTTCCAGATGTTGGCTGTAACGCGACATACTGAAACAGAAGATCCAGTAAATCAGTGCAGCGAAAACATATCCTTCTGTCGACATACCCAGCCACGCAGGGTCCACAGTTGCTTGCTGCACGCTACTGAAGAGATCAAACAGACCGATGATAATGACCAGACTGGTATCCTTAAACAGGGCGATAATCGTGTTAACCAGGCCAGGGATAACCAGCTTGAGGGCTTGCGGAAGAATGACCAGCCCCTGAGTTTTCCAGTATCCTAACGCCAGTGATTCAGCGGCTTCATACTGACCTTTTGGTAGGGCTTGTAACCCTCCGCGAACCACTTCTGCGACATAGGCCGACTGGAAAAGAATAACGCCGACCAGGGCCCGGATAAGCTTGTCGATACTGGTTCCTTCGGACATAAACAGAGGAAGCATGACCGAGGACATAAACAGAACGGTAATCAACGGCACACCGCGCCAGAACTCAATGAAAATGACGGATAAAACCCGCACGACCGGCATATGGGAACGACGTCCCAACGCCAGTAAAATGCCCCATGGAAGCGCGCCTGCAATCCCCACGGATGCGATAATTAGCGTCAGTGTTAATCCACCCCACTGCCGGGTTTCTACGCGCTCCAGCCCGAAAAAACCCCCGTACATCAGCCACCAAACCACCACTGGATAAACTACGGCCCAGACGGCGATATAGCGGCCACGATGCGGGATTGTTTTCAAGAACATGGGAACGATAGACAGCAAACCAATTATCAGGGCCAGATTTACACGCCAGCGCTGATCGTGGGGATAAAGTCCATACATGAATTGCCCAAAGCGTTCATGAATGAACACCCAGCAGGCTCCGGCTTTGGTGCAGTCTGCTCGGGTTGAACCGACCCAGTTGGCCTGAAAGAATACCCAGTTCAACAGTGGCGGAAGAAATGACCAAATCAGCCATATGCATAGTAGGGTGAGCAGGCTATTTGACCAACTGGAGAACAGGTTTTTACGCACCCAGAGTAGGCTGCGGCTTGCCGGATTACTGCGCTGGCGTGAGGGGTGAGACAGCAGGGCTTTTGTCATCATGGCTCCTTAGCGCTCAATCAGTGCAATACGGCGGTTATAAATATTCATCAGCAAAGAAATACTCAGACTAATGATCAGGTATACCGACATGGTGATGGCGATCGTTTCAATGGCTTGCCCTGTTTGATTGAGTACCGTGCCGGCAAACAGTGACACCATGTCCGGATAGCCAATGGCGGCCGCAAGAGAAGAGTTCTTGACGATATTCAGGTACTGGCTGGTCAGTGGGGGAATGATGACGCGTAGCGCCTGTGGGATGATTACCTGGCGTAGCGTCACCGGATTTGGCAGACCCAGCGAGCGTGCGGCTTCATGTTGGCCATAAGGAACGGCCTGAATTCCCGCCCGAATAATTTCTGCAATAAATGCCGAGGTGTACACCGAAAGCGCCAGAGTCAGTGCCGCCAGTTCGGGAATAAGCACCATACCGCCACGGAAGTTAAAACCACGAAGCGCGGGAATATCCCAGTGAAGCGCAGCGCCAAACATCCACTGTGAAATCACCGGTAAAAGTACGATCAACGCCAGAGCCGTGGGCCAGGTCCGACGTAGCTGGCCGGTTTTGGTCTGATGCATTCTGTTGAAGCGAAATAATCCGATGGTGACGACGATAGCGATAACGACAGCGGTGCAAAAGGCAAAAAAACCTTCTCCCATTTGTGGGGCCGGTATATAGAGCCCCCGGTTACTCAGGAACATCAAATCCAGTGCGTTAACAGCCTGGCGTGGGCCGGGCAGGTTACGTAATACAGCGAAATACCAGAAGAAGATCTGCAGCAGTGGCGGTATATTGCGGAACGTTTCGATGTAGATCGTCGAGAGTTTTCGCAATAACCAGTTATCTGACAGGCGTGCCAGTCCGAGAAAGAAACCGAGAATTGATGCGAAAACAATACACAATGCAGAAACTAATAGTGTGTTGAGCAGGCCGACCACAAAGACACGACCATACGTATCGCCTTGCTCGTAATCAATCAGATGCTGGACAATACCAAATCCGGCACTGCGATCGAGAAAAGAAAACCCCGAGGTAATACCGCTATTGTTCAGGTTATTTATCGTGTTATGAATGAGATAGACCGCAATGCTGATAACCGCAATGACGGCGAGTATTTGAAATAACCAGGCGCGGACCGCAGGGTTAGAAAAGGATAACGATCCTTTTACGGTTGAGCGGCGATGGAACATAAGAAAACCTCAGTAACTATGACTCTGGGCTGAGCGCCGCAGTTGCGGCGCCCGTTACATCACTACGCATTAGCGCACCGGTGGCGCATATTGGATGCCACCGTTATTCCAGAGGTTGTTCTGTCCACGTTTGATCTTCAGCGGACTTTCCGATCCAACGTTACGTTCAAAGATCTCCGAATAGTTACCAACCTGCTTGATAATGTTGTAGGCCCATTTGTTATCAAGTTTCAGATCCTTGCCATAATCCCCTTCTTTACCCAACAGGTGAGCCATATCCGGAGTTGCTGGATTAGCCGCTTTTTCATCGACGTTTTTCGAGTTAACACCCATTTCTTCCGCATTCAACATGGCGAACAGCGTCCAGCGAACAATGGAGAACCACTCATCGTCCCCACGACGTACGACAGGTCCCAGCGGTTCTTTAGAAATAACTTCTGGCAGGACGATCCACTCCGCAGGATTGCTCAGCTTGATGCGTAGGGCATACAACTGAGACTGGTCGGAAGCCAGCGTATCGCAACGTCCAGATTCCAGAGCTTTGGCTGATTCATCCGAGCGGTCAAAGGTGACGGGGGTGTACTTCATATTGTTGGCTTTAAAGTAGTCGGCCACGTTCAGTTCGGTATCGGTTCCCGCCTGAATACAGACCGTTGCGCCATCCAGCTCTTTAGCGCTCTTCAGACCTGCTTTATTGTGGGTAAGAAAACCAATGCCGTCATAATACGTTACGCCAGTGAAGGACATACCCATACCGGCATCACGAGAGGAGGTCCACGTGGTATTACGAGAGAGCATGTCGACTTCACCAGACTGTAATGCAGTAAAGCGTTCCTTGGCGGTGAGCGGGGTATATTTTACTTTGCTATCATCGCCAAATACGGCGGAGGCAACGCCACGACATACATCAACATCAATACCCGAGAACTTGCCGCTTGCATCGGCGTAAGAAAAGCCAGGCAAGCCGTCGCTGATCCCACATTGCACAAACCCTTTTTTCTTTACGGCATCAAGTGTTGCGCCGGCATGCGCCTGATTTGCAACAGCAAGCAGCACGCCGGCCGCAGCCAGGCTGGCGATTATCATCTTTTTCATAGAGCATCCTGTGTGGAGGAATTATTGTTATGGAAACGTTCTGAAAACGTCTTTTACCTGTCTGTGGCTTTGGCCATACTCTTTTAAGCAAAGGTAGTGCCAGTTTTTTGCGCCTGATTATTTGACGCAATATGCAGAGTGTAGACAGGAAAAAATAAATGCAGCGCCCTGAAGTGGTGCAAAATTGAAACGTAAGCCACATTTTGGCGCAAAAAATTTAAAAATCAGACAGGACGCGTGATAACGATTTCTGGCGTTAATATTAATGGCGTGAGAATAATGAAAAGAAACTGTGGTGTAACGAAAAACAGAAAAAATGCTAATTTTAAATCGTGGATGTGTGAGGGGAATCTATAATAATTTTATTATATGTCAGTCGCTATTAAGCAACGTTTTGTCTTATATGTAGATTTTATGCTTAGTGCTCAAAGCGCGGTAATAACCGCGCTTTTGAGATGATTTATTTGGTCAGGGCGACAATCCCAAGTGTTAGTCCGGCAACGGCTGCAGCACCACCGGCGATGGCTCCGGCTGTTTCCCAGTTATCCTGGGTAGTGCCTTTCATACAGGTATTGGTATGAACCAGGCGCCCCTGATCGTCGTATACAGGTACGCAAGGAGAATCGTGTGCACAGCCAGCCAGGAATGCGGTAAGCAATGCAACGGATATTAATCTTTTCATGGTGTTACCTCAAAATAAGCGTTTCGCTAATTAAGCAAAGACAAACGCTAAGCCATCTGCGAACTCGGTGATTATTTTACCACTTCTTAAAAAAGGACTGACATGAGGAATAATCTCAATTCATGTGGATTGTAAAAATAATGGATAAAAAGAAAGGTCGTAGGCGAGTTTAGAGGGATAGTTTAAATGAAATACATGGCTATCTTACTAATAAATAAAGAGGAGCATCGTAGGTAAAAAAGGCGTCCGTAGACGCCTTTATTTTACAAATTAATCGTTGTGCCGACTAAAACGCCGTCTCACGACAACAAAGAAGACGGGGACGAAGAAGATAGCCAACAATGTTGCGGTCAGCATTCCTCCCATAACACCTGTACCGACCGCATTCTGTGCACCACTACCTGCTCCGTGACTGATAACCAGAGGCATAACCCCCAGAATAAAGGCCAGGGATGTCATCAGGATAGGACGAAGACGCATACGCGATGCCTCCAGCGTCGCTTCAATCAACCCCTTGCCTTCTTTATCCATCAGGTCTTTGGCAAACTCGACGATCAGGATGGCGTTCTTAGCCGAGAGGCCGATAGTGGTTAGTAAGCCAACCTGGAAATACACATCGTTATTCATCCCGCGCAGTGATGCGGCTAACAATGCGCCTACAACACCGAGCGGTACAACCAGCATCACCGAGAAAGGAATAGACCAGCTTTCATACAATGCGGCAAGGCAAAGGAATACTACGATTAACGAGATGGCATACAGCGCAGGCGCCTGGTTACCCGACAGCCTTTCCTGATAAGACATACCCGTCCAGTCATGACCAATACCATTCGGCAGTTTTTCCGCCAGACTTTCCATCAGCGCCATTGCTTCACCAGTGCTTCGCCCTGGTGCCGCTTCGCCCAGTATTTCCATGGATGGCATACCGTTGTAACGTTCCAGTCGCGGTGAACCATAAATCCAATGTGATGCACTGAACGCAGAGAACGGAACCATTTCGCCATTGGAGCTGCGGATATACAGATTATTGATGTCCGCTGGCAGCATGCGGTATTTTGCATCCCCCTGAACGTACACTTTTTTCACACGACCGCGGTCAATAAAGTCATTGACGTAATAGCCGCCCAGTGATGCGGAGATAGTTTCGTTGATATCCGACAGCGATACCCCCAGTGCCTGTGCTTTCTCCTGATCAACATCCAGCTTAAACTGCGGAGTATCTTCCAGTCCGTTAGGACGAACGCGAACCAACAGATCGGGGTGTTTAGCCACCATTCCCAGTAGTTGGTTACGCGCTTGCGTCAACGCAGTATGCCCCAGACCGCCCTGATCGATCAGCTCAAAATCGAAGCCGGTTGCGGTACCCAGTTCAACAATAGCGGGCATATTGAAGGGGAAGACTAACCCATCGCGGATCTGGCTGAACGCGCGTGTGGCGCGTGCAATGACCGCTTCAACACTATTTTCCTCGCCGCTACGTTCATTCCAGGGCTTGAGGCTAACGAATGCCAGACCTGAGTTTTGCCCCTGACCGCTGAAGCTAAAACCGTTAACCGTGAAGACGCTTTCGACGTTAGCTTTCTCATTGGTCAGGTAGTACTGAGTAACTTGATCCAGTACTTTCTGGGTGCGCTCTTGCGTAGCTCCTGCCGGAAGTTGAATCATTGTCATAAACACACCCTGATCCTCCTCTGGCAGGAAGGAGGTCGGCAGGCGCATAAACAGAACTGCCATTCCGATCACGATGATCAGATAGACGACAAGGTAACGCCCTGTTTTACGCACAATACCGCTGACGCTATTGGTATAGTGATTGACGCTGTGATCGAATTTGGCATTAAACCAGCCAAAGAAACCGCTTTTTTTCTCGTGATGCTCAGCCGATACCGGCTTCAACAATGTTGCACAAAGCGCAGGAGTCAGGATCAGCGCTACCAGTACAGAAAGCGCCATGGCGGAAACGATGGTAATGGAGAACTGCCGATAGATAGCCCCAGTTGAACCGCCAAAGAAGGCCATCGGGATAAATACCGCAGACAGCACCATGGCAATACCAACCAGTGCCCCCTGTATTTGTGACATGGACTTTTCCGTCGCCTCTTTAGGCGGCAGATTATCTTCCATCATCACGCGTTCCACGTTTTCCACCACCACTATCGCATCATCGACCAATAGACCGATGGCGAGCACCATGCCGAACATCGTCAGGGTGTTTATCGAGTAGCCAAACGCGGCAAGTACGGCGAATGTGCCCAACAATACGACGGGGACAGCGATGGTTGGAATGAGCGTTGCCCGGATGTTTTGCAGGAACAAATACATGACCAGGAACACCAGCACGATCGCTTCAAACAGCGTTTTTACCACTTCATGAATGGAGATGGTCACAAACGGCGTCGTGTCGTATGGGTAGACCGCCTTCATTCCCTGCGGGAAGAATGGTTGCAGTTCAACCAGCTTGGCTTTGATAGCGTTCGCGGTATCCAGCGCGTTTGCCCCGGTTGCCAGCTTGATCCCAAGGCCGGATGCAGGCTTACCGTTAATACGCGCCACGACGTTGTAGTTTTCCCCACCCAACTCGATACGCGCGACGTCTTTCAGGTGAACAACCGAACCATCGCTGTTCACGCGTAAAGTCACTTTCCCGAACTCTTCAGGGTCTTTCAGTCGCGTTTGCGCAATGATAGAGGCGTTCAACTGCTGGTTAGGTAATGCAGGCGTCCCCCCTAACTGACCTGCGGCAATCTGATCGTTCTGTACCTTCAACTGATTGATCACATCAACCGGCGTGAGCTGATATTTGTTCAATAAGTTTGCATCCAGCCAGATGCGCATGGCGTACTGTGCACCAAACAACTGCACGTCACCCACGCCATTCAGACGGCTGATTGAGTCTTTAACGTTCGAAGCGACGTAGTCGGAAATGTCATCCTGTGTGGTTTGGGGGTTGTCAGAAACAAAACCCGCGACCATCAAAAAGCTGCTACTCGATTTCTCGACGCTGATCCCTTGCTGCTGAACTTCTTGCGGCAGTAACGGAGTGGCGAGCTGCAGTTTATTTTGCACCTGTACTTGCGCGATATCGGGATCGGTACCGGACTGGAAAGTCAGCGTAATAGTCACACTCCCGGCCGAGTCGCTGGTGGAGGACATATACATCAGGTTATCGATACCATTCATATTCTGTTCGATAACCTGTGTGACTGTATCCTGAACCGTCTGCGCATCTGCACCAGGATAAGTGGCAGAAATGGCGACCGCAGGAGGCGCAATGGTCGGGTACTGTGCCACGGGCAGTTGCATGATTGCCAGAGCACCCGCCATCATCAGAATGATAGCCAGTACCCAGGCAAAGATAGGACGCCTGATAAAAAAGTTAGCCATGTCCGGTTACCTTATTGGGCTTTCGTGGCAGGAGTTTCGGTATCGGCGGTTGCTTTAACCTGAACGCCTGGACGTGCTTTCTGTAAGCCGCTCACGATAACTTTGTCACCCGGTTGCAGGCCTTCGCTGATAAGCCATTTGTCGCCAATGGCTTGTGCAGCAACGACTGCGCGAGACTCAACCTGACTCTTGTCATTGACGACCATTACGGTGGCATCGCCGCGAGGCGTACGCGTTACCCCCTGCTGCGGAACGAGAATGGCATTTGGCTGAACACCTTCATCAATGCGTGCGCGCACAAACATGCCCGGCAACAGCGTATGCTCTGGGTTAGGGAACACGGCTCTGAGGGTGATTGATCCGGTGCTTTCATCAACCGTCACATCAGAAAACTGCAAAGAGCCTTTTAGCGGGTATGACTGACCATTTTCCATCACCAGTTCGACCGTACTGCTGGTGCTGTCTTTATGCAGACTCCCTTGTTCAACAGACTGTTTGAGGCGCATAAAGTCGTTACTGGACTGTGTTACGTCGACGTAAATGGGATCGAGCTGTTGAACGGTAGCAAGCTCTGTAGCCTGGCCATTCGTGACTAATGCGCCTTCGGTGACGTTAGATTTACCGATGCGTCCGCTAATCGGCGATGTCACTTTTGTGTAGGCCAGATTGATACGCGCGCCTTCGACCGCCGCTTTTGCCGCGATCACGGAGGCATCGGCCTGACGAGCATCAGCAATTGCCTGATCGTACTCTTGCTGGCTGATGTACTTGGTGCCAACCAATGGCACATAGCGTTTTACCGTTAAATGCGCGATTGCAGCCGCCGCTTCACTCTTCGCCAGTTCACCTTTGGCGCTGTCATAGTCGGCCTGGTAAGTCGCGGGATCGATCTGATAAAGCGACTGTCCGGCTTCAATATCGCTTCCCTCAGTGAAATTTCGTTTAAGCACTATCCCGCTGACTTGGGGACGGACTTCTGCAATTCGGAATGCCGTTGTGCGCCCGGGTAATTCGGTCGTTACGGCTAAAGGAGCCTTTTCGACGACATGGACAGTCACCTGCGGTTCTGCGGGATGAGCTTGTGTTTCTCCCTGATCGTTACAACCGGCGAGTAATGCAGCGGAGACGATGATGAATGAGGGCAGGAGTGAAAACCTGGCATTTTTCGTCATTTCAATTCCTTAAAAAACCGAACGCTCGTTATTAACCGGGTAACGCAGGGGCGATAACGCGCACAAGAGAAAATAATAGTTGGCTATCCTACAAATTATTAGCTTGCGATGTAAGTAATACTTATTTATGGGTGCGATTCACGGCACGTAAAAGCAAAAAGAGATTAATCGACTGTTGTTTCATTGAGGTGTTAATAGCAATACTATGATGCGTATAAACACAAATTGAAATAAGCATTTGGTTTGTGAATATATTGATTGTTGGTATTTGTTTTGTTTATTCGTGTGCAAAGTCAGTAATAATATTTTTTAGGGCTCGTTTAAATAAATGCTAAGTGATACATTTATTGCGTTTAGCAAATATTAGATAAGAAAGTTAATCATTCTCTACCTTACCCTTACCTCAGACAGCTGAAACCATGGCCAGAAAAACGAAAGCTGATGCCCTCAAAACGCGGCAGCACCTGATAGAAACAGCGATTGTACAGTTTGCCGCACGTGGCGTAAGCAATACGACGCTAAACGACATTGCAGATGCCGCCAGCGTGACGCGGGGGGCGCTGTATTGGCATTTTGAAAACAAGACGCAATTGTTTAATGAACTATGGTTACAACAACCGCCATTGCGCGATCTTATTCAGGACCAGCTTATTGGCCGTTGGGGAGATAATCCTTTACAGCGACTGCGTGAAAAGTTAGTTGTGGGGTTGCAATATATTGCGCAGAATCCTCGCCAGCAGGCATTAATGCAAATTTTATATCATAAATGTGAATTCCATAACGATATGATATCGGAACAGGCTATTCGTGAAAAAATTGGTATCAATCATCTGGGTATGCGCATTGCCTTGCAAAAATGTATGGACGACGGACTTATCGCAACCAGTCTTGATTTAGACGTTATAATAATTATTCTTCATGGGAGTTTTAGTGGCATTGTTAAAAACTGGCTCATTAATCCAATGAGTTATGATCTTTATAAACAAGCGCCAGTATTAGTTGATAATGTATTAAAAATGTTAAGCCCAGATGGTAGCGTAAGGCAATTAGCGCAGAGTGAGAGTCAGGTGGGGTCGTTTTAGCCGCCAGGCCTGACGGCTGTTGAAGTGGGGTTGGTGGCGCTATTCGAGGTCGACGCAGTTGACCAGCTTAAGGGGATTCACTGAGTTCATATTCCGGCACTTATCGTGCTCTGTTGTCATCAGCTCTATCCATTGGATGAGCAGCGCATCAAAAAGAAAAACGAATACTGCAAAAACAACCAGCCACCAATACTTGCGAATCATTACCAAACCCTGTGTATTCATGCCCAAGCGTGCAGGGAATATACACGAAATCTGTAACCTGAAAAGCAGACTTACAATGCCTTTACTTTGTTGAAAGATCGCCGCTCTTTGCCGTCAATCGACTCTTTTTAGACAGGTTTTTTGTCTTACGTTTTTTCACCTTGGCAAGCTCAATTTCTGAAAAATGAGAACCGATACTCAGTCTTCTGAGCCCCATTTTTACGTATTCAACATTGATCTCAATCCCGACAAACTTGCGACCCAATTCCACGGCGGTGGCACCGGTGGTGAAGCTGCCGGCAAACGGATCCAGTACCCTGTCATCTGGGTTCGAGGATGCCAGAATTATACGCTCCAGGAGGGCTTTGGGTTTCTGGGTGGGGTGGTTTTCGTATTCGTCCATCAGATAGCGAACGCGTGGGAACTCCCAGACATTTCCCGGCACTTTTTTCTGATTGTATGGCTGCGGTGGATTTTTTCTGTAGTCTATTAGCGCGCGTTGAGCCCCGGTTTTGGCTTCAACCAGAATATCGTCACGATTAAATGTGTAGTTTTTCTGATCTTTTACCATCATCAGGATCGGTTCATACATCGAACCAAAGTAATTTTTGGCCTGTACCCCTGAGCTATCGTATGACCACACGATACGGCTCTTGATAGTAAAGAGCTGGCGGCATTTGAGGTCAATATACGGCATGTTCTCCGTACTGTTCATGATGTACATGGTGCCGTGCGGTTTGAGAATGCGATGGCACTCGTCAATGCACTCAAACAGCCACGCCAGAAAAGCCTCTTCATCCCAGGACTCCACCATCCCGTCAAAATCTTTACCGATGTTATAAGGTGGATCGGCAAAAATGAGATCGACGCTTTCAGAAGGCAGCTTTTTCAGTTCGGTCAGTGCATCACCCAGGATTATCTTTTTAGATTCATCGCCAAAATAGACAGGTTCACATCTTGCGTTCATCGCCAAAGCCTCCCGTGTGAAGTTAATAAAAAAGGCGCTTCCCCATGCCGAGTAGCGCCTTTTAAAACAAACATTTAACTGATTAGTATCAGTTCATGCCGTATTTTTTCAGTTTTTTACGCAGCGTACCACGGTTGATGCCCATCATCAGGGCAGCACGGGTCTGGTTACCGCGGGTGTATTGCATCACCATGTCCAACAGGGGCTGTTCTACTTCAGCCAGTACCAGCTCATAGAGATCGTTAACATCCTGACCATTCAATTGAGCAAAATAGTTCTTCAGTGCCTGTTTAACCGAGTCACGCAGGGGCTTTTGAGTTACCTGGTCCTGAGAGTTAACGGTAGAAACGGTCAGTACGTCAGAATTTACGCGTTGTTCGAACATAGTTCTGTCAGCTCTTTATTTCTGTTTACGCAAAATTTTCGAAGTATGCCTCCAACGCCGCCAGCTGTTCGCTGGAATCTTCAATGGCGTTGAATGTGCGCCGAAACTGGTCATCCGGAGCGTGTTCCTGGAGATACCAGGATACGTGTTTACGCGCAATTCGGTACCCTTTTGCCTGACCATAAAAGTCGTGCAGTTCCCGAACGTGCGCACAAAGCAAGCGCTTCACCTCTGCCAGAGGCAGCGGGGGCAGCAGCTCCCCAGTGTCCAGATAATGCTGGATTTCCCGAAAGATCCAGGGTCTTCCCTGAGCTGCACGTCCTATCATCAGGGCATCCGCCCCCGTATAGTTGAGTACAGCTCTGGCTTTATGCGGGTCAGTAATGTCGCCATTCGCGATAATCGGAATGGAAACTTTCTGCTTAACTGCCCGAATACTGTCGTACTCAGCATCTCCATTGAACAAACAGGCGCGGGTGCGTCCATGAATGGTCAGAGCCTGAATGCCACAATCTTCAGCCAGTTGGGCAATCTCTACGCAGTTACGGTGTTCCGGAGCCCAGCCGGTGCGAATCTTGAGTGTGACAGGAACGTCCACTGCATTGACGACCTCGGTTAGTATCGACTTCACTAAATCCGGGTACTGCAAGAGGGCTGAACCTGCGAGCTTACGATTCACTTTTTTAGCCGGACACCCCATATTGATATCAATAATCTGGGCGCCGCTTTCCACGTTAATACGTGCGGCATCGGCCATCTCAACAGGGTCGCTACCGGCAATTTGCACCGTGCGAATTCCTGGCTCATCAACGTGCACCATCCGTAAACGAGACTTGTCACTTTCCCAAACCTGCGGGTTAGAAGACATCATCTCGGATACCGTCAATCCTGCTCCCATCTCATAGCACAGCGTCCTGAATGGTCTGTCAGTGATGCCAGCCATAGGTGCTGCGATCAGGCGATTTCTGAGCTGGTATTGTCCGATGCGCATGAGTTAAGAAATGACCATACTGTGACTGCAAGGCGGCGTATATTACGCATTTTTCGCACGAGATGAAAGGCCAAACTTTGACCAATCCACTGAGGTGGATCAATGAATTGCCGTAAATGTGAACGCATGAAAATATTTAATCATATAAATCATTGCATTATAAAGATGTGTCTATTTTATATACACATATAATTTTGCGTAACTTCTCATTTTTTCTTCAGCTGCAGAAGGTACTGACAAGATATTCTGCTGAATTAATCAGCAAATCACCTCGCCATTGTGTGATCGCTACCTCATTTTAGTACAGGATCTCGGTATCCCCAGAATAGCTTGCCGTAATCTTGCGTTCATTCAACGGCTGCAGCGGGCGATTGTTTGCAGGCCCAACAATGTAGTGAAATTTATCCAGCTGTTCGGCTGAAAGAGCAACAGGCGTTTTCAGGACAGCCCAGGTGACGCCTTCGGTGCAGGGTGGCGTTGTTAACGAACCACGGTAGCGCCAGTAGGTTTTATTGTCGGGTAAAAGCTGATTGATATTAACTGGTGAGAAGATGGGCATACTGCTGTCTTCCATGGCTGGAAAGGACTCCCACAAATTTTGAATCGCCTGGTTCGGTTCGCCGACGTCAAACATAACCGCCACGATAGCGATGTCTCCGGATTGATTTTTGTGGAGCAGCTGCAGCTCCAGCGGATAGGTTTTACCGTTGAGGGCATGTTCACTCGGGGCGTGGAATTCAAATTGTTTTAAATAATAAAGCGTTTCATCAATTTCAATGGAATTAGATGTATAGCTACTCATCGTTGCCTGCAACGTATGGTTAATGCTCCGAAATCTAGTTGGGCCATCGACGTACTGCATGTTGAGCGCGGGAAGACCGAGTTTACTGGTTGTGGTGGTCTGGATGTCTATGGGGGATTGGTTTATGCCTGTCTGGCACGTTGCATACGCTTTGCTGATTTCTCCCCACCGTGCGGGGCCATTTTCTTCGGTATATCCCCATGGTACGGCCAGCGTGGTCAGTGGCATCAGGCATGCTGCCAGCAAAGTTGTTGTAAAACAGTTGAAACGCATACGTTTACTCAATGAAAATCAATATAAAAAATAACAAAATCAATTGATTATTATATCGCTGAGGAAAGTGTCGGTATGCTGGTCTATTGTCTGAAAATGGCGTGGTCAGATAACCACGCCGGAAGGGATTATTTTTTCTGGCCGGTAATGCGACACCACTCTTCTTTCTCAATAACCGGATCGAGCGTAAAGAGATCGGCATAGGCTTCACAGACGCTTTCCGCCTGGCTGGCAAGAATACCAGAAAGCCCCAGCAAACCGCCTTCTACGGGCAGTACGCTGATTAACGGAGCCAGTTCACGTAATGGGCCAGCAAGGATGTTGGCGACCACCACGTCGGCTTTCATCGCCTCTGGCTGGTCTTTCGGCAGATAAAGCTCCAGCCGCTCAGAAACACCATTACGCTGGGCGTTATCACGGCTGGCCTGAATCGCTTGCGGATCGATATCCACGCCAATGGCTTTCGCCGCACCCAGTTTCAGTGCCGCAATGGCAAGAATGCCGGAGCCGCAGCCAAAGTCGATAACCGTTTTACCGTTAAGATCAAGACCGTCCAGCCATTGCAGGCACAGAGAGGTGGTGGGGTGCGTGCCTGTACCAAACGCCAGACCCGGGTCCAGCATCACGTTGACAGCATTCTCATCCGGGACATCGCGCCAGCTCGGGCAAATCCACAGACGTTCGCCAAAGCGCATCGGGTGGAAGTTATCCATCCATTCGCGTTCCCAGTCTTTGTCTTCGAGCTGTTCGATTTTATGCACGAAGCCTTCACCCAGCAGCGGATGCTGTTCCAGGATGGCAACAACTTCTTTCATGTCGGTTTCTGCATCGAACAAGCCGATAACGTCGGTATCACCCCACAGGCGAGTCTCGCCCGGCAGAGGTTCAAATACCGGCGTATCATGCGTATCCTGGAAAGTAATGGAAACGGAGCCCGCTTCCATCAGCGCATCGCTCAACTCTTCAGCGTTGGCACCGGTCGTGTTCAGTTTCAGTTGGATCCATGGCATGGCAAAACTCTTTATTTATCAGTAGTCAATATGGCGACTTGCGGGACGGCGGAACCGAAACGGTTGCCGATCAGGAAAGCCAGCAAGCTTATCAGTAACGAGGGCACGATCGGATGGAAGCCCAGGAACTGAACGTTAAAGGTGGCGAGTAAAGCATAAAGCACGCCGCCGACAATCATCGCGCTCAATGCGCCTGACGCGTTTGCCCGCTCCCAGTAGAGGCCCAGCACCAGCGGCCACAGGAAGACGGCTTCCAGCCCGCCAAACGCCAGCAGATTCAGCCAGATAATCATCTCTGGTGGTTTCCAGGCGGCCAGCAACAGTAACGCGCCCAGCAACAGGGTAATCACTGCTGACATGCGCTTCAGCCGGGTTTCATTTTTAAGCTGTTCCGGACGAAGGTTCAGGTACAGATCCTTAATGATCGTAGCGGAACTTTGCAGCAATTGGGCATTGATCGTCGACATGATCGCGGCCATGGGAGCCGCAAGGAAGATCCCGGCAGCGATCGGCGGCAAGACTTTGACCATCAGCGTAGGGATAACCAGGTCTGGTACCGTCAGGTCAGGGATTACCGCCCGTCCCAGAGCACCCGCCAGATGCATACCAAACATCAGGATCGCCACCACTATGGTGCCGATGATAATGCCGCGGTGTACCGCTTTACTGTCTTTATAAGAGATGCAGCGTACCGCCGTATGCGGCAGGCCAATTACGCCAAAACACACCAATACCCAAAATGAGGTCATAAACGTGGGTGACAAAATGTCATCAGCGCCCTGCGGCGAGACCAGTTTAGGATCGATAGTCTGCAGGGTTACCACCGCATTGCTAAGGCCACCGGCAGCATGGACGACGCCGACCAGCAAAACGATAGTTCCAATCAGCATCACCATACCCTGCATGGTATCGTTCAGTACACTGGCGCGAAATCCGCCGAACGCCGTATACAATGCGATACTGACGCCAAAAATCAGCAATCCAGTTTCGTAAGGAATGCCCGCAGCGGTTTCAAGCAGACGTGCGCCGCCAATAAACTGTACGGTCATTGCTCCGACAAACGCGACCAGCAGGCTGAGACTCGCCAGCCACACCAGCAGGCGGCTCTGGTAGCGCGCAAACAGCATATCGTTGAGGGTAACAGCATTATAACGACGCGCCAGAATCGCGAATTTCTTACCAAGAATCCCCAATGAGAGCCAGACGGCAGGCAACTGGATCATCGCCAGCAGCACCCATCCCAGTCCGTATTTGTAAGCAGCGCCAGGACCGCCAATAAACGAGCTGGCGCTAATGTAGGTTGCCGTTAGCGTCATCGCTAACACGACCCCGCCCATGGAACGGCTGCCAAGGAAATATTCATTCAGGAAGGTACCGGTCACTCTCTTACGCATGGCGTAAACAGAAAGACCGAAGACCACCAGAAGATAGGCGACCAGCGGTAAAATAACTTCAAGCTGCATCGTCATCCTCCAACGAAATGTCGCGATAGATAAACTTCACCATCGCCCAGCACAGCGCGATGAAAACCAGCGGCGTTAGCAGGCAGGCCATTTCGAACCAGTGCGGTAAGCCGGTAAAACCCAGCGTTGAATCAGGTAAGTAAGCGGCCACTAACCATGTGACCAGATATAAAAGGGTTAGCCACAGCGCCCAGCGCGCCTCTTTATGGGCCTGAACAAAACGAGCGTCCATTTTTTGTCCCTTGTGGATAAAGAAAGCGGGGATTGTACCTTATGGCACGTGCGGGAGGGGAGAAAAACAAAAGGCCGGAATTTCCGGCCTTTTTGGTTAACGCACGCTTACTTTTCCTGAAGTCCGAGTTTTTTCTCCAGATAGTGGATATTGGTTCCACCGTGCTGGAAGTGCTCGTCATTCATGATACGGATCTGCAGGTCAACGTTGGTTTTGATACCGTCGATGATCAGTTCCTGCAAGGCGTTTTTCATACGGGCGATAGCGACGTCGCGGTTTTCGCCATAGCAGATCAGCTTACCGATCATTGAGTCATAGTACGGAGGTACGGTGTAGCCTGCGTAAATATGAGACTCCCAACGCACACCAAAACCACCCGGCGCGTGGAAACGCGTGATTTTACCTGGGCTTGGCAGGAAGGTGTTCGGGTCTTCGGCATTGATACGGCATTCTACCGCATGGCCTTTAACCACAACTTCGTCCTGCTTGATGGACAGCGGTTGACCCGCTGCGATGCGCAGTTGCTCTTTGATCAGGTCAACGCCGGTGATCATTTCGGTTACCGGGTGTTCAACCTGAATACGGGTGTTCATCTCGATGAAGTAGAACTCGCCGTTTTCGAACAGGAACTCGAAAGTACCCGCCCCGCGATAGCCGATATCAACACAGGCTTTGGCGCAACGCTCGCCGATGTAGCGACGCAGTTCCGGAGTAATGCCCGGTGCTGGTGCTTCTTCGACAACTTTCTGGTGACGACGCTGCATGGAGCAGTCACGCTCTGCCAGATAAATTGCGTTACCCTGACCGTCTGCCAGCACCTGAATCTCGATGTGGCGTGGGTTTTCCAGGTACTTCTCCATGTAAACCATGTCGTTGTTGAAAGCCGCTTTCGCTTCCGCTTTGGTCATGGAGATGGATTGTGCCAGTTCGGCATCGCTGCGCACGACGCGCATACCGCGACCGCCGCCGCCGCCGGAGGCTTTGATGATAACCGGATAACCGATGCGTTTAGCATGAGCGCGGTTAGCGTCCATGTCATCACCCAGCGGGCCGTCAGAGCCTGGGACTGTTGGTACACCTGCTTTCTTCATCGCGGTGATTGCAGACACTTTGTCACCCATCAGGCGGATGGTGTCGGCTTTCGGGCCGATGAAGATAAAGCCGGAACGTTCTACCTGTTCAGCAAAGTTGGCGTTCTCAGAGAGGAAGCCATAACCCGGGTGAATTGCCACCGCGCCAGTGATTTCAGCAGCGCTAATGATAGCCGGGATGTTCAGATAGCTTTTTACGGATGCTGCCGGGCCAATACAGACCGTCTCATCCGCCAGCAATACGTGTTTTAAATCGCGATCCGCGCTTGAATGCACCGCGACAGTCTTGATGCCCAGTTCTTTACAGGCACGAAGAATACGCAAGGCAATCTCGCCGCGGTTGGCGATAACAATTTTATCCAACATGTTCGCCTCGTTATTCGATGACGACCAGCGGCTCGTCAAATTCTACCGGTTGTCCGCTTTCTACCAGAATCGCTTTAACTACGCCGGATTTGTCGGCTTCGATCTGGTTCATCATTTTCATGGCTTCAACGATGCACAGGGTATCGCCCGCATTCACTTTCTGGCCGATTTCGATGAACGCTTTCGCATCCGGGCTCGGGGTGCGGTAGAACGTACCAACCATTGGGGAGCGTACGATGTGACCACTGATTTCCGCTGCTGCCGGAGCTTCCATACTTGGAGAGGCAGTTTGTGCGACAGCGTTAGACAGAGCTGGCTGCTGCATCACTGGTGCAGCATAAGCCTGTTGCATCATCGGAAAACTTGCAGCTGGCGCTGCACGGCTGATGCGTACAGATTCTTCGCCTTCAGAAATTTCCAGTTCGGAGATGCCTGATTCTTCAACCAGCTCGATCAGTTTTTTAATCTTACGAATATCCATGAGTGGGTTCCGTACTCTTTGTTTAGTGAGATTGTGACAAGCGTTTTACCGCCGTCTGTATAGCATTTTTATAACAGTGAGTGACAAGATGCCACGCATCTCAGGCGCTGCACTGGGTGCTGCTGCCATTAAATGAGATTGCCAGACTTGTTAGTCATTGTGCGGCTATCTTCTGCCATTTTCGGGTAAAAGACAAAATATACCTTCAATATGCGATTGTCACCCTTTCAGCGCTTTAAAAACGCTACCGGGGATAGCAAAGTCGCACATTATAACTATTTCGTAGCAATTGGCAGCTAAATACTGGTCTTATCAGGGAAGATAATCAACCGTTAACATGTAAAGAAAATCGGATCGTCCGTGTTTTGCAACGCACTGCACATAACGTGAAACTACCGCCACCACTGGCGAAACTTCTTGTAACGGCACGCTAGCAGCACCGCCGCGAGCGCTGCATAAATAATCGGTTGAGGGGAGATAATTTTTACCGACCACAAATAATGTATGGGTGCCAGGATCGCCACAAGATAGACGAAGTTGTGCAGATACTGCCAGTTTTTACCCAGCATTCTCTGTGCAGCTTGCGTAGATGTTAAAGTGAGGGCGAATAATATGACCCAGCTAGCAATGCCCAATGTTAAATAAGGTCGCGTAAGTAATTCCCGCCCTAATAACGCCAGATTATTAATGCCCAGCTCCAGTAACGCGTAGCTGGTTAAATGCAGCGTTGCCCAGGCGAAACACCATAGCCCTAACAGACGACGTGTGCGTATCAATAATGGCTGTTTAGCGTAGCGCGTGAGTGGAGAGACCAGCAAGGTCGCCAGCAAGAATTTCAGAGCTGTCCTACCGGTAAAGTGCTGGATATCTTTGACCGGATCGGCGCTCAGGCCGCCGTGATTTACCGCCCAAAATAGCCAGATAAACGGCAATAAACCGGCAAGATGCAGGCAAACTTTCATCGCGATAATGTGCTTTGCGGTCAGACGCACTTAAAAATTCTCCTGCAAATTGAGTCCGCGATACAGTGATGCAACCTCTTCGGCATAGCCGTTAAACATCAGCGTGGGCTGACGCTGTACGTCCAGGATACCGCCTGCGCCAATAAAACGCTCAGTGGCCTGGGACCAGCGGGGGTGATCGACATGCGGATTCACGTTGGCATAAAATCCGTATTCATTGGGCGCGGCCAGATTCCAGGTTGTCGGAGGGCGTTCGCGCGTGAGTTTGATACTCACGATCGACTTAATGCCTTTAAATCCATATTTCCACGGCACAATTAAGCGAATGGGCGCGCCATTTTGTGGCGGAAGGGCCTTACCATAAACCCCCACAGTAAGCAGTGTGAGTGGGTGCATTGCTTCATCCAGACGCAGTCCTTCAACATAGGGATATTTTAGCCCGCCGCCAATAAAGCGATCTTTCTGTCCCGGCATATCATCCGGTGCGTACAGCGTTTCGAACGCGACATACTTTGCGTTGCTGGTGGGTTCAACCTGCGCCAGCAGTTTATGTAACGGAAAGCCGATCCACGGCACGACCATTGACCAGGCTTCCACGCAGCGCATCCGATAAATCCGTTCTTCCAGCGGGAAACGGGCGGTCAGCGCATCGTGATCGAGGGTGAGTGGTTTTGCCACCTCGCCACTGATTTGCAACGTCCACGGATCGGTTTTCAGGCTGCCTGCATTGGCTGCCGGATCCGCTTTATCGAGACCGAACTCGTAGAAGTTGTTGTAGCCAGAAACCTTATCCGCAGGCGTTAAAGGAAGTGAATTTTGTCAGGCGGAGGGCTTACTGAAATCAAGCGGCTTACCTGCAGGTGCGGGCGGGCGGTCATTACCCTTAAACCAACTCAGAAGGTCAGCCTGAGCAGAGTGGGGTAAAGACAACGCGGCTGCGCTGATCCCTAGTGCTTTCAGCACCTGGCGACGCTGCATAAAAAAAGCCGACTCGTCAGTGACGTCGGCTTCTGTAAATGGACGTAATTTCTTCATAACAGACTCCCGGCTTACGCGTCATAACTGACAGGGGACGCGTAGTTAATATGGCAGGGAGTCTGTAGATGTGCCGCGAAATTTGGTTAATTAAGTGTAAATTTCTGCGCCAGGGCCTGTTACTTCACCTTCACCAGCGTACGGCCTTGCACCTGGTTATTGATGATGGCATCGGCGAACTTCGGCGCATCAGCCAGCGTAATTTCCGTTGCCGCCTGAGCATAGAAAGATTCCGGCAGATCCTTAACCAGACGCGCCCAGGCCTCTGCACGGCGTGCCGGCGGGGTCATCACCGAGTCCACTCCTTGCAAACGAACGTTACGCAGAATGAATGGCATCACCGTGGTCGGCAGAGCGAAACCACCCGCCAGGCCGCAGGCGGCAACGCAGCCACCGTAGTTCATCTGCGCCAGAACTTTTGCCAGAACTTTGTCGCCAACGGTATCCACCGCGCCAGCCCACAGCTGTTTTTCCAGCGGACGAGACTCGGCAAACTCATCGCGGCCAAGAATACGGTTAGCGCCCAGGCTTTTCAGGTAGTCGTGGGTGCTTTCACGGCCCGAAACCGCCGCAACCTGATAACCCAGCTTATGCAGTAACGCAACGGCTGTGCTGCCCACGCCGCCGCTGGCGCCGGTGACGACAATTTCACCGTCTTGCGGGCGAATACCTGCATCTTCAAGCGCCATTACGCACAGCATAGCGGTAAAGCCGGCGGTACCGATGACCATGGCTTTACGCCCATCCAGTCCTTTTGGCAGCGCAACCAGCCAGTCGCCTTTCACGCGTGCGCGCTCTGCCAGTCCACCCCAATGATTTTCACCCACGCCCCAGCCGGTCAGTAACACTTCCTGACCCGCATGAAAACGGGGATCTTCGCTTGCACGCACGGTACCGGCGAAATCGATACCAGGAATCATCGGAAAATTACGAATGATTTTACCCTTGCCAGTGATAGCCAGAGCATCTTTATAGTTCAGGCTTGACCAGTGGATATCCACCGTAACATCGCCTTCAGGTAGCTGATTTTCGTCGAGGGGTTGAACGGATGCGAGGGTTTTTCCGTCCTGCTGTTCTAAGATCAAAGCCTGCATAACCTGTCCTCAATTCGTATAGTGGATTGGAAAATTATTAATGAAGACTATACTCGCTAATCAAAACATGATGCCGATTCTGCGCAATAAATTGCCAGATATACCTGATTTGGTAGTATGCCCACACTGTATGTATAAATGGACGGATTTTGCGTTCAGTTTTGCATTTTTGGGTCGCTTTATCACTTTCAGGCCTGTTTCATAACTGTCGGAGTTAACACAAGGATGCGATTAACGACGAAATTTTCAGCTTTTGTCACGCTGCTTACTGGGTTAACGATCTTCGTGACTCTGATCGGCTGTTCGCTGAGTTTCTATAACGCTATTCAATATAAGTTCACCACGCGCGTGCAGGCGGTCGCGACGGCGATTGATACGCATCTGGTCTCCAGAGATGTCGTTGCGTTAACCCCGCAAATCGATGAGCTGATGGTTTCTGTTGATATCGTGCGCATCGAACTGTTGCAGGGCGAACACGTGGTGTATGACCACTCGCGCACCAGTAGCTACCGACCGGCAGGGACGAACAATCTCTACCGCGAGATCACCGTACCGTTGGTCAAGCATCCGGGCATGTCATTGCGTCTGGTTTATCAGGATCCGATGGGTAACTATTTCCATTCGCTGCTGACCACCGCACCGCTCACGATAGCCATTGCTTTCATTATTCTGATGCTCTTTTTGTCTGTGCGCTGGCTTCAGCGCCAGCTTTCGGGTCAGGAGCTGCTGGAGATTCGTTCCACACGTATTCTGAACGGCGAACGTGGGCCGAACGTGCGGGGAACGGTCTATGAATGGCCTGCGCGCACCAGCAGTGCGCTCGATATGCTGCTGACTGAAATTCAAAATGCTCGCGAGCAACGCAGCCGCCTGGATACGCTGATTCGTTCCTATGTCGCGCAGGATACAAAAACTGGGCTAAGCAACCGCCTGTTCTTTGATAACCAACTGGCCACGCTGCTGGAAGATCAGGAAAAAGTAGGCTCGCATGGCGTCGTGATGATGGTACGCCTGCCGGACTTTACGCTGCTGCGCGATAGCTGGGGAATCACCCTCGCGGAAGAACAAATCTCGACGCTGATCAATTTGTTGTCGACTTTTATGACGCGCTATCCGGGCGCGTTGCTTGCGCGTTACCACCGTAGCGATTTTGCCATCCTGCTGCCACACCGCACGTTGAAAGAGGCGGAAAGTATTGCCGGGCAATTATTAAAAGCGGTAGATGCACTTCCGACTAATAAAATGATCGATCGTGCCGATATGGTTCATATTGGCATTTGCGTTTGCCGCAGCGGTCAGTCGCCGGAGCAAGTGATGGATCATGCTGAAGCCGCCACGCGGAATTCGGTATTGCAGGGCGGAAATAGCTGGTCGGTCTATGATGACTCGCTGCCGGAAAAAGGTCGGGGCAACGTACGCTGGCGAACGCTGATCGAACAGATGCTCAGCCGGGGCGGGCCGAGAATTTATCAAAAGCCTGCAGTAACCCGTGAAGGGCGGGTGCACCATCGGGAGCTGATGTGCCGTATTTTTGATGGTAACGAAGAGGTCATTTCGGCGGAATATATGCCGATGGTCCTTCAATTTGGCCTGGCTGAAGAGTATGACCGTTTGCAGATAAGCCGTCTGACCCTGCTTTTGGGTTACTGGCCGCAGGAAAATCTGGCGATGCAGATAACGGTTGAATCGCTTATTCGCCCACGTTTTCAGCGCTGGCTGCGTGATACGCTGATGCAGTGCGAAAAATCATTACGCAAACGCATAATTATTGAACTTGCTGAGGCAGATGTCTGTCAACATATCAGCCGGTTACAGCCCGTCATCAGATTGATGAATGCGCTGGGCGTGCGTATTGCCGTTACGCAGGCGGGGTTAACGCTGGTGAGCACCAGTTGGATTAAAGAGCTTAACGTTGAGTTATTGAAGCTGCATCCAAGTCTGGTGAGGAACATTGATAAGCGAACGGAAAATCAGCTTCTGGTTCAAAGCCTGGTGGAGGCCTGTTCGGGAACACCCACGCAGGTTTACGCTACGGGCGTACGTTCGCGTAGTGAGTGGCATACGCTGACAGAACGCGGAGTTGCGGGTGGGCAAGGGGATTTTTTTGCTGCATCACAACCACTTGACACTAACGTGAAAAAATATTCGCAAAGATACTCGGTTTAACCTGCCGTTTAATTTGTTTTCACGTAGAATAACGCGCGCTGTGCCTTCTGGGGGTGTGCTTGCCTGCTCGCCAGGTTGTAACAGCAAACATGCAGGTGAATGACCTTTGACAGGTTGCAAACAAAAGCGAGGAGTGCTGCTGATTTATTCAGCCCTGATGGACTCAGGCCGGTTTTGTAACAAAGGAAACGAACTGCACTAATTTTCACCGTAGCAGATGATTTTTGCGCCTTGTCGCTGCTGCGTGTGGTTGGTAAAGTAAGCGGATTTTGTTTTCCGCCCCAGCTTTCAGGATTATCCCTTAGTATGTTGAAAAAATTTCGTGGCATGTTTTCCAATGACCTGTCCATTGACCTGGGTACCGCGAATACCCTTATTTATGTAAAAGGACAAGGCATCGTATTGAATGAGCCTTCTGTTGTGGCCATTCGTCAGGATCGTGCCGGTTCGCCGAAAAGCGTGGCTGCAGTAGGTCATGATGCGAAGCAGATGCTGGGTCGTACGCCGGGCAATATCGCTGCAATTCGCCCAATGAAAGACGGCGTTATCGCTGACTTCTTCGTGACTGAAAAAATGCTCCAGCACTTTATCAAGCAAGTGCACAGCAATAGCTTCATGCGCCCAAGCCCGCGCGTACTGGTGTGTGTACCGGTTGGAGCAACTCAGGTTGAACGCCGTGCGATCCGTGAATCAGCTCAGGGCGCAGGTGCTCGTGAAGTCTTCCTGATCGAAGAGCCGATGGCGGCTGCGATCGGTGCGGGTCTGCCAGTTTCTGAAGCAACCGGTTCAATGGTTGTTGATATCGGTGGTGGTACCACTGAAGTTGCCGTTATCTCCCTGAACGGCGTGGTTTACTCCTCTTCTGTTCGTATTGGCGGCGACCGCTTTGATGAAGCCATCATTAATTATGTTCGTCGTAACTACGGTTCTCTGATCGGTGAAGCGACCGCAGAACGTATTAAACACGAGATCGGTTCCGCTTATCCGGGCGACGAAGTGCGCGAAATCGAAGTTCGCGGTCGTAACCTGGCTGAAGGCGTTCCGCGCGGCTTTACCCTGAACTCCAACGAGATTCTGGAAGCCCTGCAGGAACCGCTGACCGGTATCGTTAGCGCGGTAATGGTTGCACTGGAACAGTGCCCGCCGGAACTGGCGTCTGACATCTCCGAACGCGGTATGGTGCTGACCGGTGGCGGTGCGCTGCTGCGTAACCTTGACCGTCTGTTAATGGAAGAAACCGGTATTCCAGTTGTTGTTGCTGAAGATCCGCTGACCTGCGTGGCGCGCGGCGGCGGCAAGGCGCTGGAAATGATCGACATGCACGGCGGCGACCTGTTCAGCGAAGAGTAATCGGATGCAGGTTGGGTAGCCCCCGCGGGTTGCCCTTCCGCTCTGATACGAGAATACGCATAGACTATGAAGCCAATTTTTAGCCGTGGCCCTTCGCTACAGATTCGCCTTATTCTGGCGGTGCTGGTGGCGCTCGGCGTTATTATTGCCGACAGCCGCTTGGGTACGTTTAGTCAAATCCGAACGTACATGGATACCGCCGTCAGTCCTTTCTACTTTATCTCAAATGGTCCTCGTGAATTACTCGACGGCGTGTCGCAAACGCTGGCTTCGCGTGACCAACTCGAACTTGAAAACCGGGCATTGCGTCAGGAACTGCTGCTGAAAAATAGCGAACTGCTGATGCTGGGGCAATACAAACAGGAGAACGCGCGTTTGCGCGAGCTGCTGGGATCGCCATTGCGTCAGGACGAACAAAAGATGGTGACGCAAGTCATCTCAACGGTTAATGACCCTTACAGCGATCAGGTGGTGATCGACAAAGGGAGCGTTAACGGCGTCTACGAAGGTCAGCCGGTTATTAGTGACAAAGGCGTTGTGGGTCAGGTCGTGGCGGTGGCTAAACTGACGAGCCGCGTGCTGCTGATTTGCGATGCGACGCATGCGCTGCCCATTCAGGTTCTGCGTAACGATATTCGCGTGATCGCTGCGGGTAACGGCTGCACTGACGATCTTCAGCTCGAACACCTGCCGGCCAATACCGACATTCGCGTTGGCGATGTGCTGGTCACCTCGGGTCTGGGCGGACGTTTCCCTGAAGGTTATCCGGTTGCTGTTGTTTCTTCCGTTAAGCTGGACACTCAGCGCGCTTATACCGTGATTCAGGCTCGCCCGACCGCGGGTCTGCAGCGTTTGCGCTATCTGTTGCTGTTGTGGGGTGCCGATCGTAATGGCGCGAACCCGATGACGCCGGAAGAAGTACACCGCGTTGCCAATGAACGTCTGATGCAAATGATGCCGCAAGTTCTGCCAGCACCAGATGCCATGGGGCCGCCTGCGCCAGTGCCAACTCCTGCAACAGGTGTGACTCCTGCGCCTGTGGATACCACGCCGCCACAACCTGCTCCGCGTAAGCCGGGAGGACAGTAAGTGGCAAGCTATCGTAGCCAGGGACGTTGGGTGATTTGGCTCTCGTTCCTTATTGCACTGTTGCTGCAAGTCATGCCCTGGCCGGATGACATTCTGGTTTTCCGGCCAAACTGGGTACTGCTCATCTTGTTGTATTGGATCCTGGCGCTGCCGCATCGCGTAAATGTGGGCACGGGATTTGTGGTGGGTGCCATACTGGATCTCATCAGCGGCTCCACGCTTGGCGTGCGCGCATTGTCGATGAGTATCATTGCTTATCTGGTCGCGCTGAAATTCCAGCTATTCCGAAACCTCGCGCTCTGGCAACAGGCGCTGGTGGTCATGTTGTTATCACTGGTCGTGGATATTATTGTTTTCTGGGCCGAGTTTTTAGTGATCAACGTCTCTTTCAGACCTGAAGTGTTCTGGAGTAGTGTAGTGAATGGCGTGCTTTGGCCATGGCTATTCTTACTGATGCGTAAAGTCCGTCAGCAGTTTGCGGTGCAATAAGGTTGATATGAATACTCTGTATCTTGCTTCAGGTTCTCCACGTCGTCAGGAGTTGCTCGCTCAGCTTGGTGTTACGTTTGAACGACTGATCCCTGGGATTGAAGAACAGCGGCACCCGCAGGAAAGTGCGCAGCAGTACGTTTCCCGTCTGGCGCGCGAAAAAGCGCAGGCTGGTGTAGCGCTGGCACCGCGCGATTTGCCGGTATTGGGTGCGGATACCATCGTTATCCTTAATGGCGAAGTGCTGGAAAAACCGCACGACGCTGCCCACGCCGCAGCAATGCTGCGCAAACTGTCGGGCAAAACGCATCAAGTTATGACGGCCGTGGCACTGGCCGATTGCCAGCACAGTCTGGACTGCCTGGTAGTGACGGAAGTGACATTCAGAGCACTAACCGATGAGGACATCGCGGGTTATGTTGCCAGCGGTGAACCAATGGATAAAGCAGGTGCATACGGTATTCAAGGGTTGGGTGGCTGTTTTGTCAGGAAGATAAATGGCAGCTATCACGCCGTAGTCGGCTTACCGCTGGTAGAAACGTATGAGTTGCTGACCAATTTTAACGCACTGCGTGAGAAAAGGGATAAACATGACGGCTGAATTGTTGGTAAACGTAACGCCATCGGAAACTCGGGTGGCTTACATTGATGGCGGTATTCTGCAGGAAATTCATATTGAACGTGAGGCGCGACGCGGAATCGTAGGCAATATCTACAAAGGTCGTGTAAGTCGTGTACTTCCGGGTATGCAGGCGGCTTTTGTAGATATTGGACTGGATAAAGCCGCATTTCTTCACGCTTCTGACATCATGCCGCACACCGAATGCGTGGCGGGTGAAGAACAAAAACAGTTCACCGTACGCGACATTTCTGAACTGGTGCGCCAGGGTCAGGATCTGATGGTGCAGGTGGTAAAAGATCCTTTGGGAACGAAGGGCGCACGCCTGACGACGGACATCACGCTTCCTTCCCGTTATCTCGTTTTTATGCCGGGGGCCTCGCACGTTGGCGTATCCCAACGTATCGAAAGCGAAACGGAACGCGAACGTCTGAAAAAAGTGGTGGCGGATTACTGCGATGAGCAGGGTGGTTTCATCATTCGCACGGCGGCAGAAGGCGTATGCGAAGAGGATCTGGCCTCGGATGCTGCCTACCTGAAACGCGTCTGGACAAAAGTCATGGAGCGTAAAAAGCGCCCGCAAACGCGCTACCAGATGTACGGTGAACTGGCACTGGCACAGCGCGTGTTGCGTGACTTTGCTGATGCGCAGCTTGACCGCATCCGCGTCGACTCCCGTCTGACCTATGAGGCGTTACTGGAATTTACGGCGGAATATATCCCCGAGATGACCAGCAAGCTGGAACATTACAGCGGGCGTCAGCCTATTTTTGATCTCTTTGATGTAGAGAATGAAATCCAGCGCGCGCTGGAACGCAAAGTTGAGCTGAAGTCCGGCGGTTATCTGATCATCGATCAAACTGAAGCGATGACCACCGTCGACATCAATACCGGCGCGTTTGTTGGGCATCGTAATCTCGACGACACTATCTTTAATACTAATATTGAAGCAACGCAGGCCATTGCTCGTCAGCTGCGTCTGCGTAACCTCGGCGGCATTATCATTATCGATTTTATCGACATGAATAATGAAGATCACCGTCGCCGGGTACTGCACTCCCTGGAGCAGGCTCTGAGCAAGGATCGTGTAAAAACCAGCATTAACGGTTTTTCACAGCTGGGCCTGGTGGAGATGACGCGCAAACGCACACGTGAAAGCGTGGAACATGTATTGTGCAACGAGTGTCCAACCTGCCATGGGCGTGGTACGGTGAAAACGGTGGAAACCGTATGTTATGAAATCATGCGCGAAATCGTGCGGGTACACCATGCATATGACTCCGATCGTTTCCTGGTTTATGCCTCTCCGGCAGTGGCTGAAACCCTGAAAGGTGAAGAGTCACATGCGCTGGCGGAGGTTGAGATCTTTGTCGGCAAACAGGTCAAAGTACAAATCGAACCGCTGTATAACCAGGAGCAGTTCGACGTCGTCATGATGTAAATCGTGTAGTGGCACCCGCGCATGTAGGCCGGATAAGGCGCAAGCGCCGTCATCCGGCAATATTCACTCAAGGGGTGTGAGTCATATTTTTTGGTAGACAAGGAGAGGTGCGTGAGGCGATTGCCGGGGATATTACTGCTCACTGGAGCCGCATTCGTTGTCATCGCAGCGCTGCTGGTCAGTGGACTGCGCCTTGCGTTACCTCATCTTGATAGCTGGCGTCCAGCCATTCTTGGCAAGATTGAATCCGCTACAGGTCTACCTGTTTCCGCCAGTCAGCTTTCTGCCAGCTGGCAAAATTTCGGTCCTACGCTTGAAGCGCGTAATATCCATGCGCAGCTAAAAGATGGGGGAGAATTTTCGGTAAAACGCGTCACGCTGGCGCTGGATGTCTGGCAAAGTTTGCTGCACATGCGTTGGCAGTTTCGCGATCTCACCTTTTGGCAACTGCAGTTGCGCACCAATACTCCTATCCAGCGTAGTGAAGGCGGAGATGGAATTGAAACCGACCATCTCAGCAATCTCTTCCTGCGTCAGTTTGATCATTTCGATCTACGCGACAGTCATATCAGCTTTATAACCCTCTCAGGCCAACGTGCTGAACTGGCGATCCCACAGCTTACCTGGCTGAACAATAAAAATCGGCATCGCGCCGAGGGTCAGGTCAGCCTCTCCAGCCTGACCGGACAGCACGGCGTTATGCAGGTGAGGATGGATCTGCGCGACGATAATGGGCTATTGAATAATGGTCGGGTCTGGTTGCAGGCAGACGACATTGACGTCAAACCGTGGTTGGGCAAATGGATGCAGGACAATGTCGCCCTGCAAACTGCGCGTTTTAGCCTGGAAGCATGGATGACGATCAATAAAGGCGTTGTCTCCGGGGGGGATGTCTGGCTGAAGAAAGGCGGTGCCAGCTGGCTGGGTGAAAATCGTACGCACACGCTCTCCGTCGATAATCTGACGGCGCACATCAGCCGTGAAGAGGCGGGCTGGCAATTCTCTATTCCCGATACTCGTATTACCATGGATGATAAACCCTGGCCGAGCGGCGCATTAACGCTGGCCTGGATCCCTGAGCAGGAAGTCGGTGGTGAGAATAACAAGCGCAGCGACGAGCTTCGCATTCGTGCCAGCAATCTGGATCTGGCCGGATTAGAAGGTCTGCGCCCGATGGCGTCCCGGTTATCGCCTGCGCTGGGTGATATTTGGCGCGCCACGCAGCCGAGCGGCAAAATAGATGTGCTGGCGCTGGATATCCCGTTACAGGCGACAGAAAAAACCCGCATCCTGTCATCGTGGACCAATCTGGCCTGGAAACAGTGGAAGTTGTTACCGGGGGCTGAGCATTTCTCCGGTACGCTTGCGGGCAGTGTTGAAAATGGGGCGCTCACCGCCTCCATGAAGCAAGCCAAAATGCCGTATGAAACTGTCTTCCGCGCGCCGCTGGAAATAGAGAACGGCGTGGCGACGCTAAGCTGGCTGAAAAATGATAAAGGTTTTCAGTTAGATGGGCGCAACATCGATGTTAAAGCGAAAGCGGTACGCGCGCGCGGTGGTTTTCGCTATCTGCAGCCCACTGGAGATGAACCGTGGTTAGGCATTCTGGCTGGCATTAGCACCGACGACGGCTCTCAGGCCTGGCGCTATTTCCCGGAAAACTTGATGGGCAAAGAGCTGGTTGACTACCTCAGCGGCGCTATTCAGGGCGGCGAAGCGGATAACGCCACGCTGGTGTATGGCGGTAACCCGCATCTGTTCCCGTATCTGCACAACGAAGGGCAATTTCAGGTTCTGGTGCCGCTACGTAACGCGAAATTTGCTTTCCAGCCCGACTGGCCTGCGCTAACCGATCTCAATATTGAACTGAACTTCATTAACGATGGTCTGTGGATGAAGACGGATAGCGTCAATTTAGGCGGCGTGAAGGCCAGTAACCTGACGGCTAATATTCCCGACTATGCTAAAGAAAAACTGCTGATTGACGCCGATATCAACGGGCCGGGCAAGGCGGTCGGACCTTATTTTGATGAGACGCCGCTTAAGGACTCCCTCGGCGCCACGCTTGAGCAGTTGCAGATTGACGGCGATGTGAATGCTCGCTTACATCTGGATATTCCGCTAGACGGCTCGCTGGTTACCGCCAAAGGCGATGTCAACCTGCGTAATAACAGCCTGTTTATTAAACCGCTCGACAGCACGCTGAAGAATTTGAATGGTAAATTCAGCTTTATCAACGGCGATCTGAAGAGCGAGCCGATGACGGCGAACTGGTTTAATCAGCCGCTGAACGTCGACTTCTCCACCACCGAAGGGGCGAAAGCCTATCAGGTAGCTGTGAACCTGCAAGGCGACTGGCAGCCAACCCGCATGGGGATTTTACCAGCGCAGGTCAACGATGCCTTAAGCGGCAGCATGGCGTGGAATGGCAAGGTGGGTATCGATCTTCCGTATCATGCCGGACCGACCTACGACATTGAGCTAAAAGGCGACCTGAAGAATGTAAGTAGTCACTTACCTGCTCCGCTGAATAAGGCAGCCGGTGAGGCGTTACCGGTGAACGTTAAGGCCAACGGCAATCTGCGCAGTTTTGAACTGACCGGCAACGCGGGCAGTAAGAACCACTTTAACAGCCGCTGGCTGCTGAATCAGAAACTGACGCTTGACCGCGCAATCTGGACGTCGGAAAGCCGCACCGTGCCCGCGTTACCCGATCAGCAAGGTATTGAGCTTAACCTTCCCCCTATGGATGGCGCGCAATGGCTGGCGTTGTTCCAGAAAGGCGCAGCAGATAACGTTGGCACCAACGCCAACTTCCCGCAGCGCATCACGGTGCGTACGCCATCGTTATCCCTGGGCGGTCAGCAGTGGAATAATTTGAGTATCGTGTCTGAGCCTGCGAGCAATGGCTCCATCGTGCAGGCGCAGGGACGTGAAATAAATGCCACGCTGGCTATGCGCAATAATGCGCCGTGGCTGGCCAATATTAAGTATCTTTATTACAACCCCAGCGCGGCGAAAGCGTCGCCGACGAAAGCACCACTGAATAGTACTCCAGCCTCGCCGTTTTCCGCCGTGGACAACGTCAGCTTCCGCGGCTGGCCGGATGTTCAGTTACGCTGTGCCGAGTGCTGGATGTGGGGACAGAAATATGGGCGTATTGATGCCGATGTGGCGATTAAAGGCGACACGCTAACGCTGAGTAACGGTCTGTTGGATACAGGCTTTGCCAGATTGACCACCGATGGTGTGTGGGTGAACGCGCCGGGCAAAGAACGAACGTCACTGAAGGGTAAACTGAGCGGCAGTAAAATTGACTCCGCTGCCAGTTTCTTTGGCGTATCGACCCCGATTCGTAACTCTTCGTTCAACGTGGAGTATGACCTGCACTGGCGTAACCCGCCATGGGATCCAGATGAAGCTTCGCTGAATGGGATTTTGCGTACCCGGTTGGGCAAAGGTGAGCTTACTGAACTCAGCACCGGACATGCGGGGCAACTATTGCGACTGCTGAGCTTTGATGCGTTGCTGCGTAAACTGCGTTTTGATTTCAGCGACACCTTCAGCGAAGGTTTCTATTTCGATTCGATTCGCAGCACGGCCTGGATCAAAGATGGCGTGATGCATACCGATGACACGCTGGTGGACGGTCTGGAGGCAGACATTGCGATGAAAGGCTCGGTGAACCTGGTACGCCGGGAGCTGGATATGGAAGCCATTGTCGCGCCGGAAATTTCTGCCACCGTAGGCGTTGCCGCTGCGTTTGCTGTCAATCCGATTGTCGGCGCGGCGGTGTTTGCTGCCAGTAAGGTTCTGGGACCATTGTGGAGCAAAGTGTCGATTCTGCGCTATCGCATCACCGGTCCGGTCGATAAGCCGCAGATTAACGAAGTTCTGCGTCAGCCGCGCAAAGAAAGCCAGCAATAATTTGACGGGGGCGAGTAATTGCCCCAATCTCAACATAGATCCTCTACCGCAGTCCGTAGGCCGGATAAGGCGTTCACGCCGCCATCCGGCATTGAAGTGCCTGATGGCGACGCTGGCGCGTTTTATCAGGCCTACAACAGTAACTAATGAGTAGCAAAACGATGAGTCTGAACCTGGTAAGTGAACAATTGCTAGCGGCAAATGGCCTGAAACATCAGGATCTGTTTGCCATCCTGGGCCAACTGGCCGAACGCCGTCTTGATTACGGCGATCTCTATTTTCAGTCGAGCTATCACGAATCCTGGGTTTTAGAAGACCGCATCATTAAAGATGGTTCTTACAATATCGATCAGGGCGTTGGCGTGCGCGCCATCAGCGGCGAAAAAACAGGGTTTGCCTATGCAGACCAGATTAGCCTGCTGGCGCTGGAGCAGAGTGCTCATGCTGCCCGTACTATCGTGCGTGACAGCGGTGACGGCAAAGTAAAAACGCTGGGAGCTGTGGAGCATCAGGCGCTTTACACCTCGGTTGATCCCCTGCAGAGCATGAGCCGCGAAGAGAAACTGGATATTCTGCGCCGCGTAGACAGCGTGGCGCGTGCCGCCGACAAGCGCGTCCAGGAAGTAACCGCCAGCCTGACCGGTGTTTATGAACTGATCCTGGTAGCAGCGACCGACGGTACGCTGGCCGCTGACGTTCGCCCGCTGGTACGCCTGTCCGTAAGCGTACAGGTGGAAGAGGACGGTAAGCGCGAGCGCGGCGCCAGCGGTGGCGGCGGTCGTTTTGGCTATGACTATTTCCTGGGCGACCTTGATGGTGAAGTTCGTGCTGACGCATGGGCGAAAGAAGCCGTACGCATGGCGCTGGTTAATCTCTCTGCGGTAGCTGCGCCTGCTGGTACGCTGCCAGTAGTACTCGGCGCTGGCTGGCCTGGCGTTCTGCTGCATGAAGCGGTCGGTCATGGTCTGGAAGGCGACTTTAACCGCCGTGGTACCTCGGTATTCAGCGGTCACATGGGGGAGCTGGTAGCGTCAGAACTGTGCACCGTGGTGGATGACGGCACAATGGCGGACCGTCGTGGCTCTGTGGCTATTGATGATGAAGGCACGCCGGGTCAGTACAACGTGTTGATCGAAAACGGTATTCTGAAAGGCTACATGCAGGACAAACTGAATGCGCGCCTGATGGGCGTCGCGCCAACGGGTAACGGTCGCCGCGAATCTTACGCGCACCTGCCGATGCCACGTATGACCAACACCTATATGCTGCCGGGGAAATCTACGCCGCAGGAAATCATCGAATCCGTTGAATACGGTATTTATGCGCCTAACTTCGGCGGCGGCCAGGTGGATATCACCTCCGGAAAATTTGTGTTCTCTACGTCTGAAGCATATCTGATTGAAAACGGTAAAGTCACCAAACCGGTGAAAGGCGCGACGTTGATTGGCTCTGGTATCGAAGCGATGCAGCAGATTTCGATGGTGGGTAACGACCTGAAACTGGATAACGGGGTGGGCGTGTGCGGTAAAGAAGGGCAGAGCCTGCCGGTGGGCGTGGGCCAGCCGACGCTGAAGGTGGATAACCTGACCGTGGGTGGCACCGCATAACATCATGATGTATGCCCGATAAGCACCAGTGCGCTCGGGCATCTTTCCGGATGCGGCGTCAATGCCTTATCCGGCCTACACTTTTTTTATTTCTCTTTTCCCCGACCGTACATTCCCTGAAACAGCTGCGCTACATCGACAAAATAGTCTGTCAGATAGTTAATCACCACCTGCACCTTGAGCGGCAATTTGTCTTTTTCGGTATACAGCGCATAGACCGGACGCGGATCCGACTGGTAGCGGGGAAGCAGTATCTCCACTTCGCCACGATTGATCTCATTGATCACCCACATCAGCGGTACATAGGCAATGCCCGCGCCTGCGGCCAGCCAGCGCACCAATGTCATCGGATCGTTAGTCACAAAACGACCCTCTGGGATCAGGCGGGTGGAAATTCCTTCCGGAGCGATGAGCTCGAATTCATTATCCGGGCGTACGCTGTATTCCAGCCACGAGTGGTTGCTGAGATCGGCAGGTTTCTCCGGGGTGCCAAACTGTGCGAGATAGCTTTTCGCCGCGCAGACCACCATCGGCATAGCTCCCAGACGGCGTGAAAACAGGCTGGAGTCCTGCAACGCGCCGACGCGGATAACCACGTCCAGACCATCAGCGATTAAATCCGGGGCCGGGATACCGGTCACCAGATTTACCGTCAATCCCGGATACTCTTTCAGCATCGTGGCGGTTAATCCGGCGAGGACATTTTGTGCCATAGTTGAAGAACAGCCAATGCGCAGAGTGCCGATGGGCGTGTTGTTAAAGGCATAGAGTTGCTCGTGAACATCCTGCGCTTCGTGCAGCATTCTCCGGCAGCCCTGATAATATATTTTACCGGCTTCAGTTAGCCCAATGCTACGCGTGCTGCGGTTTAGCAGCTTGACCTGTAGCTCATCTTCCAGTTTTGAGACCGTCTGGCTTATCGATGAAACGCTCATTTGTAGCTGTCTTGCGGCGGCGGTGAAGGAGCCCATTTCGACAACTTTGGCGAACACCGACATACGTTTTAATCGTTCCATTGTTCACTCTGGCTTAAAAGTGATTTAGATCACATAATATAGATAACAGCATAACAGTTACGTTAATATATTATTATTCAAATAACGGCTATGTCGCTCTCGCCTGGCTCATCCTTGCCCTTCTCTGCGGTGACATACGCTAGAAAATCTATCATCTGCACTCTCTTACGTTACCAAGGTCAACATGAGTCTGTTTCCCGTTATCGTGGTGTTTGGTCTGTCCTTCCCACCGATTTTTTTCGAATTACTTTTGTCACTGGCGATTTTCTGGCTGGTGCGCCGGGTGCTTGTTCCGACTGGCATCTATGATTTTGTCTGGCATCCGGCTCTGTTTAACACCGCGCTGTATTGCTGTCTGTTCTATTTAATAACGCGCCTGTTCGTTTGAGGTTGAAGTGAAAACACTAACAAGAAAACTCTCCCGCACGGCCATTACCGTGATACTGGTCATTCTGGCCTTCATCGCTATTTTCCGCGCATGGGTGTTCTACACCGAGTCGCCGTGGACACGTGATGCGCGTTTCAGCGCCGATGTCGTCGCGATTGCGCCGGATGTTGCGGGCCTTATTACCAACGTTAACATCCATGATAACCAACTGGTGAAAAAGGATCAGATCCTGTTCACTATCGACCAGCCACGCTATAAGAAAGCCCTCGAGCAGGCCGAAGCTGACGTGGCCTATTATCAGGTACTGGCGCAGGAAAAACGCCAGGAGGCCGGTCGTCGTAACCGATTGGGCGTGCAGGCTATGTCTCGTGAAGAGATTGACCAATCAAACAACGTCCTGCAAACCGTATTACACCAGCTTGCGAAGGCGCAAGCGACCCGCGATCTGGCGAAATTAGATCTGGAACGTACCGTTATTCGCGCGCCAGCAGACGGCTGGGTGACTAACCTGAACGTCTATAGCGGCGAATTTATCACGCGCGGTTCCACGGCGGTGGCGTTGGTCAAACAGCATTCTTTCTATGTGCTGGCGTATATGGAAGAAACCAAACTGGAAGGCGTCCGCCCTGGGTATCGCGCTGAAATCACCCCGCTTGGCAGTAATAATGTGCTGAAGGGGACTGTTGATAGTGTGGCGGCTGGCGTAACGAATGCCAGCAGCACGCGGGACGCCAAGGGTATGGCGACCATTGATTCCAATCTTGAATGGGTGCGTCTGGCGCAGCGTGTGCCGGTGCGAATTCGTCTTGATGAGCAGCAGGGAACCTTGTGGCCTGCCGGGACGACGGCGACCGTCGTCATTACCGGCAAGCAGGATCGCGATGCCAGCCAGGAATCTTTCTTCCGTAAAATGGCGCACCGCCTGCGCGAGTTTGGTTAATCGCGATGGGTATTTTCTCCATTGCCAACCAGCATATCCGCTTTGCGGTAAAACTGGCCTGCGCGATTGTACTGGCGCTGTTCGTTGGCTTTCACTTCCAGCTTGAGACCCCGCGCTGGGCGGTGCTGACCGCGGCCATTGTGGCGGCAGGTCCGGCCTTTGCCGCTGGCGGAGAACCTTATTCAGGTGCTATCCGCTATCGAGGCATGTTGCGTATTGTCGGGACATTTATCGGCTGTATTGCCGCCCTGATCATTATCATCAGCATGATCCGCGCCCCGCTATTGATGATCCTGGTGTGTTGTATCTGGGCCGGTTTTTGTACCTGGATCTCGTCGTTAGTGAAGATTGAAAACTCTTATGCCTGGGGGCTTTCAGGCTATACGGCGCTGATCATCGTCATTACTATCCAGGCTGAACCGCTGCTGACGCCGCAATTTGCGCTCGAACGCTGTAGTGAAATTGTGATGGGTATTGTCTGTGCCATTGTTGCCGACCTGCTCTTTTCGCCCCGTTCGGTGAAACAGGAGATTGATGTCGAACTGGATAGCCTGCTGGTGGCGCAATATCAGCTTATGCAGCTGTGCATTAAGCATGGCGACAGTGAAGAAGTAGACAAAGCCTGGGGAGATTTAGTCCGGCGTACGGCGGCGCTGGAAGGGATGCGTAGTAACCTGAATATGGAGTCCTCGCGCTGGGTGCGGGCTAACCGCAGACTCAAGGCATTGAATACGCTGTCGCTTACGCTTATCACACAATCCTGCGAAACCTATCTTATTCAGAACACCCGACCAGAACTGATCACCGATACCTTCCGCGAGTTGTTCGATACGCCGGTTGAAACGGTACAGGATGTCCATAAACAGCTGAAGCGGATGCGTCGGGTGATTGCATGGACCGGTGAACGTGACACACCTGTCACAATTTACACCTGGGCCGGGGCGGCAACGCGCTATCTGTTACTTAAACGTGGAGTTGTCAGCAACACCAAAATTAGCGCTATCGAAGAAGAGATCCTGCAAGGTGAACCGGTGGTGAAAGTGGAATCTGCCGAGCGTCACCATGCGATGGTTAACTTTTGGCGCACCACGCTTTCTTGTGTGCTGGGAACCTTATTCTGGCTGTGGACCGGCTGGACATCCGGCAGCGGCGCAATGGTGATGATTGCGGTCGTCACCTCGCTGGCAATGCGTTTGCCCAACCCGCGCATGGTGGCGATAGACTTTATCTACGGTACGTTGGCGGCGTTACCGCTCGGGGCACTCTATTTCCTGGTGATTATCCCTAATACGCAGCAAAGCATGTTGTTGCTGTGCCTGAGCCTGGCAGTGCTGGGATTCTTTCTGGGGATTGAAGTACAGAAACGACGGCTGGGTTCGATGGGGGCGCTGGCCAGCACCATTAATATCATCGTGCTGGATAACCCGATGACCTTCCACTTTAGCCAGTTCCTTGACAGTGCGTTGGGGCAGATTGTTGGCTGCATGTTGGCGTTTATCGTCATTCTGCTGGTGCGTGATAACTCTCGTGACAGAACGGGTCGTGTGTTGCTCAACCAGTTTGTCTCGGCGGCGGTTTCAGCGATGACCACCAACGTGGTACGTCGTAAAGAAAACCACCTCCCGGCGCTTTATCAGCAGCTGTTTTTGCTGATGAACAAATTTCCGGGCGACCTGGCGAAGTTTCGCCTGGCGCTGACCATGATCATCGCACACCAGCGCCTGCGCGATGCGCCGGTACCGGTGAACGAGGATTTATCCGCATTCCACCGCCAGCTTCGCCGCACTGCCGATCGCGTGATTTCCGCAGGAAATGACGACAAGCGTCGACGCTATTTTAGCCAGTTGCTGGAAGAGCTTGAGATCTATCAGGAGAAATTAATCATCTGGCAAGCACCACCACAGGTGACCGAGCCGGTAAAACGACTCAGTGGGATGTTGCACAAATACCAGCATGCGCTGGTCAGTAATTAAGAGTTGAAAACCGACGCTAAAAGCGTCGGTTTTTTTATGGCTATACTTACCTGAAAATGCGAGAGACCCCTACATATTGGCGGTCTGTAGAGTGGCTGGCGTCGGGATGGTGGCTATAGATGAATATCTATACATTTGATTTTGACGAGATAGAAGACCAGGGTGATTTCTATCGTGAGTTTACGCGCACGTTCGGTCTCGCCAGGGAGAAGGTGGTTGATTTAGATTCTCTGTGGGAGGTGGTTATCGGGGAAGTTTTACCGTTGCCGCTGGAGATTGAATTTGTCCATTTACCGGACAAGCTGCGCAGGCGATACGGCGCGCTGATTTTACTGTTCGATGAAGCGGAAGAAGAGCTGGAAGGGCAGTTGCGTTTTAACGTTCGTCACTCAATGTAAGACATAAAAAAGCCCCCGGCAGGCGGGGGCAAGTCGTCGGACTTAGACGACGAGGGTTTATTTGTAGAGTTCTGCAGTAGCGTGCCAGTGAGCACCTTCACGGAGTTCGGTGACGCGATAGCTGCTGGCGCCTGCTTTTTCAGCCTTAGCGGCGATGGCCTGACGCATGTCCATTGGTGAACTACCGATCTGAGATACGGAGATGCTACCCATAGATTGCAGATTCTGTGCTTCTTGTGAGTTCACCTGAGTAACCGCGGCGCTTGCACCGAAGGAGAGAACAGAAAGAAGGCTTAAGGTTGCAATAGTAGTTTTGATTTTCATGATATTTACCTCGTCGAATTCTTTTATAGGGGTCTGTGTTTCGTGACCCTCATCACAAAATCAAGTATACACTAATAACCTTATAAATTAATACCACGCTAATTGTTTCCGTGGGTATTAAGTGTTAAGAAAAATATTTTTTATAACCAAATGGAATTAAAAAGAGCGTTTCGAACATTTTAAAAGAAATAAATTAAATAAAATCAATTGGATATGGTTTTTTGCAAAATGTGCGTTTTTAATCCTTCATATTCACTACGTGAATGGTTTTTGACGGTTAAACGCACCATTTGTTAAATGCATAGCAGTTAAAAATAGACGGAAGGGGGTAGAAAGAGAGTGTTTTCCCCCGCCGCGAGGCGACGGGGAGGCGGTATTACAGTTCTTGTTCGAACAGTTCCAGAATGGCTTCGTAGAGATCTTTTACCGTAAAACCCTTAGCTGGGGTGGTGAAGATGGTATCGTCACCGGCAATCGTACCCAGGATACCTTCCGCTTTCCCCAATGAGTCCAGCAGACGTGCAATCAACTGAGCAGCGCCAGGACTAGTATGAATAACCACGACCGCATCGTTATAGTCGATATCCAGCACCAGATTTTTCAGCGGACTGGAGGTTGTAGGCACGCCCAGTTCCGCCGGAAGGCAGTACACCATTTCCATTTTCGCATTGCGGGTACGCACGGCGCCAAATTTGGTCAGCATGCGTGAAACCTTGGACTGATTGATATTATCAAAGCCCTGATCCTGCAATGCGAGGACGATTTCGCCTTGAGAGCTGAACTTTTCTTCTTTAAGCAGCGCTTTAAACGCCTTTACTAATTCTTCTTGTTTTGCCGAGCTTCGCATAAGTCACCCGTAATATGGCGGTAGAAACAACATTATTGTGCATACAGATGAATTTTTATGCAAACAGTCTGCCTTGTTCAAGGCTGAAATAATGTTATGAAAGAGCGGAATTTTATCAAATTTCGTTATCAAGAAACATGCCTGTGTCACGGCTCGCAAATAAGGTTAAAAGTAAATTAAATGTTATCAAATTGATGTTGTTTTGAGGGGTGGGTAGGGTATATTGTCAGCACCTGTTGGAAAGTTGCTCTACTGTGCGGGTGGTTTTGAATTACGTAACTTAGGTTTTATTTTACGTAAGTTAAATGCATAAAAGCCAAATTTGCGTGACTACGCATTCTTGACGCGTGGTTGTTGTATTCGTTGGATTTGTGAATTAAGGTCGCCGCCGCGGAGCAATAGACACTTTGCTTATCAATATAATAAGGAGTTTAGGATGAAAGTTGCAGTCCTCGGCGCTGCTGGTGGTATCGGTCAGGCGCTAGCATTACTGTTAAAAACCCAACTGCCTTCAGGTTCAGAACTCTCCCTGTACGACATCGCTCCAGTAACGCCTGGTGTGGCCGTTGATTTGAGCCATATCCCTACTGCTGTGAAAATCAAAGGCTTCAGTGGCGAAGACGCTACCCCTGCACTGGAAGGTGCTGATGTAGTACTGATCTCCGCGGGCGTCGCACGTAAACCGGGTATGGATCGTTCCGACCTGTTCAACGTTAACGCCGGTATCGTGAAGAATCTGGTGCAGCAGGTTGCTAAAACCTGTCCGAAAGCATGTATCGGTATCATCACCAACCCGGTGAACACGACCGTTGCTATCGCTGCAGAAGTCCTGAAAAAAGCAGGCGTATACGATAAGAACAAACTGTTTGGCGTGACCACGCTGGACATCATCCGCTCCAACACCTTTGTTGCGGAACTGAAAGGCAAGCAGCCTGGCGACGTTGAAGTCCCGGTTATTGGCGGCCACTCTGGCGTGACCATTCTGCCGCTGCTGTCACAAATTCCTGGCGTAAGCTTCACCGAGCAAGAAGCAGCTGACCTGACCAAACGTATCCAGAATGCGGGTACTGAAGTTGTGGAAGCTAAAGCCGGTGGCGGATCTGCAACCCTGTCTATGGGTCAGGCCGCAGCACGTTTCGGACTGTCACTGGTTCGCGCACTGAGCGGCGAAAAAGGTGTGGTTGAATGTGCTTACGTTGAAGGCGATGGCCAGTATGCTCGCTTCTTCTCTCAGCCGCTGCTGCTGGGCAAAAACGGCGTAGAAGAGCGTCAGTCTATCGGCAAGCTGAGCGCGTTTGAACAAGCCGCGCTGGAAGGTATGCTGGATACGCTGAAGAAAGATATCACTCTGGGCGAAGAGTTCGTTAAGTAACGAACTGCCCAAAAGTAAAAAACCGGAGCACTTGCTCCGGTTTTTTTATATCCGTATTAGTTGGTCGCCGGATATTCCTGAATCGTGACCTGCAGCGTCAACTGCTTGTCATCGCGCATCACGACCACGGAGATAACTGAACCTGGTCGAATCTCTGCCACCTGGTCCATCGTTTCCAGTGCAGATACCGCCGGTTTGTTATTGACCGAGATAATCAGATCGTTAACCTGAATACCTGCCTGCGCTGCCGGACCGTCCGGGGCTACTTCGTTAACTACAATCCCCTGAATTTGATCCATTCCGCCGCCCTGGGCGTGTAGTGGCGCAATTTCTCGGCCGCTGATGCCGATATAGCCGCGAATCACGCGCCCGTCACGAATCAGCTTATCCATGATTTTGGTTGCCAGTTGAAAAGGAATAGCAAAGCCGATCCCTTCCGGGGTTTCGCCATCGTTGCTCTTATCAAATGACAGGGTGTTAATACCCATCAACTCGCCCAGCGAGTTGACCAGCGCGCCGCCGGAGTTACCGTGGTTGATGGAGGCATCGGTTTGCAGGAAGTTTTGCCGCCCCGTCGGGTTCAGGCCAATACGACCGGTGGCACTGATAATCCCCTGGGTGATGGTTTGCCCGAGGTTGTACGGGTTCCCGATTGCGAGAACCACATCGCCGATGTGCGGTACGCGTTTGTTATTAATCGGAATTGTCGGCAGTCCACCAGTGGCGTTGATTTTCAGCACCGCAAGGTCGGTTAACGTATCAGACCCCACAAGCAGCGCTTCAAATACGCGACCGTCCTGCAATGCGACGATGATTTGGTCGGCATCGTTAATGACGTGCTTATTGGTAATGATATAGCCGCGCTGATCCATGATAACGCCTGAGCCGAGCGTGCGGATCTCAAGCTGGTTATGCGCTGTGCTGTTCATACTGCGGTTATAAACGTTAACGACGGCAGGTGCTGCACGGCGAACCGCCGGGTTATAGCTGGCGGGCGTTTCATCTGCACTGTCGAACTGCGGTGCGGTAAGCGTATTAATTTTGCGCAGCGAGGGCATCGCGGCCAGCAGAATAGCGCCGACGATTAAACCAATCGCGACCGAACGTAAAAGCTTCACAAACATGATGGCGGCGTCATTAATAAAGGGAACGGCTGCAGCATATCACGAGTTTACCGGACATCACACGAGGGGCTGATGTCCGGTTGCATGCGTTAACGCAGGAGCAGGTAAATACTCTCGTTACCGCGCACCACCTGCAGGGCAATGATCGACGGTTTCGCTTCCAGCACTTTACGCATTTCAGCGATCGAGTTTACGCGATCGCGGTTAACGCCAATAATAACGTCATCTTTATGCAGTCCGGCCTGTGCGGCAGGGCTGCTTTTTTCAACGTTATCAATTCTGATGCCTTTGGTACCGTCTTTTAACTGACCGTCGCTGAGCGTGGCCCCTTGCAACGCAGGCGCAATCATCTCTGCGCTGGCGGACGATGATGTGCTGGTATCGAGGGTGACTTCAACCTCCAGCGGTTTACCGTTACGTAGCAGGCCCAGTTTGACTTTGGTCCCCGGTTCGGTTGTCGCAATACGTGAACGAAGTTCGGCGAAGCTGTTAAGCGGTTTACCGTTGAGACTGGTAATGACGTCACCTGATTTCACCCCCGCTTTTGCGGAGCCGGAGTTAGGCAGAACCTCACTGACAAACGCGCCACGCTGTACGTCCAGTTTGAACGCTTTGGCGATATCGGAAGTCATCTCGGTGCCTTTGATGCCCAACAGACCGCGTTTGATTTCACCAAACTGCATCAACTGCTGTGCCAGCGTGCGCGCCATGTTGCTCGGGATTGCAAAACCAATACCGATGCTGCCGCCACCGGGGGCCAGAATCGCGGTGTTAATACCGATCAGCTCACCGTTGAGGTTAAGCAATGCGCCGCCGGAGTTGCCGCGGTTGATAGAGGCGTCAGTCTGAATAAAGTTTTCCAGACCTTCCAGGTTCAACCCACTGCGACCCAAAGCCGATACAATGCCGGAGGTGGCTGTTTGACCCAAACCGAACGGGTTACCTACAGCCACCGCGAAATCACCCACGCGGAGTTTATCAGAGTCAGCAATGGCAATTTGCGTCAGGTTGCTGGGGTGTTGAATTTGTAGCAGTGCGATATCGCTCTGATCGTCGCTGCCAATAAGCTTTGCGTCGAACTCACGACCATCATTAAGCTGAACGCTGATTTTTTGCGCCTGATTAATAACGTGGTTATTGGTCAGGACGTAGCCTTTGGCGGCATCAATAATGACACCTGAACCCAGTCCTTCAAAAGGTTGTGAAGGTTGATCGGGAAGTTCATCACCAAAAAATTTTTTGAACTCTTCCGGGACTTTCTGCCCCTGAGTGGCGGTGCCTTCGACCCTTACACTCACCACGGCTGGCAACACTTTCTCCAGCATCGGGGCGAGGCTGGGGAGCGCAGCCTGACCGGGAACCTGGCCGGGAATCGACGCAACGGCCGGGAATGGCGCCGAGAGAGTTAACCCGACACTTAACGCTAATGCACTCAACAGCTGGGGTTGTTTTTTCATGGATCCTGCTCTCGTACCTTGAGTAAACGGAAGATGATTCAAAACAGTTTGATGTTATTGAATTTTCGGTTTGGTCACAATGAGGCTAACGACTAAATAATAGCTGGGACGGGAAGAGAAGCGGAGGGCGCAATTGCTGCGCCCAATAAATTTCTTAACGATGTGCGGTTAGTCGCGCTTTGCGCCACTACGCAGCAGGCCAGATGCCCCTTCAGAATAGTCACGTGGCATCTGAACCGGCGCCTGATCGTTGCCTGCTTCAGACTCTGCCAGACGATTACGGAACGGGTTGTTTTCCGGCGACATACCCGGCAGCAGGTTGCTGGAGCTTTTCGCCATGTGCTGGTAAATCTGACGATAATCGTCCGCCATGTTATCCAGCAATTCAGCGCTGCGGGCAAAGTGGCTCACCAGTTCTTCACGGTACTCTTCCAGCTCAGCTTTATTTTTTTCCAGTTCGTACTGCAATGCCTGCTGTTGGCGTAATTTCCGATTACCAAAACGCATGGCTACAGCACCAATAATGATACCGACGACTAACCCAATTAGCGCATATTCCCAGGTCATGAACATCTCCCGTTGTCTTGTGTTTCCGTAGGGTGTTGGCTTTAGGCTCCATGCCTGCGCCTGATTATGCCACTATAACCGCTAATCCCGTAGAAGTGGAATCCCGTGTTTATATCACGTAATGTAGAACGGCCTTTTTTTCGTCAACCGTGAGCGACGGCACATCGATTCTCAAGGAATAACAATAACATCATGCAAAGCCTTTCCCCGACATCGCGTTACCAGCAAGCCCTCAACGACGGCAGTCATCAGCCCGACAATGTACAACAAGAAGCCGTGAATCGACTGGAAACAATTTTCCAGGCACTTACGACGCCAGCGCGACCTGCGCCGCAGGAGAGCGGACTGATGGCGCGTTTTGGCAAATTGCTGGGCAAGCGTGAGTCGCCAATCAACACACCGGTGCGTGGTTTATATATGTGGGGCGGAGTTGGGCGCGGAAAAACCTGGCTGATGGATCTGTTCTACCATAGTCTGCCGGGCGAACGTAAACAGCGTTTGCACTTTCACCGTTTTATGCTGCGTGTGCATGAAGAGCTTACTGCCTTACAGGGGCAGAGCGATCCGCTGGAAATCATCGCCGATCGCTTTAAGGCCGAAACGGACGTGCTGTGCTTTGACGAATTTTTTGTTTCTGATATTACCGACGCCATGCTACTCGGTGGCCTGATGAAGGCACTGTTTGCCCGTGGCATTACGCTGGTGGCGACCTCCAATATTCCGCCCGATGAGCTGTATCGTAACGGTTTACAACGCGCGCGTTTTCTTCCTGCCATTGATGCTATCAAACAGCATTGCGACATAATGAATGTTGATGCTGGCGTCGATTATCGTCTGCGCACCTTAACGCAGGCGCATTTGTGGCTGTCGCCACTGAATGAGGAAACCCGCCAACAGATGGATAAACTCTGGCTGGCATTAGCGGGAACCAAAGGTGAACATGCGCCGACGCTGGAGATCAATCATCGTCCGATGCAGACGCTGGCCGTCGAAAACCAAACGCTGGCGGTGTCATTTACCACACTCTGTGTCGATGCGCGTAGCCAGCATGACTACATTGCGCTGTCGCGTTTGTTTCACACGGTACTGTTGTCTGATGTGCCGGTCATGACTCCGCTGATGGAGAGTGAAGCGCGGCGCTTTATCGCATTGGTGGATGAGTTCTACGAACGCCACGTCAAGCTGGTGGTCAGCGCGGCATCGCCACTCTATGAAATTTATCAGGGCGAGCGTCTGAAGTTTGAATTTCAGCGCTGTTTGTCGCGTTTGCAGGAGATGCAAAGCGAAGAGTATCTGAAGCGGGAACATTTAGCCGGTTAAACCTGCCGCAAATCACATAAAGGGGTCGATCTTTGACCCTGACTTCTCTATAATCTTGCGACCCCACGTTACGAGAGAGTTTTTTTCCCAAAACTTTCTATGCGCCGGCATAGGCTATTCGAAGGGGTAGGTTTGCTGGACAATGTCGTGTGAACCTCAACTGACAAAACGTTTGGGTGTTCACCAACGTGTAACTTATTTATTTGGGTAAGCTTTTAATGAAAACTTTTACAGCTAAACCAGAAACCGTAAAACGCGACTGGTATGTTGTTGACGCGACCGGTAAAACTCTGGGCCGTCTGGCTTCCGAACTGGCTCTGCGCCTGCGCGGTAAGCACAAAGCGGAATACACTCCGCACGTAGATACCGGTGATTACATCATCGTTCTGAACGCTGACAAAGTTGCTGTAACCGGCAACAAGCGTACTGACAAAGTGTACTATCACCACACCGGCCACATCGGTGGTATCAAACAAGCGACCTTTGAAGAGATGATTGCTCGCCGTCCTGAGCGTGTGCTTGAAATCGCGGTTAAAGGCATGCTGCCAAAAGGCCCGCTGGGTCGTGCTATGTTCCGTAAACTGAAAGTTTACGCTGGCAACGAGCACAACCACGCGGCACAGCAACCGCAAGTTCTTGACATCTAATCGGGATTATAGGCAATGGCTGAAAATCAATACTACGGCACTGGTCGCCGCAAAAGTTCCGCAGCTCGCGTTTTCATCAAACCGGGCAGTGGTAAAATCGTAATCAACCAACGTTCTCTGGAACAGTACTTCGGTCGTGAAACTGCCCGCATGGTAGTTCGTCAGCCGCTGGAACTGGTCGACATGGTTGAGAAACTGGATCTGTACATCACTGTTAAAGGTGGTGGTATCTCTGGTCAGGCTGGTGCGATCCGTCACGGTATCACCCGCGCTCTGATGGAGTACGACGAGTCCCTGCGTGGCGAACTGCGTAAAGCTGGCTTCGTTACCCGTGATGCTCGTCAGGTTGAACGTAAGAAAGTCGGTCTGCGTAAAGCACGTCGTCGTCCTCAGTTCTCCAAACGTTAATTGTACTCTGCTTCGGCAGACGACAATTTGCGAAAAAACCCGCTTTGGCGGGTTTTTTTATCGTTATTTCTCGCCTCAGATCCACGGTAATCCGCTGATTGCCACCTCTTTTTCCCCATTTCAAGAATCGACTCACCACAAAGGTCACAAAATCTGGTAAACTATCATCCAATTTTCTGCCCAAATGTCCGGTATCGTTCATTTTTTGTTTGTATTTTGAACAGCAATGACTTTCCCGAGTCTGGGTGACATCACTTCTGGCTGGCCACTGAGTGGCTGGTAGCAGTAAAAATTCTGAATATACCTGGAGGTTTTCATGGCTGTCGCTGCCAACAAACGTTCGGTAATGACGCTGTTTTCTGGTCCTACTGACATCTATAGCCATCAGGTCCGCATTGTGCTGGCTGAGAAAGGTGTTAGTTTCGAGATTGAGCACGTGGAGAAGGACAATCCACCTCAGGATCTGATCGACCTCAACCCGAATCAGAGCGTACCGACACTGGTGGATCGTGAGCTGACCCTGTGGGAATCTCGCATCATTATGGAATACCTGGATGAGCGCTTCCCGCATCCGCCGCTGATGCCGGTTTACCCGGTTGCGCGTGGTGAAAGCCGCCTGTACATGCAGCGTATTGAAAAAGACTGGTACACGCTGATGAATGTCATCGTGAACGGTTCTGCATCTGAAGCCGAAGTCGCGCGTAAGCGTCTGCGCGAAGAACTGCTGGCAATTGCGCCAGTATTTGGCCAGAAACCTTACTTCCTGAGCGATGAGTTCAGCCTGGTAGACTGCTACCTGGCGCCGCTGCTGTGGCGTTTACCGCAGCTGGGTATTGAATTCAACGGTGCAGGTTCGAAAGAACTGAAAGGGTACATGACTCGCGTCTTCGAACGTGACTCTTTCCTGGCTTCTCTGACTGAGCCTGAACGTGAAATGCGTCTGGGCCGGGGTTAACCTGTATGGATTTGCCACAGCTAACACCACGCCGTCCGTATCTGCTGCGCGCATTCTATGAGTGGTTGCTAGACAACCAGCTCACGCCGCATCTGGTGGTGGATGTGACGCTCCAGGACGTGCAGGTTCCAATGGAATATGCGCGTGACGGGCAAATTGTTCTGAATATTGCACCGCGTGCGGTGGGCAACCTGGAACTGGCTAACGATGAAGTGCGCTTTAACGCGCGCTTCGGTGGTGTGCCGCGTCAGGTGTCTGTGCCGTTGGCTGCTGTTCTGGCAATTTATGCACGTGAAAATGGCGCCGGTACGATGTTCGAACCGGAAGCCGCCTACGACGAAGATGTTGCCAGCTTAAATGATGACGACAACGACGCGTCTGGTTTTGAGAGTGAAACAGTCATGTCGGTCATTGATGGCGATAAGCCTGACAATGGCGACGACAACGATCCTGATGACACTCCGCCGCCACCTCGCGGTGGGCGTCCAGCGCTGCGCGTAGTGAAATAAATAGTGAAATAAAAAAACAGGCCCTTTCGGGCCTGTTCTGTTTTCTGGCTTCGTGATCAGTAAAACAGCGCGATGGTGGCTACCATATTCACCACAAATCCTACTGCCATCGGGATTGCTGTACGTTTTACTACTTCAAAGGGCGATACGCCGGCAATACCTGATGTCACGACAATTACAGCGGTTATGGGTGACACCGCGCGGGCAAGCGTAGTGGCAAAATGCATCGGCATAATCATCACTACTGCAGGAATATGCAGCCCGGCGGCAATATCCGGAATGAGGCTGGCAAAAGACATAAACGGTGCGTTGCCTGACCCCATGACAATCGCACAGGCGGCGATGACCACCGCCATGATGATCATCACACCGATGCCGCCAAGACCGGAATGCTCTGCGCCTTTTATTACGGCGTCGACAGTCCCGATAGTCGTCAACCCTTTCGCAAAGATTTCACCGGCGACCACCAGCGTGACAACGTTGGCGAACTGCGTCCCCATGCCGTCAAAAAAAGCCTGCACATCATCCATCGTTTCGCGCAGATTATGTTTATGCAGGAATTCAACAAACATAGTCAGCGTCATGCTCATCAACATCACCACCACCAGATTCAACTCTGCTTTCATTAGTCCCATTTGCGCAAGGGCAAGCGAGCCCAGCATCAGGATCAGCGGCATGACGGGTAGAATGGCGTAATAGAGCGGAGGTACGTTTTCCAGCATCTTTTGTTCAGCAAATCCGTTGCTTTCCGGTGCGGCTTTTTTATCAAACTGACGCTGAACGAAAAAATGCGCAATGGCGACGGCGACAATGACACACGATGCGACGGGCAACTGATATTGAAAGAAATAAGTGGCGATTTTCATACCCGCGACCTGCGCGGCAAAAATCGAGTTGGTTTCCAGAATGCCCCATTCAATAGACATTGAGGTGGCAATGACCGCCACTGCAGATAAACGGCTCACGCCAAGACTGACCAGCGTTGGGAATAGCGTCACCATCAGCAACATACCTAACCCGGATGCGCTGGTAATGAATTGCGCCATGATCTGACCAATAACATAGGTGGCAGCAAGCACAACATAGGGTGAGCGGATTAGCTTGAGCGGGCGGCTTAACAGGCTAACCATCGCTCTGCTGGCTCCCATTCTGTCCATATAACGGGCATAACCACCCACCGCCATGATTGATAACCCCAGTCCGGCCGCGCGGTTGGAGAGCATACGCAAAATTTCGTTGTAAATATCGACCAGTAGATAGCCACTGCTCTTATCATCAGCAACCAACACGCCGTAGCCCAGCCAGACGCCGCAGATCATCAGGAAGATCCCGGCGGCGGCCAGCACGACCTGCGGTTTGTAGTTTTTGAGGATCAGGTAACCCATCGTTAATAAAACGATGACAGAGATAATGATGCCGAACATTGTTTCACTCCATGCCAGAGAAGAAGATAAATCCGGTAATAACGCTGTTATCCCAACGGATGTTATATTTTTCTGGGCATTTTTTATGGAGTGAATATCTTATTTTTAATTCGAAGATTTAATTATTTATCGTTATAAAATAGATGGTTATGATAAATTATCATGTTAATGTTCATAAATTTCATGAAGATGATATAACTCTATTAAATTAAAAATAGGCGGAAGATACTCGCTTAAAATAATATTGCTGTTACGTATGTTATCAATAAGCCAGCGGGGGCGGATCGACCATCATTTCACCCTGCTTTCGATCCTGTGTTAGGATAAACCCGCTGTTGTTTGTCACCACGACTTAGCTGAATGGACCCTATGAACGCATTTGATTCGCAAGCTGAAGACTCTCCATCCACCATTGGCCGTAGCTTACGCAATCGCCCGCTGGCGCGTAAAAAACTGTCTGAAATGGTTGAGGAAGAACTGGAGCAGATGATTCGTCGTCGGGAATTTGGCGAGGGCGAACAGTTGCCGTCTGAGCGGGAGCTGATGGCCTTCTTTAACGTGGGCCGTCCTTCTGTACGAGAAGCGCTGGCCGCGTTAAAACGCAAAGGTCTGGTACAAATCAACAACGGCGAGCGCGCCCGCGTTTCGCGTCCTTCGGCTGATACCATCATCAGCGAGCTGTCTGGTATGGCGAAAGATTTCCTCGCACATCCCGGCGGCATTGCCCACTTCGAGCAGTTGCGACTGTTCTTTGAATCAAGCCTGGTTCGATACGCCGCCGAACATGCGACAGATGAGCAAATCGACAGGCTGGCGAAAGCGCTGGAGATCAACAGCCAGTCGCTTGATGACAATACGTTGTTCATCCGTTCGGACGTTGATTTTCACCGCGTACTGGCGGAGATCCCGGGCAATCCCATCTTTATGGCGATCCATGTTGCGCTGTTAGACTGGTTAATTGCTGCCCGTCCGGCCGTTGCCGATCAAGAATTGTATGAGCACAATAACGTGAGTTATCAGCAGCATATCGCTATTGTTGACGCGATTCGTCAGCGCGATCCTGAAGAAGCAGACCGCGCACTGCAAGAACATCTCAATAGCGTTTCCGCAACCTGGCACGCCTTCAGCAAAAGTAAAAAATTGCGTAAGTAATCGCGATCCTGACGATCTTTTAAACCCAAAATCATTCAAGTTGCATCAAGGCGGCAAGAGAGCGAGTCCCCTGGAGCATAGATAACTATGTGACAGGGGTGAGCGAACGCAGCCAACGCAGAGGCGGCTCGAAGGATGAAGTGTTTAGTGAGGTAGATCGCACTATAAGCGTTCTCTATTGTATTGCTGCTTATTTGATCTGGTATAACAGGTATAAAGGTATGTAGTCAGATAACACTAATCATCGTCAGAGGTCGTTATGGCAAGAAATTTAAAAGGCGTAATGCCAGCGTTGTTAACTCCATTCGATAACCAACAGAAACTGGACATCGAGAGCCTGCGCCGTCTGGTGCGTTTCAACATTGGGCAGGGGATCGATGGGCTCTACGTTGGTGGCTCAACGGGTGAGGCTTTTGTCCAGAACCGCGCTGAAAGAGAGCAGGTTCTGGAAATTGTTGCTGAAGAAGCAAAAGGCAAGGTGACGCTGATCGCCCATGTTGGCACGGTGAGCACCGAAGAGAGCCAACAGCTGGCGAGCGCTGCGCATCGCTACGGATTTGATGCGGTTTCGGCCGTCACGCCGTTTTACTATCCGTTCAGCTTTGAAGAGCACTGCGATCACTACCGCGCAATTATTGATTCCGCCGATGGCTTACCGATGGTGGTCTATAACATCCCGGCACTGAGCGGCGTAAAACTGACGCTGGATCAGATCAACACGCTGGTGACGTTGCCGGGCGTTGGCGCACTGAAGCAAACTTCTGGCGATCTCTATCAGATGGAACAGATCCGCCGCGCTCATCCCGATCTGGTGCTTTATAACGGTTATGACGAGATCTTCGCTTCTGGACTGCTAGCAGGCGCAGATGGTGGTATCGGTAGCACTTACAACATCATGGGATGGCGTTATCAGGGAATTGTGAAAGCGCTCAAAGAAGGTGACATTCGCACGGCGCAAAAGCTGCAAACCGAGTGCAATAAGGTTATCGATCTGCTTATTAAGGTTGGCGTGTTCCGCGGCCTGAAAACAGTACTGCACTATATGGATGTGGTTTCTGTTCCACTGTGCCGTAAACCCTTTGCTCCAGTAGATGAACGCTATCTGCCGGAACTGAAAGCGCTGGCAAACCAACTGCTGGCGGAAAAGGCGTAATCGCGGGTCGCCGGGGGCGCTTCGCTTGCCCGGCCTGGATTTTTCGACCGTAAGCCGGGTAAGGCAAAGCCACCACCCGGCACAACAACAAAGATCGTCGGGAGAGTAAAATGAGTACTTCTACCCAGAGCATCCCGTGGTATCGCCATCTCAATCGGGCACAATGGCGGGCATTTTCCGCCGCCTGGCTGGGATATTTGCTTGATGGTTTCGATTTTGTGTTAATCGCCCTGGTGCTGACAGAAGTGCAGGGCGAATTCGGACTGACGACGGTGCAGGCCGCCAGCCTGATCTCGGCCGCCTTTATCTCCCGTTGGTTTGGCGGGTTAATGCTGGGGGCAATGGGCGACCGTTACGGACGCCGTCTGGCAATGGTCACCAGCATCATTCTGTTCTCCGTGGGGACGCTGGCCTGCGGCTTCGCGCCGGGCTACACCACCATGTTTATCGCCCGTCTGGTTATCGGTATGGGAATGGCGGGTGAGTACGGCTCCAGTGCAACCTATGTTATTGAAAGTTGGCCTAAACACCTGCGAAATAAAGCCAGTGGCTTCCTGATTTCCGGCTTTTCCGTTGGTGCCGTGATCGCCGCGCAGGTCTACAGCCTGGTGGTTCCGGTCTGGGGATGGCGTGCGCTGTTCTTCATCGGCATCCTGCCAATTATCTTCGCCCTCTGGCTGCGTAAAAATATTCCGGAAGCGGAAGACTGGAAAGAGAAACACGAAGGCAAAGCGCCAGTGCGCACGATGGTGGATATTCTCTACCGGGGCGAGCATCGGGTAATTAATATTCTGATGACGATCGCCGCTGCAACCGCGCTGTGGTTCTGCTTTGCTGGCGACCTGCAAAATGCGGCTATCGTGGCGGTCCTCGGCCTGATATGTGCGTTTATTTTCATTAGCTTTATGGTGCAAAGCAGCGGGAAGCGCTGGCCGACGGGCGTCATGCTGATGGTGGTCGTACTATTCGCCTTCCTGTACTCGTGGCCGATTCAGGCACTGTTGCCAACCTATCTGAAAACCGAACTGCTGTACGATCCTTCCACGGTGGCCAGAGTGCTCTTCTTTAGCGGTTTTGGTGCGGCGGTCGGTTGTTGCGTCGGCGGTTTTCTTGGCGACTGGCTGGGCACGCGCAAGGCCTATGTCTGCAGTCTGCTGGCTTCGCAGTTGCTGATTATTCCGGTATTTGCGATTGGCGGCTCAAACGTCTGGGTGCTGGGTTTGCTGCTGTTTTTCCAGCAAATGCTCGGCCAGGGGATCTCCGGGATCTTACCAAAACTGATTGGCGGCTATTTCGATACCGACCAGCGTGCGGCGGGCCTGGGCTTCACCTATAACGTGGGCGCACTGGGTGGGGCTCTGGCACCGATCATCGGCGCGCTGATTGCCCAACGTCTGGATCTGGGCACCGCGCTGGGATCGCTCTCTTTCGGCCTGACATTTGTGGTGATCCTGCTGATTGGCCTCGATATGCCGTCCCGCGTACAGCGCTGGCTGCGTCCTGAAGCGTTGCGTACGCATGATGCCATTGATGGTCGACCGTTTAGCGGGGCTGTACCGTTCGGCGGTGACAAAAGCACCATGGTGAAATCCAAAAGTTAATCCCATTGCCCGGTGTTGAACCGGGCAATTAGCGTAAGGGAAGAAGTATGTCGTTACTTGAGCAACGGGATAAAAAGCGTATCACCGCGATGCAGAAGGCGGTGTCATGACCACATTGGCAATTGATATCGGCGGTACCAAACTGGCTGCCGCGCTGTTAGACAGTAATCTGCAAATTCGCGAGCGGCGTGAATTGCCGACGCCCGCCAGCAAAACGCCGGAGGCGCTGCGCGCTGCGCTGCAAGCACTGGTTACACCGCTACAGGGGCGTGCTAATCGGGTGGCGATCGCCTCGACGGGGATTATCCGTGAGGGGGCTTTACTGGCGTTGAATCCGCATAACCTTGGCGGGTTGATGCATTTTCCGCTGACACAAACGCTGGAACAAATCACCGGCCTGCCGACGCTGGCAGTCAATGACGCACAGGCAGCGGCCTGGGCGGAATACCACGCTATGGCGGATGAGATAAGCGACATGGTGTTTATCACCGTGTCGACAGGCGTCGGCGGCGGCGTGATCAGCAACGGCAAATTACTCACCGGGTCTGGTGGTCTGGCTGGACACTTAGGACATACGCTGGCGGATCTCAATGGACCGGCCTGCGGCTGCGGGCGTGTGGGCTGCGTCGAGGCGATTGCTTCCGGTCGAGGGATCGCGGCTGCAGCCGAAGGTACACTTGCTGGATGCGATGCCAAAACCATTTTTAGCCGCGCCGGGCACGGAGATGAGCAGGCAAGCAGGTTGATCCATCGCTCGGCGCGTACTTTGGCAAGGCTTGTCGCCGATGTGAAGGCCACGACCGATTGCCAGATTGTGGTGATCGGCGGCAGCGTTGGGCTGGCTGAAGGGTATCTGGCGCTGGTGGAACATTATCTGGCACAAGAGCCTTTGGTCTATCACGTGGAATTACTGGCAGCGCATTACCGCCATGATGCTGGATTACTGGGGGCCGCGTTGTTGGCCCAGGGAGATTTATTATGATGTCAGATGAGTTGCGTTCACTGCCTTCTGCCGGATTACATCCGGTCTTGCAGCAGGCATTAACGCTTGCCATTGCGGCGAATCCTCAGGAGAAGACCCCAGGGCGCTACGCGTTGCAGGGCGATACTATTTTTATGAATGTCATGCAGTTTGCGACGCAGAGCCCAGAGCAAAAGAAAGCGGAACTGCATCAGCAGTACATTGATATTCAGGTGCTGTTGTCCGGCGAAGAACGTATTCTGTTCGGGATGGCCGATTCTGCTCGCCAGTGCGATGAGATGCATGTTGAGGATGACTATCAGCTGTGCAGCGAGATTGCCGATGAGCAGGCGATCGTACTGAAGCCGGGAAGATTTGCGATTTTTATGCCGGGCGAGCCGCATAAACCGGGCTGTATGGTGGAAGGGCCGGGGGAAATCAAAAAGGTCGTGATCAAGGTGCGCGCCAGCTTATTACAAGCCTGACGATGAGAGACCGTGTCGGATGGCAAGGCTTGCGCCATCCGACACTGGATAGAACAACTTAGCGCTTAAACGTCACCGCTTCCGGCTGCGCCAGATGCAGCGTGGTCTGGCTTGGCACTGTCTCAGCAATGACTCGCCCGTGACGAATGGAATAACGGGCAGGCGTCTGGCGACGAACCGCGTCAAACCCATTTTCTGCCGCTAAAATCACCAGATTTCCGGAGTTTCCCACGTTCAGACCGTAATCCTGCAGGTGCAAGGTTTTCGCACTGTGGGTGGTAACCAGGTTCAGCCCATCGTTGATCTGTCCGTATCCCATCAGCTGACACACATGTAATCCCATATGCAGTACCTGCAGCATATTGGCGGTGCCCAGCGGATACCACGGGTCGAAGACGTCATCATGGCCGAAGCAGACGTTGATCTCTGCTTCCAGCATCTCTTTGACGCGCGTTACGCCGCGACGTTTAGGATACGTATCAAAGCGCCCTTGCAGGTGAATATTTACCAGTGGGTTCGCGACAAAGTTAATGCCGGACATTTTCAACAGGCGAAAGAGGCGGGAAGCATACGCGCCGTTATAGGAATGCATTGCCGTGGTATGGCTGGCGGTCACGCGTTCGCCCATATTGTCACGATGCGCCAGCGCCGCGACGGTTTCAACAAAGCGTGACTGCTCATCGTCAATTTCGTCGCAGTGCACATCGATAAGCCGATCGTATTTCTGCGCCAGAGCGAAAATTTTGTGCAGAGACTCAACGCCATATTCACGCGTAAATTCAAAGTGGGGGATCGCGCCAATGACGTCTGCGCCCAAACGCACGGCTTCCTCTAATAGCGCTTCACCGTTGGGGTAAGAAAGAATGCCCTCTTGCGGGAAGGCGACAATTTGCAGCTCTACCCACGGCGCGACTTCTTGCTTCACCTCCAGCATGGCTTTCAGTGCAGTCAGCGTTGGATCGGAAACGTCAACGTGCGTGCGGACATACTGGATGCCGTTGGCCATCTGCCACTTCAGCGTCTGCATGGCGCGCGCTTTGACGTCTTCGTGCGTGAGCATTGCCTTACGTTCGGCCCAACGCTCAATGCCTTCAAATAACGTACCAGACTGGTTCCAGCTCGGCTCGCCTGCGGTTTGCGTGGTGTCCAGATGGATATGTGGCTCAACGAACGGTGGAATGGCCAGGCCGCCTTCGGCATCAAGCACTTCGCCCTGCGGTAACGTGGCGGTGTCCTGTGGCTCAATCCGGCTGAAGCGCCCGTTTTCAATCGTGAGCTGCCACAATCCTTCGCGTCCCTGTAAACGTGCCTGACGAAGGGTGATGTTATTATTCTGCATGGCTGACCTCTGGTGATTTAGCAAGGCTGCGATTGAAAAGTGGATTCAGCAGGATATAGCTGAATACGCCGCCAAGTACGGCGTTGACGGGCACAATACCGGGAATATAGTGACCTGCGGCAATGCCCAATGCAACGGACAGGATCGCTATCCAGTTTACTGAAATAAATTGCGCTTTGCTGAAGTCGGCATAGCGACGATGGTTCAGCAGATAGTCGGCGATGATCACCCCGCCAATCGGGGGAATTGCTGCCGACAGAAAAGTCAGCCAACCGACAAAGTTATTGTAAAGCCATAGCGCGCACAATGTGCCGATAATACCGTTAGCCACCGACAGTGTACGGCTGGAAAGGCCGGTAATATTGGCAAATCCCAGACCTGAGGCATACAGCGCATTGTCGTTAGTCGTCCAGATGTTCAGACCGAGCACTACAATCGCGGGCAGCAGCAGTCCCTGGGCAATCATCACGTCAGAGATATCCGCCTGTCCAACCGCAGCCGCGCCCGCAGCGCCGAAGATAAACATCAAGGAGTTGCCAAGGAAAAACGCCACCATGGCAATCAGCACCGCGCCTTTGGCGTTGCGACCAAAGCGAACGAAGTCGGCGGTTAATGTTCCTGCGCTGACAAACGAACCGACCACCAGCGCCAGGGCGGTGGAGAAATTCAGCGGCGTCTGCGGCACTATCGCTTTTAAATGGTCTAAACCGCCGACATCACTCACCGCCAGCCAGACGGAGTAGCTGCCAAGAACGACGATGGCAGGCACGGCGATGATAGATAAAACTGTCAGCGCCGAGATGCCAAAAAAGATGGTCAGGGTCATCAACAGACCAGAAACCGCAATCAGGATATTGACGTCAATTCCCGTCGCTTTGCCCACCGGGATAGCAAACATAGCCACACCCACGCCAAACCAGCCTACCTGCGTACCGCCTAACAACAGTGAGGGAAGCCATGAACCTTTCAAACCAAATGAGTAACGCGCCAGAAGGTGGGTTGAGAGCCCTGTTTTTGCGCCGATAAAACCGAGAAATGCAGTGTAAATACCGAGGAGAAGATTACCGAAGAGAACTGCCAGGAAGAAATCATTATAGGAAAGACCGGTACCGAGTGTGCCACCGGTCCACATACTGGCGGAAAAAAATGTAAGCCCCAACATGACAAATGTTAGTGGAACCACGCCTTTCCGCGCCGCCAGAGGGACGGGGCCCTGGCTATAATTGTTGTCCTGCGACACAACGCCTCCATGAATTTTGCCCAAAAAATCCGCCGCATAATATACAGTTCTCAGAATAAAGCAAACGATTACGTATAATCTTTACATGGTTATTATTTATGGTGTTGATGATTGCGTTGATTTTCCTTGGTCGACAGTTAACCCGCGTCTGTGAGTTGAGTTCCCAGCATGGTTTGTGAACGAATGAGCTCGTCTGCAAGTAATTTTTCATCAGGTAGCTGTACTTTGTACTCGCTCGCCTGGATGGTATTCGGTAGGCCGTTCAACGCGTAGTGCGCTTCCCCCGCCCCTTTTCCTGCGCACAGAATCAGCCCGACTGGCGGATTTTCCCCCGGCATCGTCCAATGTTCTTTGGCATAGTTCAGATACATATTCATCTGCCCGGCATCCGCATAGCTGAATTTGCCTACTTTTAGATCAACGAGCAACAGGCAGCGTAAACGACGATGAAAGAACAGCAGATCGACGCGGAACCAGTTATCGTCAATGCGCAATCGACGCTGACGGCCAACAAAAGCAAAATCGTCGCCGAGCTCCAGCATAAAGTCCATCAGGTGATTGATCAGCGCCTCTTCAAGGTCCGATTCTGAATACTCATCCTTGAGGCCAAGAAACTCCAGAATGAACGGATCGCGGATGGCCTTTTCAGGCAAGACTTCAGGCTCCGTCGGGACTGCCTTCTGCAACATGGCGGATTTGTCGCGGGACAACAGCGTCCGCTCATAAAACTGAGTGGCAATTTGTCGATTGAGCTGCCGTACTGACCAGCCGTTACGGAGAGTCTCTTTCTCATAAAAAGTGCGGGCATCGGCATTTTTAACAGACAAGAGGCGGACATACGCCGACCAGGGTAGTGGGAATGTTTTGGCGAGTTGTATGAGATTTTGAGATTCACCAGACAGTGTCTGCTGAATCTCAATTTGTTGAAAATAAAGATAAAACATACGCATTTGCCGTATGTTTACCATGGAAAACCCCCGTTTATAGCGTTGGTTTAGATCCACTGACAACCGTTCAATAAGCTGAGCGCCATAGGCTGCCCGGGATTCACCACCTTGCTCAAATTCAACAATTCGTCGACCAATTTCCCAGTAGGTCGCCGTCATTAGTGCATTGATACTACGGACAGTTTCTGTCCGCGCGGTGTCCAGTAGTCGAACAATTCCGTTATGGATTTGCTGATAGTCATCTGCATCCTGAAGTGACGTCGGCGTGGTCATACTTCATCCCTTTCGTGAAAGTTACGGTGTAAAAATATTCCGCGATCAATACGCCCGGGTGCTGAAGTGGTCAATCCACATTCTACTAATTACAAAGACTTGCAGTCTTAATTGCGAGTAGCTTTCAAAGAATGGTGGAGAAATACGGAGAAAAAAAGCCCCTGTCGACAAACGTGAACAGGGGCCAGAGAAGGCTCTTTTACACTTCCAGGTAATTCAGAATCCCGTCTGCCGCTTTACGACCTTCGGCAATCGCGGTGACCACCAGATCCGAACCGCGCACGATGTCGCCACCGGCGAAGATTTTCGGGTTGCTGGTCTGGAAAGCGTTGTCGCTACGTTCCGGGGCAATAATGCGCCCCTGTGAATCCAGTTCGACGCTGTGCTCTTTCAACCATTCCATGCTATGTGGGCGGAAACCAAACGCCAGGACCACGGCATCAGCCGGAACAACGTGCTCGGAGCCAGCGACGATCTCCGCACGGCGACGCCCCTTCGCATCCGGTTCGCCCATTTCAGTACGCGCCATTTTCACGCCGCACACTTTCCCGTTGGCATTCACTTCCACACCTAAAGGCTGGACGTTGAACTGGAACTCGACGCCTTCTTCGCGCGCGTTTTTCACTTCGCGTTTCGAACCCGGCATGTTCTCTTCATCGCGACGATAGGCGCAGATAACGTGCGATGCTTCCTGACGTACGGAGGTGCGCACGCAGTCCATGGCGGTATCGCCACCGCCGAGCACGACGACACGTTTGCCTTCCATGCTGATATATGGCTCATTGCTGCTTTCGCCAAAGCCCATCAACTGTTTGGTATTGGCAATCAGGAACGGCAGGGCATCAAACACGCCATCAGCGTCTTCGTTTTCCAGCCCGCCGCGCATCGACTGATAGGTTCCCACGCCAAGGAACACGGCGTCGTAATCCTTCAGCAAATCATTGAGCTGTACGTCACGGCCTACTTCCACGTTGAGTTTGAACTCAATGCCCATGCCGGTGAAGATTTCACGGCGACGGGTCATGACCTCTTTTTCCAGCTTGAAGGCTGGGATACCGAAGGTCAGCAAGCCGCCGATTTCCGGGTGACGGTCAAATACCACCGCCTTTACGCCGTTGCGGGTCAGCACATCAGCACAGGCCAGGCCCGCTGGCCCCGCACCGATAATCGCCACGCGCTTGTCCGTCTGGCGAACGCCGGTCATATCCGGACGCCAGCCCATCTCGAACGCTTTATCGTTGATATAGCGCTCAATATTGCCGATAGTTACCGCGCCAAACTCATCGTTCAGCGTACAGGATCCTTCACACAGTCGATCCTGCGGGCATACACGGCCACAGACTTCCGGCAAGGTGTTGGTCTGGTGCGAAAGCTCTGCCGCTTCAAAAATACGTCCCTCATTCGCCAACTTCAGCCAGTTCGGGATGTAGTTATGCACCGGACACTTCCACTCGCAGTACGGGTTACCGCAGGACAGGCAGCGATCTGCCTGTGCTTTGGCCTGACCTTCAGAAAACGGCTCGTAGATCTCGATAAATTCGATCTTACGGATCTTCAGCGGCTTCTTCGGCGGATCAACACGCTGCAGGTCGATAAATTGGTATACGTTCTGACTCATTGCTGCTACCCCTTACTGCGCCTGCACACGCAGCTCTGCTGCGCTACGACTACGGTGACCCAACAGTGCTTTCACATCACTGGATTTTGGTTTTACCAGCGCGAATTTCGCCGAGAATGCTGGCCAGTTCGCCAGGATCTCTTCGCCGTGAGAAGAACCGGTATGCTGTACGTGCTCGGTAATCAGGCCGCGCAGGTGCTCTTCGTGGATCGCCAGCGAGTCCACGCTCAGCACTTCGACCAGTTCCGGGTTTACGCGTTTGCGGAATTCACCGTCTTCGTCGAGCACGTAGGCGAATCCGCCGGTCATGCCCGCGCCGAAGTTAACGCCGGTTTTGCCGAGAATACAGACGATGCCGCCGGTCATGTATTCACAGCCGTTGTCGCCAATACCTTCAACCACGGTGATTGCGCCAGAGTTACGCACTGCAAAGCGCTCACCCGCACGACCCGCAGCAAACAGGCGACCACCGGTGGCGCCATACAGGCAGGTGTTACCGATGATGCTCGCTTCATGGCTACGGAAAGCAGAGCCAACCGGAGGACGCACTGCCAGCAGACCACCCGCCATGCCTTTACCGACATAGTCGTTGGCATCGCCGGTCAGATACAGCTCCACACCGCCCGCGTTCCACACGCCAAAGCTCTGGCCTGCAGTACCGCTGAAGTGCGCTTTGATTGGGTCAGACGCCAGCCCCTGATCGCCATGCGTCTGAGCGATATAGCCCGACAGCGATGCGCCGACGGAACGGTCGGTGTTGCGGATATCGAACCAGAAGGTTTTGCTCTGGCGCTCGTCGACGAACGGCTTCGCCTGCTGTAACAGCTGGGCGTTCAGCACGCCATTATCAAACGGCGGGTTGTTCTCGGTGCAATGCAGCGCTTTACCAGGATGCGGTTCGGCGGTTTCCAGCAGACGAGACAGCTCCAGCTTTTGCTGCTTGGCGGTAAACCCTTCCAGCTCTTTGAGCAGGTCGGTGCGACCAATCAGATCCACCAGGCGGGTAACGCCCAGCGAGGCCATCAGCTCGCGCACTTCACGGGCGATAAATTCAAAGTAGTTGGTCACTTTGAACGGCAGGCCGTGATAGTGATTCTTACGCAGTTTCTCATCCTGAGTTGCAACACCGGTTGCGCAGTTGTTCAGGTGGCAAATACGCAGATATTTACAGCCCAGCGCCACCATCGGGCCGGTACCGAAGCCAAAGCTTTCTGCACCCAGAATTGCCGCTTTAATGATATCGACGCCGGTTTTCAGACCGCCATCGACCTGCAGACGAATCTTGTGACGCAGACCGTTAGCCACCAGCGCCTGCTGGGTTTCCACCAGGCCGAGTTCCCACGGGCAGCCCGCATATTTCACTGATGAGAGCGGGCTTGCGCCAGTGCCGCCATCGTAGCCAGCAATGGTGATCAGATCCGCATAGGCTTTCGCTACGCCAGTAGCGATGGTACCAACGCCTGGTTCGGAAACCAGCTTCACCGAGATCATCGCCTTCGGGTTGACCTGTTTCAGGTCGAAAATCAGCTGCGCTAAATCCTCGATAGAGTAGATATCGTGGTGCGGCGGCGGGGAGATCAGCGTCACGCCCGGCACTGAATAGCGTAGTTTGGCGATGTACGGGGTGACTTTATCACCTGGTAACTGACCGCCTTCGCCAGGTTTCGCGCCCTGAGCGACTTTAATCTGAATGACATCGGCATTGACCAGGTATGCCGGGGTTACGCCAAAGCGACCGGAAGCAACCTGCTTAATGCGTGACACTTTATTGGTGCCGTAGCGCGCCGGGTCTTCGCCGCCTTCACCGGAGTTCGAGTTGCCGCCGATGCTGTTCATGGCTTCGGCCAGCGCTTCGTGTGCTTCGGGGCTTAATGCGCCGATAGACATGGCGGCGGTATCAAAGCGTTTAAACAGTTCGGTCGCGGGTTCTACTTCGCTAATGCTTACGGCTTCATCGCCAGGCGTAATCGCCAGCAGATCGCGCAGCGTGGCCGCCGGACGCTCATTAACCAGCTTGGCGTATTCCTGATAGTCGCTGTACTCGCCGCTTTGTACCGCCTGCTGCAGAGTGCGTACCACGTCCGGGTTGTAGGCGTGGTATTCGCCCCCGTGGACGTACTTCAGCAAACCGCCCTGGCTGATAGGTTTACGCGCCAGCCATGCATGTTTGGAGAGGTTCAGCAGATCCTGCTGGAAGTCGGTAAACCCTGCACCGCTAATACGGCTGACCACGCCCTGGAAGCACAACGCAACCACATCATCGTGCAGACCAACGGCTTCAAACAGCTTCGAGCAGCGGTAGGAGGCAATGGTCGAGATGCCCATCTTGGACATGATTTTGTACAGACCTTTATTGATGCCGTTACGGTAGTTCAGCATCACGGTTCGGTAATCTTTGGCAATCGCCTGAGTGTCGATCAGACGTCCCAATGTTTCATACGCGAGATACGGATAGATTGCCGTCGCGCCAAAACCGAGCAGGACGGCAAAATGGTGCGGATCGCGGGCACTGGCGGTTTCAACGATGATGTTGGCGTCGCAGCGCAGGCTTTGTTCTACCAGACGCGTTTGCACTGCGCCCACGGCCATCGGCGCCGGAACCGGCAGACGATTTTTAGCGATGTTGCGGTCAGAGAGTACCAGCAGTACCGTGCCGTTGCGCACCATCTGTTCCGCCTTATCGCACAATGCTTTGACGGTCTCTTCGAGCGTAGTTTCGGTCGCGTCGAAAGTGATATCCAGACGGTCAGCGCGATAATGCTCCTCTTTCATGGTGGTGAGCTGGGTGAAATCGGAGTACAGCAGGATCGGCGATTTAAAGCTCAGGCGGTGTGCCTGACCTTCAGCTTCGCAGAAGACGTTCATCTCACGACCGATGCTGGTGGCCAGCGACATGACGTGCGCTTCACGCAGCGGGTCGATCGGCGGGTTGGTGACCTGCGCGAACTGCTGGCGGAAGTAGTCATAAATGATGCGCGGCTGGCTGGAGAGTACGGCAAACGGGGTATCGTCACCCATTGAACCGACCGCTTCCTGGCCGTTTTCACCGAGCACGCGGATCACGGAATCCAGCTCTTCAGCGCTGTAGTTAAACTGTTTCTGATAGCTGGCGAGGGTGTCATCGTCCAGTTCACGGCTGCCGACCTGATCGTCAGCCAGGTCTTCGAACGGTACCAGGCGGCGGACGTTTTTCTCCATCCACTCTTTGTATGGGTGACGGCTTTTCAGGTCATCATCGGTTTCGGCGGAGTGGAGAATGCGCCCGCTGCGAGTATCGATAACCATCAGCTCGCCAGGGCCGACGCGGCCTTTCTCTACCACTTCATCCGGCTGATAATCCCAGATCCCGACTTCAGAGGCGCAGGTAATCAGCTTGTCTTTGGTGATGACGTAGCGTGCCGGACGCAAGCCGTTACGGTCAAGGTTACAGGCGGCAAAGCGGCCGTCGGACATGACGATGCCCGCCGGACCGTCCCATGGTTCCATGTGCATGGAGTTGAAGTCAAAGAACGCGCGCAGCTCCGGATCCATATCCGGGTTGTTCTGCCATGCCGGTGGAACCAGTAAGCGCATGGCGCGGATGATGTCCATCCCGCCTGCCAGCAGCAGTTCCAGCATGTTATCCATCGAACTGGAGTCTGAGCCGGTTTCGTTAACAAACGGCGCGGCGTCGTGCAGGTCAGGGATCAGTGGCGTCTGGAACTTATAGGTACGGGCGCGCGCCCACTGGCGGTTGCCGGTGATGGTGTTGATTTCACCGTTGTGCGCCAGATAGCGGAACGGCTGCGCCAGCGGCCAACGCGGTACGGTGTTGGTGGAGAAGCGCTGGTGGAACAGGCAGATGGCCGATTCCAGACGCAGGTCTGCCAGGTCCAGGTAGAAGCGCGGCAGATCCGCCGGCATACACAGACCTTTATAGATATTGACCAGATTCGACAAGCTACAGACGTAGAAATCTTTGTCTTGCAGGAGGCGTTTTTCGATACGACGACGCGCGATGAACAGGCGACGCTCCATATCACGCGGACGCCAGCCCGCAGGGGCGTTAACAAAAATTTGCTCGATACGAGGCAGGGAGGAGAGCGCAATTTCACCGAGAACACCTTCGTTGGTCGGCACGTCGCGCCAGCCGACAATCGACAGGGTTTCCTGCTGTAATTCTTCTTCAACAATGCGACGAGAAGCCGCAGCCAGCTCAGGGTCTTTATTTAAAAAGATCATGCCGACGGCGTAGTTTTTGGCTAAACGCCAGCCGCGCTCTTGCGCCACGATGCGGAAAAAGCGGTCAGGTTTTTGTAACAGCAGGCCGCAACCATCGCCGGTTTTTCCATCGGCAAGAATTGCGCCACGGTGCTGCATACGGGCCAGTGCGTGTATGGCGGTACGCACTACCTTGTGGCTAGGTTCGCCTTCTATGTGGGCGATCAGGCCGAAACCACAGTTATCCCTCTCAAGGGATTTATCGTACAACATATCAGTGAACCTCCCCAGGCTCTGAGGGATTCCATCTGGACCGTTGCGCACGGGCACACCAAGAGCATGGCGACGGGGTTTGCGTGTCATACGCTTACCTCGCATTCGCCCTCTTTATCCTTTTCGCACAGGTCAAACAAGTTTGAGGACTTGCTTCAGAGGGAATCTCAATTACTGCATAAATATGATGAGCAGACTGCTCATCCAGAAAGCTTCCAGCGGATTTCCAAGTTATCGGGAATCCACACACAGGTCAAATGGCAATCTTATTTATGCAAAAATGTGCTATAGGGCAATTAACTTTATGAAAATATTGAAATAAAAGGATTTTTTACATTGATTTAACCTAAGGGGAATCCCCCAGGAAGTGTGATCTGTCTCACTGTCAGAAAGGCTGGATATCCCTCGTCCTCCCTTTATTTATCGAGATAACTGGCATTTTATGCTGGTTTTTAGAGTTCAGGCGTCTTAAAGATACTGTTTTTACGCTGAGAGTATAAGAAGATAAAAAAAACCGCTGAATATAAGGAAAAGTAATTAGATTTTGAGTGAATGAAATTTCAATTATTTTGATTTGTTATGCAATAAATAAAGGCTCGCCAGGGCGATTGATCCAGGTCATCGCCGACTGGGGCAAAAAATGGCAGGCTTTGGCCTCTTTTCAAGGCGCGGTCTACCAGATTATGCAGTTACAGAAATTAGTCAATATGTTTGGTGGGGATCTTTCTCGCCGTTATGGACAAAAGGTTCATAAACTCACGCTGCACGGCGGCTTTAGCTGTCCAAATCGCGATGGCACCATCGGACGTGGCGGATGTACTTTCTGTAATGTCGCCTCGTTTGCCGATGAAACTCAGCAGCATCATTCCATTGCCGAGCAGCTTGAACATCAGGCGCAGTTGGTCAATCGCGCCAGACGCTATCTGGCCTATTTTCAGGCCTATACCAGCACCTTTGCTGAAGTACAGGTGCTGCGGTCGATGTATCAGCAGGCGGTCAGCCAGGCCAGTATCGTCGGGTTATGCGTTGGGACGCGCCCCGACTGCGTGCCGGATGCGGTACTCGATCTGCTTTGCGAGTATAAAGACCTGGGTTATGAGGTATGGCTGGAACTTGGTCTGCAAACCGCACATGACAAAACCCTGCACCGTATTAACCGCGGTCATGATTTTGCCTGCTACCAGAACACCACGCGACTGGCGCGTGAACGCGGGCTGAAAGTCTGTTCGCACCTGATTGTCGGTCTGCCGGGAGAAGGGCAGGCAGAATGCCTACAAACCATGGAGCGTGTGGTGGAGACGGGTGTTGACGGTATTAAGCTGCATCCGCTGCATATTGTGAAAGGCAGTACGATGGCGAAAGCCTGGGAAGCCGGGCGGCTGAACGGAATTGAACTGGACGATTATACGGTTACCGCCGGGGAGATGATCCGCCATACGCCGCCAGAGGTGATTTATCATCGCATTTCCGCCAGCGCGCGTCGCCCAACGCTGTTAGCACCGCTATGGTGTGAAAATCGCTGGACTGGGATGGTTGAACTGGATAAGTACCTTAACGAGCACGGCGTGCAAGGCTCGGCGCTAGGTACGCCATGGGTGCAGCCGGGGATCTAACCCTCCGTAGGCCGGATAAGGTAAAACCGACATCCGGCAATCTGCGCCTGCTTGCCTGATGGCGCTTCGCTTATTAGGCCTACGATTAACCTTCTACGGTCATTTCACTGATAACCTCCGCATTTCTTGCACATTCTCAAACGTCACGCCAAGAATTGAGTATTATTGTGCCAAGTTGTCGTGAAGGAACCCTCTATGAAGCAAATCCGTATGCTGGCGCAATATTACGTCGACCTAATGATGAAGTTGGGTCTGGTGCGCTTTTCGCTGCTGTTGGCGCTGGCTCTGGTCGTGTTGGCAATTGTGGTGCAGATGGCTGTCACCATGGTGCTGCATGGCCAGGTAGAAAGCATTGATGTTATCCGTTCTATCTTTTTTGGTCTGTTAATTACCCCTTGGGCTGTCTATTTCCTGTCAGTGGTGGTGGAGCAACTGGAAGAGTCCCGGCAACGCCTGTCACGACTGGTACAAAAGCTGGAAGAGATGCGCGAGCGCGATCTCAAGCTCAATGTGCAATTGAAAGATAATATAGCCCAGCTCAATCAGGAAATTGTTGAGCGCGAAAAAGCCGAAGCGGAGCGCCAGGAAACGTTCGAGCAACTGAAGGTTGAAATCAAAGAGCGCGAAGAAGCGCAGATCCAGCTCGAGCAACAGTCTTCCTTTTTACGCTCTTTCCTTGATGCCTCGCCGGATCTGGTTTTTTATCGCAATGAAGATAAAGAATTTTCCGGCTGTAACCGTGCCATGGAGCTGCTGACTGGCAAAAGCGAAAAGCAGCTGGTGAACTTAAAACCGGCTGACGTTTACTCTCCTGAAGCGGCTGAAAAGGTAATTGAAACCGACGAGAAGGTATTCCGTCATAACGTCTCACTCACCTACGAACAGTGGCTGGACTACCCGGACGGGCGCAAAGCCTGCTTTGAAATTCGTAAAGTGCCGTACTATGACCGCGTAGGTAAGCGACATGGCCTGATGGGCTTTGGGCGCGATATTACCGAGCGTAAGCGCTATCAGGACGCGCTTGAACGTGCCAGCCGTGATAAGACCACCTTCATTTCCACCATCAGCCACGAGCTGCGCACTCCGCTTAACGGCATTGTCGGCTTAAGCCGCATCCTGTTGGATACAGACCTGACCGCTGAGCAGGAAAAATACCTGAAAACCATCCATGTCTCTGCCGTGACGCTGGGGAATATTTTCAACGATATCATAGATATGGATAAGATGGAGCGACGTAAAGTCCAGCTCGATAACCAGCCTGTTGATTTCACCAGCTTTATGGCGGATCTGGAAAACCTTTCTGGCCTGCAGGCGCAGCAAAAAGGGCTGCGTTTTGTACTTGAGCCAACGTTACCGCTACCGCATAAGGTCATTACCGACGGCACGCGTTTGCGCCAGATTCTGTGGAATCTGATCAGCAACGCCGTGAAGTTCACTCAGCAGGGACAGGTGACCGTGCGGGCGCGCTATGACCAGGGCGATATGCTGCATTTCGAGGTTGAAGATTCTGGGATCGGCATTCCGCAGGATGAGCAGGATAAAATCTTCGCCATGTATTATCAGGTGAAGGACAGCAACGGCGGTAAACCGGCCACAGGAACCGGGATTGGTTTGGCCGTGTCGAAGCGTCTGGCGAAAAATATGGGCGGCGATATTACGGTTTCCAGCCAGGCAGGTAAAGGCTCCATCTTTACGCTGACCGTACATGCGCCTGCGGTAGCGGAAGAGATTGAAGACGCCTTTGAAGACGATGACATGCCGCTGCCAGCCCTGAATGTGCTGCTGGTGGAAGACATTGAACTGAACGTTATTGTTGCGCGTTCCGTGCTGGAAAAATTAGGCAACAGCGTGGATGTCGCGATGACCGGGAAAGCCGCGCTGGAAATGTTTAAGCCGGGTGAATATGACCTGGTGCTGCTGGATATTCAGCTACCGGATATGACCGGTCTGGATATCTCGCGGGAGCTCACGCAAAAATACGCTCGTGAGGACCTTCCGCCGCTGGTTGCACTCACCGCCAACGTACTGAAAGATAAAAAAGAGTATTTGGACGCGGGAATGGATGACGTGCTGAGTAAGCCGCTGTCGGTTCCGGCGCTAACCGCCATGATCAAAAAATACTGGGATACCAGAAACGAAGAGGAGAGCACTGTGACATCTGAAGAAAGCAGTAAATCGCAAGCGCTGTTAGATATTCCTATGTTGGAACAATACCTCGAGCTGGTGGGACCGAAGTTAATTACCGACGGGCTGGCGGTGTTTGAGAAGATGATGCCGGGATATTTGAGCGTGCTGGAGTCAAACTTGACCGCACGGGATAAAAAAGGCGTGGTTGAGGAAGGTCATAAAATTAAAGGCGCAGCAGGTTCTGTGGGGCTGCGTCACCTGCAACAGTTAGGTCAGCAAATCCAGTCTCCGGACCTTCCCGCCTGGGAAGATAACGTTGCTGAATGGATTGAAGAGATGAAGCAGGAGTGGCAGCACGACGTGGCGGTATTAAAAGCCTGGGTGGCGAGCGTGGAAAAAAAATGACCCCGGCTTGACCGGGGTGCGCGAATACTGCGCCAACACCAGGGAAATCGTGGCTGCGCCGTAAATTATTATCATTGTTTACAAGGGCGCAGCCCTAATTTTCAGGCCGCACGCAGTTAAGATAGCAAATCTTAAATAATTTGTTACATGAATCAGTTAAATGTGTGAAGCGTAGCATTTAAATCATAATAACTAATATGTTTCAGCCAGTTGAGAAAGGAGTATCACGATGAAAAAAGTGGGTGTAGTGCTCAGTGGATGCGGCGTGTATGACGGTGCAGAGATCCATGAAACTGTTCTCACGCTTCTGGCCATTGCCCGCAACGGCGCTCAGGCCGTCTGCTTTGCTCCGGATAAACAGCAAGCGGATGTGATTAATCATCTGACCGGCGAGCCGATGCTGGAAACGCGTAATGTACTGATTGAAGCCGCACGTATAACACGCGGTGAAATTCGCCCGCTCGCTCAGGCAGTCTCAGCGGAACTGGATGCGTTGATCGTGCCGGGCGGGTTTGGTGCGGCCAAAAATCTGAGCAATTTTGCCAGTCAGGGCAGCGAATGCCGGGTTGACAGCGATTTAGCCGCGCTGGCGGTGGCTATGCATCAGGCGGGTAAGCCGCTGGGATTTATGTGCATTGCGCCCGCGATGTTACCTAAAATTTTTGATTTCCCGCTGCGTCTGACCATCGGTACTGATATCGATACGGCAGAGGTGCTGGAAGAGATGGGCGCTGAACATGTGCCTTGTCCGGTTGATGACATTGTCGTCGATGAAGACAATAAAATCGTTACCACGCCCGCCTATATGCTGGCGCAGGACATTGCTCAGGCTGCGAGTGGCATCGATAAACTGGTATCGCGTGTGCTGGTGCTGGCTGAATGAGAACAGGAGTTACCGCCTTTCTGCGACGTATCTTTCTGCGGGCGGTCATTGTCCTCGGCGTATTCTGGGGCGGAGGCATCGCACTTTTCAGCGTGATGCCTGTACCTTTTTCGGCGGTGATGGTTGAACGGCAACTGGGCGCATGGCTGTCCGGTGATTTTGGTTATGTGGCGCACTCAGACTGGGTGAGCATGGACGAGATCTCACCGTGGATGGGACTGGCCGTCATTGCCGCGGAGGACCAGAAGTTTCCCGAGCACTGGGGATTCGATGTCTCCGCCATAGAGAAAGCGCTGGCGCACAATGAACGCAATGAAAACCGTATTCGCGGGGCGTCGACGTTATCGCAACAGACGGCGAAAAACCTCTTTCTGTGGGATGGACGTAGCTGGGTACGTAAAGGTCTTGAAGCCGGGCTAACGCTGGGTATGGAAACCGTCTGGAGCAAGAAACGTATTCTGACCGTTTACCTGAATATCGCTGAGTTTGGCGATGGGGTTTTCGGCGTGGAGGCGGCGGCGCAGCGCTATTTCCATAAGCCTGCCAGTCGGTTGAGTCTGTCTGAAGCGGCCTTGCTGGCGGCGGTATTACCTAATCCTTTGCGTTTTAAAGCGAATGCGCCTTCTGGTTATGTGCGTAGCCGCCAGGCGTGGATCATGCGTCAAATGCGCCAGTTAGGCGGTGAGTCGTTTATGCGGGAAAATAAGTTGTATTAGTCGCTACTGTCGCTGTTTTTGTTGGCCTGATTTAAGTGCAGCGCATCAGGCACAATACGACACAATGGCATTGCCGGATGCGGCGTAAACGCCTTATCCGACCTACTGGCTACGTGTTAAAACCACTTGACTAATCTTCATCAAAACCTGAATTAAACAGGGCAACCACTGCGGCAAGGGCTTCAACTTCCTGCGGACCCGTGGCTTCAACTTCTATCTGACGCCCTTTGGCTGAATCCAGCATCAGCAGAGCGATAACGCTGTTGGCCTCGGCTTCCGTTCCTTCATCATTACGCAGCAAAACTTCTGCTTCGAAACCCTGCATCAATTCAAACAGTTTCATAGCTGGACGGGCATGCATGCCCAGCTTATTCGTGATTTCAACAGTTTGCTTCACGGTCATGATTTACGTTTTTCCAGCGTACGATGGCGTGACTGCACGTTTTTACCGCGTGAGCGGAAGTAGTCTGCCAGCTGCTCTGCAATATACACCGAACGGTGCTTCCCGCCGGTACAACCGATGGCTACGGTGAGATAGCTACGGTTGTTGGTCTCCAGCATGGGTAACCATAGCTCAAGATAGCTGCGCGTCTGGTAGATAAAATTGTGTACTTCTGTGTGCCTGTCGAGGAACGCGGCGACGGGGCGGTCAAGACCGGTCATTGGGCGCAGCTTCGGATCCCAGTGCGGGTTAGGCAGGAAGCGCACGTCAAAGACATAATCCGCATCAATCGGGATACCGTGTTTGAAACCAAAGGATTCGAAAACCATCGTCAATTCACGTTCACGTTTGCCCAACAGTCGGGTACGCAACATTTCCGCCAGTTCGTGTACGGACATTTCGGAGGTATCAACGATCAGGTCAGCGCGAGAGCGCAAAGGCTCAAGCAAATCGCTTTCCTTATCGATAGCGCTTTCCAGAGACAAGTTCTTGCTGGAGAGTGGGTGCAGGCGACGCGTGTCACTGTAGCGACGAATCAGCGTGTTACGGTCAGCATCAAGGAACAGCAGCTGTGGTGAGAAGCCTTCAGGAAGATTGTTCATTGCCTGCTCGAAAATCTCCGGGGACTCAGGCATGTTGCGCACATCAATGCTGACGGCCGCAGAAATCTGGCGATCGGCCAGAGTACGAGCCAGATCGGGCAACAGCACTACGGGAAGGTTATCCACGCAGTAAAAACCCATATCTTCCAGCGCACGCAGAGCGACAGATTTACCTGACCCTGAACGGCCGCTGACGATCATCAGTACCATGTACTGTTTCTCCTCACAACGACAAAAAAGGATGCCATTGGGTTGTTATGCTTCATCCTGTCCACCTTCGGTGTCCGTGATGATTTGATACAACTCCTGGTCACTCTGTGCGGCGCGCAGACGACGACAGATGGTTTTATCCGCCAGACGTTTTGCGACCAGTGACAACGTATGCAAATGCGTCTTGGTTTGGTCCGCCGGAACCAGCAGGGCGAACAGCAGATCGACTGGCTGATTATCAATAGCGTCGAAGGCGATAGGCGTTTCAAGTTGCACAAACACACCAACCGCGCGCATCGTGTCTTCTTCCAGCTTTCCGTGCGGGATAGCAATACCATTACCGATGCCGGTACTGCCCATTTTTTCACGCGTCAGAATGGCCTCAAATACCACCTGAGAAGGCAAGCTGAGCTGTTTTGCCGCCAGTTCACTGATGATTTCCAGTGCGCGTTTCTTGCTTTGGCAGTGAACACCTGCGCGTGTACATTCCTGGTTAAGAACAGTGCTCAGTTGTAGAGTCGTATCGTTATTTGTCATAATTTCACCTAAGCGCTAACTGTACAAATGGCCCGTTGTGCTACACAACAGGCCGTCCTGCACCCGCTAACTGCCCGGACAAGTTAGTGCTGTTTCAGTTTATCTTTATGTTTTGTTAACTGCCGAGCCAGTTTATCAATTAAACCGTCAATGGCTGCGTACATATCCTGACCTTCCGCGCTGGCATGAATTTCGCCACCGTTCACATGCAGCGTTGCATCCGAGATATGTGTAACCTTCTCCACTTTCAACACAATATAGACCTGATTAATCCGGTCGAAATATTGTTCAAGCTTGGCAAATTTTGTATTAACAAAATCGCGCAGGGCTTCAGTAATTTCGACGTTGTTTCCAGTGATGTTGAGCTGCATAGTGTCTTCCTTATCGGTTGGGTCAGACCAGCTGTTTGCGCTGGTTAGACGGCGGAATGGATAAAGACTCTCGGTACTTCGCAACGGTGCGGCGTGCCACCATGATACCCTGTTCTGACAGCATAGAGGTTAACTTGCTGTCACTCAGTGGTTTCGCGGGGTTTTCCGCAGCAATTAATTTCTTCACCAGCGCACGGATCGCCGTGGATGAGGCTTCGCCTCCACCTTCAGTGTTAACGTGACTGGAAAAGAAATACTTCAATTCAAAAATGCCGCGCGGACTGTGCAGATACTTTTGCGTGGTCACACGGGAAATGGTCGATTCGTGCATCTCGACGGCCTGGGCGATATCCGCCAGCACCATCGGTTTCATAAACTCTTCACCTTGCTCAAAGAAGGCTTGCTGTTGCTCCACGATGCAGCGACTTACGCGCAGCAGTGTATCATTGCGGCTTTCCAGGCTTTTAATCAGCCACTTCGCATCCTGTAGATTGCTACGTATAAACTGACTGTCGGCATCGTTGCGCGCGCTATTGCACATAGCGGCGTAGTGCTGGTTGATCTGCAGTCGTGGGATGCTGTCGCTGTTGAGTTCGACCACCCAGCGATCGTTATGCTTACGCACCAGCACATCCGGAATAACGTATTCTGGTTCACCAGTCTGGATCGACTGCCCAGGCCTTGGATCCAGTGACTGAATAAGATTGACGGCTTCTTTTAGCACGTCTTCTTTCAGTCGGGTCACGCGCATCAGCGTGCGGAAGTCATGGTTGGCTAACAGATCGAGATGATCGCTGATGATCAGACGCGCTTCTTCCAGCCACGGTGTGGCTTTATCAAACTGCGAAAGTTGGATCAGTAAGCAGTCGCGGAGATCTTTGGCGGCCACGCCTACGGGATCAAAGCGCTGAACGCGTTTAAGCACGGCTTCGATTTCGTCCATACCGACGTCGTCATCGCCCATGCTTTCGAGAATATCGTCCAGGGTCACGGTGAGATAACCGGTTTCGTCTACCGCATCCACAATGGATGTCGCAATGGCGCGATCGGTATCCGAGAATGGGGTCAGTTCCACTTGCCACATCAGGTAATCCTGTAGTGATTGCGTGGTCTCACCCTGATACACAGGCAGCTCGTCGTCGATGTAATCTCCGCTGGTGCCCGAAGGCGTCCCGGCGGTGTAAATTTCATCCCAACTGGCATCAAGTGGCAGCTCCTCAGGCATCTCTTTTTGTTCGAGAGCATCGGCGGTGTCGAGGGTTTCGCTGTCCTGTTTTTCCTGGGTATCAATTTCGTCGTGAAGATCGGTTTGCTCGAGCAGTGGATTACTTTCCAGCGCTTGCTGAAGTTCTTGCTGAAGTTCCAGCGTGGACAGCTGCAACAGACGGATAGCCTGTTGTAGCTGAGGCGTCATCGCCAGTTGTTGGCTAAGCCTGAGTTGCAAACCTTGCTTCATGTTCAGAGTTGTTTTCTCCTGCGGTGACGTGAAGTCTTCTACCCTATCAGAGTCTGAAGTCTTCCCCAAGGTATACGCGCTTAACGTGCTCATCCTGCAGTATTTCTGTTGGCGTGCCGTGCGCGATCAGGTGCCCCTGACTCACGATATAGGCGCGCTCACACACTGCCAGCGTTTCGCGGACGTTATGGTCGGTAATCAGCACGCCAAGGCCGCTGTCGCGCAGGTGTTCGATGATCCGTTTGATATCAATAACGGAAATCGGGTCAACACCGGCAAACGGTTCATCCAGCAGGATAAATTTCGGATTAGCGGCCAGTGCGCGGGCGATCTCCACGCGGCGTCGTTCACCACCGGAGAGCGACTGCCCCATACTGTCACGCAGGTGTTCGATGTGGAATTCTTCCATCAGCTCGTTGGCGCGATCTTCCCGCTGCTCGCTGGTCAGATCGTCACGAATTTGCAGTACCGCCATCAGGTTATCAAACACGCTCAGACGACGGAAAATCGATGCTTCCTGCGGTAAGTAGCCGATGCCGCGACGCGCGCGTGCATGCAGAGGCAGCAGGCTGATGTCTTCGTCATCAATGATAATGTTACCCGCATCGCGCGGGACAATGCCGACCACCATGTAAAAGGTTGTTGTCTTGCCTGCACCGTTAGGACCGAGCAGACCGACGATCTCCCCGGAGTTGACGGTCAGACTGACATCTTCCACCACACGACGGCCTTTATAGGCTTTTGCAAGGTTCTTTGCAGTTAATGTTGCCATAACGAATCAGTTACCTTTTTTCTCTGCCGGAGCCTTGTTTTTGTCCTGCAACTGCGACGGAACCAGAACGGTGGTGACGCGTTTGCCTTTATCGCTGAAGGCCTGCATTTTCTGCTCTTTTACCAGATAGGTGATCTTATCGCCCGTGATGTTGCTATCGAGCTGTTCCAGATACGCCTTGCCGGTTAGCACGACAAAGTCTTTCGCCAGTTCATAGTGCATCTGCGAGGCGCGGCCTTTAACCGGTTTACCGTTGTCCTGCATCTGGTAAAACGTCGCTGGATTGCCATAGCCGTCAATCACTTCTTTGCCGTCTTCGCCGCCAGGACGGGTCACGACGACTTTATCGGCGTTAATTTTGATGGTGCCCTGAGTCACAATCACGTTGCCAGTAAACGTCACCACGTTGCCCTGCATATCCAGGGACTGCTGGTCCGACTCAATGTGAATCGGCTGCTCGGTATCGCCGGTGACGGCAAATGCCGGAATGCTGGCGGCCAGAAGTGAGCTGGCAAGTACAAGATTAAGGCTGAGTTTGTTTGTTTTGGATTTCATATGAGGTTCTAACCTTTTCAATCAGCTCGGCGTTCTTGCTGCGTAAGTTGCCGCGCATCTTCAGTCCGCTGGAGTTAAATGTTGTGCCATACAACGTCACCAGATCATCGGAAGTGACATCTTGTGTCACCAGGTTAATCTGCGCGTTATCGGTCGTAATTCTGCGTAGTTGAGAGTCAGGCACCAGGGCGTTAACCTCAACATGGCCGTACAGATACAGCATCCGATCGTTGGTCAATTTGGCTTTATCGGCCTTGATCGTCCAGGTCGGTACTTTATCCTTATCAAATGTGGTTAATACTGGTTGAGTAAACCACGAAACCGCTTGTTCCGAATAATATTCAACGTGTTGTGCGATCAAGTGATAGCTCAGCGCGCCTTCCGGACTATACACGACGGTATCAGTATGTTCGCTCTTATAGGTTGGCTCGTTGTTATTGACGACGACCTGAGCGGTGTCCTCTTTGTCTGCCAGATTAATACCAATCATCACAAGGACAGCCAGCGACAGTAGAATGATAACCCAACGTCTGGTTTTGCTCATATCGATTGCCCTTTGGCCTCGTCCAGTTTGCCCTGCGCCAGGAGTAATAAATCGCAGACTTCACGCACAGCGCCACGTCCCCCATTAATACGGGTGACATAATCGGCCCGTGGGATCAGCAAAGGGTGGGCATCTGCCACCGCGACGCTCAATCCCACTTGTGCCATCACCGGCCAGTCGATCAGGTCATCGCCAACGTAGGCGACATTCTCCGGCGCGATCGCCAGTTTGCTAAGGAGATCGCCAAAGGCAACCAGTTTGTCTGACTGCCCCTGATACAGGTGGGTGATCCCCAAAGTGGCACAGCGATCTTCTACAAGTTTAGCCTTTCGTCCGGTAATAATGGCAACCTCAATACCGGAAGTGAGCGCACAGCGAATTCCGTAACCATCGCGGACGTTAAAAGCCTTCAGCTCTTCACCGTTGTTGCCCATATAAATCAGACCATCAGACAGTACGCCATCCACATCCAGGATCAGCAAACGGATGTTTTCTGCCCGGGTGATAACGTCTGCGCTGACGGGTCCATAACAGGTCGCAAGCGACGCACCTGCTTTACTCATTTTCGTTATCCTTGAGTTTCTTACACTACACCTGCACGTAGCAGATCATGCATATGTAACACACCGAGTAACTGGTCGCCATCAGCAACCATTACCGAGGTGATATGGCGGGACTGCATTAAGTTCAGGGCATCGACGGCAAGAATACCCGGACGCACGCGAATGCCTCCAGGGGTCATCACATCGGCAATGCCTAACTGGCGTACATCAACGCCCATATCGAAGACACGACGTAAATCACCATCGGTGAAAATACCGTCAATCTTCATGGCATCATCGCAAATGACGGTCATGCCGAGATTTTTACGCGTGATCTCAATTAAGGCGTCACGCAGGCTGGCGTTTTTGGTTACATGCGGGATCTCGTCGCCCGTATGCATAATATCGTTAACGCGCAGTAAAAGCTTACGGCCCAGTGCGCCACCGGGATGAGACAATGCAAAATCTTCCGCGGTAAAGCCGCGCGCTTTTAATAATGCCACCGCAAGGGCATCGCCCATCACCAGTGTTGCTGTCGTGCTGCTGGTCGGCGCCAGGCCTAACGGACAAGCTTCCTTGGGCACTTTAACACACAGATGCACATCTGCTGCACGCGCCATACTGCTTTCCGGACGACCGGTCATGCAGATAAGCGGCACATGAAGACGTTTTAATACCGGGATCAGCGCCGCTATCTCATTGGATTCACCGGAGTTAGAGATGGCGATGACCACATCCTGCGGCGAGACCATACCCAGATCGCCATGTGCAGCTTCGCCTGGGTGTACAAAAAATGAGGGGGTGCCGGTGCTGGCAAATGTGGCTGCCATTTTCCGCCCGATATGGCCGGATTTCCCCATTCCCATCACCACGACTTTGCCCGGGCAACTGAATATTTTCTCGCATGCGAGGGTAAAATTTTGGTTGATGTACTGATCAAGCTCCGCCAGGCCTTCACGTTCAATTGCCAGGACTTCCTTGCCTGCTTGCTGAAAGTCAAAACCCGGTTGCAACTCTAAGTGCGACATAATGCGTTTCCAGTTATCCAACGAGAAGTGGCGATAACCAATACAGCATCGCCAGCCATATGATAAAACCGCCGGTCAGCAGCGCGCCCGCGCCGCGACCAATCTGGCGCGGACGTCGCCAGCAGAGTAATGCAAAAATAACGCTCACCAGCAGCATGACGCTGTAGTCCCGGACGAAGGCCATAGGATTGACTTCGCCCGGCGTAATCAGCGCCGGTAGCCCGAGGACGATAACAATATTAAAAATGTTCGCGCCGATAATGTTACCGACGGCAATATCGTTTTCACCTTTACGCAGACCCGCAATCGCCGTTGCCAGTTCCGGCAGGCTGGTACCAATGGCGACCACCGTCAACCCGATGGTGAGTTCGCTCATGGCGAAATAGTTCGCCAGTACGGTAGCGTTATCTACCACCATACGCGTAGCCATAGGCATAATAATCAGCGCAATACCCAACCACAAAAATGCGACGGGTAACCCGCCTTCGCGCGGCAGCTCAGCTATCTGCTCGCGTGTCAGGCTGTCATTGCCTTGTCGCTCGGCCAGACGGGCGATTTTAACAATGAATAGCAGCCATAGCACGGCCAGGAGCAGAAGAAAGAAACCGTCGCTGCGGCTCAACTGCCCGTCATACAGGACGGATGCAGCTAAAATACTTACCAGCAACATTAGCGGTAATTCACGACGCAGAACATCAGAATGCACGGTAAAAGGATGAATCAGCGCCGACAGGCCTAAAATAAGCAGAATGTTGGTGATGTTAGAACCTATGGCGGTCCCGACAGCCAGATCGAGTTGCCCATTCATCGATGCGGCAACGGAGACAATGATCTCGGGTAACGACGTACCAATGCTGACCACGGTCATTCCGATGATAATGGGGGGAATACCGACGTTTCGACATAAAATGGATGCGGCAAATACCAGACGGTCGGCACCGTAGACCACCAGAAGTAAACCAATTATTAACAGCGCCGTCGCTAAAAGCATCTAAAGTCCTTTCTTCAGGTATACTCGCCGGTCCTCTTGAAGGATCTTCTGGAAGCCGTAACGAAGTCTTAATTTTGACTTTATGCGGCTAAAAAGTAAAACAAATGCCAGCTTTCGCTAACCAGGACAGGCAATAATCTGTAAATATGTTGAGTTCAGGGCTAAATTGAGCGCCAAACTCTTCGATCAACAAGGCAATAGTAAAGGATGAATCAATGGGGCAGTCTGTGGCGAATCTAGTCGATATGCGCGATGTCAGCTTTTCCCGGGGTGACCGCTGCATCTTTGATAATATTTCCCTGACGGTACCGCGCGGTAAAGTGACGGCAATCATGGGGCCATCAGGCATCGGCAAAACGACGCTGTTGCGTCTGATTGGCGGACAGATCTCACCGGATAAGGGCGAGATTCTGTTTGACGGTGAGAACGTCCCGGCCATGTCCCGTTCGCGTTTATTTACCGTGCGTAAGCGCATGAGTATGCTGTTTCAGTCAGGTGCGCTATTTACCGACATGAATGTGTTTGACAACGTTGCGTACCCTCTGCGCGAGCATACGACGTTGCCAGCGCCGTTGCTGAAGAGCACGGTGATGATGAAGCTCGAAGCCGTCGGTCTGCGGGGTGCGGCCAAATTAATGCCTTCTGAATTATCCGGCGGGATGGCGCGCCGCGCTGCGTTAGCGCGTGCTATCGCGCTGGAGCCTGACCTCATTATGTTTGATGAGCCGTTCGTCGGTCAGGATCCCATCACCATGGGCGTGCTGGTGAAGTTGATTTCAGAACTGAACAGTGCGCTGGGTGTCACCTGTGTGGTGGTATCCCATGATGTGCCTGAAGTACTGAGTATTGCGGATTACGCCTATATAATGGCGGACAAAAAAATAGTGGCCTACGGTAGTGCTCAGGCACTACAAGAAAATGCCGATCCGCGCGTACGCCAGTTCCTTGACGGCATTGCCGATGGACCGGTTCCGTTCCGTTACCCGGCGGGTGACTACCATATCGATTTACTCTAAACAGGGAGTTAAGCCACCCATGTTGTTAAATGCGCTGGCATCACTCGGACATCGAGGAATAAAAACCCTCAGGACGTTCGGGCGAGCCGGATTAATGTTGTTCAATGCGGTTGTCGGCAAACCGGAGTTTCGCAAACATGCGCCGCTGCTGATACGCCAGCTCTATAATGTCGGTGTCTTATCGATGCTGATCATTATTGTGTCAGGCGTATTCATCGGTATGGTGTTGGGATTGCAGGGATACCTGGTGCTGACGACCTACAGTGCGGAAACCAGCCTCGGTATGCTGGTGGCGCTGTCATTGTTACGTGAGCTGGGGCCGGTTGTTGCGGCGCTGCTGTTTGCCGGGCGGGCCGGATCGGCCTTAACTGCAGAGATTGGTCTGATGAGAGCGACCGAGCAGCTTTCCAGCCTGGAAATGATGGCCGTCGATCCACTGCGCCGGGTGATCTCTCCGCGTTTTTGGGCCGGTGTCATTTCATTGCCGCTGCTAACGATTATATTTGTCGCCGTGGGGATCTGGGGTGGTTCACTGGTTGGCGTAAGCTGGAAGGGTATTGATGCGGGCTTTTTCTGGTCGGCTATGCAAAATGCCGTCGACTGGCGTCTGGACCTGGTCAACTGTCTGATTAAGAGCGTGGTGTTCGCCATTACGGTCACCTGGATTGCATTGTTCAATGGTTATGATGCGATCCCGACCTCTGCCGGGATTAGCCGGGCAACGACACGCACCGTTGTGCACGCCTCTCTTGCCGTTCTGGGGCTGGATTTTGTGCTGACCGCACTGATGTTTGGGAATTGAGTTCATGCAAACGAAAAAAAATGAAATTTGGGTCGGGTTATTCCTGCTGGTTGCGCTGCTGGCTGCGCTGTTTGTCTGCCTGAAGGCGGCGAACGTTACCTCAATGCGTACTGAACCGACTTACACGATTTATGCGACCTTTGATAATATCGGCGGCCTGAGAGAGCGTTCTCCGGTGCGGATTGGCGGGGTGGTAGTTGGACGCGTATCGGACATCTCGTTAGATCCGAAAACGTACCTGCCGCGCGTGACGCTGGAAATCGAATCGCGTTTTAACCATATTCCTGACACAAGTTCTCTGAGCATCCGTACTTCCGGTCTGCTGGGCGAACAGTATCTGGCATTGAACGTGGGTTTTGAAGATCCTGAGCTGGGAACGTCTATCCTCAAAGATGGCGGTACGATTCAGGACACGAAATCTGCGATGGTGCTGGAAGATATGATTGGTCAGTTCCTTTACAACAGCAACAGCAAAGGTGATGACAATAAGAATTCTGGCGATGCGCCAGCCGCAACTGAAGGCAATAATGAAGCCACTACGCCTGCGGGCGCAACGAAATAATATCAGGAGAATCGACGTATGTTTAAACGATTGATGATGGTGGCTATGCTGGTGATTGCTCCACTTAGCGCGGCAACTGCAGCAGACCAGACTAACCCGTACAAACTGATGGATGAGGCGGCGCAAAAGACCTTTGACCGTCTGAAGAACGAGCAACCAAAAATCCGTTCCAACCCCGATTACCTGCGTCAGGTCGTCGATCAGGAACTGCTGCCTTATGTGCAGGTTAAGTATGCCGGTGCGCTGGTGCTGGGTCGTTACTACAAAGATGCGACTCCTGCCCAACGTGAAGCCTATTTTGCTGCATTCCGTGAATATCTGAAGCAGGCTTACGGCCAGGCACTGGCGATGTACCACGGCCAGACCTATCAGATTGCCCCTGAGCAGCCGTTGGGTGATGCGACCATCGTACCTATCCGCGTAACCATCATCGATCCAAACGGTCGTCCTCCGGTACGTCTGGATTTCCAGTGGCGTAAAAACTCCCAGACCGGTAACTGGCAGGCGTATGACATGATCGCCGAAGGCGTAAGTATGATCACCACCAAACAAAATGAGTGGAGCGACCTGCTGCGTACCAAAGGTATTGATGGCCTGACGGCACAGCTGAAATCTATTTCTCAGCAGAAAATCACTCTGGAAGAGAAAAAATAATGACGCAGTCACTCACCTGGACGCGCGAAGGCGACAAGCTGGTGCTGGTGGGAGAGCTGGATCAGGACGTGTTAAATCCCTTATGGGATGCGCGAATTGAGGCGATGAAAGGGGTATCCTGCATCGATCTGAACCAGGTATCCCGGGTAGATACCGGCGGTCTGGCGTTACTGTTGCATCTGATTAATCAAGGCAAGCAGCAGGGAAACAGCGTTTCGCTCACTGGTGTTAACGATAAAGTGTACACGCTGGCGCAGCTTTACAATCTGCCTGACGACGTCCTTCCGCGTTAATTTTTCCAGGCCGGATAAGGTCTTGTGCCGCTATCCGGCAAAACCCCCGAGGGGGATCTGCCACTAAAGCCTTGTCTGATTTATCAGCGAGGCTTTTTGCTTATTTATGACAGCGCCACTTTGCTCTAAGATGTTGGGCTGTTTTCACTATCTGACGAATGAAGAGCCCATGGAAAATAATGAAATTCAGAGCGTGCTGATGAATGCACTCTCCCTCCAGGAAGTCCACGTTTCTGGCGACGGCAGTCACTTTCAGGTTATTGCCGTGGGTGAGATGTTTGAAGGCATGAGCCGGGTCAAGAAGCAGCAATCGGTCTATGGCCCGTTGATGGAGTACATTGCGGACAACCGCATTCATGCCGTGTCGATTAAGGCGTTTACCCCAGCGGAATGGGCGCGCGATCGCAAACTTAACGGTTTTTGAGCTACGGGTGATGTGCCGGTAGCGAAGATAAATTCTAAACAGAGAACAGAATAATGGATAAATTTCGTGTTCAGGGGCCAACCAAGCTCCAGGGTGAAGTCACAATTTCAGGCGCTAAAAACGCCGCACTGCCGATCCTGTTTGCGGCGCTGCTGGCTGAAGAACCTGTAGAGATCCAAAACGTCCCGAAACTGAAGGACGTTGACACATCAATGAAGCTGTTGAGCCAGCTGGGTGCGAAAGTTGAGCGTAATGGTTCCGTGCACATTGATGCGCGTGATGTGAACGTCTTCTGTGCGCCGTACGATCTGGTGAAAACCATGCGTGCATCCATTTGGGCGCTCGGGCCGCTGGTTGCCCGCTTTGGCCAGGGCCAGGTTTCACTGCCGGGCGGCTGCACCATTGGCGCGCGTCCGGTGGACCTGCACATTACCGGTCTGGAGCAGTTAGGCGCGACTATCAAGCTGGAAGAAGGCTATGTGAAAGCGTCCGTTGATGGCCGTCTGAAAGGCGCGCATATTGTCATGGACAAAGTGAGCGTCGGTGCGACTGTCACCATCATGTGTGCAGCAACGCTTGCCGAAGGCACCACCATCATCGAAAACGCTGCGCGCGAGCCGGAGATTGTGGATACCGCGAACTTCCTGATTGCGCTGGGCGCGAAGATCACTGGCCAGGGCACCGATCGTATTACGATCGAAGGCGTTGAGCGTCTCGGCGGCGGTGTGTATCGCGTTCTGCCAGACCGCATCGAAACCGGTACCTTCCTGGTGGCGGCGGCAATTTCTCGTGGCAAAATTATCTGCCGTAATGCACAACCGGACACACTGGATGCCGTTCTGGCGAAACTGCGTGATGCGGGTGCGGATATCGAAGTCGGCGACGACTGGATCAGCCTTGATATGCACGGCAAACGTCCGAAAGCGGTTAATGTGCGTACTGCGCCGCATCCGGCGTTCCCTACCGATATGCAGGCCCAGTTCACGCTGCTGAACCTGGTGGCAGAAGGGACCGGCTTCATCACGGAAACCGTGTTTGAGAACCGCTTTATGCACGTGCCTGAGCTGAGCCGTATGGGCGCTCACGCAGAAATCGAAAGCAATACCGTGATTTGCCACGGCGTGGAAACACTCTCAGGCGCACAGGTTATGGCGACCGATCTGCGTGCATCTGCAAGTTTAGTGCTGGCAGGTTGTATTGCTGAAGGTACAACAGTGGTCGATCGTATTTATCACATCGATCGCGGCTATGAGCGCATCGAAGATAAACTGCGTGCGCTGGGCGCAAACATTGAGCGCGTGAAAGGCGAGTAATCGTCAACGTCTCTTGTAACCCCCAGTTCAGTTGGCCGGGGGTTACAGCTCAATGTTCATTCCGGATTCTTTTTCTCTCTGCGACTCCTCATCATCCGCGTTCTGTCGATGAACTCATGCGTTTTGGCATCGTGATAGCGTGACGGCCAAATCACCCAGGGATCAGTTCCCAGTGCCCGGGCGATAATCAACTCACCTTTTGGCCATGGTCTCGTTAACGCATTTGCCAACGTTGATGAACTCAATCCATTTTTACGTGATTCAGCGGCCATTGAGGTCCCTTTCTTGCGCAGTCCGGCGATGATGTCGGCCGGATGCCAGTCAATCAGCTTGTTTTCCATAAATTCATCTCTCCTTTGGTTAACGACTTACGGTTCCACGATCGGTTGTGGCGACACTATAACGCCCGAAGAACGAATGTTCTAAAATGTTCATGTAAAGTGTCTGTATATTCAGAATATGCCAAGGTGCTGCGTGATTATCCGGAGGAGAGTGGGGGGGTTACTAGAACTTATAAAAAAATCCCGTGCAGAGCACGGGATGAGGGAGGATGCTGTAGGGAATTAACGGTCGCGCTGTACGGCGATATGTGCCAGACCAATCAGCGCTTCTCTCCACGGCGTATCAGGCAGCACCTGCAACGCAGCGATGGCCTTATCTGCCTCTTCTTCTGCACGTTGGCGCGTCCACTCCAGGGAACCACAGGCGTTCATCGCTTCAAGAACCGGCTCCAGAAGGTGACGACCATTACCTTGCTCAATGGCCTGGCGGATCATTTGCGCTTGTTCTGGAGTACCGTGGCGCATGGCATGCAGCAGCGGCAGCGTAGGTTTACCCTCGTTGAGGTCATCACCGACGTTTTTACCCAACTGCTCGCCATCTGCGCTGTAATCCAGCAAATCGTCAATTAACTGGAAAGCTGTGCCGAGATAACGGCCATAATCCTGCAACCCTTTTTCTTGTTCTTCGCTACAGACAGCCAGAATGCCTGAACATTGGGCTGCCGCTTCAAACAACCGCGCCGTCTTACTGTAGATGACGCGCATATAGTTTTCTTCGGTGATGTCTGGGTCGTTGACGTTCATCAGCTGCAAGACTTCACCTTCGGCGATGACGTTGACTGCTTTCGACATGACTTCCAGCACTTTCAACGAGCCAAGGCTAGTCATCATCTGAAATGCGCGGGTATAGATAAAATCGCCAACCAGCACGCTGGCCGCATTACCAAACGCCGCATTTGCCGTAGCTTTCCCACGGCGCATGTCTGACTCATCCACAACATCATCGTGCAGCAGGGTCGCTGTGTGGATAAACTCGATGAGGGCCGCAATCGTAACGTGCGCATTTTCCTGGTAACCAACGGCCCGCGCTGCGAGGACGGCGATCATTGGGCGAATGCGTTTTCCGCCACCGCTAACGATGTAGTACCCCAGTTGATTGATCAACTGAACGTCAGAATTGAGCTGTTCAAGGATTGTCGCATTGACCCCCGCCATATCTTGCGCGGTTAACTCATTGATTTTTTCTAAATTCATCGCAAAAGCCGGGCTTCTCGCCCCGATTACCTTACTGTATGAGAAGGTAACGTCGGGTTTAGGGTTATAAATATATGCTGATTGTACTGAAAAAACGCCGTAGATAAACGTTACCGTACGTGTTGTGTTTTTTTTCTTCATGTATTGACGGTAGCACTTGTCAAAGGCTCGCGTTTTGCGTAATATTCGCGCCCTATTGTGAATATTTATAGCGCACTCTGAATCATCAAAAAGGTGTGCGCGGAAGCGGAGTTTTTTATGTACGCGGTTTTCCAAAGTGGTGGTAAACAACACCGAGTAAGCGAAGGTCAGACCGTTCGCCTGGAAAAGCTGGACATCGCAACTGGCGAATCTGTTGAATTCGCAGAAGTTCTGATGATCGCAAACGGTGAAGAAGTCAAAATCGGCGTTCCTTTCGTTGATGGCGGCGTTATCAAAGCTGAAGTTGTTGCTCACGGTCGTGGCGAGAAAGTTAAAATTGTTAAGTTTCGTCGTCGTAAACACTACCGTAAGCAGCAGGGCCATCGTCAGTGGTTCACTGATGTGAAAATCACTGGCATCAGCGCTTAAGTTAAGGGGAGCAGATTAAATGGCACATAAAAAGGCTGGCGGCTCGACTCGTAACGGTCGCGATTCAGAAGCTAAACGTCTGGGCGTAAAACGCTTCGGCGGTGAAACAGTTCTGGCTGGTAGCATCATCGTTCGTCAACGTGGTACTAAATTCCACGCTGGCTCTAACGTTGGTTGCGGCAAAGACCACACTCTGTTTGCTAAAGCAGACGGTAAAGTGAAATTTGAAGTGAAAGGCCCGAAAAACCGTAAATTCATCAGCATCGTTGCTGAATAAGTTTTTCGCGTCCCGGTAACGGATAAAAGCCCCGCAACACGTTGCGGGGCTTTTTACATTCGACGGCCGGTAAATACGCTCGTCACGCCGTGACAACCCGGAAACGAGCCCTTGCAGGGAATACGGCATGAAGCAACAGGCAGGCATTGGTATTCTGTTAGCACTCACAACGGCAGTATGTTGGGGGGCTTTGCCAATAGCAATGAAGCAAGTGCTGGAGGTGATGGAGCCTCCTACCGTGGTGTTCTACCGTTTTTTAATGGCAAGCGTTGGCCTTGGCGCTATTCTTGCGGTTAAAAAAAAGCTCCCTCCATTGCGTATTTTTCGCAAAGCGCGTTGGCTGGTGTTGCTGGCTATCGCAACCGGTGGGCTGTTCGGTAACTTCATTCTGTTTAGTTCATCCTTGCAGTATTTGAGCCCAACGGCTTCGCAGGTTATCGGTCAGCTGTCACCGGTTGGTATGATGATCGCCAGCGTCTTTATCCTGAAAGAAAAGATGCGCGGCACGCAGGTGATTGGCGCCATTATGCTTCTGAGCGGCCTGGTCCTGTTTTTTAATACCAGTCTGATCGAAATTTTTACCCGACTCACCGATTACACCTGGGGCGTTATCTTTGGTGTCGGTGCGGCGATGGTCTGGGTGAGCTATGGGGTCGCGCAAAAGGTGTTATTGCGCCGCCTGGCATCACCGCAGATCCTGTTTTTACTGTACACTTTATGTACGATAGCGTTGTTGCCGCTGGCTAAACCCGGTGTCATCACGCAGCTCAGCGACTGGCAGCTGGCATGCCTGGTATTCTGCGGCCTGAATACGCTGGTAGGATACGGCGCTCTTGCGGAAGCGATGGCGCGTTGGCAGGCGGCGCAGGTGAGCGCTATTATCACGCTCACACCGCTGTTTACGTTGTTATTTTCAGATTTATTATCACTGGCCTGGCCCGATTTCTTCGCCAGACCGATGCTAAACCTATTAGGTTATCTCGGTGCGTTTATCGTGGTTGCGGGCGCGATGTATTCCGCCATTGGTCATCGAATTTGGGGCGGTTTACGTAAGCATGAAACGGTGGTTTCGCAACCCCGCTCAGGCGAATGATTTACGGAGAGTAAAATGAAGTTTGTTGATGAAGCATCGATTCTGGTCGTTGCAGGTGATGGCGGTAATGGTTGCGTCAGCTTCCGCCGCGAAAAGTACATCCCAAAAGGCGGTCCGGACGGTGGTGATGGTGGTGACGGTGGTGACGTTTGGCTGGAAGCCGACGAAAACCTGAACACGCTGATCGATTACCGTTTTGAAAAATCATTCCGTGCGGAACGTGGTCAGAATGGCGCGAGCCGTGATTGCACCGGTAAGCGTGGCAAAGACGTCACGATTAAAGTGCCTGTTGGTACGCGTGTTATCGATCAGGGCACGGGCGAAACCATGGGCGACATGACCAAACACGGTCAGCGTCTGATGGTCGCTAAAGGCGGCTGGCATGGTCTGGGCAACACCCGTTTCAAATCATCGGTTAACCGTACTCCGCGTCAGAAAACAATGGGTACGCCGGGTGATAAGCGCGATCTGATGCTGGAGCTGATGCTGCTGGCAGACGTGGGTATGCTGGGTATGCCAAACGCCGGTAAATCGACGTTTATCCGTGCAGTATCTGCGGCGAAGCCGAAAGTCGCTGATTATCCCTTCACCACCCTGGTGCCGAGCCTGGGCGTGGTGCGTATGGACAACGAAAAGAGCTTCGTTGTGGCCGACATTCCGGGGCTGATTGAAGGCGCGGCTGAAGGCGCTGGCCTGGGTATCCGCTTCCTGAAACATCTGGAACGTTGCCGCGTGTTGCTGCACCTCATCGATATCGATCCGATTGACGGTTCCGATCCGGTAGAAAACGCACGTATCATTATTGGCGAACTGGAAAAATACAGTCAGGATCTGGCATCTAAACCGCGCTGGTTAGTGTTCAACAAAATTGATTTGATGGACAAGGCTGAAGCGGAAGAGAAAGCGAAAGCGATCGCCGAAGCGCTGGGCTGGGAAGGTAAATATTACCTGATCTCTGCCGCCAGCCAGCTGGGCGTGAAGGATCTTTGCTGGGATGTGATGACCTTTATCATCGAGAACCCGATTGTTCAGGCTGAAGAAGCGAAACAGCCAGAGAAAGTTGAGTTCATGTGGGATGATTATCACCGCCAGCAGCTTGCTGAAGTCGAAGACGAAGCGGAAGATGACTGGGATGACGATTGGGACGAAGAAGACGACGAAGGCGTCGAGTTCATCTACAAGCGTTAATCGCATGAAAAACCCCGGCCATGTTGCCGGGGTTTTTGTTTCCAGTTTGCGTAGGCCGGATAAGCGTAAGCGCCATCCGGCATCTTCAAAATCTAATTGTTCTGATAAATATCCTTGTACAACCGGCTCTCGAAGCGCACCAACGGAATACGGCGATTACGCTGATCAGCTGGCTCTACCGCATAACCAGACAAATACTGCACGAATGCCATGCGTTGGCCGCTTGCCGTGGTAATGAAGCCAGCAAGGTTATAGACTCCTTGCAGCGAGCCTGTCTTCGCCGATACTTTGCCATCCACACCAGCCTGATGCAGACCCGCACGGTATTGCAGGGAGCCGTCGTGCCCCGCCAACGGCAGCATAGTGATAAAGTTCAGCTCGTTATCGTGTTGAGCGATATATTGCAGCACCTGCATCATGGTTGCCGGGGCAATCAGGTTATGCCGGGAGAGGCCTGAACCGTCGGCAATAATGGTGTTGCCGATATCAACGCCCGCCTGCTGACGCAAAATCTGGCGTACGGCATCAGAACCCGCCCGCCAGGTGCCTGGCACGTTAAATCGGACATGACCAATCATACGGAAAACGGTATCGGCAATCATGTTGTCCGATTTTTTCAGCATAATCTTAAGCAGGTCATGCAGTGGCGCTGACTGCTTACTGGCGACCACCGTTCCCGGCTCGTTGACCAGCGTCTGGCGCAGCAGCGTACCGCTGTAGGTGATACCTGCTTGTTTTAGCTCATCTTTGATAATCGCCCCGGCATAGCTGGCTCCGTCCTGAATGGCGAACGCCAGCGGCAGCGGATCGGCTCGTTGGGGCAGGCATCCGGTCAGCGTATAGCGGTTGAGATCGCCGGGAACCACATCCAGTTCACAATATTGCGCTTCCGCAGAACCTCGGGCGAGAGTACGCACCTGACTGAACATGGTGACTGGGTAATAAGATGCCACGCGAATAAAGGCGAGATCGTTGGGTTTTTGCGCGCTGTAGAGTGAAACCGAGAAACAGTTTCTATCGACAATAGCCGCTGCGGGCGGTGCGCTAAAACACTGCGTCATGTCGTTCCAGGGCCAACCGGGCGCTTTATCATGACTAGCGAAAATAGAGGTGTCGATCAGGACATTTCCGGCAATTTGCGTCACGCCTGATTTTTTCAGGGTTGCCACCATATTGCGAATATCCTGGCGTTTTAGCGTCGGATCAGCACCAAATCGTGCCACTAAGTCACCTTTCAATACGCCGCCTTCCACGTTGCCTTTAGTCTCAAGCGTAGTGGTAAAACGAAAGTCAGGCCCGAGCTGAATCAATGCCGCCAGCGCGGTGATCACTTTCTGGGTACTGGCCGGCAGCGCCATCTGCTGGCTATGAAAATCAATAGCGGGTGCAGGTGCGCCAACCTTCTGTACTATAAGGGCGAGGTTGGCCCCGGCAGGGAGCTGATTGATATACTCGTCGACGTTCGCAGCCTGAACGCTGAACGCTATACTGGCAGTCAATCCGATGGTAAATCTGGAAAATCGCATAATCTCGCGCTAACAACCTGGAAACAGGCCGTCATACTACGGCGCAACGCCCCAAAAAGTAAACGATGACCCATAAGGAACTCCAGGGTAAAATGATCATCAAATAGAGAATTGTAGCTGACCTGGGACCTTGAGCCCCGGGTCGGTATTTTTTTGCTTCTGACTCTGGCATGACATTCGCCAGGGTGGGCTTAGCAGCCGGGGTGAGAGCAACTGCCCCCTACAGGAATGTTCAAGAGGTATAACAAATGCAAGCTATCCCGATGACCTTACGTGGTGCTGAAAAACTGCGCGAAGAGCTGGATTTTCTGAAATCTGTGCGCCGTCCTGAAATTATTGCCGCTATCGCTGAAGCGCGTGAGCACGGCGACCTGAAAGAGAACGCGGAGTATCACGCGGCGCGCGAACAGCAGGGTTTCTGCGAAGGACGCATTAAAGATATCGAGGCTAAACTGTCCAACGCGCAGGTAATCGACGTTACTAAAATGCCGAACAATGGCCGCGTTGTTTTCGGCGCGACGGTTACCGTGTTGAATCTCGATAACGATGAAGAGCAGACCTGGCGTATTGTCGGCGATGATGAAGCCGATTTTAAACAGAACTTGATTTCAGTGAACTCGCCTATCGCTCGTGGCCTTATCGGTAAAGAGCAGGATGACGTCGTGGTTATCAAAACGCCGGGCGGCGAAGTGGAATATGAAGTGACGAAAGTAGAATACCTGTAATTCGCATCTTGGTTAAGATGTTGATACATTGTAAAGAAAGGAAAAAGGCCGCATAGCGGCCTTTTATCAACGAAGAGAGCGTGGCATTTTGCTCTCCTGCTAGCGGAAAACCCCGCGTTTTACACAAACTTCGTGTTCAACTTTGGGATATTCTTAGCGTGGCAGCGAGATTTTACGTTCTTTAGTCGGGCGATACAGTACCAGCGTTTTGCCGATGACCTGCACATTACAGGCGCCGGTTTCGCGTACGATAGCTTCCACGATCAAGGTTTTAGTATCGCGATCTTCCGAGGCGATTTTCACCTTGATAAGTTCATGGTGCTCTAACGCTTGTTCAATCTCGGCCAGTACCCCTTCGGTCAAACCATTGTTGCCAAGCATAACTACAGGCTTGAGCGGATGTGCCAGACCTTTCAGGTGCTGTTTTTGTTTAGTACTCAGATTCATCGTATATTTTTGCTTACGTTGGGATTGAAAACGGGTCATTCTACCGCCATCTCCCATATATCACCAAATAGCTGTGTAGAAATTTACACCATTGGTTACGATGAACTGCCCTTTGGGAATGTGAAATGACAGGTAAAAAGCGTTCTGCCAGCTCGAGTCGCTGGCTTCAGGAACACTTTAGCGATAAATATGTTCAACAGGCGCAGAAAAAGGGGTTACGTTCCCGTGCCTGGTTTAAACTTGATGAAATACAGCAAAGTGACAAAATTTTTAAACCGGGGATGACGATAGTTGATCTCGGTGCTGCACCCGGTGGCTGGTCGCAATATGCAGTTACGCAGATCGGCAACACCGGCCGCATTATCGCTTGCGATCTTTTACCTATGGATCCAATCGTTGGTGTGGACTTCCTTCAGGGCGACTTTCGTGATGAATTAGTCCTGAAAGCGTTACTTGAACGCGTAGGTGACAGTAAAGTACAAGTTGTCATGTCTGATATGGCGCCAAATATGTGTGGAACACCGGCGGTGGATATTCCCCGGGCCATGTATCTGGTAGAGCTGGCGCTTGGAATGGCTCGTGATGTATTAGCGCCAGGTGGTAGTTTTGTAGTGAAGGTGTTCCAGGGCGAAGGCTTCGATGAGTATCTAAGAGAGATTCGCTCCCTGTTTACGAAGGTCAAAGTTCGTAAGCCGGACTCTTCTCGCGCCCGTTCGCGTGAAGTGTATATTGTAGCGACCGGGCGTAAACCATAACCGGCAGATTTCAAACGAAAGTTTGAAAGAAACTGGATATAGAGTATCCTGACGCTGTTTTTAACACAGTTGTAATATGAGGTTAATCCCTTGAGTGACATGGCGAAAAACCTAATTCTCTGGCTGGTCATTGCCGTTGTGCTGATGTCAGTATTCCAGAGCTTTGGGCCCAGCGAGTCTAATGGCCGTAAGGTTGATTACTCTACCTTCCTGCAAGAGGTCAATCAGGACCAGGTTCGTGAAGCGAAGATCAACGGACGTGAGATTAACGTTACCAAGAAAGATAGTAACCGTTACACGACCTACATCCCGGTTAACGATCCGAAGCTGCTTGATAACCTGCTGACCAAAAACGTCAAGGTTGTTGGCGAACCACCTGAAGAGCCGAGCCTGCTGGCTTCTATCTTCATTTCCTGGTTCCCAATGCTGCTGCTGATTGGTGTCTGGATCTTCTTCATGCGTCAGATGCAGGGCGGTGGTGGCAAAGGTGCCATGTCGTTCGGCAAGAGCAAAGCGCGCATGCTGACGGAAGATCAGATCAAAACGACTTTTGCTGACGTTGCGGGTTGTGACGAAGCAAAAGAAGAAGTCGCTGAGCTGGTTGAGTATCTGCGCGAACCGAGCCGTTTCCAGAAACTGGGCGGTAAAATCCCGAAAGGCGTCCTGATGGTCGGTCCTCCGGGTACGGGTAAAACCCTGCTGGCGAAAGCTATCGCAGGTGAAGCGAAGGTTCCATTCTTCACAATTTCCGGTTCTGATTTCGTGGAAATGTTCGTGGGTGTCGGTGCATCTCGTGTGCGTGACATGTTCGAACAAGCCAAAAAAGCGGCACCGTGCATCATCTTCATCGATGAAATCGACGCCGTAGGCCGCCAGCGTGGCGCAGGTCTGGGCGGTGGTCACGATGAACGTGAACAGACGCTGAACCAGATGCTGGTTGAGATGGACGGCTTCGAAGGTAACGAAGGTATTATCGTTATCGCAGCGACTAACCGTCCGGACGTTCTTGACCCTGCACTGCTTCGTCCAGGCCGTTTCGACCGTCAGGTTGTGGTTGGTCTGCCGGACGTTCGCGGTCGTGAACAGATCCTGAAAGTGCATATGCGTCGCGTGCCGCTGTCTCCGGATATCGATGCGGCAATCATTGCACGTGGTACGCCTGGCTTCTCCGGTGCGGACCTCGCGAACCTGGTCAACGAAGCGGCGCTGTTTGCTGCTCGTGGCAACAAGCGCGTAGTGTCGATGGTTGAGTTCGAAAAAGCGAAAGACAAAATCATGATGGGTGCGGAACGTCGCTCCATGGTGATGACGGAAGCGCAGAAAGAATCTACCGCGTATCACGAAGCAGGCCACGCGATTATCGGTCGCCTGGTGCCGGAACACGATCCGGTGCACAAAGTGACGATTATCCCGCGCGGTCGTGCGCTGGGTGTGACCTTCTTCCTGCCTGAAGGCGATGCAATCAGCGCCAGCCGTCAGAAACTGGAAAGTCAGATCTCCACATTGTACGGTGGCCGTCTGGCGGAAGAGATCATCTACGGTGCTGAACATGTTTCTACCGGTGCGTCGAACGACATTAAAGTCGCGACTAACCTGGCGCGTAACATGGTTACTCAGTGGGGCTTCTCCGATAAACTCGGTCCGTTGCTGTACGCTGAAGAAGAAGGCGAAGTGTTCCTGGGACGTTCTGTGGCGAAAGCGAAACACATGTCCGATGAAACCGCTCGCATTATCGATCAGGAAGTTAAACTGCTGATTGAGCGTAACTATGACCGTGCACGTCGTTTGCTGAACGAAAACATGGACATTCTGCACTCGATGAAAGATGCGCTCATGAAATATGAGACTATCGATGCGCCGCAGATTGACGATCTGATGGCTCGCCGCGATGTGCGTCCGCCTGCGGGTTGGGAAGAACCGGGTTCTTCTAACAACAACTCTGGCAGCACCGGCAAGCCGAATGCACCGCGTCCGGTTGATGAACCGCGTGCGCCGGACTCTGGCACTATGTCAGAGCAACTGGGCGACAAATAAGTTATCGTTGATGATGACCGTGTTTTAATTGAAAACCCTGGGGCTTGCTCCGGGGTTTTTCTTATCTGCATATTCAAGATTTTACCAGGGATAAAACTATGAAACTCTTTGCTCAGGGTTCTTCACTGGATCTCAGCCATCCGCACGTCATGGGGATTTTGAACGTCACGCCAGACTCATTTTCCGATGGTGGAGCGCACAACTCTTTGGTTGAGGCGGTAAAACACGCAAACCTGATGATTAACGCCGGGGCGACTATCATTGATGTGGGTGGTGAGTCCACGCGTCCGGGCGCGGCTGATGTGAGTGTGGAAGAAGAGTTGCAGCGAGTGATCCCTGTGGTGGAGGCGATTGCTCAGCGTTTTGAAGTGTGGATTTCGGTTGATACCTCAAAGCCCGAAGTGATCCGCGAATGCGCCAGGGTTGGCGCGCATATCATCAATGACATTCGCTCACTCTCGGAGCCTGGAGCGTTGGAAGCCGCAGCGGAGACCGGATTGCCGGTTTGCCTGATGCATATGCAGGGGCAGCCGAAAACCATGCAGGAAGCGCCAAAGTATGAGGATGTTTTTGCTGAGGTAGATCGTTACTTTGTTGAGCAAATAGCACGTTGCGAGCGGGCTGGAATCACAAAAGATAAATTGTTGCTCGACCCCGGGTTCGGATTCGGTAAAAATCTCACTCACAACTACACATTACTGGCACGTCTGGCGGAGTTTCATCATTTTAATCTGCCGCTGCTGGTTGGGATGTCACGAAAATCAATGGTCGGTCAGTTACTGAATGTGGGGCCATCTGAACGCCTGAGCGGTAGTCTTGCGTGCGCGGTGATTGCCGCAATGCAGGGGGCGCAGATCGTTCGTGTCCATGACGTCAAAGAAACCGTAGAAGCGATGCGTGTGGTGGAAGCCACATTGTCTGCAAAGGAAAAAAAACGCTATGAGTAATCGTAAATATTTTGGCACTGATGGGATCCGCGGTCGCGTAGGTGATGCCCCAATTACTCCTGACTTTGTGCTCAAGCTGGGCTGGGCTGCAGGGAAAGTGCTGGCTCGTCATGGTTCACGTAAAATTATTATCGGTAAAGATACGCGTATTTCCGGCTATATGCTGGAGTCCGCGCTGGAAGCGGGCCTGGCAGCCGCCGGACTCTCAGCCTCATTCACAGGGCCAATGCCAACACCTGCCGTTGCTTATTTGACGCGTGCTTTCCGTGCTGAGGCCGGGATTGTTATCTCCGCTTCGCACAACCCATTCTATGACAATGGGATTAAATTCTTCTCCATCGATGGGACCAAACTGCCGGATGCGGTTGAAGAAGCTATCGAAGCCGAAATGGAAAAAGCGATCACCTGCGTGGACTCGGCTGAACTGGGTAAAGCTACCCGTATCGTTGATGCTGCCGGTCGCTATATCGAGTTTTGCAAAGGCACCTTCCCGAACGAACTGAGTCTGAGTGAGCTTAAAATTGTGGTGGATTGCGCTAACGGTGCAACGTACCACATTGCACCAAATGTACTGCGTGAGCTGGGTGCAAACGTGATTGCCATTGGCTGTGAGCCAAACGGTGTGAACATCAATGAAGAAGTCGGCGCCACTGACGTCCGTGCCCTGCAGGCGCGCGTGATTGCGGAAAAAGCCGATCTGGGTATTGCACTGGACGGCGATGGCGACCGCGTCATTATGGTTGACCACGAAGGCAATAAGGTCGATGGCGATCAGATCATGTACATCATCGCCCGTGAAGCCCTGCGTCAGGGACAGCTGCGTGGTGGTGCGGTAGGTACGTTGATGAGCAACATGGGCCTCGAGCTGGCGCTGAAACAGCTGGGTATTCCTTTTGCTCGGGCGAAAGTTGGCGACCGCTATGTGCTGGAAAAAATGCAGGAAAAAGGCTGGCGTATCGGTGCCGAAAACTCTGGTCATGTGATCCTGCTGGACAAAACCACCACTGGTGACGGCATCGTGGCGGGCCTGCAGGTGCTGGCGGCGATGGTGCGCAACCATATGAGTTTGCACGACCTGTGCAGCGGCATGAAAATGTTCCCACAGCTGCTGGTTAACGTACGTTACACCGCAGGTAGCGGCGATCCGCTGGAACATGAAAATGTGAAAGCGGTGATGGCGGAAGTGGAAGCGGCACTTGGTAACCGTGGACGCGTCCTGCTGCGTAAGTCTGGTACCGAACCGTTAATTCGTGTGATGGTTGAAGGTGAAGACGAAGCACAGGTGACTGAATTCGCCCACCGTATTGCCGATGCTGTGAAAGCGGCGTAATCCCGAAGAAAGTGAGAGCCGGAGTCTGAGACTCCGGCTTTTTTTTACTATACGGCAAGCGGCTGTTTACGTCGGCGCTGCCAGAAATAACCACCGACCATCAGTAGTACAAGGACTGCCAGCCACGGCAGAACCGCCAGCAAATGCCCAGACCGGGCAAAGGTTAGCGCAATCATCAGTAGCCAACCGCCCAGCATCGGAATCGCGGTGCGCTTAACAATATCCACAGGCGAGACGCCTGCAATCCCTGCGATAGCAATGATGACGCCGGCAATCGGCGATAACGTACGACCAATACCCGCCGATATCTGGATAGGCAACATCATGACTGCGATATCGCTACCGATATGACGGCTGATGTCCGGCACCATGGGGGCGAAGGAGAAAAATGCCGCATTCCCGGAGCCCATCAGCGCTGAAATTGCGAAGGTGATTAGGGTCATCAGCAGGATAATAGAGGCTGCGCTGAGGCCAAATTCGCCAGAAAGCGACAGCAGCGCGTCGACGGCGCCAATGGATTTCAGCCCGGCGGAAAAAACTTCACCGGCGATAATCAGCGTCACGACGGTGGCAAAAACGCTGCCCATGCTGTCGAAAACCTTTTGTACGCCAGCCATCACCTCGCGCGCTTTGCGATGACGGCAGTACTCACAAACCAGCGTAATAGCGAGGCTTATCAGTACGGCGGTATCCAGCGTAATCTTAAGCGAGCTAAATACTAAATCGCTACACACCAACATCAATACCAGCGGCAGCATAGGCAGAAACAGCCAGGCGATAGGTGCGTCGGCTTCATCAGTTGCCGTTAATGTCTGCATCTGCTGAGCTGCATTGTCGCCACTTTCCCGACGGTCAAAAAAGCGTTGCACAACAATATGCAACAGGGCGATGAAAAGAATGACGGGCACAACGATCGGCAACTGATCCTGCACAAAATAGTTTACCACCTCAATACCTGCGGTTTTGGCGGCGAGAACCGAGTTGCCGGATCCTGGGCCAAACTCAACCGCACAGGTACTGGCGATAACTGCGGCAACTGCGGCGCGGCTACAGCCAAGACGGGTAAGCAATGGGTAAAGCGTCGCCATCAACAGCAGACCCAATCCGGTGGCGCTGCTGATAAACAGCGACAGGAATTGGCCTAATAGCAGTGCCAGTCCCAGCAGCAGATAAGGCGAGTTCAGCCGTTGTAAAGGACGAGATGTTACCCGAACCAGTACCTGGCTTGCGCCAATGGCTGACATGTACGTGGCGAAACCACCAATCAGCATAATTTGCAGCCCGAGGCCGCCGAGACGCACACTCAGGGTATCGCGGATAAACTCAAAGGCGTCAAAGGGGCCAAATCCGGTGCTCTTTTTCACCAGACCACTGAGTGAGGTCATTCCACTAAAATGCGCGATAAGCAACAGCACAATCCCGGTCAATAACAGTACCGACTGGGGGTGATATTTTTTGAGGATCAGACGTCCGGCAAAAATGATGGCGATTAGCGCCAGTAGTAATGACATTCTTGCCCCCTTACTCGAAGTTGCCGGTAACCAGGCACTCGCCATCCCGCAGCAACGGTTTACCCGCGGCAAACAGATGGGCCAGCGAGAGGTCATCATTGAGTACACAGATATCGGCACGTTCTCCGGCGCAGAGCACGCCCCCGGAAATACCCAGCGAGCGTGCAACGTTTGCCGTCAACATTGCGATGGCCTGCGGCACCGGAATACCGACATCAATCAGGCGAGGAAGTAGGTTAAGATTGCCTGCGACCGGTGCCGCGCTTAAACCTTCAACGATACCCTGAGCGTTAAAGCGCGGAACGCTGCCATTGCCGTCAGAACTGATCGTGATGCGCTCCGCCGGAACCTGTGCTTCGAGTGCGTGGAGAATCGCTTGCTCCTGAGGCATAAAACGACTGCCACCGGACGTAACATCGATATGGCCGCCGCGATGGGCGAAATCAATAGCCTGTTCGAACAAGGGCTCTGTTCTTGCAACATGGGTCGGTGAAATATGGTGAATCGGAATACCCGCATCACACAACTCAATAAGTTGCGACATCCCTTCCGGCAGATTCCCCAGGTGCACATGCAGCAAGCCTTTTTTCCCTGCCAGCAGGGAAGCGACGCGAATATCGCTCACTATCCTCAGCAACTCCTGGAAAGAGGGGTAAGAACCGCGGTGATCGGCGAGGGCGATTTTTACACCAAGAATTGCCGGAATAAAGGCCATATCATCGCGGATGGATCGCGTAATGGTTGGGCTGGGAACGGCGTAGGCTCCCGTATGCATAAACGCGCGTAATCCCTCAAGGTTGAGAGACTGCATTTTAGCGTAGAGATCTTTGGGCGAACGAGAAATGGCATCGGTGCCTAACACGCCAACCACCGTGGTAATACCCGCCTGAATCAGATCGCGCAGCTTGACGGCGGGTGTCCGACTGGCAAATCCGGCTTCGCCACCGCCACCGGTAAGATGAACATGCTGATCGATGATGCCAGGGATAACCCATTTACCCCGACAATCGATGACCTCGTTGACGCCATCAAACAATGAAATATCTTTTTCTACCGCCACAATTCGGTCGGCATGAATGAGCAGGGAGCAGAGGCCTAAATCCTCAGGAGAAAAAACACGGGCATTGGTCAATAAAGTAAACATAGCGGTCCTGTCAAACGTCGAAGGTGAGAGTCGGCAGGTGAAACGGAATATTGTTGTTATGATGCCCACCATAAAGCCATTACTATAACTATGACTATTACCGATTTGTTATTGGAGGATGCGGTTATGGCATGGCGGAGAGCACAACGTGGATTGTAAGTGGCTGGAAGATTTTCTGGCCTTGAGCCAGCATGGAAACTACTCTCAGGCCGCGGCGCAGCGGCATATTACTCAACCTGCGCTGAGTCGGCGTATAAAGTCGCTGGAAGAGGTGCTGGGCGTGCCTTTGTTTGATCGGACAACGACCCCCGTCACGCTGACGCGCTATGGTGAACGCTTTGAACCTTATGCCCGGCACGTCCTCAGTACGTTAACAGAGGCACGCCATGAGCTGTCGGCGATGACGCCAGCAACGGATAACACGCTGGTGATGGTCAGCCTGCATACGCTGTCGGTGAATATCCTGCCGGATATGATCAACTACCTGCGACAGAGTGAGCCGCAGTTAAACTTTACGGTAAACGCCAGTATCCAGGGGATAGACAACCACTTCAATGCCCTGATAAACCGGCAAATTGATATGCTGGTGACTTACGATTTACCCTCTTCACAACCAGGGCTGGAGATTGCCGGAGGGTTAAAACGTTCACTATGGCGGTATGAGCGATTTATTCCTGTGATTTCTGCACAGTTGGTGGATACGCTGGACGATCCGCATACCCCGATCCCCTGGCTATGTTACAGCGACTATACCTTTGTCAGACGTATTATTAAGCTGGCAGAACAACGAGTGCGACCACGGTTGAAAAAAGTGTTTGAGAGTGGTTTAAGCGAAACGATACGAGAAATGGTGTTGCGCCATATGGGAATGGCCTGGTTACCTGAATCGATGGTGGCGGAAGAGTTGGTGAATCAGCAAATTATTCACTGCTGGCCAGAAAATGCAGATCTGATTTGTGAAATCCCTGTTGTGGTATGGGCGAATCTTGACGATCAACGCGCCGTCATGCAGAGATGCTGGGAGAAATTGCTGCGTTTTTGATTGATGTGGCGATTTTTTCCGCAGTTGATACAATGCTAACAAATTGCCCTTGCGAAGGTTATTCGCTTTGGTTAGTATTCACACCCGCTTCAGTGGGAAACAGTAAATATTCCTGCTTTAATGGTCGAAGCATTGTACGCGGCAACTCCGCAAGGAACAGGTTGATTATGCACGAAGCTCTTTTAGTAGTTTTCCTTATTGTGGCAATTGGCCTGGTAGGCTTGATCATGCTGCAGCAAGGCAAAGGCGCTGATATGGGAGCCTCTTTTGGCGCAGGCGCTTCTGGTACTCTGTTTGGTTCAAGTGGTTCTGGTAACTTCATGACCCGTATGACAGCTGTATTGGGAACCTTGTTCTTCATCATCAGTCTGGTGCTGGGTAACATGAACAGCAACAAGACCAATAAAGGAAGTGAGTGGGAAAATCTGAGCGCACCGGCGAAAACCGAGCAAACTCAGCCAGCTGCTCCGGCTCAGCCGACCAGCGATATCCCACGCTAAGTATTCTGTACCGAGGTGGTGGAATTGGTAGACACGCTACCTTGAGGTGGTAGTGCCCTAACGGGCTTGTGGGTTCGAGTCCCATCCTCGGTACCAAATTCCAAAAAAAAAGACGCTGCAAAGCGTCTTTTTTTTCGTCTGTTATTTGTGGCTGTCCTGTAGGTCGGATAAGGCGTTTACGCCGTCATCCGACATTATTACAACGCCTGATGGCGCTACGCTTATCAGGCCTACATTCCGCACATAAAAAAGGCCGCTTTCGCGGCCTTAAGATGGTGTATCTTTACTTCGCCTTATTTTCCAGATTCTCAACCTGCGGCAGGCCGGTTGTGGAAGAAGCGGTCAGCAGACCAGACTGCGCATAGCCGAACAGCTTCTCGCGGGTATCGGTGATATCCAGATTACGCATGGTCAACTGACCGATACGGTCGTCCGGAGAGAATACGGAATCGCCTTTTTCCATCGTCAGACGTTCTGGTTTATAAGTCAGATTGTCAGATACGGTGTTGAGGATCGAGTAGTCATTACCACGGCGCAGTTCCAGCGTCACTTCACCGGTAATCTGGCTGGCAACCCAACGCTGCAGACCGTCACGCAGCATCAGCGCCTGAGAGTCGAACCAGCGACCCTGATACAGCAGACGACCCAACTGGCGACCGTGCGCGTGATACTGCTCGATGGTGTCTTCGTTGTGAATGCCGGTCAGCAGACGCTCGTAGGCGATATGCAGCAACGCCATCCCCGGGGCTTCATAAATGCCACGGCTCTTCGCTTCAATAATACGGTTTTCAATCTGATCGCTCATACCCAGACCGTGACGGCCGCCGATACGGTTGGCTTCCAGCATCATCTCAACGTCGTCGCTGAAGGTTTTACCGTTCAGTGCAACCGGATGACCCTGTTCAAAACGCACGGTCACTTCTTCTGCCGGGATCTTCACGCTCTCATCCCAGAACTTCACGCCCATAATTGGGTTGACGATTTTGACGCTTGAGTTCAGGAATTCCAGATCTTTTGCTTCGTGGGTCGCCCCGAGCATATTGGAGTCTGTTGAGTACGCTTTCTCAACGGACATCTTGTAGTCGAAACCACAGGCAATCATAAATTCGGACATCTCATGGCGACCGCCGAGTTCATCGATAAAATCGGTATCCAGCCATGGTTTATAAATCTGCAGTTCGGCGTTGGTCAGCAGACCGTAACGATAGAAACGTTCAATATCGTTACCTTTATAGGTGCTACCGTCACCCCAGATATTTACGCCATCTTCTTTCATGGCGGCAACCAGCATGGTGCCGGTCACGGCACGGCCCAGCGGGGTGGTATTGAAGTAGGTCAGTCCGCCAGTGGTGTTGTGGAATGCACCGCACTGAATGGCAGCGATCCCTTCGGCAACGAGCTGCTTACGGCAATCTACCAGGCGAGCATTCTCAGCACCATATTCCATTGCACGGCGAGGAATGGCGTCATAGTCATCCTCATCCGGCTGGCCCAAATTCGCAGTATATGCATATGGGACAGCCCCTTTTTGTCGCATCCACAGCAGTGCTGCACTGGTGTCCAGGCCGCCGGAAAAAGCGATACCAATACGTTGACCTACCGGGAGATGCTTGAGAATCGTCGTCATAAAATAAAACCCTGCTTGATAGACTGGTGAAGAGGTCGCTTATTATGCTAATTGCATTTTTATGCAAAATAAATGAGTTTTCATTTAATCATCTTTTCTGGATGACAGGAAGAGTTTAGTGATAATTTCGTTAAATAACGGCGTGGGTGGCATATTTATCTTGCTGGGCTAGCGCTGGGCAGCATTCATTGATTTGCATAGTCGTAACAAGGTTGACATAACGCATAGTGAATCAATATACTGTGCGCAGATTTTACGTCCCGTCCTCGGTACCAAATCCCAGCAGTATTTGCATTTTTTACCCAAAACGAGTAAAATTTGCCACGTTTCAGGCGCGGGGTGGAGCAGCCTGGTAGCTCGTCGGGCTCATAACCCGAAGGTCGTCGGTTCAAATCCGGCCCCCGCAACCACTTTCCCTTAGAGTTCTTTTTCAAATATACTGTGAAGACTTAGGCCTTCGTAGCTGGATTTGAAAAAAATTCTTTCGGAAGGTTCTCCGAACCGCAGGTGCGGTTATAGGGTTCAGTTATCTAAAGCCCCGATTTATCGGGGTTTTTTGTTATCTGACTACAGAATAACTGGGCTTTAGGCCCTTTTTTTATGTCTTGGGGGTGGGCTTGTCCACATTAGAGCAAAAATTAACAGAGATGATTACAGCGCCAGTTGAAGCCCTGGGCTACGAACTGGTCGGCATCGAATTTATTCGTGGTCGCACATCCACACTGCGCATCTATATTGATAGTGAAGATGGCATCAATGTTGATGATTGTGCTGATGTGAGCCATCAGGTAAGCGCCGTGATGGATGTCGAAGACCCAATCACCGTTGCCTATAACCTGGAAGTCTCCTCTCCGGGTCTCGACCGTCCTCTGTTCACAGCTGAACACTACGTGCGTTTCCTGGGTGAAGAAGTCACGCTGGTTCTTCGTATGGCGGTACAAAACCGTCGTAAATGGCAGGGCGTTATCAAAGCGGTGGACGGTGAGATGATCACGGTCACAGTCGAAGGCAAAGATGAAGTGTTCGCGCTGAGTAATATCCAGAAGGCGAACCTGGTTCCCCACTTTTAACAGTCTGGATTGAGGTGAAAAGCCCGCGATGAACAAAGAAATTTTGGCTGTTGTTGAAGCCGTATCCAACGAAAAAGCGCTGCCACGCGAGAAAATTTTTGAAGCACTGGAAAGTGCGCTGGCTACAGCAACAAAGAAAAAATATGAGCAAGAGATCGACGTTCGCGTAGAAATCGATCGTAAAAGCGGTGATTTCGATACCTTCCGTCGTTGGGTAATCGTAGAAGAAGTTACTCAGCCGACCAAAGAAATTACGCTGGAAGCGGCACGCTTCGAAGACGAAAGTCTGAACGTGGGCGAATATGTTGAAGATCAGATTGAATCTGTCACCTTTGACCGTATCACCACCCAGACCGCGAAACAGGTTATCGTACAGAAAGTACGTGAAGCTGAACGCGCAATGGTTGTCGATCAGTTCCGCGAACACGAAGGCGAAATCGTCACCGGTGTGGTAAAGAAAGTAAACCGCGACAACATTTCTCTGGATCTGGGCAGCAATGCTGAAGCTGTTATCCTGCGTGAAGACATGCTCCCGCGTGAAAACTTCCGCCCAGGTGACCGTATTCGTGGTGTTCTGTACTCTGTACGCCCGGAAGCGCGCGGTGCGCAGCTGTTTGTAACCCGTTCCAAACCGGAAATGCTGATTGAGCTGTTCCGCATTGAAGTACCGGAAATTGGCGAAGAAGTTATCGAAATTAAAGCGGCTGCCCGTGATCCGGGATCGCGTGCGAAAATCGCCGTTAAGACCAACGACAAGCGTATTGATCCGGTCGGCGCCTGTGTTGGTATGCGCGGTGCGCGCGTTCAGGCGGTTTCTACCGAACTGGGCGGCGAGCGTATCGATATCGTCCTGTGGGATGATAACCCGGCGCAGTTCGTGATTAACGCAATGGCGCCAGCAGACGTTGCTTCTATCGTGGTGGATGAAGACAAGCACACCATGGATATCGCGGTTGAAGCCGGTAACCTGGCTCAGGCGATTGGACGTAATGGTCAGAACGTCCGCCTGGCTTCACAACTGAGCGGTTGGGAACTCAACGTGATGACCGTTGATGACCTGCAGGCGAAGCATCAGGCTGAAGCACATGCAGCCATCGATACCTTCACCAAATATCTCGATATCGATGAAGATTTCGCGACCGTTCTGGTGGAAGAAGGTTTTGCGACGCTGGAAGAACTGGCCTACGTGCCAATGAAAGAGCTGCTGGAAATTGACGGCCTGGATGAACAGACCGTTGAAGCGCTGCGCGAGCGTGCTAAAAACGCACTGACCACTCTGGCACTGGCCCAGGAAGAAAGCCTCGGTGATAACAAACCGGCTGACGATCTGCTGAATCTGGAAGGATTGGATCGTGAGATGGCCTTCAAACTGGCGGCCCGTGGTGTTTGTACGCTGGAAGATCTCGCTGAACAGGGCATTGATGATCTGGCTGATATCGAAGGGTTGACCGACGAAAAAGCCGGTGAGCTGATTATGGCTGCCCGTAATATTTGCTGGTTCGGCGACGAAGCGTAATAAACTGTAGCAGGAAGGAACAGTATGACAGATGTAACCGTAAAAACGCTGGCTGCAGAGATACAGACTTCCGTGGATCGCCTGGTACAGCAATTTGCTGATGCCGGTATCCCGAAGTCTGCTGACGACTCTGTGTCCGCACAAGAGAAACAAACCTTACTGGCGCATTTGAACCGTGAAAACGGCTCAGCGCCGGATAAGTTGACATTGCAGCGTAAAACGCGCAGTACTCTCAATATTCCAGGTACCGGTGGAAAAAGCAAATCGGTACAAATCGAAGTCCGCAAGACACGCACCTTTGTGAAACGCGATCCGCAAGAGGCTGAACGCCTTGCCGCGGAAGAGCAGGCGCAGCGTGAAGCGGAAGAGCAAGCCCGTCGTGAGGCAGAAGAAGCTGCCAAACGCGAGGCGCAACAAAAAGCCGAACGTGAGGCCGCAGAACAAGCTAAGCGTGAAGCCGCTGATAAAGCGAAACGTGAAGCTGCGGAAAAAGACAAAGTGAGCAATCAACAGACCGACGATATGACTAAAACCGCCCAGGCCGAAAAAGCCCGCCGTGAAAATGAAGCCGCAGAACTGAAGCGTAAAGCGGAAGAAGAAGCACGTCGCAAGCTTGAAGAAGAAGCGCGCCGCGTAGCGGAAGAAGCTCGCCGTATGGCGGAAGAAAACGAGAAAAATGGTGTGAATAACGTTGAACCTGTCGAAGACACCAGCGATTATCACGTCACCACTTCTCAGCATGCTCGCCAGGCTGAAGACGAGAACGATCGTGAAGTCGAAGGCGGTCGTGGTCGTACTCGCAGCACTAAAGCAGCGCGTCCGGCGAAGAAAGGCAACAAACACGCTGAATCTAAAGCTGACCGTGAGGAAGCACGTGCAGCGGTTCGCGGCGGTAAAGGCGGTAAGCAGCGTAAAGGTTCCGCTCTGCAGCAGGGCTTCCAGAAGCCAGCTCAGGCCGTTAACCGTGACGTTGTGATCGGCGAAACCATCACCGTTGGCGATCTGGCGAACAAAATGGCAGTTAAAGGCTCTCAGGTCATCAAAGCGATGATGAAACTGGGCGCAATGGCTACCATTAACCAGGTCATCGACCAGGAAACCGCACAGTTGGTTGCCGAAGAGATGGGCCACAAAGTTATCCTGCGTCGTGAAAACGAGCTGGAAGAAGCGGTAATGAGCGACCGTGACACCGGTGCTGCGGCTGAACCGCGCGCACCAGTTGTGACCATCATGGGTCACGTTGACCACGGTAAAACCTCTCTGCTGGACTACATTCGTTCTACGAAAGTGGCCTCTGGCGAAGCAGGCGGCATTACTCAGCACATCGGTGCGTACCACGTTGAAACTGACAACGGTATGATCACCTTCCTGGATACCCCGGGTCACGCCGCGTTTACCTCCATGCGTGCTCGTGGTGCTCAGGCAACGGATATCGTTGTTCTGGTTGTTGCTGCAGACGACGGCGTGATGCCGCAGACTATCGAAGCTATCCAGCACGCGAAAGCGGCAGGTGTGCCGGTGGTGGTTGCAGTCAACAAAATCGATAAGCCGGAAGCGGATCCAGATCGCGTTAAAAACGAACTGTCCCAGTACGGCATCATGCCGGAAGAGTGGGGCGGCGAGAGCCAGTTCGTTCACGTTTCTGCGAAAGCGGGTACCGGTATCGACGAACTGCTGGATGCTATCCTGCTGCAGGCCGAAGTACTGGAACTGAAAGCTGTGCGTAAAGGCATGGCGAGCGGCGCGGTTATCGAATCCTTCCTGGATAAAGGTCGTGGTCCGGTTGCTACCGTACTGGTGCGTGAAGGTACGCTGCACAAAGGCGACATCGTACTGTGTGGCTTCGAATACGGTCGCGTTCGTGCTATGCGTAACGAACTGGGTCAGGAAGTACTGGAAGCAGGTCCGTCCATTCCGGTGGAAATCCTCGGTCTGTCCGGTGTTCCGGCTGCAGGTGACGAAGTTACTGTCGTTCGTGACGAGAAGAAAGCCCGTGAAGTTGCACTGTATCGTCAGGGCAAATTCCGTGAAGTCAAACTGGCTCGTCAGCAGAAATCTAAACTCGAGAACATGTTCGCTAACATGACCGAAGGCGAAGTTCACGAAGTGAACGTCGTCCTGAAGGCTGACGTTCAGGGTTCTGTAGAAGCGATTTCCGACTCTTTACTGAAACTGTCTACCGACGAAGTCAAAGTGAAGATCATCGGTTCTGGCGTAGGTGGTATCACCGAAACCGACGCGACCCTGGCTGCGGCATCCAACGCGATTCTGGTTGGCTTCAACGTCCGTGCTGATGCCTCTGCACGTAAAGTTATCGAATCTGAAAGCCTGGATCTGCGTTACTACTCCGTCATCTATCATCTGATCGACGAAGTGAAAGCAGCGATGAGCGGCATGCTGTCTCCGGAGCTGAAACAGCAGATCATTGGTCTGGCTGAAGTTCGTGATGTGTTCAAATCACCGAAATTCGGCGCTATCGCAGGCTGTATGGTTACCGAAGGCACGATTAAACGTCACAACCCTATCCGCGTTCTGCGCGACAACGTGGTTATCTATGAAGGCGAGCTGGAATCCCTGCGTCGCTTCAAAGATGACGTTAACGAAGTCCGTAACGGCATGGAATGTGGTATCGGCGTTAAGAACTACAACGACGTTCGCGTTGGCGATATGATCGAAGTGTTCGAGATTATCGAGATCCAACGTACTATCGCTTAATCTTCGTCGTCTTTTGGGCCGCAATTTGCAGCCCAAAATCCTTAGAAGATGATTAGGTGTAGGCCGGGTAAGCGAAGCGCCACCCGGCAAGAAATTTAAAAAGGGGCTGATAGCCCCTTTTTTGTCTTTATTCTGGAGAATTTATTATGGCGAAAGAATTTGGTCGCCCGCAGCGTGTCGCGCAAGAGATGCAGAAAGAGATCGCACTCATCCTGCAACGCGAAATCAAAGACCCGCGTGTTGGTATGATGACCACCGTATCGGGTGTTGAGATGTCTCGTGATCTGGCATATGCCAAAGTATTCGTGACTTTCCTCAACGATCAGGACGAAGCTGCTGTGAAAAACGGCATCAAGGCACTGCAGGAAGCCTCTGGTTTTATCCGTTCTCTGCTGGGTAAAGCCATGCGTCTGCGTATCGTGCCTGAGCTGACCTTCTTCTACGACAACTCGTTGGTTGAAGGGATGCGCATGTCCAACCTGGTGACCAGCGTGGTGAAACATGACGATGAGCGTCGTGTGAACCCAGCGGACGACAGCAAGGAGGACTGATGAGTCGTCCTCGTCGTCGTGGTCGCGACATTCACGGTGTCCTGCTGCTGGATAAGCCGCAGGGCATGTCCAGCAATGATGTACTGCAAAAAGTAAAACGCATCTACAATGCCAATCGCGCAGGACATACCGGCGCACTGGATCCGCTGGCGACAGGCATGCTGCCAATCTGCCTCGGTGAAGCGACTAAGTTTTCACAGTATTTGCTGGATTCTGACAAACGCTATCGTGTGGTTGCCCGTCTGGGCCAGCGTACAGACACTTCCGATGCCGATGGGCAAATCGTGCAGGAACGTCCGGTAACCTTCACCGCAGAACAACTGGCGAGCGCGCTGGAAACTTTCCGCGGCGATATCGAGCAGATCCCGTCAATGTATTCGGCGCTGAAGTATCAGGGTAAGAAGCTGTACGAATATGCGCGTCAGGGTATTGAAGTGCCGCGTGAAGCGCGACCGATTACCGTCTATGAGCTGCTGTTTATCCGTCACGAAGGTAACGAACTGGAGCTGGAAGTTCACTGTTCCAAAGGCACCTATATTCGCACCATTGTTGACGATCTGGGTGAGAAGTTGGGCTGCGGCGCGCACGTCACGTATCTGCGTCGTTTGACGGTCAGCAAGTATCCGGTGGATCGAATGGTGACGCTGGAACATCTGCGTGAGCTGGTTGAACAGGCCGAGCAGCAGAACATTCCGGCGGCACAGCTGCTTGATCCTTTGCTGATGCCAATGGACAGTCCAGCATCGGACTATCCTGTTGTTAATTTGCCTTTAACATCCTCGGTTTACTTTAAAAACGGTAACCCGGTACGGACATCAGGCGCGCCGCTGGAAGGGCTGGTCCGCGTGACGGAAGGCGATGACGGCAAGTTTATCGGCATGGGGGAGATGGACGATGAAGGTCGTGTCGCCCCCCGTCGCCTGGTGGTTGAGTATCCTGCATAGCGCTCTCTGTCTTGCGATAAAAGGGCACTGCGAGTAGAATACTGCCGCTTAACGTCGCGTAAATTGTTTAACAATCTACGCGACGTATACACAAAATCATTCGAGCTGCATCAAGGCGGCAAGTCTGAGAATCCTTAGGAGCTTACTTAGATAAGTGACTGAGGTGAGCGGACGCAGCCAACGCAGAGTCAGTTTGAAGGATAAAGTGTATACACTGGGATAGCTGAATTAGAGATCGGCATCCTTTCATTCTTAACACTTTGGAGTTTTAAAATGTCTCTAAGTACTGAAGCTACCGCTAAAATCGTTTCTGAGTTTGGTCGTGATGCAAACGACACCGGTTCTACCGATGTTCAGGTTGCACTGTTGACTGCACAGATTAACCACCTGCAGGGCCACTTTGCAGAGCACAAAAAAGATCACCACAGCCGTCGTGGTCTGCTGCGCATGGTTTCTCAGCGTCGTAAACTGCTCGACTACCTGAAACGTAAAGATGTTGCACGTTACACCGCGCTGATCGAGCGTCTGGGTCTGCGTCGCTAATTCTTTCGAGTTTCAGAAAGAGGGGGCCTTCATGGCCCCTTTTTTCCAGCAGATGGCAGCAATTCGCTGGAAACTAATGTATTGTTGCTATGAATGATCTTCCGTTGCAGAGGTTCGCGCGGCTAATGAGAGGCTTTACTCATGCTTATGGGTTAGGGTTGTCATTAGTCGCGAGGATGCGCAGAAGATCGGGTATTAACGATGGCGCAAAATGTGCCGTCAAAAAAATAGAGAAAGGATATTATTTTGCTTAATCCGATCGTTCGTAAATTCCAGTACGGTCAGCATACCGTTACGCTGGAAACCGGCATGATGGCGCGTCAGGCGACTGCCGCTGTTATGGTTAGCATGGATGACACCGCGGTATTCGTTACCGTTGTTGGCCAGAAAAAAGCGAAACCAGGCCAGGACTTTTTCCCGCTGACCGTTAACTATCAGGAGCGTACCTACGCTGCTGGCCGTATCCCGGGTAGCTTCTTCCGTCGTGAAGGCCGTCCGAGCGAAGGCGAAACCCTGATCGCGCGTCTGATTGACCGCCCGGTTCGCCCGCTGTTCCCGGAAGGCTTCGTGAACGAAGTTCAGGTTATCGCGACCGTTGTTTCCGTTAACCCGCAGGTTAACCCGGACATCGTGGCAATGATTGGTGCATCTGCTGCGCTGACTCTGTCTGGTATTCCATTCAACGGCCCGATCGGTGCTGCACGTGTTGGTTACATCAATGACCAGTACGTACTGAACCCGACTCAGGACGAACTGAAAGAAAGCAAGCTGGACCTGGTTGTTGCGGGTACTGAAGCAGCCGTACTGATGGTTGAATCCGAAGCAGAACTGCTGAGCGAAGATCAGATGCTGGGTGCTGTTGTGTTCGGTCACGAACAGCAGCAGGTTGTGATTCAGGCTATCAACGAGCTGGCGAAAGAAGCTGGCAAACCGCGTTGGGACTGGCAGCCAGAAGCCGTCAACGAAGCGCTGAACGCACGCGTTGCCGCACTGGCAGAAGCTCGCCTGAGCGATGCTTACCGCATCACCGACAAACAAGAGCGTTATGCTCAGGTTGACGTAATCAAATCTGAAACCATCGCGACTCTGGTGGCTGAAGACGAAACCCTGGACGCTAACGAACTGGGTGAAATCCTGCACGCTATCGAGAAAAACGTTGTTCGTAGCCGCGTACTGGCAGGCGAGCCGCGCATCGATGGCCGTGAAAAAGACATGATCCGTGGTCTGGACGTGCGTACTGGCGTTCTGCCGCGTACCCACGGCTCCGCACTGTTCACCCGTGGCGAAACTCAGGCGCTGGTTACTGCGACCCTGGGCACCACTCGTGATGCGCAGAACCTTGACGAACTGATGGGCGAGCGCACTGACAACTTCCTGTTCCACTACAACTTCCCTCCGTACTGCGTAGGTGAAACCGGTATGGTCGGTTCTCCGAAGCGTCGTGAGATTGGTCACGGCCGTCTGGCGAAACGTGGCGTACTGGCAGTAATGCCGGAACTGGATAAATTCCCGTACACCGTGCGTGTGGTTTCTGAAATCACCGAATCTAACGGTTCTTCTTCCATGGCTTCCGTATGTGGTGCTTCCCTGGCGCTGATGGACGCAGGCGTGCCGATCAAAGCCGCCGTTGCGGGTATCGCGATGGGTCTGGTGAAAGAAGGCGACAACTTTGTTGTTCTGTCTGACATCCTGGGCGACGAAGACCACCTGGGCGATATGGACTTCAAAGTGGCGGGTTCCCGCGACGGTATCTCTGCACTGCAGATGGATATCAAAATTGAAGGTATCACCAAAGAGATCATGCAGGTTGCTCTGAACCAGGCTAAAGGTGCGCGTCTGCACATCCTGGGTGTGATGGAACAAGCGATCAACGCACCGCGTGGCGATATCTCTGAATTTGCTCCGCGTATCCACACCATCAAGATCAGCCCGGACAAGATCAAAGACGTTATCGGTAAAGGCGGTTCTGTTATCCGTGCTCTGACCGAAGAAACCGGCACCACCATTGAAATCGAAGATGATGGTACCGTGAAGATTGCTGCGACTGACGGCGAAAAAGCGAAATATGCTATCCGTCGTATCGAAGAGATCACCGCAGAGATCGAAGTAGGCCGTATCTACAATGGTAAAGTGACCCGTATCGTTGACTTTGGCGCATTCGTTGCCATCGGTGGCGGTAAAGAAGGTCTGGTACACATCTCTCAGATCGCTGATAAGCGCGTTGAGAAAGTGACCGACTACCTGCAGATGGGCCAGGAAGTACCGGTCAAAGTTCTGGAAGTTGATCGCCAGGGCCGTGTACGTCTGAGCATTAAAGAAGCAACTGAGCAGTCTCAGCCTGCAGGCGAACCGGAAGCTCCGGCAAGCCAGGGCGAGTAAGGTTGCCATTGCCCTCCGTGAAAGCGGAGGGCCTTTAACCCGGCAGGATGCCTTGTTAGCAACCGGGGAACCTGGACGTTCATTCAATCGTTGTCTTCGGGAGTGGGAAATGAAGCCTTTTTTGCGCTGGTGTTTCGTTGCGACAGCACTCACGCTGGCTGGATGCAGTAATTCCGCCTGGCGAAAGAGTGAAGTCCTCGCAGTACCATTGCAACCGACTTTGCAGCAGGAAGTGATTCTGGCACGTATGGAACAAATTCTTGCCAGTCGGGCTTTAACCGATGACGAACGCGCACAGCTTTTATATGAGCGCGGAGTGTTGTATGATAGTCTCGGTCTGAGGGCACTGGCGCGAAATGATTTTTCACAAGCGCTGGCAATCCGACCAGATATGCCTGAAGTATTCAATTACTTAGGTATATATTTAACGCAGGCAGGCAATTTTGATGCTGCCTATGAAGCGTTTGATTCTGTACTTGAGCTTGATCCAACTTACAACTACGCGCACTTAAATCGCGGTATCGCATTGTATTACGGCGGTCGCGACAAGTTAGCGCAAGATGATCTGCTAGCGTTTTATCAAGACGATCCCAATGATCCTTTCCGTAGTCTGTGGCTTTATCTCGCCGAGCAGAAGCTCGATGAGAAGCAGGCGAAAGAAGCGTTGAAGCAACGCTTTGAGAAATCGGATAAAGAGCAATGGGGATGGAACATTGTCGAGTTCTACCTGGGCAACATTAGCGAAGCAACGCTGATGGAACGCCTGAAGGCGGACGCAACGGATAACACCTCGCTCGCTGAGCATCTCAGTGAAACCAACTTCTATTTAGGTAAGTACTACCTAAGTCTGGGGGATTTGGACAACGCTACGGCATTGTTCAAACTGGCGGTGGCTAACAACGTTCATAACTTTGTTGAGCACCGATACGCATTGTTGGAATTATCGCTCCTGGGCCAGGACCAAGATGACCTGGCAGAATCGGACCAGCAATAGCTGACGTACACATCAGCCCGTAATCTTTTTTGATTGCCATCACCTTCACGGGTGAGGGCGTTGTTGTTCGTTAATACACCTACTTTGAGCCGGTTCACACTTTTCAATGAAAATTGCAGATCAATTTCATGATGAGTTATGTAGACTGGCCGCCATTAATTTTGAGGCACACGTACTACATGGCTGAATTCGAAACCACTTTTGCAGATCTGGGCCTGAAGGCTCCTATCCTTGAAGCCCTTAACGATCTGGGTTACGAAAAACCATCTCCAATCCAGGCAGAGTGCATTCCGCATCTGCTGGGCGGTCGCGATGTTCTGGGTATGGCCCAGACGGGTAGCGGCAAAACTGCAGCGTTCTCTTTACCGCTGCTCAACAATCTTGATCCTGAGCTGAAGGCACCTCAGATTCTGGTGCTGGCACCGACCCGCGAACTGGCGGTTCAGGTTGCAGAAGCCATGACGGATTTCTCTAAACACATGCGCGGCGTGAACGTGGTTGCCCTGTACGGCGGCCAGCGTTATGACGTGCAATTACGTGCCCTGCGTCAGGGACCACAGATCGTCGTCGGTACGCCGGGCCGTCTGCTGGATCACCTGAAGCGCGGTACTCTGGACCTCTCCAAACTGAGCGGTCTGGTACTGGACGAAGCTGACGAAATGCTGCGTATGGGCTTCATCGAAGACGTTGAAACCATCATGGCGCAGATCCCGGAAGGTCATCAGACCGCTCTGTTCTCTGCAACCATGCCGGAAGCGATTCGTCGTATTACCCGTCGCTTTATGAAAGAGCCGCAGGAAGTACGCATTCAGTCCAGCGTTACCACGCGTCCTGACATCAGCCAGAGCTACTGGACTGTGTGGGGCATGCGTAAAAATGAAGCGCTGGTGCGTTTCCTGGAAGCAGAAGATTTTGATGCGGCGATTATCTTCGTTCGTACCAAAAATGCGACCCTGGAAGTGGCAGAAGCGCTGGAGCGTAGCGGTTATAGCAGCGCTGCACTGAACGGCGACATGAACCAGTCCCTGCGTGAGCAGACTCTGGAACGTCTGAAAGATGGCCGCCTGGATATCCTGATTGCTACCGACGTTGCGGCCCGTGGCCTGGACGTTGAGCGTATCAGCCTGGTTGTTAACTACGACATCCCGATGGATTCCGAGTCTTACGTTCACCGTATCGGCCGTACCGGTCGTGCGGGTCGTGCTGGCCGTGCGCTGCTGTTCGTTGAGAACCGTGAGCGTCGTCTGCTGCGTAACATCGAACGCACTATGAAGCTGACGATTCCGGAAGTAGAACTGCCGAACGCAGAACTGCTGGGCAAACGCCGTCTGGAAAAATTCGCCGCTAAAGTACAGCAGCAGCTGGAAAGCAGCGATCTGGATCAGTACCGTGCTCTGCTGGCGAAAATGCAGCCGGAAGAAGAGCTGGATATCGAAACGCTGGCAGCCGCACTGCTGAAAATGGCTCAGGGCGAACGTCCGCTGATCCTGCCGCCAGATGCACCAATGCGTCCGAAACGCGAATTCCGCGATCGTGATGACCGTGGTCCGCGCGATCGTAACGATCGTGGCCCTCGTGACCGTAATGACCGTGGTGGTGAAGATCGTCCGCGTCGTGAACGTCGTGACGTTGGTGACATGCAGCTGTACCGCATTGAAGTGGGCCGTGATGACGGTGTTGAAGTTCGTCATATCGTTGGCGCGATTGCTAACGAAGGCGATATCAGCAGCCGTTACATCGGTAACATCAAGCTGTTTGCTTCCCACTCCACCATCGAGCTGCCGAAAGGTATGCCGGGCGACGTGCTGCAGCACTTTACCCGTACTCGCATCCTGAACAAGCCGATGAACATGCAGTTGGTTGGCGATGCAGTTCCGCACACCGGTGGTGAGCGTCGTGGCGGTGGACGTTTCAGCGGTGAGCGTCGTGAAGGTGGTCGCGGTGAAGGTCGTGGCTTTAGCGGTGAACGTCGTGAAGGCGGTCGTGGTGATGGTCGTCGTTTTAGCGGCGAACGTCGTGAAGGCAATCGTGGTCCGCGTCGTGACGATTCTTCTGCTCCGCGTCGTGATGACTCCGCTGGTCGTCGTCGTTTCGGCGGTGACGCATAAGTTTCGCTGCGTAAAGTAATATATACAGCCCCGATCTCAACAATCGGGGCTTTTTTTATTTCATTTGTACTCGTGTACTGGTACAGTGCGGCACATTGAGATGTAGTCACAATATAAATGACTGGAGAGATGGCTAAATGGCAACACTAACCACCACCCAAACGTCACCTTCGCTGCTCGGCGGCGTGGTGATTATCGGCGGCACCATTATTGGCGCGGGGATGTTTTCTCTGCCAGTGGTCATGTCCGGGGCGTGGTTTTTCTGGTCAATGGCGGCGCTGATCTTCACCTGGTTCTGCATGCTGCACTCCGGGCTGATGATCCTTGAAGCTAACCTCAATTACCGCATTGGCTCCAGTTTTGACACCATCACGAAAGATCTGCTGGGTAAAGGTTGGAACGTAGTGAACGGCATCTCGATCGCCTTCGTTCTCTATATCCTGACTTACGCCTATATCTCAGCGAGCGGGTCGATTCTGCATCACACCTTCTCCGAGATGTCGCTGAATGTTCCGGCGCGCGCGGCAGGTCTTGGCTTTGCGCTGCTGGTGGCATTTGTGGTGTGGTTAAGCACCAAAGCGGTTAGCCGCATGACGGCGATTGTGCTGGGCGCAAAGGTGATTACCTTTTTCCTGACCTTCGGCAGTCTGCTGGGACATGTTACGCCCACTACGCTGTTTAACGTGGCACAAAGCAATGCTTCGTATACACCGTATCTGCTGATGACGCTGCCGTTTTGTCTGGCTTCATTCGGCTATCACGGCAACGTCCCGAGCCTGATGAAGTACTACGGCAAAGATCCGAAGACCATCGTTAAGTGTCTGGTGTACGGCACGTTGCTGGCGCTGGTGCTATATACCGTATGGTTGCTGGGAACGATGGGCAACATTCCGCGTCCAGAGTTTATCGGTATCGCGCAACAGGGCGGTAACATTGATGTGCTGGTACAGGCACTGAGCGGCGTACTAAACAGCCGCAGTCTTGATCTGCTGCTGGTGGTGTTCTCTAACTTTGCGGTGGCGAGTTCATTCCTCGGCGTTACGCTCGGTCTGTTTGACTATCTGGCGGATCTGTTTGGCTTTGATGACTCAGCAGTGGGACGTTTCAAAACGGCATTGCTGACGTTTGTCCCGCCAATTATCGGTGGCCTGCTATGGCCGAACGGTTTCCTGTACGCCATCGGCTATGCAGGACTCGCAGCAACCATATGGGCTGCCATTGTTCCGGCGCTGCTGGCCCGTAAATCCCGCGAGCGTTTCGGTAGCCCGAAATTCCGTGTCTGGGGCGGTAAGCCGATGATTGCGCTGATCCTGGTGTTCGGTATCGGCAACGCGGTTATCCATATTCTGTCGAGCGTGGATCTGTTACCGGTCTATCAGTAAAACCGTTGCCCGGTAGCGCTACGCTTACCGGGCCTACAGTACCGTGTAGGCCGGATAAGGCGTAGCCGCCATCAGGCACAAACCGCGCTACCCCAACAATTCCTGCTTCACATCCATCGCCAAATCAAACGAATGTAGACGTGCCTGATGATCAAAAATCTGGCCGTTAACCATAATTTCATCGGCCTGGGTTTCACGCAAAATGGCATCAAGACCGTGACGCACTTTTGCCTTATCACCAACCAGCGACATGCTCAGCGCCTGTTGTACGCCGTACTGTTCTGAAGCGGACCACAGCTGATGCATATTCTCTACCGGCGGTGGTAGCTGGCCCGTTTCGCCACGACGCAGTTTCATAAACGCCTGCTGCATCGAGGTGAAAAGAAACTCGGCGTCGCGATTGCTGTCAGCGGCAATGATGTTGATGCACACCATTGCATACGGCTTTGCCAGCCGCGCTGAGGGTTTGAACTGGGTGCGATACAGATGCAGCGCCTGATGCAGCATATCCGGAGCAAAATGCGAGGCGAAGGCAAACGGCAGGCCGAGCTGGGCCGCCAACTGTGCGCTGTACAGGCTGGAGCCTAATAACCAGACCGGGATCTGCTCGCCGTAGCCGGGAACCGGGCGTACATGGGGGTTAGGATCGCGGGCGTCGAACCAGTCCACCAGTTCAGCGACGTCGCGTGGGAAGTTATCGATATCACCGCTCATATGGCGGCGCAGCGCACGCATCGTTGGCTGATCGCTCCCCGGCGCGCGGCCAAGCCCAAGATCGATGCGTCCCGGATACAGCGTATTCAGGGTACCGAACTGCTCGGCGATCACCAGCGGCGAATGGTTGGGCAGCATCACGCCGCCAGACCCGAGATGCAGCGTGGTGGTATTAGCAGCCAGATAGCCAATCAGCACTGAGGTTGCGGCGCTGGCGATACCGACCATGTTGTGATGTTCTGCCAGCCAGTAGCGGTGGTAGCCGCGCTTTTCGGCCAGTCGGGCGAGATCAAGCGAGTGCGTGAAGGCCTCTTTTGCCGAAGAACCTTCAGGGATCGGTGCCAGATCCAGCACCGAGAACGGAATAGTTTTGTCAGTCATAACGGCTCACTTTGTTACCGGTTAATCTTTTAATACTGCATTAAAATTTGATTACCGTTGTTAACAAAGTGAGCTTTTTTACGCCTGCAGCTCCAGACCAGCCAGTCGCTTCCAATAGCCGTTGCAGTCACTGTGGGCGGCAAGCGGTAATGGAGCACTGCCATTTTCATTGGCACGGAAGGCGTCAAGCATGGCGAATGTCTCTGTCCCCAGCGGGGAAAGGCGCACAATATCAACCAGCCCCTGCATCGATGTCAGCTCGTTACCGAGGTTGTAGACATAGCCGCTCATGGTCTGGATCCCGTTGAGCACAAAGACCTGCTGATTCTCCTGCGACAGCACATCACGCCCGTTGGGATATTTAATGCAGCAGGTTTCGCACTCGTCTTTAGGCTTATCTTCGGAACGTGCGGTAAAGCAGCGGGCAGAGTAGGCCAGCGGTAAATGCCCATAACTCAGCACTTCGGTTTCAAACTGGTCGCGAATACCCAGTTCGTCGCACTGGTTGAGCAGGTTCACCAGCCAGTCGCGGGATAACTCTACCGGCATACACCAGCGCACCATGCCCTGCTTGAGCAGAATACGCAGCGTGACGGCGTTGTAGCAGTTGAGCGCGTGCCCGGCGACAAACGGCAGCTTACGCTCGGCGCACATATTCACCACGCCGAGATCGCTGGCTTCCAACAGGAAGTCGCCGTTTTCGACATAGCGCTTCAGCTCTCCCAGTTCAGAGGAAGCCTGCACCAGCGCCAGCGTCGACAGCACCACCTGCTTACCGCTACCGGCGAGAGACTTCGCCATATCCAGCCAGTCGCCCACTTTGGTCGCACGGCGTTTGCTGCATACCGCTTCGCCAAGATAGATAACGTCAGCATGACTGGCGGCGGCCTGCTGGTAAAAATCTTCCAGCGTTTCTTTCGACCAGTAGTAGAGCACGGGTCCTAATGAATATTTCATTGCTTTTCTCACTGCCATTTACGGTGATACGCGCCAAGCGTGGTCTGCGTGCCTTCGGACATTGAACCGAGCGTTTCCATCCACGCGGCCTGCGGGACGTAGTTTTGCGGGTCGGCCATACAGCGGTCGATTGCCTGACGCCACACTTTCGCCACCTGGCTAACGTAAGCCGGGCTGCGCTGGCGACCTTCGATTTTCACCGAGGCAATATTGGCAGCCAGCAGTTCCGGCAGCAGTTCGAGCGTGTTGAGGCTGGTGGGTTCTTCCAGCGCATGGTAGCGCTCGCCATCCACCAGGTAGCGCCCTTTACACAGCGTTGGATACCCGGCGTTTTCGCCATCCTGGTAGCGATCAATCAGCACTTCGTTCAGGCGAGATTCCAGACCCTGTGGGGTCTGCTGCCAGCGCACAAAACGGGCAGGGGAGCAGGCACCGACGGTATTAGGAGATTCGCCCGTCAGGTAAGACGAAAGATAGCAACGGCCTTCCGCCATAATGCACAAGCTGCCAAAGGCGAACACTTCCAGGGGAACTGGTGTGACGCGAGCAAGTTGCTTCACCTGATGAATAGACAGCACGCGCGGCAGAACCACGCGGGCGACGTCAAAGTTGCGATGGTAGAAATTAATCGCCTCTTCATTGGTTGCAGATGCCTGAACAGAGACATGGCGCTCAATATGCGGGTAGCGCTCTGCGGCATACTCAAGCATGGCGAGGTCGGCGAGGATCAGCGCGTCTGCACCCAGTTGCGCTGCCATATCAACGGCACGCTGCCAGCGTGCGTAACCATCCGGGTGCGCAAAGGTGTTAATCGCAATGTGCAGCTTACGGCGATGTTGATGAACGAAACTCACCGCTTCCTGCAATTTTTTCTCGGTAAAATTAAGGCCGGCGAAATGACGGGCGTTGGTATCATCTTTCAGCCCGATGTAGACAGCATCAGCGCCGTTCTCGATGGCCGCCTTAAGCGCCGGGAGGTTTCCGGCAGGGCAGAGCAGCTCCATAATTTATCCTGAACGTTGCGCCATGTAGGGCGCAGAAATGTTAACGAAGAGGGATTTTAGTTAACCTTGCTGAGACAATTTTTGATTTGAGGCAGTTAAAGTCGTATTGGTGACACCAATAAAGAGGTAACAATTTCGTAGCGAATTGTTGATTTATGCCGCTATGTCGTTTATTTGATATGGCAAAATAGCAGGACTATTGAAACAGGGAGTAAAGCTCGTGTTGGATAAACTGCGTTCACGCTTAGTACATTTAGGTCCTTCTCTGATGAGTGTACCGGTTAAACTGACGCCCTTTGCGCTGAAGCGCCAGGTTCTGGAGCAGGTCCTGAGCTGGCAGTTTAGTCAGGCGCTGGCCGATGGGGAGCTGGAGTTTCTCGAAGGTCGCTGGCTGAGCATTCATGTGCGTGACATTGACCTCAAATGGTATACCTCTGTTGAGAACGATAAACTTATCGTCAGCCAGAATGCAGATGCGGATGTGAGTTTTAGCGCCGATGCCAGCGATCTCCTGATGATCGTGGCCCGCAAGCAGGATCCGGATACGCTTTTCTTCCAGCGTCGCCTGGTGATTGAAGGTGATACAGAATTAGGGCTATACGTAAAAAATCTGATGGATGCCATCGAACTGGAGCAGATGCCTAAAGCGTTGCGCGTCATGCTGATGCAGTTGGCGGATTTTGTTGAGGCGGGGATGAAAACGTCGCCAGAAACCAAACAGACCTCGGTAGGTGAGCCATGCTGATTCGAGTTGAGATTCCCATTGATGCCCCTGGTATTGATGCGTTGCTGCGCCGTTCATTTGAGAGCGATGCGGAAGCAAAATTAGTCCACGACCTGCGTGAAGATGGTTTCTTAACGTTGGGTTTGGTTGCTACCGATGATGAAGGTCAGGTAGTGGGTTACGTCGCGTTCAGTCCTGTCGATGTTCAGGGTGAAGATCTGCAATGGGTCGGCATGGCGCCGCTCGCGGTGGATGAAAACTACCGGGGGCAGGGCCTGGCGCGTCAACTGGTCTATGAAGGACTCGATTCCCTGAACGAGTTTGGCTACGCCGCGGTGGTTACGCTGGGCGATCCGGCACTGTACAGCCGCTTTGGCTTTGAGCTGGCAGCGCATCATGACCTGCGTTGCCGCTGGCCGGGCACCGAAAGCGCGTTCCAGGTTCATCGCCTGGCGGACGATGCGCTGGAGGGCGTGACGGGCCTGGTGGAATACCACGACCACTTCAATCGTTTTTAACATCCGGGGCTTGCAGGCTGCTCAGTAGAGCTTCAAGCCCTTCGCCTTCTACAAGGCGCTCTTTCTGACGCTTTGTGAGCTGTTTGACGCGATACTCTATGCGCAGGGCCAGCGAACGGTCGCCAACTTGCGCCGCAAATGCCAACGTGAGTTCCCCCTTTCCACGTAGCGCCTTCGCGCCTTTCCCACTTTGATGCTGCTTATAGCGGCGCTGCACATCGGTGGTTATTCCGGTGTATAAGGCGTTGTCAGCGGTACGGATCAGGTACAGATACCAGGGTGTCATTGTCACCATCGACGTGATAATTTTCAGACCTACAGTATAAAAGAGAACACAAATGGAAACACTGACTGCGGTGTCTCGCTGGCTGGCAAAACAGCACGTCGTGACCTGGTGCGTACACCATGAAGGTGAATTGTGGTGCGCCAATGCGTTTTACCTGTTTGATGCGCAGAAGATGGCATTCTATGTGCTGACCGAAGATAAAACGCGCCATGCGCAAATGTCCGGGCCGCGCGCACCGATTGCCGGCACGGTAAATGGGCAGCCCAAAACGGTCGCCCTGATTCGTGGCGTGCAGTTTAAGGGTGAGATTCGCCGTCTTGAAGGGCTGGAGAGTGAAGCCGCGCGTAACGCCTACAACCGCCGTTTCCCTGTCGCCAGAATGTTGCCAGCGCCCGTGTGGGAGATTCGACTGGATGAAGTCAAATTCACGGACAACACGCTGGGCTTCGGTAAAAAGATGCACTGGCTACGTGATCTATAGTTAAAAGAGTGATTGAAGCGTCAGGGGAAAATAAACGATGAGCCAGGTGTTAATAACCGGTGCAACGGGTCTGGTGGGTGGACATTTATTGCGGATGCTACTGAATGAACCCCGGATCAATGCCATTACGGTGCCGACGCGTCGACCGCTGGCTGATACGGTTGGCATCTATAATCCCCACGATCCGCAGCTAACCGATGCTCTGGCGCAGGTTACCGATCCGGTCGATATTGTCTTTTGTTGTCTGGGAACGACCCGACGTGAAGCGGGCAGCAAAGAAGCATTTATCCACGCTGACTATACGCTGGTAGTGGATACAGCTCTGACGGGGCGTCGGCTGGGGGCACAGCATATGCTGGTGGTGAGTTCGATGGGCGCTAATGCCAATTCACCGTTTTTTTATAACCGGGTGAAAGGTGAAATGGAGCAGGCGCTGATTGCGCAGAATTGGCCTCGGCTGACCATTGCCCGGCCTTCAATGCTACTAGGTGATAGGGACAAACAGCGGGCGAATGAGATGTTTTTAGCGCCGTTGTTCAGGCTGCTGCCGGGTAACTGGAAGTCGATTGAAGCGCGCGATGTTGCGCGGGCAATGTTGGCAGAAGCGCTGGCGCCTGGGCATGAAGGGGTTTCGATCCTGACCTCTTCCGAGTTACGCGAAAGGGCTAAATAAAATGCCGGATGGCGCTGACGCTTATCCGACCTACAAACGATAACGTCCTGTAGGCCGGATAAGACGCTCAGGCGTCGCTATCCGGCATCAGTATTACTTAATAAACGTAAAGGCCGTCGTGACGCGTTTCACGCCGCTTACCCGGCTGGCGATGTCTGCCGCCGCCTTCGCTTCGCGTTCGGTCACCAGACCTAACAGGAACACTTCTCCATTCTCGGTCGTGACTTTCACGTTAGAGGATTTCACCTGATCGCTGGTCAGTAACTGGGAACGTACTTTGGTGGTTATCCAGGTATCGTTGGACGCATCGCCCAGACCGATTGGCTGGCCCTGACGGATCTCATTAAAGACCTCAGTCGTACCTTCTACGCCCATCGCAATCTGTTTTGCTCGTGCAGACAGTTCGCTATTTGGCGACTGACCGACCAGCAGCACTTTACCCTGATATGCGCTCACGTTGATTCGCGCTTCTTTCTTGATCTGGGCATCTTTCGACAACGCCGTATTGACGCGTAATTCCAGGGTTCCATCATCTACCTGGGTGCCGACGCTGCGAGGATCCGTCGCGGCTTTGGTGCCGACAGCAGCAGTTCCGACAACGGCAGCAGCGACACAACCTTGCAGCAGCAGTGCAGCGATAATCACAGCAAGCGGCGAAAATGCCTTCATGTGTACTCCTTAATCATCCTGGTGAGGGAAAAGCGTGTTATCGATGAGATCGCAAAGGCAGTTGACCGTCAGCATGTGCATTTCCTGAACGCGGGCGCTGTGGTGTGAGGGGATACGGATTTCAACATCCTGCGGCCCCAGTAATCCGGCCAGTTCCCCTCCGTCATACCCTGTCAGCGCGACGATTGTCATGTCGCGTGTCACGGCGGCTTCAACGGCTTTTACGATATCGCGGCTATTACCACGCGTAGAGATTGCCAGCAGAACATCTCCTGCATGTCCCAGCGCACGGACTTGTTTTGCATAAACTTCGTCGTGCAGGCGATCGTTGGCAATCGCAGTTAAGACCACATTATCAGTGTTTAGTGCAATCGCAGGTAAACTTGGGCGTTCTGTTTCAAAACGATTGATCATGCTGGCAGCAAAATGCTGTGCGTTGGCAGCGGACGTCCCATTACCACAACAGAGAATTTTGTTGCCATTGAGCAGGGACTGAACCAGCGTCATGGCGGCACGGGAGATCGCATCCGGAAGTGCTTCAGCCGCAGCTATCTGAGTTTGAATGCTTTCTGTAAAGCAGACTTTAATTCTATCTAACACGCTAATCCTTAAGAACCAGGCTCTGAATCTTCAACTATGAGCGGTCGTTGAACGCGTCCTTAAACCACTCAACATCATTTCCGGTGAAGGCTAACACATCGAACCGGCAATCCACAGTATCAAAACTCCCATTGTGGCGCGCAAGCCACAAGCGGGCGGTCTGTAATAATTTGTGTTGTTTGCTCCGGGTCACACTCGCCGCTGCGCCGCCAAACTGGGCCGAGCGCCGATAGCGGACTTCAACAAAGACGGTGGTGCTGCCTTCACGCATTATCAGGTCGATTTCGCCGCCACGTTCACGCACGTTGGCGGCGATAAAATGCAGTCCCTTGCTTTGCAGCCAGTCACGCGCGGTGGATTCCCACGCGTCACCGGTCTGTTTACTCGTTAACTGGCGGGGACGACTTGTCCTTGCTGGTATTTGAGCCATGATAACTTCCTGTTAATCACACAATCTGGCGTTGCGGTTAAGGCCCCGGTGTTGCCGTTAATTTCGAAACCCTGTACCTGACGCATTTGCGAGAAGTGGTTGGCAAGTGACCAGGCATCGACGCCCATCGCATACATACGTGCCAGTGAGTAGTCGTTACGAACCGCGCCAAGCGCCTGCTGCATGAGAGGAGCGTTAGCACCTGCCAGCATCGGTATTTCGCTGTACTGCAAGCCTTCCATCTCCAGACGGAAATCCGGGCCAGCAGTTCCCTGCGCGCTACGGGAGCTGGCGTACAGCGTCGCTCCGCTCTGGCTGCCGTTGCGCATAGCGATCATCGGCTTAATAAAGGCAATTTCTTCCGGCGTCGCCAGAATATACACGGCATCAACACGGCCGCTGCCGCCGGTGATCTGCGCATCGGTGGGCGCAGCCGGAATCGTCAGGCCGCCAATCGTCACGCCAGGTTGCGCAGGTACAGAGGAGGCTACCGGGCTGCCCGTCAGGGAAATTCCCGAGCCGCCGTTTACGCCCATTTTCAGCTCGGCGGTGGAGCCAAACTTCTGCTGCAACACTACGCCGCCGCCCAGCTTTTGCCATTCCTGTGCAAAGGCGTTGGCAACGCGATCGCCTAATGAACTCCGAGGGATCAACAACAGCGGCGTCTGTTTTCCTTGATCGCGGATGTGACGCGCGGCGTCGCGCGCTTCATCTTCTGGCGACAAAGCGAAGTAGCAGACGTTCGGCAGGTTTTTCACCGATTCCGGCTGATTAAGTGCCAGCACGTTTAATGGCGTATTGCTTTTCATCAGCTCTTCAACATTATTCTTCAGCAGTGGGCCAACCACGATGCTGGCACCATCCTGCTGAACCTGAGTCAGGATTTGGTTCAGAGGCTGTGATGAAGTGTCGTAGATTTTCAGCTCTGCTGATGGATTCGCCGGTGCGCTGGCGGTTGTTAGCTGAGCGGGTGCTGCGGGCTGCGCAGCAGGTGTTTCTGGCTGAGCTGGCGTCTCGTTGGTCAGATCGCTTACTGACGCCTGAGAAGGGCTGGCAACGCCGTCAGTCGTTTGCGGCTGTTCTGTGGTCGTCGCAGCTGTTGTATCCGCAGCAGGCGCAGCTACCGCAGGGGCCGCTACGGGTTGAGTACCCATATTTTTCGCCGCTTCAAAGCCTTGCTGAATAGTCCGGCCAAATACAGCGGCCTGACCGTTCAGCGGCAGCAGCAGCGCAATTTTGCTGGTGGAGGCGGGCTTAAAGCTCTGGACGTTAACCAACTGCGTTGGCAGTATTTTTGCGCCCGGGTTTTGCGGATAACGTTTCTGCCAGTCCGCAATACCGGCTTTCATCATGTCTGGATCGTTACGGTTATCGAACCAGACGCGCTGGAGATCCAACCAGCCTTGCAGCACGTTTTCATCCGCATTGATGACCAGTGCCTGTGCTTGCTCCTGGGTCATGGATGACAGCGCCTGCCAGGTGGCATCGATGTTTTTCTGCTTAGCATTCGCGGCCAGCAGCGGTTCCTGAGCGATCAGCGCGCGCAGTAGTGTCAACGATGGGCGACCCTGGTTGACGTCGATTTGCGCCTGCCAGTATCTGGCCTGCTGGTTTTGATCGAAATCGGCAGGAGTGAGTTTATCCAGCAGGGCCTGAGCGCCAGCGATATCTTTCTGTGCGAGCTTGATCTCGACGGCCAGCAGAGACTGCTCACGACGCTGAGTGTCGTTTAGTTTCTGCGGCAGCTGGTTGAACAGCTCGCTAGCCTGCTGGCTCTTGCCTTCTTTCAGCAGTGCACGAATGGCAAGTAATTGCCAGTTGGTCTTGCTATCATCTGAGCTTTGCTGCATTTGTTGCAGATAAAAGCCGGAATCAGCCTGCGCAGTGCCCTGCATATGGGCTGCACTCTGGTCTGGCGCCTGGGTGCCACAGCCTGCGAAAATCAGTGCTGCCAGAATGACTGGTAGCGCGCGCGCGGCTTTCAAACGAGAAAATGTTGAGGGTACCATACTGTATCCAGTGATATTTTTTTACTCAATGCTCAATATTAAATCGGCAATACGGACGACACAATGAAACAACACGAATCGGCGGATAATTCTCAAGGCCAACTCTTTATTGTACCTACTCCTATAGGAAATTTGGCTGATATTACCCAACGAGCGCTCGAAGTTTTACAAGCCGTTGATTTGATTGCCGCTGAAGACACACGTCATACAGGATTATTGTTACAACACTTCGCGATTAACGCCCGTTTGTTCGCGTTACATGACCACAACGAGCAGCAAAAGGCCGAAACGCTGGTGGCGAAACTCAAAGAAGGGCAAAACATTGCGCTGGTTTCCGATGCCGGAACGCCGCTGATTAACGATCCTGGCTACCATCTGGTGCGCACCTGTCGCGAAGCGGGGATCCGCGTTGTTCCTCTGCCGGGCCCTTGCGCGGCGATTGCTGCCCTAAGCGCTGCTGGTTTGCCTTCAGACCGCTTTTGCTATGAAGGTTTTCTGCCTGCCAAATCGAAAGGGCGTCGTGATGCGATGAAAGCCATTGAGGCAGAGCCGCGTACGCTTATTTTTTATGAATCTACCCACCGCTTGCTGGATAGCCTGGAAGACATGGTTGCCGTCTGGGGCGAATCCCGTTACGTGGTGCTGGCGCGTGAACTGACGAAAACCTGGGAAACCATTCACGGCGCACCGGTCGGCGAACTGCTTGCGTGGGTCAAGGAAGATGAAAACCGTCGTAAAGGTGAAATGGTGCTGATTGTCGAAGGGCATAAAGCGCAGGAAGACGATCTCCCTGCCGATGCGCTGCGTACGTTGGCTTTATTACAGGCAGAACTGCCGCTGAAAAAGGCCGCCGCGCTGGCCGCTGAAATCCACGGCGTGAAAAAGAATGCGCTGTATAAGCACGCACTGGAACAACAGGGAGACTAGACGTGAGCACCTACCAACCGCCTTTTACCGTTACGCCATTGATCCTCAATCAAGTCATTGAGATTGGTGAGCTGATGGGGCATTGGGCGGCGATGGCGGGCAGAATATCTCCTCTTTTGCGCAAAGAGAACCGTATTCGTACTATCCAGGCTTCTTTAGCGATTGAGCATAATTCGTTGACGACGGATCAGGTTACAGCCCTGATGGACGGTAAGCGTATTTTGGCTCCGGCTAAAGATATACAGGAAGTCAGAAATGCGATTCTGGCATACGAAAAAATGTCGGAGTGGAAAAGTGAAAAACTCTCCGATCTTTTACAGGCACATCAAGTCCTGATGATGGGGCTTGTCGATAACCCGGGCCAATTGCGATCTGGCAATGTCGGTGTTTACAGGGAAAAACAGCTTATTCATATGGCCCCGCCGGTCTCACAAGTTCTTCGCTTGATGAATGATTTACTGGACTGGTTAAAAACGACAGAACTTCACCCGCTTATCGCTGGTGCTGTATTCCATTACGAGTTCGAATTTATTCATCCTTTTGCCGACGGCAATGGACGGATGGGGCGATTGTGGCAGACATTAATCCTGAGTGAGTGGCGTTCAGAATTAGCCTGGTTGCCGGTGGAAACGCTGATCCACTACCAGCAGGATCGCTATTACCAGGTGCTAGGAGTGTGCGATCGGCAAAGCAGCTGCACGCCATTTATAGAATTTATTCTGGAAAACATTATCTCTGCTTTGCAAGAGGGATTAGGACAATCATCGACCCTGTCGGAAGAAATGTCGGAAGAAATGTCGGAAGAAATGCCGTCTGATTTACTGGATATGGAAAAGCGCATTCTACGAATCTTGTCGAATCAGCCTGGCAGAACCGCCAAAAGTATCGCTGATGAGTGTGAAATTTCACCCCGAACAGTTGAACGCTATCTGAAAGCGTTGCAGCTAAAAGGCAAACTGCAACGCGTTGGCTCGACGAAACGGGGGATGTGGCGGGTAATTTAAACGACCAGCAGTTCAACGCCTGTTTTAACCAGCGCTGATTTATCCTGTTTGCTTATGCTGTCGTCGGTTATTACGCAGTTAATCTTCTCCATGGGAAGTACCTGATTAAATCCGCGTCGGTTAAATTTTGTTGCATCCAGTACGGCAATGACCTTATGTGCAGCCGCCGCCATTACGCTACTAATCGAATAGCCTTCGTTGAATGTCGTAATACCATTAGTGGCATCGATCCCGTCAGCACCCACAAACATCAGGTCAGCGCTTATTCCTTGTAGGGAACGTTCAGCGATAGTGCCATGCATTGAATGCGTTTTGTGACGCACCGTGCCACCGCAGACGACCAGCGTAATATCTTTGTTTTCCGATAACGTAAACGCAGCAGGCAGGCTATTGGTAATAACAGTGATATTACTTTTTCGGTTTAGCGCCTCAGCGATCAGTAAGGTCGTGCTTCCGCTATCCAGAATCACGGTCATTCCTTCTTCGACCATTGCCGTTGCCGCCTGAGCGATCCGCTTTTTAGGATCGCTGGCAAGCTGATACCGATCTTCTAACAATACTTCCTGATTGTCACCTTCAGCCAGATGGCTTCCAGGTTTTGCCGCACCGCCATGAAAACGGGTGACCAGACCCTTCTCTTCTAATAACCGCAGGTCGGCGCGAATGGTGACTTCAGAAATACCAAAGGTATTCGAAAGGTCCATTACCAGTACGCTACCTTGCGTATTAATCAGGTCGACAATTTTATTCCTTCTCTCAAATGAGTTCATATTGATTTGCCTGATAATTTGACTGTCACTAGTTTAATCGAAGGATTGCGAAAGGTGAACGCTAAATTTCGAAAGTAAATGTGAGCCAGCGCAGGTTGCTGGCTCGTGGGGTCAGGAGAGTTTGAGCAGAATTTTACCCTGCATCGGCGCGCCATTGAGTGACTTGACGGCGCTGGCAAAGCTCTCGGCATCACCACTGTGGGCAATTAATGGCTCAAGCTGTAAGCGTTTTTCCGTCAGTAAACGCGCTGCGGTTACCCACTCTTCTCCAGGCCATGGGCTGGAATAGTTCATCCAACTGCCAAGAATGGTTAACTCTTTACGCAATATTTGTCCAAAGACACCAGAAGCCAGCGCCAGATCGTGATGCAGCGTACCCACTAACGCCAGTTGAGCGCGAGGGCCGGCAATTTCTATCGATAGCGTCACAGTTTGTGGGGTTCCTGCGGTTTCCAGTATGAGTTGGTCAAACTGAACATTCTCCAGATCAGAGTGAATCTCAGTCGCACTCATCTCCCGACTGTTAAACACATAGGTTGCCCCCAGTTCTTTTGCTAACGCCAGCTTTTGCGGGTTGATATCAATCGCCGTGATGCTTTTGGCGCCGAGTTCACGGGCACATTGCAGTGCCAGTAAACCGATAGTACCCGCGCCAACAATAATCACGTTTTTGCCTTCACAACCCTGCGCCAAATGAAACGCATGCAGGCCGACGGTGATGGGCTCAATGAACGCGCCATCTTCAATCGGCATATCTGAAGGCAGGCGGAACAAATTAGCGCGTTTCACCACCACATATTCTGCGTTGCCCCCTTCGCTACGTGAACCGACAAACTGATACTGCTTACACAACGAGAAGTAGCCGCGCTCGCACTGAGGGCAGTGGAAGCAGGGAAGTAGCGGTACGCAGGCAACGGCATCGCCGGGTTGTAGGTCGGTAACCCCTGCGCCGTAGGATTCAACATAGCCACTGAACTCATGCCCAAGCGTGATTGGATAATAGTGAGCTCCACGATTGAAGATTCGGGGAATGTCCGAGCCGCAAAGCCCTGAGCTGACTACCTTAACCAGTACATCTTCATCCGTTTGCAGATGTGGTATGGGACGTTCTTCAACGCGTACGTCGCCCTCAGCGTGAATAACCACTGATTTCATAAGATTCTCCAGAAATGTGAAGGGGAGCAAATGCTCCCCAGAAATTATGATGCGGTCTGGCTTTCCGTTATAGCTGCTGCTTTTTCAGCTGCCACGAAATTACGTGCCCGACGCCAGGTCAGCAGTACACCCAACAGATAAATAGCCGCGATAACGATGAAACCTACCACGTTCTGCCAGGTGAAAAGCTGGATCAGTAGCCAGGTGACTGGGGAGCCGCCCTGGTCCATTGAGGCCACCATGCCACCGGCTTTCAATGCGCCTGCATTGGCGGCAAGTTGGGTATGTAAACCAATAGTCTGGGTTGCTATCCACAGGGTGATACCCATGATAATGACGCCAGAGATCAGCGTGCGGAACAAGTTCCCCTGATGAACAGCTACCGCCATGGCAACAAAGAACCCAATGGTCGCGAGATCGCCGAATGGCAGTACCTGATTACCTGGGACCAGCACGGCAATCAGGATGGTCAGCGGGATAAAGATCAGACTGGCAGAAACTACCGACGTATGACCGAGAAGCAGTGCAGGATCCAGACCAATTAAGAACTCCTGACCGCCAAATTTTGCCTGCAGGCGTTTGCGGGCATGCTTCGCGATAGGTGTTAAGCCATCCATAATCGGTTTAATCACGCGTGGCATCAGCAGCATCACGGCAGCCGTTTTCACGGCCAGTTGCAGGACGCCTTTCACGTCATATCCTGCCAGCATACCGATGACCAGACCCATAACGAAGCCGACGGTAACCGGCTCGCCAAAAGGTCCGAAGCGTTTCTGTACATCGTCTGCACTAAAGTGAATACGATTCAGACCCGGGATTTTTTCAATGATCGTATCAACTAGGACCGCTATTGGGCCCAGGTAGGCTGAGGAACCGTGGGGGATAGCAATCCCTTCCAGACCAAAAAAGTCGCGCGTGTCTTTAGCAAACCAGTCACCCAGTTTATAGACGAAGGCGGCATGAACAACCACGCCGAGAATGCCCAGCCAGTATGAACCGGTCGCCAGATGCAACATGGCGCCGGTAAACGTCATATGCCAGATATTCCAGATGTCGACGTTCACCACGCGGGTCATGCGGGTAACCAGCATCAGGATATTCACACCAATGGCGACAGGAATCGCAATTAACGCAATTTGCGAAGCCCAGGTCATTGGTGATGAACCCGGCCAGCCGACGTCAATAACGTGCAGGTTGATTTGAAACTGTTCCGCCATCGCTTTTGCGGCTGGTCCAATAGAGTCCAGCATCAGGCCGATCACCAGACCAATGCCGACGAAGCCGATCCCGATATGCAGACCAGATTTAAAACAATCCCCGAGCTTCATTCCCAGTAATTTTGAGAAGATGATGATCACTAACGGCAGCATAACCGTTGGACCTAAATCGAGGATATAACGCATTATTTCGCTAAACATGGCGTTACCCCACGAGGATAGTCAGTATTTTTTGCTGTAATGCTTCGATACCCACGCCTGAGACAAAAGGCATGCCGTGAACAACCGGGATATCGCCAAATGTACGGTCAACGCGAGCAGTAGTACAAATAAGGTCCGCGCCATCCATATAGGTTTCGATTTCCGTTACCCGGCACTGAACCAGGTCGAGTTGGATATTGTTGGCTTCGCAGAGCTCTTTAATTTCTTCCGCAGCCATTGTTGAAGTTGCTACAGCACCGCCACAGGCCACAATTACTTTACGTTTCATAGGGTATTCCTTTTATTATCAGTTTTTTATCAAGCCTGGGCGCAGGTCTCAGACTCAAGGATTTTTTCCCGAAAGAGCATTGCCAGTTCTGCATCGGGTGCATTCAGCAATGCTTCAATGGTGCTCGGGATTTGTAGCTCACTAAACAGACGACGCAGGAGCTTCAGTTGCGCCGTCGGGTTTTCAACGATTAAGGCGATAATTAAAGAGACGGCTATCTCTTCATCATCATCCGCTTGTTGAAAGTTAACCGGTGTATCTGGGCGAATCAGATAGATAGCCGGAGATTTCGCGTGAACAGCTTCACAATGCGGAATCGCAACGGCATGACGTTCCAGCGCGATTCCAGTTGGAAAGGTTGCTTCACGCTCAATAAGGGCCTGCGGGTAGCTTTCATGCACGACCCCTTTAGCCAGCATCTCCTCCCCAATATGGGTCAGCGCATGCTGACACGAGCTAAAGTTAATTCCTGTTCGGACAAAGAGTTGACTCATATATTCTCCAGATTTCAGGCGATTACTGGTGCGCAACCAAAGCGATAGGCGCGCAGCACATCCTGGATTTTGTCGATAATCAAATTGTGTGGTGTCGCGGTTAATGTGCCTTCAGACAGACGCTCAAATTGCACCGGCATAAATTGGCTAATGAGTCCCAGAGGTAACGCGACGTCATTAAGGTTGGTTATTAATTTCTCTACGCTTTGGCGAATGCGGGGATGCGGCCAGTAGTAACGAATACGGTCGGAGAGACTGAAGTGAATATCAATCATCGCCTGACTCCAGGTTGGGCGATAGTATTTTTTCCAGTAATCCGGTTCATTCAGCATCACTTCGTCAATCACGTCCAGAACCCGGCTTCGCTGCTCCGGAGATACCAGCTCATTTTCCATTTGCGCCAGGGCAAAAATGGCTTCACGTAGGGCAAAGGTGAGTGCCGGACCCACTTTCAAAATTGCATAGTGATCGCGTACCAGCGCACGGTATGCCTGACGGGTTTGATAATCTGTTGAATGCGCTTCGTAGACCATTGGGGTTTCTTTGATCCAGGCAGAAAGCGCTTTTGCAGCTTGTGGTTGATAGTGAATGATTTGAGTGTGGTCGAACTCGACGCCGGGCTGAACCACAATGGCGATAACGCGAGTTAACGCCTCTTTAAGTCCTAACGCACGGAAGGCAACCTGGTGGGTTTCCAGTGTCCTGGCGGCATCTTCTTCGCGCGTAACGTGTACAGTACCAATGGTGCTGGCTTCTCCACCTGGTACCGGGACTTCTGTACCAATCACGTAAGTCAGTTGGCGTTTTTGTTCTTCCGTGGCTATTGCTTCCGCAGCCTGGCAAAGCACGGCAGCTCGCTGGGCAACAACCATTGGGTCCAGCGGTGTAGGGTCGTCAGCGCAGGACATTGAAGCATCCAGGTGAATTTTGCTGAATCCTGCAGCGACGTAGGCTTTAATTAACTCAACCGATTTCTCCATCGCTTCTGCCGCAGTTTCATTTTGCCAGCAGTTAGGGCCGAGGTGATCGCCCCCGAGGATCAGTCTTTCGCGAGGGAAACCAATCTCTTGTGCGATGCCATAGACAAAGTCACGGAAATCAGCGGGTTTCATCCCTGTATAACCACCAAACTGATTAACCTGATTAGATGTCGCTTCGATCAGAACTTTACTGTCTGTATTGAGATCAAAACGTAATGCGGATTCAATGACCAGCGGATGTGCTGAACAAACAGAACAAATACCTAAATGTTCACCTGCTTTATGACGAGAGATTATTTCTTTCACTTCTATCTCCGATATCTTTTGTTTATCTTCATAATATTTTTGGATTGAAGGCAAAGGGTAAAAGCGACTTTCGTGATCCAGCTTTAAAACAGACCTTTGTCAGAATCCGGACAAGTAAATTAAATCAATAAGTTACAATTTCCCTTCACAGCCGCAATCGGCAATGACTTTACGCACCACCTCTTTCATGGCGGCTTTGGCAGGCATCATGTAATGCCGTGGGTCATTCGCATTGGCATGTGTACTCAGATAAGTTTTGAGTGCGCCAGCAAAGGCTATTTTGAGTTCGGTCGCGACGTTCACTTTGCAGATCCCTAAAGAGATAGCGCGCTTAATATCGTGTGTCGGAAGGCCGGATGCGCCATGTAAAACCAAAGGGATTTCAACGCACTGGCGAATTTCTGCCAGTCGTTCGAAATCCAGTTTTGGTTCAGCGTTGTACAGGCCATGCGCCGTGCCAATCGCGACCGCCAGTGAGTCGATACCGGTTTTTTCCACGAACTCCCGAGCCTGTTCTGGGTGGGTATAAAGCGCATCTTTTCCATCCACAATCAGGTCATCTTCTTGTCCACCCAGCCGTCCCAGCTCCGCTTCAACGCTAACGTCATAGCGGTGGCAGTGGTCCGTCACGCGTTTAACTAACGTAATGTTTTCGGCAAACGGCAGATGGGAACCATCGATCATGACGGAGCGAATACCCGTAGCGACTTTCACTTCAATATCAGTGGCGCTTTCATGGTGATCGAGGTGGATGGCGAGGGGATGGTTCCAGCATTTTGCCAGTTCACTGGCGATTGCAACGATGTTTCCGACTCCGGCATAACTAAAAGTGCCAGGTGTGCCGGCGACGATCAACGGAGAACGCAGTTCGGCTGCTGTTTCCACGACAACCTGTAGGGTCTCCAGGTTGTGGATGTTAAACGCCGGTACGGCGTAGCCTTCTTGTTGTGCCTTATTCAGCATCATTTTGCTTGAAATAATAAACATACTTCCTCCGAAATCTTTCGATTCTCTTTCTTCGAAATAAAGTATAGGGTTTCGTAATGTTTTTATGTGATTTCGATCTGAAAAATGAAAGCATCGAAAGGAATGGGAGGGTTATGAAAGGTGGTTTGAAAGGCGATTTAGCATTAGGCATCAATCCGCGCCTGAAGAAACCAGGCGCGGATAAGGTTAGTCAGACATTAATTAAACAAACGAGATAGCCAACTTCGTTTCTGGCGTGCTGCTTCAGGGGGTGGGGTGACGGGCACTGAGACCATCTCTCCTAATCCCTGTCCAATACGTTGCCCAATCTCATGTAGAGCCCGTTGGGCATCCGCACCTTGCGCAGTGAATCGCATACGATGACCATTTTTTGCGCCTAACGAGACAACTTTCATCAGATTTTTACCATCTACAGGACCTGTGTTGTTATCAAGGTTTTCAATCGTGACGGCGCAATCAAATTGCTTAATAAATTTGACCAGTACAGCACTCGGTCTGGCATGCAGGCCATGCGGGTTATGAATAACGAAGGTGGCCTGTTCACCTGCAATTCTTTCTTCTGGTGGGTTATTGTCCGTATCAGTGCCAGTTAAAATGGTTAAAACTTCGCAGGGTGTTTTCGCCTTTTGTAACGCTTGAGGGACGTTGTCATCACTTAATACGCGGGTCAATTGACGCAGAATCTCAAGATGTTCATTTGAACGCGCTGCAATACCAGTGACCATATGTGCAATGTTATCATCCCCCCATGCCACACCCTGACGAAAAATGATGACCTTCACGCCAGTATTCAGTACGGCGTGGCGAGTCTCAGGCGTGCCGTGAGGGATGGCAATACCGTTACCGAGGTAAGTGGAGATTTGAGCTTCACGATCCAGCATACCTTGCAGATACTCAGGTGTCGTATTCCCGGCTGCAACCAACTTCTCTGAGACCCGTTGGAGTGCAGTGGCTTTATCGATTTGCTCGTCACTGATGAAAATGTCCTGCTCACAAAGTTGCATTCTGACCTCCTGTCTGAATAGTGGTGTTGTCAGAACCGACAGGCAGTTTGCGATTTAGCCACAATCTCCACGATCCCAGCATAATGGCGCCGCATGCGGAGCCTGCAAGAATACACAGCACCCAGGCAATGGGTTTGCTGACTAATGGCAGGATCAGGAAACCGCCATGCGGGGCGGGTACCTGGATATGCAGGCTGTAGCTGAGAACGGCGGAGATACTTGACGCGATCATCATCATTGGGATTACACGTAGAGGATCTTTTGCAGCAAACGGGATCGCGCCTTCAGTGATGTGCGTACAGCCAAGAATGTAGTTCACCATCCCGGCGGCGCGTTCTTCTTCGCTAAAACCTCTTGGGAAGAAGGTGGTTGCCAGAGCGATCACCAGCGGAGGAGTAATACAGGCAGCGGAAACCCCCGCCATAAAGAAATAGTTTCCCTGGCCGAGCAGCAGCGTGCCGGTTACGTAGGCAGCTTTGTTGACCGGGCCACCAAAGTCGAACGAGCACATGGCACCGACGACAATTCCAAGCAGAATAGGATTGGCTTCCTGTAATGATGCAAGCCAGTTCATCATACCGTTGTTGATGGCGGCAACGGGTTGTCCGAGTAGCGACATCAGCACACCAATAGCCAGCACGCCAATCAGCGGCATTATGAAAATGGACTTCAGCCCTTCGTACTGACGAGGCAAACCGTCGAGCCGATTTTTTACCCACAGCATCAGATAACCAGCTGCAAACCCGGCAATGATGCCGCCGAGAAACCCTGCACCCGTTGCGTTAGCCAGTAAGCCGCCAACGAAGCCAGCCACCATTCCAGGCCTTCCGGATATAGAGTAAGCGATATACGCAGTAAAGACGGGAACCATGATTGAAAAAGCCTGCTGTCCAATCTTCATTAACATGGCTGCAATGGCATTATATTCCGGTGACTTAGGGTCGGCGGAATAAATTCCCCATAAAAAAGAAATAGCAATCAATATACCGCCGGCGACCACGAATGGCAGCATGTTCGAAACACCACTCATCAGATGTTTATAAATCTGACGACCTAAAGACTCTTTTTCTGTGTTATTCTGTGAAATAGTTTGGGCTCCTTTACGAATGGAGGCTTCGCCATTGAGAATCTTGTTAATCAGTTCAACAGGATGGTGAATGGCTTCTTTTACCGGGACTTCAATAACGGGTAAGCCATTAAAACGATCGGGAGAAACATCTTTATCAGCCGCAATAATCACCCCCACGATATCAATAAGGTCAGTGGGCGTAATAACATTCTCAACGCCGCTAGCACCATTCGTTTCCACTTTTATTTCGACAGACATTTTCTTCGCTGCATGTTTTAAAGCTTCTTCAGCCATAAAAGTATGCGCGATACCGGTAGGGCAGCCGGTAACTGCAATGATCTTTTTCATAAGCAGACCTTTAATTTGTTTTTGTTTACAGCTTTCGGACATGGGTTTGAGGAAGTAATGTATCAATCGCTGCAAGTTGGCCCAGCCCGGCCGAACTTGCTACATCAGCACCCGTTGCGCTGGCAAGCGCCAGAGCATATTCGACTTCACCTGTGGTTAACCAATGGCTTAAGAATGCAGCAAGCGCAGCATCGCCTGCGCAGGCTGAACTCACCAGTTCAATAGTCGGTGCGGAGCAGAACCAGCGATCAATGCCATTCGAGAAGTACATTCCTTTGGCTCCGAGCGTCAGTAAAACATTCTGCGCGCCGAGAGAGTGCAATTCTGCAAAGGCATTTTTTGCCTGAACATCATTGGTTACGGTTAACCCAAAAATGGCGTTTACCTCTTCGTCGTTTGGCTTGATTAATAATGGATTAAACTCCAGTAATTGACGCAACGATGGATGACTAATATCCAGTACAATCGCAATTTCTTTATGCCGACAAATCTGCATAATTTCAGCATAAAAGTTACTTTCGATTCCCTGGGGCAAACTGCCACTGATAACTAAATACTCTGCATCAGATAGTCGTGATATTTCATTCAATACTTGCTGCTTACAGTCATCAGGAATATATGAACCAGGATTGACCAGTTTGTACTCCTGTTGACCATCATTAATAAAAATATTAATTCTTGTTGGTTCATTGACCCACGCAGGAGATACGCTAATTTTTTTCTTGCGTAACTCTTCTACAATATAACGACCAGTAAACCCCCCAAAAATGCCAAGTATATGTGCAGGTCGTTGAAAATGTTTTAATACCAGAGCGACGTTGACGCCTTTTCCATTTGGGCAATATTCTGTATGGCGCGTACGGTTTACAATGTCAGGCTGTAAAGGATCGCTAAAGATATTCATATCAATCGCGGTGTTGAGCGTTAACGTGTAGATCACTGGCATTCCCTCACAACTGTCCTTCACAACCGCAGACATGGATCACTTTGCGTACGACTGCTTTCATCGCCTGTTTTGCTGGCCGCATGTAGTGGCGCGGATCGTTGGCTTTCGGGTTTTGTGCAAAGTACTGTTTTAGCGCATCAGAAAATGCGATTTTTAACTCTGTCGCGACATTAACTTTGCACACGCCCAGGCTAATAGCTTTGCGGATATCGTTTTCTGGCAGGCCGGAGGCACCGTGCAGAACAAGCGGGATATCGACCTGTGCGCGGATCTCTGCCAGGCGGTTAAAGTCGAGCTTGGGTTCTGCGGCGTACAGTCCATGTGCGGTGCCAATAGCGACGGCCAGAGAGTCAATACCGGTCCGCGCAACGAATTCACGCGCCTGTTGTGGGTTGGTGTACAGCGCATCTTTGCTGTCGACGATCAGATCGTCTTCCACGCCGCCCAGACGTCCCAGCTCTGCTTCTACACTCGTATCGTAGCGATGGCAAAAATCGACCACTTTTTTCACCAGCGTCACGTTTTCTTCGAATGGGAAGTGAGAGCCGTCGATCATCACTGAACGGATGCCAGCCAGCACTTTGCTTTCAATATCAACCGTTGATTCATGATGATCGAGGTGAATTGCCAGAGGGAGATTGTGCTCGCGAGCCAGATCGCCTGCGATCGCAACGATATTTCCTGTCCCGGCATAGCTAAACGTTCCTGGCGTACCTGCCACGATCAATGGCGAGCGCATTTCTGCTGCGGTTTCGACAACGACCTGCAGGGTTTCCAGGTTATGGATATTAAAAGCTGGTACCGCGTAGCCATCGCGTTGCGCTTTCTGAAGCATATTTTTGCTGGAAATGATGAACATGATTTTCTCTCTATAGTTTACTTTCAAAGTTAAAGTTGATACTGATGTTGTGCCTTCATTTTGAAAGTAATCTAACGATCATTCATGGATCTTATTGTGATCATCTACACAAAATCGTATTAAAATTTATAAAATGAAAGTTATTTATTGACTATTAATTTTCTTTTGTAAGTTAATGAGAAAAAACAGGATGCTGCTAATTTATTGATATTACTGAAATGTTTTGAGTTTTTTGCATCTTCGTGAACGAAGCGTAATTGACATCACTCAGAGGAAATTTAAAAATGAAAGTTAAAGCGCGGAAGAGACTTCCGACATGTCATATAAAAAGGGTACGTTGTGGCAAAACCATCTACCAGCCTGCTGAAGAGGCGTCTGGACATTGCCGAAATCGTTCGTAAGAACGGTGAAATCAAAGTGGACGACCTGGCAGAAATGTTAGCTGTTTCAGGAGTGACAATCCGTAATGATCTCAATTACCTGGAGCAGCAGGGTTACCTGAAAAGATCTTTTGGCGGGGCGATTTATACTGCACAGCCGGTTAGAGCATCTGTCACTCAGGATATGAGTTTGGTGCAGGAGTGGGACCGTAGCGCAGAGCTTGAGTTGGCGAAGCAGGTGGCTCGCCTGGTTGCTGATGAAGATTCGCTTTTTCTCGGGGCCGGAGTCGTTCCACGTAAAGCGCTCCCTTTTCTTGGCGAATCTCGTGAGCTGCGTCTGGCGTTCAACGATCTCGGCCATGTGTCTACTGCGCGTGATTATATTGACGGCGAGATTGTGTTGCTGGGGGGGACTCTGGACCGTAGCGGACAGAGACTGGAAGGCGAAATTGCTATTCAATCGATCCAGCGTTTTCAGCCAACCTGTAGCGTAGTGATGATTGAGCACGTCAGCGAAGATGGCACTCTGAGTGTGGCCAGCGAAAGCGCTGCGGTAATACTGGCGGAATCACTCAGGCTCAGCCTGCGATGCGTGGCGGTCATTGCGCAGCGTCCAGATTATGGTGAAGCAAGATATTCTGTAGGTAAGTTGAGCGCACTTAGTGCGGTGGTGACCCCGCAGATTGTTGCTGCCGAGTACCACTCGCGATTTATCGCCGTTGGGTTGACCAACAGCTATACCAACAATGAATGTCTGACCTGGATAAATCCCGCCCTGCATCCGGCAAGGTGAAGGACAACGCATGAAAATGACTATTGCGACACTTGGTGAATTACTCGTCGAATTTTTGGCGAAAAAAGAGAATCAGGGTTTTTCGTCTCCTGGCGAATTTTGGGGACCGTATCCCAGCGGGGCGCCAGCTATCTTTGCCGATCAGGTCGCTAAGCTGGGCTTTCAGTCTTTGCTATTTAGTTGCGTTGGCAATGATGCCTTTGGGGAGATGAATATCGCCCGGCTGAGACGAGACGGTGTGAACGTTAAGGGCATTTCCGTTCTTCCTCATGCCACCACAGGCAGTGCGTTCGTTAGCTATCGTTCACAGGCACAGCGTGATTTTATCTTCAATTTACCTAACAGCGCCTGTGGGTTGCTGAGCGCTGAACATCTTGATGGAAAATTGCTTGGGCAATGTAACCACTTCCACATAATGGGATCTTCATTATTTTCTTTTCGACTGATTGATGCCGTGCGTAAAGCCATCAGCATTGTTAAAGAGAACGGAGGAACCATTTCGTTCGATCCGAACATTCGCAAAGAGATGCTGAATATTCGCGAGATGTCACAGGCTTTTGAATACATCCTGGATTACGCCGATTTCTTCCTGCCAAGTGATGGTGAACTGGACTACTTTGGTTTGAGCAAATCACGCGATGAGTTGCAGATTGTCGAAAACCTGCTTGCTCGGGGAATTAAACATATTGTGATTAAACGCGGTCCTCGCGGTGCCAGCTATTATTCTACGCAGGAGCAGCATCACGTCACCGGCTATCCGGTTGACGTTGTCGATCCCACTGGTGCTGGTGATTGCTTTGGCGCAACATTTGTCAGCCTGTTTCTTGCAGGATACTCGATTCCGGATGCGTTGGCTCATGCCAATGCGGCAGGCTCGTTGGCGATATCGACGCGTGGGCCAATGGAAGGTACGTCAACGTTAGCGCAGATCAAGGCGCTGATGGGGTGAAATACCAGATGACGCTGACATCGTCTGGTATTTCACTGATTGGAATAATCAGGTCACTGGCGCCGGGTTAAACACCGCCAGCTGGTTATGCAGTCCCCACTGATCTGAGAAGGTTTTCTTACGTCCGCTGGCGACGTCGAGAATAAACTCGAACAGTTTCAGACCCACGTCTTCAATGGTTTCTTCTCCGGTAGCGATGGTACCGGCGTTGATGTCCATCAGGTCAAACCAACGATTGGCCAGCTCGGTGCGTGTCGCCATTTTAATCACCGGCACAGCCATCAGGCCATACGGCGTACCGCGACCGGTGGTAAAGACTTGTACTGTGATCCCGGAAGCAACCTGTTGCGTACCGCAGACAAAATCGCTGGCGGGGGTGGCAGCGTAAATCAGGCCACGTTTGGTTGGACGCTGTCCCGGCGACAAGACTTCGACAATCGCGCTCTTGCCCGACTTCGCAATAGAACCCAGCGCTTTTTCTACCACGTTTGCCAGACCGCCTTTCTTGTTGCCTGGTGATGGGTTGGCGCTCCGGTCAGTCTTGCCCATGTCCAGGTAGTTATCGTACCAGGCCATCTCTTCGAGCAGGCGTTTACCCACCTCTTCGTTAATCGCGCGCGGGGTCAGAAGGTGGATGGCATCGCGCACTTCGGTGACTTCGGAGAACATCACTGTCGCGCCGCAGCGCACTAACAGGTCGGAGGCATAACCTACCGCTGGGTTGGCCGTCACGCCGGAAAACGCATCGCTGCCGCCGCACTGCATGCCGACCACCAGTTCTGATGCCGGGCAGGTTTCACGCTGGCGCTGATTGAGCTTTGCCAGATGGCGTTCGGCCACTTGCAAAATATCGGCAACCATTGATTGAAAGCCGACGTGTTTTTCATCCTGCAGGCTGACGATGCTGGCGCTGTCGACCGGAATGCTTTTTACATCGTGCGTACCTTCCAGCAGGCGCTCTGGCTGCAGTTTTTCACAGCCGAGGCCAATGACCATTACCTCACCGCCAAAGTTAGGGTTCAGCGCAATATTATGAATAGTTCGAATGGGCACGATGGCGGCTGGAGCGTTAATCGCCACGCCGCAACCGTACAGATGATTGAGCCCCACCACACCGTCAACATTCGGGTATTTGGGCAGCAGATCGCGTTCAATGATTTTCACCACATAGTCCACCACGCCCGCCACGCAGTGCACGCTGGTGGAGATGCCGAGCAGATTCTTGGTGCCAACGCTACCGTCAGCATTGCGGTAACCTTCGAAGGTATAACCCTCGAGAGGCGGCAGCGGCTCAGGCACTTTAGTTGCCAACGGCAGCGTCTCCAGCGGCGGAGCCTTGGGCAGCTCAACCATTGATTCATCAATCCAGCTGCCGCGTGGGATGTCGCGAATGGCATAGCCTATCACTTCGCCATAACGCACGATTTCGCCATGAGCAGGAATATCCAATAGCGCCACTTTATGACCCTGGGGAATATGTTCAATGAGTTCCAGTCCGTCCGGAAAACGCGTTCCGGCTTTCAGACCATTGTCATTGACAATTATCGCCACATTATCTGTTTCGTGAACTTTAATATAAAACGCCGTTGGCGATTCTTGTCTAATTTCGATGTCGGCCATTGTCCAGTATTCTCCAACAAGTGGTGATAATAGTGTGGATATTTATATTTTGAATCTCATTTTCAGTAATAAAGATTCGGTATCGTGAAATAAGAATGTCAGGAGTTTATCGTGAAGAATGTGACAATGATCACTTAAACTCAGCAAGACCGCACCAGCAGGGGTAGCAATACGTAAATGTGTGGATTAGCGCCCATGCATGTGTGCATATGCCCAAAACATTATTTTCATAACGCATATTTAATGAGCGCTTGCACAATGATTAACGTTGCACTGCTGATTATACTAAATCACGGTTTCATAGCGTCTGATAAATTATTATACGTTTTTATTATCGGTAATTTATCACCAGGGATATCTGCCAAATAATAATAAAAACTTTTATGTACCCGAGGTAATTAGAATGATACTGGATACAGTTGTCGAGAAAAAGAAAGGTACGCACACCCGTTACTTAATATTGCTAATAATATTTATTGTTACCGCCGTTAACTATGCGGACCGTGCCACGCTATCTATTGCCGGCACGGAAGTGGCGAAAGAGTTGCAGCTCAGTGCCATCTCAATGGGTTACATTTTCTCCGCCTTCGGTTGGGCTTACCTGTTGATGCAAATCCCTGGCGGCTGGCTGCTGGATAAGTTCGGTTCGAAGAAAGTCTACACTTACAGTCTGTTCTTCTGGTCGCTGTTTACTTTTCTGCAGGGTTTTGTCGACATGTTCCCGCTGGCCTGGGCGGGTATTTCAATGTTCATCATGCGCTTTATGCTGGGCTTCTCGGAAGCGCCGTCCTTCCCGGCGAACGCCCGTATTGTGGCGGCCTGGTTCCCGACGAAAGAGCGCGGTACGGCATCTGCGATTTTTAACTCCGCACAATATTTCTCTCTGGCGCTGTTTTCGCCGCTGCTGGGCTGGCTGACCTTTGCCTGGGGCTGGGAGCACGTCTTTACCGTGATGGGCGTTATCGGTTTTGTGCTCACCGGCCTGTGGGTAAAGTTTATTCATAACCCAACCGATCACCCGCGTATGTCGCAGGAAGAGCTGAAGTTTATCTCTGAAAACGGCGCGGTCGTGGATATGGACCATAAAAAGCCCGGCGATGTGAAATCAGGTGGTCCTAAACTGCATTATATCAAGCAGTTGCTGACAAACCGCATGATGCTTGGCGTGTTCTTCGGACAGTATTTTATCAACACTATCACCTGGTTTTTCCTTACCTGGTTCCCGATTTACCTGGTACAGGAAAAAGGCATGTCGATCCTGAAAGTCGGTCTGGTGGCGTCGATTCCTGCGCTGTGCGGATTTGCCGGTGGCGTGCTCGGCGGTGTGTTCTCTGATTATCTGATTAAACGTGGCTTCAGCATCACCCTGGCACGTAAGCTGCCGATTGTGCTCGGAATGTTGCTCGCGTCGACCATTATTCTGTGTAACTACACCGATAACACCACCCTGGTGGTTGCGCTGATGGCGCTGGCGTTCTTCGGCAAAGGCTTCGGCGCGCTGGGTTGGCCGGTGATTTCCGATACCGCGCCGAAAGAAATCGTTGGTCTGTGCGGTGGGGTATTTAACGTATTTGGCAACGTAGCCTCTATCGTCACCCCGCTGGTGATTGGTTATCTGGTGAGCGAGCTGCACTCATTTAATGCTGCGCTGATGTTTGTAGGGTGTTCGGCGCTGATGGCAATGGTTTGCTACCTGTTTATTGTCGGTGACATTAAACGTATGGAATTGCAGAAATAAATAAAGGTATAGGCGATGAATAACACGATTTTCCCGAATAAGTTTAAAGCGGCCCTCGCGGCGCAACAGATTCAGATTGGCTGCTGGTCTGCATTGGCCAGCCCAATCAGTACCGAAGTTTTAGGCCTGGCGGGTTTTGACTGGCTGGTACTGGACGGCGAACACGCGCCGAACGATATCTCGACGTTTATCCCGCAATTGATGGCGCTGAAAGGCAGCGCCAGCGCGCCGGTCGTACGCGTGCCGACCAACGAGCCGGTGATTATCAAGCGCCTGCTGGATATTGGGTTTTACAACTTCCTGATCCCGTTCGTTGAGACACAAGAAGAGGCGGTGAACGCCGTGGCGTCGACCCGCTATCCGCCGGAAGGTATTCGCGGCGTGTCCGTCTCCCATCGCGCCAATATGTTTGGCACCGTACCGGACTACTTTGCGCAATCGAATAAGAACATCACCATCATCGTGCAGATCGAAAGTCAGCAGGGCGTTGATAACGTTGACGCCATCGCGGCGACCGAAGGTGTAGACGGTGTCTTCGTCGGCCCAAGCGATCTGGCTGCGGCGCTAGGCCATCTCGGCAATGCGTCGCATCCTGATGTGCAGAAAGCTATCCAGCACATTTTTGCCCGCGCGAAAGCACATGGCAAACCAAGTGGAATTCTGGCGCCGGTAGAGGCGGATGCGCGTCGTTATCTGGAGTGGGGCGCGACCTTTGTTGCTGTTGGCAGCGACCTTGGCGTGTTCCGTTCAGCCACGCAGAAACTGGCTGAATCTTTTAAGAAATAACCACCATCGACAGTAGAGAGAGATAAAGACATGACAATGAAAGTTGGTTTTATTGGCCTCGGTATTATGGGTAAACCAATGAGTAAAAACCTCCTCAAGGCAGGTTACTCGTTGGTGGTTGCTGATCGTAACCCGGAATCCATTGCGGAAGTCATTGCCGCTGGTGCAGAAACCGCCGCCACGGCGAAAGATATTGCTGAGCAGTGCGACGTGATCATCACCATGCTGCCGAACTCGCCGCATGTTAAGGAAGTGGCGCTGGGTGAAGGCGGAATTATTGAAGGTGCGAAACCGGGCACAGTGCTTATCGACATGAGCTCCATTGCACCGTTGGCCAGCCGTGAAATTAGCGACGCGCTGAAAGCGAAAGGCGTGGATATGCTGGATGCGCCGGTCAGCGGCGGCGAGCCAAAAGCGATTGATGGTACGTTGTCGGTAATGGTCGGCGGCGATAAAGCGATTTTCGACAAGTATTACGATCTGCTGAAAGCGATGGCTGGCTCAGTGGTACATACCGGCGACATTGGCGCGGGTAACGTCACTAAGCTGGCGAACCAGGTGATTGTAGCGCTGAACATTGCGGCGATGTCTGAAGCGCTGACGCTGGCGACCAAGGCGGGTGTGAACCCGGATCTGGTGTATCAGGCGATCCGTGGCGGACTGGCCGGAAGCACCGTGCTGGACGCGAAAGCGCCGATGGTCATGGACCGCAACTTTAAGCCAGGTTTCCGTATTGACCTGCATATCAAAGATTTGGCGAATGCGCTGGACACTTCTCATGGGGTCGGCGCGCAGTTGCCGCTGACTGCTGCAGTCATGGAGATGATGCAGGCGCTTCGCGCAGATGGGCTGGGCACCGCCGATCACAGCGCGCTCGCATGCTACTACGAAAAACTGGCGAAAGTGGAAGTCACACGCTAACAAGAAGGGCGCGGATGTGCGCCCTGTATTTCTTGCCTTGCGCGGCACAGTCAGGCTACATAACTATGAAAATCGTAATTGCCCCAGACTCTTATAAAGAAAGTCTATCTGCCACTGAGGTCGCTCAGGCAATAGAAAAAGGATTTCGGGAAATATTTCCCGATGCGCAATATGTTTCAGTTCCGGTGGCCGACGGCGGCGAAGGAACGGTCGAAGCCATGATTGCCGCCACGCAAGGGAGTGAATATTCCGCGTGGGTAACGGGGCCGCTGGGCGAAAAAGTGAATGCCTGCTGGGGCATGTCCGGAGATGGTAAAACTGCGTTTATCGAAATGGCGGCAGCCAGTGGTCTGGCGTTAGTCCCTCCTGATAAGCGTAACCCGTTAGTCACCACGTCACGTGGTACCGGGGAATTGATTTTGCAGGCGCTGGATAGCGGGGCGCAGAGCATTATTATCGGCATTGGCGGTAGTGCAACCAACGACGGCGGCGCGGGTATGGTGCAGGCTCTGGGCGCGAAACTTTGCGACGCTAACGGGACTGAGATTGGCTACGGGGGCGGTAGTCTGATGAGCCTCAACAGCATCGACATTTCCGGTTTGGATCCGCGATTAAAAACCTGCTCCATTCGCGTGGCCTGCGATGTGACCAATCCGCTCACAGGTGATACTGGCGCTTCACGCATCTTCGGCCCACAGAAAGGGGCGACGGAAGAACGCATTATCGAACTGGACCGAAATTTGTCTCACTATGCCGACATCATTAAAAAATCGTTACGGGTAGACGTGAAGGATGTTCCCGGGGCGGGGGCTGCCGGTGGTATGGGCGCTGCGTTAATGGCTTTTTTAGGCGCGGACTTGCGCAGTGGTATTGAGATTGTGACCCAGGCGCTCAACCTGGAAGAGCATATTCACGACTGTACGCTGGTGGTGACCGGGGAAGGACGCATCGACAGCCAGAGCATTCACGGCAAAGTGCCGGTGGGCGTGGCGATCGTCGCGAAGAAATACCACAAACCGGTAATTGGTATTGGCGGCAGCCTGACGCGCGATGTGGAGGTGGTGCATCAATATGGTATCGATGCGGTGTTTAGCGTATTGACCAGCATCAGTACGCTGGAAGAGGCCTTCCGTGGGGCATTTGACAATATTTATCGCGCCTCAAGAAACATCGCCGCCACGTTAGCGATAGGAATGCGCAGTGCGGGGTGACATTACCCCGCAAACCCTCTATACTGCGCGCCGAAGCTGACCAGACAGTCGCCGCTTCGTCGTCGTCCTCTTCGGGGGAGACGGGCGGAGGGGAGGAAAGTCCGGGCTCCATAGGGCAGGGTGCCAGGTAACGCCTGGGGGGGAAACCCACGACCAGTGCAACAGAGAGCAAACCGCCGATGGCCCACGTAAGTGGGATCAGGTAAGGGTGAAAGGGTGCGGTAAGAGCGCACCGCGCGGCTGGTAACAGTCCGTGGCACGGTAAACTCCACCCGGAGCAAGGCCAAATAGGGGTTCACAAGGTACGGCCCGTACTGAACCCGGGTAGGCTGCTTGAGCCAGTGAGCGATTGCTGGCCTAGATGAATGACTGTCCACGACAGAACCCGGCTTATCGGTCAGCTTCACTCTTTATAAAACCCCGCTTCGGCGGGGTTTTTGCTTTCCGGATAGGCCAGATGAATGACTGTCCACGACGCTATGCTCAAAAGAACGCGGCTTATCGGTCAGCTTCACTCTTTATAAAACCCCGCTTCGGTAGTTTTTTATTTTGTATAATAGTAATTTGATATGACAATAAATAATTTCCCTTTTCTAACTTTATTTTTCACACTTAATTAAGTGTGATGTGTCAAATTGATTATATCGTTTCTTAGTTTCCGTAATGCTATAAAATAATCTTTACCATCATCATGATTAACCAGACACTCATTGAGTTTCGATGAAATCCATGATAAAGATGCTTGCTCAACTTTTTCATTATTCAGATATTTCAAAAAGAATAATATATCAGCACATTCTATAAAACCATAGTTTCTGACAATATCCATAATGTATTGTTTAAGCATTAAATAATCTCTTCTGTTTTTAGCTATACTACAGGAATAAAATAATCACAAGATATTGTACCTGGACATGCTGTATCTATATATTTTAAAATCTCAATGTCTGATCCCTCTCGTCTTTTCAATCTAAGTTTAGGAAGTAAATAATAATAGACGCTCCTTGGGAAATATATATATTCATTGAGGCTGCCATTAAATGAAAATTTTATATACTTACCATCTTCAGATGTGAATTCCTCATCGGTTGATATCAAAAGATCATTTTTAGCGTGAAAACCTAAGAATGAGTTAACGATCAAATGGCGATCTTTCTGAGCGTGAGGAGAAAAAGTGCTGCTTATAAATAAATCTGAATGATATTTCCTCATGATATCAATGATCTTTTGATATCTGATGATGGTTTCATTTTCTCTAATGAAATACATTTGCTGCTCAAAGCTAAAGCGGTATCCATGATATTTTTTTGATTCTAAAATGCAATACTCGAATTTTATTTCAGGTACATTTTCTGGCTGAATTGGAAGTTGTAAAGATTTAAAATCCCACTCTCTGGATTTTCGATACTGGCGAGGTGAATATCCGAATAATTTACTGAACTCTCTGCTGAAGGATTGCTGGGAATCGAATTTCAATTGATATGCGATATCCATTATCTTGAGGTTTGTTAATCGTAGTAAAAAAGCAGCGCGACAAAGTTTTCGTTGTCTAATATATTTTGCTGGAGTTAGGTTTGTATACTGCATAAATATGTTTGATAAGTGTCTAATAGTATATCCACTAATATTCTCAAGTGTTGAGCTACAGATCTTTTCGTCGATGTTATCCTCGATCCAATGGATGATATCAGCAAGAAATTTCTTTTTCATAGGCTCCTGGCTAAACAAATCTTAATTTAAATAATGCCAAAAATAAAATTTTTTCTTGAAATTTATTCAGTAATAAATGACGGGTGTGAGTATTGATTAGATTTTTCCAATTATTGATGCTCATAGTATTAGATGCGATTATTAACGCACTTTCGTCCAGTATGATTTTTTCCTTGCTGTTTTACGCAATGTAAAGTGTGATATAAATAATACGGCCATGAGCTCGTCTGCTAATTTATTCATTGTTAATTGATGATTGATTAATATAAATTCGAGATTTGATGGTTATTATAATACATGCAAAATTAAGGGGGTTTAAGTTTGAGCTATAGAATTAGTCATAAGAGCTATAATATTATAGCTTCGGTGTGGACATGAATTTTTCTCTTTCGACTAATACAGTTTTGTTGCAGATTGATCAGGGTTAGCAAAAAGATACAACATAGAATTGCGAATCTGTCGTATCTTTTGTTATCACTATTCTTTGCCCAAAAGCAAAGCCTTCACGATTTGAGCAACGGTAGCGCCATACTTACATGGAGACGTTTCTCCTGTCCCATTGTTATTTAAAATGTATTTACCATTAACATAGAATGATGGTGTGCCTTGAACCTCAAAACTTTGGGCGGCGTGTATCTGTTTTTGTGTTAGCGCTTTAACCACAAAACTGTCTTTTGCTGCATCGTATTCTGTGGCTGAAATTCCTGCGTCAATAAATACCTGGCGAATATCTTCTTCATTGCGCAAAGATTTTTTATCCTGTACGGCAATAAATAGAGGATGCTCAACCTTATCTGTTACTCCTAATGCCATTGCAACCGACCACGCTGTTGTCAGATTTTGTCCCAGACTACCCATTGCGCCAACATGGTACTTTTCAACTTTTGTCCCTTCAGGTAGTACCTGGTTTATGGCCTCACTCACTTTATATTCACGAGAAAATGCCATGCAGGGTGGACAATAGAACGAAAAAAACTCGACTACCATAGGTGCATCTTTAACTGGTCTTCCCATTCGTGAATATTGTTGACCTTCCGCTACAGGAAAAGCGCTAACGCTAAAGGTGCAGAATGCCAGAACAACAAAGGATAATATTTTTTGTATCATGTTTGCTCTCATATCGTTAGTATAAATGTGTGAAAATAATAGATTTTGCATTAGAACGAACAGCATATTTCTATTGAGACGGCACTAAGATGTGGTGTATTCATATGCGTAGTAATTTGCATCTTCCCGTGTGATACCATTAAGAATAACGCCTTTCACGTTTATTCCATTTTGCTCAAATTTTCGCAGGCATCGGTTCACCTGTTGCAAGCTATCCTGATTTGCGCGCGTAACTACCAGACAAGTTCCTGCCTCGTACCCAGCGATGATTGCATCCGCAACCGCGAGAACTGGAGGGCTGTCGACGATCACCATGTCATATTCATTGTTTGCCCATTTCAATAGCTGCTTAAATCGCTCGTTCGCCAGAAGATCCACAGGACTAGAAAGTAATGTTCCACGGGTAAGTATGTCGAATTGGCCTTTCAGGCAATATTGAATACTTTCCGTTAATGTTGTGTTTCCACATAGAAAATCAGAGAGGCCATTTTTGTTCTCAACGTTGAATAAAATATGGGTGTATCCACGCCGCATATCGGCATCAATAAAAAGTACGCGCTGGCCGGACTGAGCAATAACAGCCGCAAGGCTGCTGCTGATAAATGTTTTACCACATCCCATTGTTGCGCCAGAAATCATCAGCACTCTGTTCGGTGTCTCCTTCATGATAAAATGCAGTGTGGTACGCAATCCGCGAACAGCTTCTATGGAAATATCAGCTGGTTCTTCAAATGCCAGACAAAATCGTGGCGACGTATCTCGTCGGAAGAAGTTAACGATTGAAGACCTTTGCTGATGCCGATATTTTTTTTCCAGAGATTTAGACACCGGCACAGTTGCCAGCACATGAACTCCCGCATTTTCTAATGTTTCTGATGATTCGATCCCACGACGCAGGGCTACGCGAGCAATAGCCAGACCCGATGAACTGATCAGACCAAGCATCGTCCCAAGCATGATAATCAATGCTTTTTTAGGTTTGACAGGCGAAGGCCAGGTCACTGCGGGATCGATAATGCGTACATTCCCCACGTTGCTGGAGCGGGAGATGTTGAGTTCCTGCTGACGGCTTAGAAGCTGTAAATAGATCTCTCTTCCTGTTTCAACATCACGGCTCAACTTCAGAACTTCTTGTTGAGTGGATGGCATTGCAGATATACGCTGGTTAAGTTTGTCCTTTTCCTGCACCAACGTTTGGCGTTTATCGAGTAATGCGCGGTAGGCTGGGTGGCTTTTCTTATAAAGTTGCGAGATCTCTGCTTCCCGGAAGGTTAACGCGTTGAGTTGGTTCTCTACGTTCACCATCTGTTCAAGTACCGTTTTTGCTTCCAAATTGAGATCAACAGAATCCTGTTGCTGTCGGTAAACGTTAAGTTTGCTTTCAGCATCATCCAGTTCAGACTGCACTTTCGGCAACTGGCGTTGTAAAAAAGCCAGGCTGTTGGCGTCGCGGGCCGCCTGACGATTGATATTCTGCTGAACGTAGTTGTTCATTACCGTATCGAGAATGCGTGCGATTTCATTTGGGTTATGTCCCGTGATACGAAGTGCGATCATTCCGCTCTCTTTACCCTGTTGGGACACGTCAATTTGCAGTTGCAAATTGCTAATAGCTTCCAGTTTACTTATTTTACGGAGCTTGAATCGAGAGCCAGGGACAGCATGTATGTTGCTAACTTCAATGATGATATTCTCTTTCTTCAGTCGCTCTCCAACCTTACCTTCTAAAGAAAAGTTTGTTCCTTGTAGATGAAATAATCCCTTCTCTTGTACTGTAAGAATAACCTCCGAGTTTTGATCGTTAGTCTGCGGCAAACTGAGATCTTGTATTGTAATTTCTGCTGATGATTCTCCCTTCAGCTTAGCCCAGAGGTATCCTGTGACAGGAAAATAAATTTGTTCCGATTGTATTCTTAGATTAAGGTCATCAACTGTTTTTCCCAGAATCATTCGCGATTTAAGCAACTCAATTTCAGCTGATACAGCAGATGTGTCGGTTGGTAAAATATTCTTCAAGCGGTTCAAAAATGCCTGATTTTGCTTTTGCTCAACCTGAATTAGGGCATCTGCTTGATACACCGTGGGAGATAAAAAAGTGTATAGTGATGCAGCCAGGGTAAAGGCGATGGTTATGCAGAGGATTATTTTCCATTGCAAAAATAAAATATGCAGTAGCTGGATAAGATCCAATTCTTTTTCCGCGGAGGAAGTGCGCGGATATTTCGAATTCTCATTCAAGATTAAACTGTCCTTTTTTACACCAGATGCTGGGCCCATCTTTGTGCACCCAGTTCCAGTTGTTGAAACACATACTCATAAACATCATGACTTTTTCGATAAGGGTCGGGGATTGCTTGTTTACTGGACCAATAGCTGAATAATAATGTTTTGCCTCTGGCTTCTGGCGCCATTGATGTAACAAACGCAATATGCTTTGGTTCCATCGCCAGGATAAGCCCGGAGTCACGTAGCATTTCCAGGGTGACATTTCTCGCGATGTGTCCGCTCAGTGACACGCCATGTTCGAACGCCACTGCCGCGCTCATGTTTTCCGCCGGATGCCCATGATGGGCATGGATCCCGGCAGAGGTGACAGAAATTGTTGGTGGCAAAAATTGGCATAGTAAGCGTTCTGCAATGACCGAACGGCAAATGTTCCCAGTACACAGCACCAATATCGATGTGAAATTTATCGGGCCCATGTTCTGATATACCGCGTGGTTTCAGTCAAATCGCGCACACCAACAATGGTGGGCAGTAACTGTGATATAACCCGATTCCAGCGTGCCAGAGGCGCTGTCGTTACGTAGACGATATCGTATGGTTCCAACTGGAATTCGGTACTGAGTACCATTGCGGAAGCATCCTGAGCATCCAGTTGATAAATGTTGGCTATTTTGCCATCGGGCTTTCCTTTCAACGCCCGAATCACGAAAATACCGGTTGCATCAGAGCTCTCTTGCTTCATGCCTTCGGCATTTCCCAGCGCTTCTGCCAGCGTCATTCCACTTCTGTCCATTTTGAGGGTGGCTTGTCTGCCGACCTCACCCATGACAAAAACTTTCAAATCATCATTACGGGGTATAAATAAAATGTCACCAGGATGAAGCAGACGGTTTTGCGTCAGATCACCGCGCTGTAATAGTGCATATAAAGAAAGGTGAGATTTCTGTCCATTATGGGTGAGAGTGACATTTCGCCAGTCGGCGTCTGCAGTCAGACCACCTGCAGCGTTGACTGCATCCATTACCGTAAGTGGAATATTGGTAACAGGTAGCACACCTGAACGCATCACTTCGCCTGTAACGTATATTTTCTGTGAGCGGAAGGCGGCAATACTGACATCTACCTGTGGGTTCTCTATAAATGCATTCAGGCGGGTAGATATGGCGTCGCGAACTTCATTTAAGGTTTTACCTGCCACATGCAGGCGCCCGACGTAAGGATAAAAAATAGTGCCGTCAGCACTGACCCAGTTGCCAGTATCACTGGCACTGCGATATTGGCCCGCTGGCGTAGTCAGCTCCGGATGATCCCAGACGGTAACCATTAAGACATCACCCACACCGATACGATAGTTATAAGACAGCAACTGTTTTTCTAATTGAGGGTTTGGACGAGAAACGATATTAGCCGGACGCAGTGTGTCGACAAGTCCGGGAGTCAGCATAATAATATTGAGCCTGTCATTCAGTGCATCACGATTGTGCGGCAAACCAGTGCCATTTTTCCCCTGAACAGGGAGCCCTTGTCCTGGCAATATCGTACATCCGGAAAGCAGTATCATTGTGCCAAAAAGAATAGGGCACATAAAATGTTGTCTGTTCATATTATCTCAAGTCGAACGGTTTCAGACTTTTGTTAAAATTCATAGCCTAATAATATATAATTAGTCATCGCGTTAATGTGCACCATTCATTATAATTTAACTCTATTGCACTAATAAATCTGAGCATCTGCTGGCTAATGTTGTTAATAGTATATAGTTTCCTCGATGTTGGTGATAAAATATCCATGGGATTAGGTGCGTGAGTTGATAATACCCGCGCCATGATTTTTTGCATGTTACTTTCAAGGATAAGAAGATACTCTCCCTCATCAACACACACTGATTCAATGACTCGCCATTCCTTGTTGATTTCTTTATTTAATAGTTTGTCCATTTTATGGATATAACTGTCAATTGAATCATTGCTATGAAATGACATTTGCATTTAGTTCCCCGTAAACAGAACAATGTTTAGTAATAGGTGATGTTAATTGTCAAATCAGCCTGGTAGCGGCCCGGAGTTAATGATGCAGAAGCAGTATTGATAACAGTTGGATATACTTTAAACGAGCTATCATATATGCTGGGTTGAATCTCAGCATCTTTAACTGACAATATATCTGTAGCAGTGGACAAATCAATCACGCTTGCACCATTACGTTTCCAGCGGGTAAGGAGAGCAATGTTTGCCATTGTGGTATTCACCAAACCTTTCGCTGCATTCTGAAAACCAGGGGTCGCGGCAGTAAAAGAAATCGTGAGTGCGCTGGGCTTGACGCCTTTGCTGCAGTCGATAATGAGCGGTACATCAGTAGCGCTAACGCGATCAGTGACGTTACCGCTTTCGTTCATTAGCGGCAAGTTATATGCTCCAGAAATACCTTTTCCGCCATTAACAGTACAATTAGCATGGGTGATTTTCATTTTTACCCCGATACTGGATGTGCTGTTACCAGCGATCGCAGTTGATGAGCATAGTGATGACAATATAATTATCGAGCATAGTAACAGCACCTGTTTAATCATAACTCAGCCTTAAAATAACAGACGTATCAATATTTCCAGCTGCCATCTGTTCAGCCGTTATTGGTAATAACTTGAATTTAAGGTCAATAGTTTTTTCATGATAAGGATAATCCTCATTAAAATTTAGGGCACCATACAACCCCATTTTCATTACACCAATACCAATACCATTCAGCCCTGATTTCATTATTGATTTCCCGAAATTTGTTTGACCTGATACGATCCCTTGTGCGGGAACAAACCTCATCTTAGTATTTGCCTCGGCCAAATCACAGTTACGTGTGAATTTAATTGACTTTTCTACCTTTCCAGCAAGTAGATCATGTGCAGAAACAGAGCCAAAATTAACCTCAGAAGAGATACTAATGGAACAGGTAGCTTCGGTAATTGCACCATTTATATTAACAACTGTATCCGTTTGCTGTGCGTTAGCGAGACAAGCAAAAAAAAATGCAACAAAGAAATATACTCTGAATGGCATTGCTTAAATTCCTTGCCAGGGTTATCACTAATCGTAAGACAGGCGTATGATTAAAGTCGTATCAATATTACCAGCAGCAATATCCTCTGAAGGTATTTTTACCGGTTTAATTTTGACCGGCATCGAGCGTTGACCGCCGTTTGGGATCCCCACGGAAGACCAGATATGTTCAGTATTAAATGATAAATTGCTAATGCTACCCATAGTAGGCAATTTAAATCCAACACCCGCTAATCCGGATTTCATTATTTTCGGATCACCCGTCACGATTGCACCTGGAATAAAAGTAAGTTTAATATTGGTTGCCATCCAGTCACAGTTTATCGTCATATTAATATCTTTTTCTGGAACGGTATTGTTATTAACATTTAATGCGGTAATAGAACCAAAATTAACCTCTGAGTCTGCTGTGAAGGTACAGGTGGTAGACGTTATGGTACCTTTCACAGGGACATTTACCGTTGCCGTAGATGCAAATACAGAGGATGAAAAAAGGGAAATTATCATTCCTATTTTTTTCATATTCTTCCTTAATCATACTGAACACTAATGGCCAGGTTGGTATCAACATTACCGGCTGCGATATCCTCGCCGCTGATATAGAATGGTTTAAGCGCAATTTTACCACCTAAATTGTAAGGTGATGCTGTTGTCGTCGTACTTGCCCAGGTTTGCTCTACGCCAAAGGGGGTATCAGTTAATGTACCTCCCGCAGTATTAGCAAATTGGAGCTTGAATCCTAAACCCGTTTTACCCGAGCGCATTACGCTGGTGTTGCCGGTAACGGTACCTTCCGTAGGGGTAAATGTCACTTTTACATTTTTAGCAATCCAGTCACAGTCCAGGGCTAGACTTACCTCTTTGGCGGCAATTCTGTTATTGCCGATATCTCCTGCGGTCAGGGTATTAAAGTTAATTTCAGTAGGCGTTGGTACAATATTACAGGTAGCGCCTGTTACGCTGGCTTTAATTGCGACAGTTGTATCCGCCGTTTTGGCATAAGAATAAGGAGATATACCCAGCAGAAAAACGACCGGAATTACTTTTTTCATATTTCATCCTTATATTAGATATAAGTTAACTGAATTGTCATTGAGGTGTTAAAAACCCCTTTGGTTATCGCACCATTTGCACCCAAGAGCATCCTGACAGATGTCGTCCCTGGTGATGGCCAAACTATATTACTGTTAAAGTTAACATTATTAACCCCCATGGCTGTCAATGAAACTGTATACATTACACTGGCGTTACTGGTTAATGCTGCATCATTTCTACCGCTTACTATGCCATTTCGTGGAATAAACATTAACTCGACCCGTGAAGCATTGTGGCAAGATGCGGTAATATCAAAATTCCTGATTCGTAAATCTGGGTTACCATTTAAAAAATCATTTCTGTTAATATCCCCAAAATTAATCACCGCAGGGGCAGTTAATGTACAGGTCGGAATAATTAGGCTTGCCCCTACGGTTATGCTTAATGTGCTGGTCTTGGCCGAGACGCTATGACCGCATAGCAGCAGTGTAAACAGGAATACTCTTGTCATATTTGCACTCTATGTATAAGTCAGCTCAGCGTTAAGTACGACGGATACCGAACCTGAAGATATCGTTCCACTGCTACTTTTTTTAACAAGTTTAAATTTTAATTTATAACCCGAACCACTCAATGCTTTTAAATTATAATCGGAGTTAAACTGCATCCGGGCATTATTGAAAAAGGGAAGGATCGCAACATTATGCCCGGCATCTAAAAAAGCGCCTCCTGACCCCCCGGTACTTACGGGGGAGGTGAAACGCAAATTCGCCGATTGCAAAGCTGTGACTGCGTTATTCCCGGTTAACTCTGGCGTGGCGCTATCAAGACGACACGTTAACGTCAAATCGGCTTCGATTTCCGGTCCTTCAGTAAGTGTTAAGGTTGTAATATTAACATCACCAAAGCTTAAATTATTCCCTCTGCTGGAGGTTATATTGCATGTAAATTCTCGGAATTTAACCGATAAATTTACCGTGGCGGTTGTACTTTTAGACAGTACATCCACGGGTATAAATAATAGTAGGGCCATGAAGGTATATGTTATCCGCATTATATCTCGCCCAGCTAGTTATAATTAATAATGAAATTTACAGCCCCCTTCCAGTCTGCGCTACGTCCTGGATCGGCCCAATACTTGTAGGGATAAACTGGTATAGTGATATTATTGAGCTCATTGATATTTAAAATCTGGCTTTTATTTGTATCAAACCTCAACCCCCATCCGTTTCCAACATGAAGCATAAAATCACCATTATAAATGTTTTGTGCATCCGGGGAATCAATGATAATTCTTGTAGAGCCGGGGATTATAAATGATGAATAATTTGATGTCATATTCCCACCACTAAGTCCCAAACCGCATCTCATACTCAGAACTATAGTCGCCAGTGGTTTGTTTAAATCTCCATTTATGTTTACAACACCAAGGTCAATATTATTTGCATTACTAGTGACAGAGCATGTTACCGTATTTGTATAATTCAGTGTAACACTATTATTTGTTACATTAGGTGTTACGGATTTATTACCTGGAATAAGTCCGCCTGATCTGTAGGTTATTTGGTTTCCGGTAGCTGAAGTCATCATTGATATAATTTTACTATTGGATGCAACATTACCTCCAATACTTCTGTTGGTATATATGCCATAAGTAAATGTCGGACCAGTATTGTTTCTTGGGTTTCCACCCAGAGCATCTGAAAATTCTAAGAAAATATTTGGGAAATTCCAAGAGTTACCATTTCTATCAAAGAATTTAGCTTTAGAAGACGCTATTCCTTCTGGCGCTAAATATATCCATCCACTGTTATGCTCTAATCTATTATTATTGATAAAGTTAAATTCTGGAAGTGGTACATATATATATCCTGCGGAACCTCCTAAGTACTGATCAATTTGCCAGGAATTTGGTCCGACATAATATGGGCAGCTAAAGGTTACCTTCATTGTTCCTATCCTTGTACCCGCAACAGTCTCTGTCGTGAGTGTGCTTTGCGAGTAAGAAACCTCTATTTTGCTAGAAGGCGATCCCCAATAGTAAGCTGCATTACCCGCCGCAAAACACCCTGCATATGCTGAAGGTGCTGCTAGTATTGATAGCAAAAAAAAACAAAAATATATTTTTCTCATTTACTTAACCTGATATTGATTATTTGCGCCGTAATCATCAATCGCGTTCACCGACACATTCCCGGTTAATGAGTTGCTGATCTGTACTTTGCTAAACGGCGCAAATTTGGCTAGCTGTGCCCCTTCATTTTTAGTGAGCTTTACCTCATTACCATTCACTTTTATCCCTGTAATAGCAAAATAGTAGGGAGTGGGGTTTTCAAGAAAATATTTTCCATCAGTCTTTAACAGCCTGACCTGCTTTTCTGCTTCTTTACGCCCATCGACCAGCGTTTGTGGGCGATAAATCAACTTAACGCGAGTGTTCAACGCAATAGCCAGAACATTTCCACCTGATTTAGGGGCCGGTGGGATCTCCTGTACATTAAGCCAAGTTAACGTCTCACGATCTTGCGGCAGATTAGGGTTGATATCCAGAATCCTGATCGTCTGTCTGCTTTTCGGGTCTACTTTAAAAAATGTTGGACTGGTTGTGAAGTAAACGTCTTTATCTTTTTCGTTGTCATTATCAATCCATACCTGTCCGGCATATTTTTGCTCGCTTTCATTAGAGACCATTACGGACAGGCTTTTTTTCCCACCTTCATAAACATAGCGAGTCCCATTAAGGCTAAACGCGGCATTACTGCTCAGGCTTACAGATAGCATGGCAACAGCAATAAAAGCTTTGATTTTGTTATTTACAGTAAACATCTTGAATTGTTCTCTTGGTTGGACTCAATTTTTCTAAATTAATGACACACTGATCGAGTGCGATATTTTTTACTTTACTATCAACGTTAAGTAACAATACGCCACCATTACTGACAAAACCCACTTCCTTGCCTGCATCATCCTTTGCAATTGTTCCCATAGGAATGACGTACTTATTTTTACTAAAAACGCGTAATATATAGTGATGAACACGGCGATACTTTATCTTCCTGTAGATAATAGCTTTCTCGGTTGGTATAACATTAATCACATTGCCCTGTATTTCAATATCTGTTGGCAACTTATCGACATCGATATTAATAGAGTTCGGTGAATAACTCGCCAAAGAGATCACCGCTCTCCCGTTGCTGTCTGTCGGAAGGCCGCCATTAATTACCGCACCACTAATTCCATCCATGTCAATCACTGCCAGCGTACCATTACTATTCTGTGATAACATCAGCCCACCACCATAAATCCCCAGTACTGATCCGCTCATCTGCAAGCTCAGGTTTTGGCTGGTAGAACCTTTCGAATACATGCTGTTTAATTGGGCATAATCCGAAGCATAGCCAGTGGATAACGAAATATTATTTCCGTTATTGTCTCGATTCATACTAACGTTGTAACTCAGTCGATCGTTAAGATTTGCAGAGCTACCCGCCATATAACTCATTCCGCCTTCACGGGTATAGGTCATCGAGGTATTACTATAATGCATCACATCGAATGCACTGAACGGGATGTTAAAGGAGAGGCTGGTCATATATTCTCCGCCATTCTCCCCTCTCTTACTGTAGCTTCCACTCAGCGAGGCCGAAAAGCGGCTAAATGACTTGCTGAGCATAAAATTCACTCCACTCTCCTGTGGCTTATCCCAATATTGCTGCATCCATCCGTTCATACTGAGATAAATATTTTGTTCCGGTATACGGTGAGCCAGGATCGCCTCATAGCGATTTTTTGACTTAAACTCATCCGTGCTGTAGCTCAGGTAATCATAATTGGCATACTCGACATATCCGCGGTCCGTAAACCGGTAGCCGATTAACTGTAAATCTGTCGTATCGGTTAGTGAGCGAGCATACTTAACGGAAGCGCTATACCCTTTCTGTTCATCTTTCTGTTTAAACCTGGCTTTTGACAGGTTCAAACTGGTCGATAATGCGCCAAACCATCCGAGCGAATGGGTGCTACCAATGCCCATGTTTTGATAGTTCTGACTCAACAACAATGCTGAGTTAAACGTTGCATAGTTGAAGCCGTAATCCAGGCTGCCCAGCCCGAAGGTACCATCGGCGGAACTTTTATTATTGCCCGCCATTTTTTTACCCACGGCCAAACCATAATCCATGGCACCGGGGCGCAGGAGGTTACCCATTATGGTTACAGGAAAATGTTCTGTTCTTTTACTGCCATTTTCCTCCGTAATGGTCATAATCAGATCCCCGCTACTGATTGCGCCCAGATTGTTAATTTCAAACGGCCCCGGGGGGACAACAATAGATTCTAATACGCGCCCATTTTGCTCTACGGTCACCCTGGCATTACTGGTTGCAATTCCCTGCAATTTAGGTGCATAGGTTCTGCTTAACCATGACGACATGTTCGCATTCGAGGTCAACTGAATCCCGCGAAAACCAAAACCATTCATTAACGGGCTATAGGTACTCTGTGCCTGCCCAATGCTTAGATCGGCCTTAATGGATTCCAACGCACGGGTTAAACGTAGATCGCTGGTGTTAAAACCACTTTCATCGGTGGCATTTGCGGTAAATGAAAGCACCCATTTGCCAATGTTCGCATTACCATTCACACCCAGATAGTTAGTACGCTGTTGCCCTGAGCTTTTACTGGTGTTCGCGTTGTATGCTAATTGAAATCCGGAATTGCCATAATCCCAAGGGCGTTGACTACGTTCGCCAGACAACAAGGCTGCCTGAGGAATACGTAATTTCAGCGTTTGTGTACTATTATCCAGCTCAACTTTTGTTGTTTTATTATTGCTTAATACGTAACACTTTCGGGTTGCGTCGAATTCCTGTGCATAAAAGTCCTCCTTGATAAAAACGCCTTGTTCGCGTAACCATTCGTTTGCCAGGCAAAGAGCTTGCTTTTCGCTGTCGGTAACGGTAATAAAACCGCTACCGACCTTTTCGCCATTAACCTCAACGTCAACCAGATATTCACCAGGAACAAAGTTAACGTTTTTATCAAAGACTTCTGGTAATTCATCCTGTGCACCACCACGAATAAAACTCATGTTAAATTCATCATCTGCCATTACAGTAAATACAGGCTGTAATGCAGAGCAAATCAGTAGTAATAATATTTTATTTTTAAGCATGTTATATATTATTTCAACTGTAAAATAAACGGGCTGCATATTTTATGCAGCCCAAAGGCGCATGAGGGTAATACGATTATTTATAGGCTACGGTATAGGATGCTGAAGTGGCAAAACTACCGGCCTTGACCGTACCGCTTTTAACCGTTTTAACCAACTGAGCTTCATAGTCAAACGTTGTCAAAGGTGTGGCTGGGGTGCCAGTACCTGCATATGCAATAGTACGGTTGGTGTCGGTCACCAGTTCGTCAGCTGTAGCGGCATTCTTGGCTTTTAGCTGCAGGGATACGCCGGTTGCCGAACCGCCGCTGTTACCCAGTCCTGCTGCATCCATGTTTGGTGCGCTCCAGCTCACGTCAGCAGCGGTTTTAGCCAGACAGTCGGCGGCAGAAGGGCCTGCTGGCGTCAGTGAAAATTGGACGGTTTTGGCTGCGGTTAAATCCGTGCCCGGTGTTCCCAAATCGATTGAGCTTGCTACACCACCTCCCACAACCGGACTTACCGTACAGGTTGCAGAGGTAATCGTACCGGTAAAATTAATTGTACCGCTGTTTGCTGATGCGACAGAAGAGAATGCTACCGCCGAAGCCAGTGCTCCAAGAATAAATAGTTTTTTCATTTTAACTCCAGGGATTAACTTTTTGTGATTACCTGTAAGTGCTAATCAGCGCACTTAAGGGATGTGGTCATATTATCTTTTGAATGGTGAATGACAATGGCTCAACAGAGGGTTGGGCTAAATGTGTAATATTTTGCGTTTCATTCTGGTATGTTTTTTTAATAGTATGAGCACTGAAGATATTAACCTCCTTAGCTTATAAGGCTTACCAGATTGACAAATAGAAAATGTGAGAATCTGTAGTTGATAGGGTAATGAGCATCGACATGAAAGTGCGTCGATTTATCTATTGCCTGTTTAGTTGGTCTGCAGCCAATAATGAAGGAGAAGGTGGCGAATGCCCTCGTCCCGCTAAAGTATAATTATTAACGGGGTTCTGGCTATGATGAGGGTGCTTAGTTACTGTAGGAATGGAAAGGTCAAGGGTCTTGATGAAGACAATTCTACTAGATTAACGTTTGCCATTGTATTGATAGTGAAGCGTACTTTCAGTGGTTTACCAGACTCATAAAAGTATAAGGGGTCATCTGGAAGTATTTCTTGAATGTGGTGATAAAATAAGACGTATGGTTGTATCCACACATCACCGAAACCTGAGTAATATTATAATCGCCTGTACGTAGTAGCCTTGCTGCCATACACATCCTGGCATCGAGATAGATCTCGCTGAAGGATGTTTGTTCTATCGCAAGTTTACGTTTTAGTGTGGAACGGCTCATATACAGCCTGGCTGCAACATCGTCCAGGCTCCATGATTTGGATGGAGCATTTTTCACCATATTATATACTTTTTCTCTCAGGCTTGATTTAACCGTACGAGTTAGTATGCCAATACCGTCCTCGTGAGCGGTAAAGGCCGAAAGCAGAAACATTAACGTAAAATCCAGCGGTGAACCTTCAGTTCCGGTGTCACAGCGTGTGCAATGCCCACACTCACTGCGCTCTGATTTTTGCAGGCAGCCAAAAACATTGTCAAAGGCTTCATTCATCCCTGGACGCAACGGTGAACAAAGCATGCGCGAGCTTATGCTTTTGTGCGCGCCTGACATATATTCCAGTTTGTTACCGGTGATCAGCAATGAGTACATTTTACTCATTAACTCATATGAAATATCGATTAGTTTGAATTCTAAATGATTATCGATATCACTGCACTTTATGTTAATTGTTTGGTTTTTCTCGATAAGAATAAGGCTTTCTCCAGTGCATTTCAGCATATCATTATTGCTGGAGTTAATGGTGAGTTCTCCCTTGCTTAATTTGATGAGTGTTGTATTGGCAACGTAGAGATGATTTAAAACTACGCCTTCGGTTGATTGATAATAGTTACTATTACTCACACTTTGTTGTTTACAATTGACCATGTCTGAACATTTTCTTTGGTTCATCGAATTTTGCATTGCAGCACCTTTGTTTTTATGTGGTTAATATACATATTATCAAGTAATGATTTTTTCTATGATTATTTGAGAGAGTTGGTCTGATAGTGAAAAAATTACAGCTGATATTAATATACAGAGTTGGTGCTGTAGTATTGCATTAACTAAAACCTCAATATTTGAGTTATGGCCATCTCAGGTGTCATAAAAAAGCACGATCAACGAAAGGTATCTTCTGAATTGTGTGAGGGGATTTTATGAGTGATGGAAGCCATGCATACAGAGTAAAAAAGATACATGCGATTAAAAAAACACCCGATCAGGTCCGGTAATATCGTTGAACCTGAAATTCAAAATGAATTCAACCGTCTTATGATGCGTCGTCGGGCGTTGTACAACCAGGAGTACGCAAATAACTTAAGGGATATGGGTGATGTCGACAGGGATTGTGACGTTCAGAACTGTATCAGTTTCATCACACTCAATCACTGAGCGGGCGAAAAGATTTAATTCAATAATCCGCAATCCTGTTTCAATCATAAAGCGATGGTTTGCATAATCCGAGACAAATTGGATTTTCGGACTGATATTGTTCTCTTTGATAAATCGACTTTGAGCAAATGGAGTATCGATGCTAATGACATAATATTTTGTAGTACTAACATCCTCATGAGTTAGAGACTCACTGAGTTGTTTTATTTGGGACTCACAAACTGGTGTATCTAGTGATGGTACGGTGTAAATAATCTTCCTAACACCTTTCGGTAATTTAAAAACATCCAGTTCTGGAGTCACCAGATCGTGTGCCGCTGGCAGTTTACCGCCTACGGACATGAAACCTTGATCCAGTGTCAGATCGTTTTCACCAAACTTTAATTTGAAATCCTTTCCTAAGTGAATATTATTAATTGATTTGACAAGTTTCATTAATCTTAATCCTTATAAAATATAAATGCGGATAACCGCTAAAATCGGCATAGCAACTGATAGGGATGAATCATTTGCTGAATAAATTAAATCATATTCAATGTTTTATTATTCAGTTGTCTCCCTAAATAAATAATAGCAGATGCGAATTTCAAAAACTTAGCTAAAAAGGAAATGTGTGAAATGAATTTTTAGAACACTTAAAAATTAGAATGTATATCCCCCTATAGAGGTATTTTATCCATGTAAAGAAAATGACTTTAAAAAGCATTGACTTGAGCAAACTTTGTCTTCTTGCGAGTATCAGTAAAGGGGCGAGGGACTAACGATTATCCGATGGGGGGAACCCTCTGTTGCCGTAAAGAAACACTCGCCAATTAGCCATACCCCTCCATCACCGTTAGCGTCGTCAGGTGCGCATGTTAACTGACATGGAAATTTTCTCGAGACTCTATTCCGCACTCATTTCCTGGTAGCTTTCTTTTTTGAGTAACTACTGCCGGAAGATGATAATTGAGACGATTTGGATACAAATGGTATATAGGTCTCTAAAAGAGATTTCTGGTTTTGTGATGACTAGCACAAAACGCTGAGCGATACGTTTTTATCGAGAATAATCGAACGCAATCGATCGCCATCACAAAATTACGCGCTAATAAAGTGTACAAAATTAGTGTTAATACAATGTTGCATATGATAATTATTTGTATTGTCTAGATTGAATTTTAATAAACGCAATGTTTCTTTACAAACAAATATGGCGAAAAAATGTGATGCATGGCGTTATTTAATCACCACAAACGGTGAAATATAATTATATTTGATAAATTACTCATTAAATTTAAGTGTCATTCTGCCCGATAATTGCGCTGTAATTGATTGAAATATAGCCTTTCCTGGTTTTTAGAAATAACAGATAAAATGGCGATGTTATAGCCATAAAAAATCGTTATCCCCCCATCTTTTTTTGATTAAAGTCAGGGTAAAGTGAGATATGTATTTCATATCCATATGATTTATAAGTGGTTTCATTTTTTATAATAGTCTTACAAAATGTAAGTCAAGGGGATTTGTGAGGGGTAGCACATATCCTTGTTTGCTTAATTTGGTACACTTCCTGCCGTCAACAAAGTAATTAACGCAGGTCGATATGAATACTATTACACTCCCTAAAACACAGCACTTAGTGGTCTTTCAGGAAGTCATTAGAAGCGGTTCTATCGGCTCAGCTGCAAAAGAATTAGGTTTAACTCAACCCGCTGTCAGTAAAATCATCAACGATGTTGAGGCTTATTTTGGTATTGAGTTAGTTGTGCGTAAAAATACTGGTGTGACATTGACTCAGGCAGGTCAGGTGATGCTCTCATGGTCTGAATCAATTACCCGTGAAATGAAAAACATGGTTGATGAGATGAACAGCATGACGAGCAATGCGGTCGTTGATGTGTCGTTTGGTTTTCCTTCACTGATTGCCTTCACCATCATGTCCGGCATGATTAAAAAATTCAAAGAGGTATTCCCGAAAGCACAGGTTTCTATGTATGAAGCTCAGCTCTCCTCGTTCTTACCGGCAATCCGTGACGGGCGTCTGGATTTTGCCATCGGTACGCTGAGCGATGAGATGAAACTGCACGATCTGCATGTGGAGCCGCTCTTTGAGTCAGACTTTATCCTGGTTGCCAGCAAGTCCCGAACATGCACCGGCATCACCTCGCTGAGCGCGTTGAAAAACGAACAGTGGGTGTTGCCACAAACGAATATGGGGTACTACAGCGAACTTCTTACCACGTTACAGAATAATGGCATCAGCAGTGAAAACATCGTTAATACTGACTCCGTCGTCACCATTTATAATCTTGTTCTCAATGCTGATTTCTTAACAGTAATTCCCTGCGATATGACCACACCGTTTGGCTCAAACCAGTTTATTACTATCCCGGTACAAGAAACCTTACCCGTCGCGCGTTATGCCGCCGTGTGGTCGAAAAATTATCGAATTAAAAAAGCAGCATCTATTTTGGTGGAATTAGCCAAAGAGTATTCATCATATAATTGTCGGAGACGAAGGCAATTAATTGAAATTAATTAAAGATTGAAATTGTTTTAACAAAAAATAAACGCCATCTGTCTATATCTGACAATGGTCACGGCTATCTATTTACTTTAATACCCTAGTAAGAGGTTCTAATGCACATTACATACGATCTCCCAGTTGCAATTGAAGATATCCTCGAAGCGAAAAAAAGACTGGCGGGGAAAATTTATAAAACGGGAATGCCTCGCTCTAACTATTTTAGTGAACGTTGCAAAGGGGAAATTTTCCTCAAGTTTGAAAACATGCAGCGTACCGGTTCATTTAAAATCCGTGGCGCTTTTAACAAGCTCAGTTCCTTAACAGAAGCAGAAAGAATGAAGGGCGTGGTGGCTTGCTCTGCAGGTAACCATGCGCAAGGGGTTTCTCTCTCCTGCGCCATGCTCGGTATCGACGGCAAAGTGGTGATGCCGAAAGGCGCACCGAAGTCTAAAGTAGCGGCAACCTGCGATTATTCCGCGGAAGTTGTGCTGCATGGCGACAACTTCAACGACACCATCGCTAAGGTTAGCGAGATTGTGGAAACGGAAGGCCGTATCTTTATTCCACCATATGATGACCCGAAAGTTATTGCTGGACAGGGCACTATTGGTCTGGAAATTCTGGAAGACCTGTACGATGTCGATAACGTGATTGTGCCAATTGGCGGTGGTGGTCTGATTGCGGGTATTGCGGTGGCAATTAAATCTATTAACCCGACCATTAAAATTATTGGCGTGCAGTCTGAAAACGTTCACGGCATGGCGGCTTCTTTCCACGCTGGAGAAATAACCACGCACCGAACGACCGGCACCCTGGCGGATGGTTGTGACGTCTCTCGCCCGGGTACTTTAACGTATGAAATCGTTCGTGAGTTGGTGGATGACATTGTCCTGGTCAGCGAAGATGAAATTCGCAACAGCATGGTGGCATTAATTCAGCGAAATAAAGTTGTAACTGAAGGTGCCGGTGCGCTGGCATGCGCAGCATTATTAAGCGGGAAATTAGATAGCTATATCCAGAACAGAAAAACAGTCAGCATTATTTCTGGCGGTAATATCGACCTTTCTCGTGTATCTCAAATTACTGGTTTAGTTGACGCTTAATATACTTCGTTGAGGATAGGATATGAGTACTACTGATAGCATTGTATCCAGCCAGACAAAACAGTCGTCCTGGCGCAAATCGGACACCACCTGGACACTGGGTTTATTTGGTACAGCCATCGGCGCTGGGGTGCTGTTCTTCCCTATCCGCGCAGGTTTTGGCGGACTGATCCCCATTCTGATCATGCTGGTGTTAGCATACCCAATCGCTTTCTATTGCCACCGTGCGCTGGCACGCCTGTGTCTTTCCGGTTCTAATCCTTCCGGTAACATCACAGAAACGGTTGAAGAGCACTTTGGTAAAACGGGCGGCGTGGTTATCACGTTCCTCTACTTCTTTGCGATTTGTCCGCTGCTGTGGATTTATGGCGTCACCATTACCAACACCTTTATGACCTTCTGGGAAAACCAACTGCAAATGCCAGCATTGAACCGTGGCTTTGTGGCGCTGTTCCTGTTGCTGCTGATGGCATTCGTTATCTGGTTTGGTAAAGATCTGATGGTTAAAGTGATGAGCTACCTGGTATGGCCGTTCATTGCCAGCCTGGTGCTTATCTCTCTGTCACTGATTCCTTACTGGAACTCAGCGGTTATCGATCAGGTTGATATCAGCAATATCGCTCTGACTGGCCATGACGGCATCCTGGTTACCGTATGGCTGGGTATTTCCATCATGGTGTTCTCTTTCAACTTCTCGCCAATCGTTTCTTCCTTCGTGGTCTCTAAACGCGAAGAGTATGAGAAAGATTTCGGTCGCGAATTTACCGAGCAGAAATGTTCTAAAATCATCTCCCGCGCCAGTATGCTGATGGTTGCGGTGGTAATGTTCTTCGCCTTTAGCTGCCTGTTCACGCTGTCTCCGGCAAACATGGCGGATGCGAAAGCGCAGAACATTCCAGTACTGTCTTATCTGGCGAACCACTTCGCTTCACTGTCCGGGACGAAGTCCACCTTCGCGACCGTTCTGGAATACGGTGCTTCTATTATCGCCCTGGTTGCTATCTTCAAATCGTTCTTCGGCCACTACCTGGGTACGCTGGAAGGTCTGAACGGTCTGGTGCTGAAGTTTGGTTACAAAGGCGATAAGACCAAAGTTTCCGCCGGCAAACTGAACACCATCAGCATGATCTTCATCATGGGCTCCACCTGGGTTGTGGCTTACGCCAACCCGAACATCCTGGACCTTATTGAAGCAATGGGCGCGCCGATTATTGCCTCTCTGCTCTGCCTGCTGCCGATGTATGCCATCCGTAAAGCGCCATCACTGGCGAAATACCGTGGCCGTCTGGATAACGTGTTTGTTACCGTGATTGGTCTGCTGACCATCCTGAACATTGTCTACAAACTGTTTTAATCCTTAAGCTCAGGATGAGCGGAGTAGTGAAATGAATGAGTTTCCGGTAGTACTGGTTATTAACTGTGGTTCGTCTTCCATTAAATTCTCAGTGCTGGATGCAGCTAACTGTGAAGTTTTAATGGCGGGAATCGCGGACGGTATTAACTCTGAAAATGCGTTCATAGCAATTAATGGAGGAGAGCCAGCTAAGCTGGCTCACCACAGCTACGAAGACGCATTGAAAGCAATTGCCGTTGAACTAGAGAAACGTAATTTAATGGACAGCGTGGCCTTAATTGGCCACCGCATTGCCCACGGCGGAAATATCTTTACCGAATCAGCAATTATTACTGACGAAGTTATCGATAATATCCGCCGGGTATCGCCGCTAGCACCGTTACATAATTATGCGAACCTGAGTGGGATCGAATCTGCTCAGCACCTTTTCCCTGGCCGGCAGCAGGTTGCGGTATTTGATACCAGCTTCCACCAGACGATGGCCCCTGAAGCCTATTTGTACGGTTTACCGTGGAAATATTTCGAAGAGTTGGGCGTTCGTCGTTACGGCTTCCATGGTACGTCGCATCGCTATGTTTCTCAGCAAGCGCATGACCTTCTCGACCTGCAGAGTGATGACTCGGGTCTGGTTGTGGCTCACCTGGGGAACGGCGCGTCAATCTGTGCGGTGCGTAACGGCCAGAGCGTTGATACCTCAATGGGCATGACGCCGCTGGAAGGGTTGATGATGGGGACACGCAGTGGCGACGTTGATTTCGGCGCGATGGCGTGGATTGCCAGCGAAACCAACCAGACGCTGAGTGACCTTGAGCGCGTAGTGAATAAAGAGTCCGGTTTACTGGGTATTTCCGGTTTGTCCTCTGACTTACGTACGTTAGAAAAAGCCTGGCACGAGGGACATGAGCGTGCGCAGCTGGCGATTAAAACGTTTGTGCATCGTATCGCGCGTCATATCGCCGGGCATGCCGCATCGTTGCATCGTCTTGATGGGATTATTTTCACTGGTGGAATAGGTGAGAACTCAGTATTAATTCGTCGTCTGGTTATTGAGCACCTTGCCGTTTTAGGCGTGAATATCGACAACGAAATGAATAGTCTGCCAAATTCCCATGGTGAAAGAATTATCTCAAATAAAGATGCTCGTGTTATTTGTGCGGTTATTCCCACAAATGAAGAGAAAATGATTGCACGTGATGCCATTGCATTAGGCAAAATTAATACCCCAGTAGCATTTGCATAATTAATTTTCAGCAGAGAGATTATTTTTCATGAAGGTAAATATCGATACCAGCGATATGCTGTATGCCGAAGCCTGGAATGGCTTTAAAGGTACGGACTGGAAAGAAGAAATTAATGTCCGTGATTTTATTCAGCACAACTATACGCCTTATGAAGGGGATGAATCTTTCCTCGCCGAAGCAACGCCTGCGACCACTGCATTGTGGGAAAAAGTTATGGCGGGCATCCGTATTGAAAACTCGACGCACGCGCCGGTTGATTTCGATACCAATATTGCTACCACGATAACCGCGCATGATGCGGGTTATATTGAACAAGAACTGGAAAAAATCGTTGGTCTGCAAACGGATAAGCCGCTCAAGCGCGCTCTGCATCCGTTTGGTGGCATCAACATGATCAAAAGCTCTTTTGATGCTTATGGTCGTGAGATGGATGCTGATTTTGAATACCAGTTTACTGAACTGCGTAAAACCCATAACCAGGGCGTATTCGACGCCTACTCTCCGGATATGCTGCGCTGCCGTAAATCCGGCGTGCTGACCGGTCTGCCGGACGGCTATGGCCGTGGCCGTATTATCGGTGATTATCGCCGCGTCGCACTGTACGGTATCCGCTACCTGGTGCGCGAGCGTGAACTGCAGTTTGCCGATCTCCAGTCGAACCTGGAGTGGGGCCAAAATCTTGAAGCCACGATTCGCCTGCGTGAAGAGCTGTCTGAGCATCGTCGCGCTCTGCTGCAAATGCAGGAAATGGCGGCGAAGTATGGCTGCGATATCTCCCGCCCGGCACGTAATGCGCAGGAAGCGGTGCAGTGGGTGTACTTTGCTTACCTGGCTGCGGTGAAATCGCAGAACGGCGGTGCGATGTCGCTGGGCCGTACCGCATCGTTCCTCGACATCTACATTGAGCGCGATTTCAAAGCGGGGATTTTAAACGAGCAGCAGGCGCAGGAGCTGATCGACCACTTCATTATGAAGATCCGTATGGTGCGCTTCCTGCGTACGCCGGAATTCGACACCCTGTTCTCAGGCGACCCTATCTGGGCGACCGAAGTTATCGGTGGTATGGGGCTTGATGGCCGCACGCTGGTGACGAAGAACTCGTTCCGCTATCTGCATACGCTGCACACCATGGGCCCGGCACCAGAGCCGAACCTGACGGTGCTGTGGTCTGAACAGCTACCAATCGCCTTCAAAAAATACGCCGCCCAGGTGTCGATCATTACCTCGTCTTTACAGTACGAAAACGACGATTTGATGCGTGCCGACTTTGACAGCGATGACTATGCCATTGCCTGCTGCGTCAGCCCGATGGTTATCGGCAAACAAATGCAGTTCTTCGGGGCGCGTGCCAACCTCGCCAAAACGTTGCTGTACGCAATCAACGGCGGTGTGGATGAGAAGCTGAAAATCCAGGTCGGGCCGAAAACGGCACCGCTGATGGATGACGTGCTGGACTACGACACGGTAATGGAGAGCCTGGACCACTTTATGGACTGGCTGGCCGTGCAGTACATCAGCGCACTGAACATCATCCACTACATGCACGACAAGTACAGCTACGAAGCATCGCTGATGGCGCTGCACGATCGTGATGTCTATCGCACGATGGCCTGTGGTATGGCGGGTCTGTCCGTGGCGGCGGATTCTCTGTCGGCTATCAAATATGCTCGCGTGAAACCGATTCGCGATGAAAACGGTCTGGCGATTGATTTTGAAATCGAAGGAGACTATCCGCAATACGGCAACAACGACGAGCGCGTAGACAGTATTGCCTGCGATCTGGTCGAGCGCTTTATGAAGAAAATTAAAGTGTTGCCAACCTACCGTAACGCGGTGCCGACGCAGTCCATTCTGACCATCACCTCCAACGTGGTGTACGGACAGAAAACTGGTAACACGCCGGACGGACGTCGCGCAGGTACGCCGTTTGCGCCAGGGGCAAACCCGATGCACGGCCGCGATCGTAAAGGTGCGGTGGCGTCGTTAACCTCGGTCGCCAAACTGCCGTTCACCTATGCCAAAGACGGTATCTCGTACACCTTCTCCATTGTACCGGCAGCGCTGGGCAAAGAGGATGGAGTGCGTAAAACCAACCTGGTCGGTCTGCTGGACGGTTACTTCCACCATGAAGCGCATGTGGAAGGTGGGCAGCATCTGAACGTTAACGTTATGAACCGTGAAATGTTGATGGATGCCATTGAGCACCCGGAAAACTATCCGAACCTGACGATCCGCGTGTCTGGCTATGCGGTGCGCTTCAACGCGCTGACCCGTGAACAGCAGCAGGATGTTATTTCACGTACTTTCACCCAGGCGCTCTGACGCCGGAGGGACTATGAGAAAAGTTATTGCAACCGAATGTGCGCCAGGGGCTATCGGGCCTTACGTACAGGGGGTGGATCTGGGCAGCATGGTGTTGACGTCAGGTCAAATCCCGGTGTGTCCACAGACCGGTGAAGTGGCTGAAAACGTATCCGATCAGGCGCGTCAAAGCCTGGAAAACGTGAAAGCGATTGTCGAGTCTGCAGGTTTGAAAGTGAGCGATATCGTCAAGACCACCGTTTTCGTTTCCGACCTGAACGACTTCGCCACCATCAATCAGGTGTACCAGCAGTTCTTTGATGAGCATAAGGCAATCTACCCTACGCGCAGCTGCGTGCAGGTCGCCCGCTTACCCAAGGATGTGAAGCTGGAGATTGAAGCCATCGCCGTACGTGGCGACACGCTGTAATCCCTTGCGGGGCGATCTCAGGAGCGCCCCGATCCTTAATGAGTGTGAAACCTGGTCTTCACTGAACGGCAATCCGAGGGTGTGGATATGATTAGCGCATTCGATATTTTCAAGATTGGCATTGGACCTTCCAGCTCCCATACCGTGGGGCCAATGAACGCAGGTAAAAGCTTTATCGATCTGTTGGTCAGCAGCGGGGAACTCCCCAAAGCTACGCATATTGTGGTCGATCTTTATGGATCGCTTTCCCTGACCGGAAAAGGTCATGCGACAGATGTCGCCATCATGATGGGACTGGCCGGTAACAGTCCACAAAATGTTAATATAGATTCTATCGCTGGTTTTACTCAGGAAGTGGCCCGTACCGGACGTTTACCGGTTGCAGAGGGCACGCATGTTGTCGATTTTTCCCCAGACAAAAATATTCTCTTTCATACCGAAACGCTGCCACGCCATGAAAATGGCATGCGTATCACCGCATGGAACGGCACCGAGACGCTATTAAGCAAAACCTATTACTCCATCGGTGGTGGTTTTATCGTTGAAGAGGAGCAATTTGGTCAGGCGCATGATGTTGAAGCACACGTGCCCTACAATTTTCATTCCGCCAGCGAACTGCTGAAACTGTGCGAGCGCAACGGGCTGTCTGTTTCCGGCCTGATGATGCAAAACGAACTGGCGATGCGCAGCAAAGAAGAAATCGATGCTGGCTTTGCTGCCATTTGGGACGTTATGCACGCTGGAATTGAGCGCGGCATGAACACCGAAGGCGTTCTGCCGGGTCCACTGAACGTCCCGCGCCGCGCCGTGGCATTACGTCGGTTGCTGGTTTCCAGCGATAACCTGTCCAGCGACCCGATGAACGTTATCGACTGGATCAACATGTTTGCGCTGGCCGTGAGCGAAGAAAACGCCGCCGGATGCCGGGTTGTGACGGCACCGACCAACGGAGCATGTGGGATTATCCCTGCTGTCCTGGCCTATTACGACAAGTTCCGCCGCCCGGTGAATGCAAACTCCATTGCCCGCTACTTACTGGCCGCGGGGGCGATAGGTGCGCTGTATAAGATGAACGCCTCGATTTCGGGTGCCGAAGTGGGCTGTCAGGGTGAGATTGGCGTCGCTTGTTCAATGGCTGCAGCTGGGCTGACCGAGTTGCTCGGCGGTAGCCCGTCTCAGGTGTGTATTGCGGCGGAAATCGCCATGGAGCATAACCTGGGACTGACCTGCGATCCGGTCGCCGGACAAGTGCAAATACCGTGTATTGAGCGCAATGCGATCAACGCGGTAAAAGCCGTCAACGCCGCGCGTATGGCGCTACGTCGAACATCTGAGCCACGCGTTTCGCTCGATAAAGTGATCGAGACCATGTATGAAACGGGCAAAGATATGAATGACAAATACCGTGAAACGTCACGTGGTGGTCTGGCTATCAAAGTGATTTGTACTTAACTAAATTTGTGTTTATTTCTCCTTTGGGCGCACCTGAGTGCGCCCTTTTTTTGTTGTGATCCGCTTCAAAAAGAGAAATTAATCCCATTTTGTAAATATAAAATAGAAAAATTTTATTAAACATTATGAAATGAGGGGGTATTTATGTGAAGTTTTTCTCTGACCCTCGGCGTATGATTTCTCCATTCTAACGAACTCGCCTGCACGACTCGTACCGCGTATCGCATTGATGCGGAACGGAAAAATAATAAAACCTTACCCTACATTTTGAGCGAGATTTTTATGGAAACGGCAACGAATAACAGCGTAATACTCGACGCATCTGCTCCGGCGCGTCGGGCTGGGATGACCGAAAGTGAATGGCGTGAAGCTATTAAATTCGACAGCATGGACACCGGCTGGGTCATTATGAGTATCGGTATGGCGATTGGTGCGGGGATTGTTTTTCTTCCTGTCCAGGTCGGGTTAATGGGGCTGTGGGTGTTCTTGCTGTCCTCTATCATTGGCTACCCAGCCATGTATCTGTTCCAGCGTCTGTTTATCAATACGCTGGCTGAGTCCCCGGAATGTAAAGATTACCCAAGCGTGATCAGCGGTTACCTGGGTAAAAACTGGGGCATCCTGTTAGGTGCGTTATACTTTGTGATGCTGGTAATCTGGATGTTCGTCTACTCCACCGCCATCACCAACGATAGCGCCTCTTACCTGCATACTTTTGGCGTTACTGAAGGTTTACTGTCCGACAGCCCGTTCTATGGCCTGGTGCTGATTTGCATCCTGGTGGCCATCTCGTCACGCGGGGAAAAACTGCTGTTTAAAATCTCCACCGGCATGGTGCTGACCAAACTGCTGGTAGTGGCAGCGCTTGGCGTATCGATGGTTGGGATGTGGCATTTGTATAACGTAGGTTTACTGCCGCCGATGGCGCTGCTGATCAAAAACGCGATCATAACGTTGCCATTTACGCTGACCTCAATTCTGTTTATTCAGACATTAAGCCCGATGGTTATCTCGTATCGTTCTCGCAACAAATCTATTGAAGTGGCGCGCCATAAAGCCCTGCGAGCGATGAATATCGCGTTCGGCATTCTGTTCGTGACCGTCTTTTTCTACGCCGTTTCCTTCACGTTAGCGATGGGCCATGACGAAGCGGTTAAAGCTTATGAGCAGAATATTTCCGCTCTGGCGATTGCCGCGCAGTTTATCAGCGGTGCGGGTGCTGGTTGGGTGAAAATCGTCAGCGTTGTTCTGAACATCTTTGCCGTTATGACCGCTTTCTTCGGCGTCTACTTAGGTTTCCGTGAAGCGACTCAGGGGATCGTAATGAACGTGCTGCGCCGCAAAATGCCAGCCGAGAAAATCAACGAAACCCTGGTTCAGCGCGGTATTATGGTTTTCGCCATCCTGCTGGCCTGGAGCGCAATTGTGCTCAATGCGCCGGTGCTGAGCTTCACCTCTATTTGTAGTCCTATCTTCGGCATGGTGGGTTGTCTGATCCCGGCCTGGCTGGTCTACAAAGTTCCTTCACTGCACAAATACAAAGGCGCTTCCCTGTATCTGATTATTATCACGGGCCTGCTGCTGTGCGTTTCTCCGTTCCTGGCATTTTCCTGAGTTATCTGAGCAAAGGTTGTTGTTATGTTTGAGACTACATTGAATCCATTATGGGATAGTTTTATCCGCGCGGTACAGGAAGAGGTTAAGCCTGCGCTGGGTTGTACGGAACCTATCTCTCTGGCGCTGGCGGCAGCGGTCGCATCCTCTGAGCTGGACGGCGCGGTTGAACGTATTGATGCGTGGGTCTCACCGAACCTGATGAAAAACGGCATGGGCGTTACCGTGCCGGGTACCGGAATGGTCGGGTTACCTGTCGCGGCGGCGCTGGGTGCGCTGGGGGGAAATGCCCGTGCCGGTTTAGAGGTACTGAAAGATGCGTCGCCCCAAGCGATCGCTGATGCGAAAGCGATGTTGAGCGCTGGTGGCAAGGTCGCGGTGATGCTGCAGGAGCCTTGCGAGGATATCCTCTTTTCCCGCGCGAAGGTTTACAGCGCTGAAGGATGGGCGTGCGTGACGATTGTGGGCGGTCATACCAACATAGTCCACATCGAGACCAATAAGGGTGTAGTGTTCACCACAGAACAGAATGCTCAGGAAGAGGAGCTGGAGTCGCCGCTGGCGGTACTGTCTCACACCTCGCTGGAAGAGATTCTGGCGTTCGTGAACGCGGTACCGTTTGAGTCGATCCGCTTTATTCTTGATGCGGCAAAGCTGAACGGTGCGCTGTCTCAGGAAGGGCTGCGTGGTAACTGGGGCTTGCACATCGGAACCACACTTGAGAAGCAGTGCGCGCGTGGTCTGCTGGCGAACGATCTCTCCACCTCTATTCTGATCCGCACCAGTGCGGCATCGGATGCGCGAATGGGCGGGGCGACGCTGCCGGCCATGAGCAACTCCGGATCCGGCAATCAGGGTATTACCGCGACTGTTCCGGTCATGGTGGTGGCCGAGCACTTTGGCGCGGATGAGGAGAAACTGGCACGTGCGCTAATGTTGTCTCACCTGAGCGCTATCTACATCCATCATCAGCTTCCTCGTTTGTCTGCGCTGTGCGCAGCAACCACGGCGGCGATGGGTGCAGCAGCGGGGATGGCATGGATCGTGGATGGCCGCTACAACACCATCGCGATGGCGATCAGCAGCATGATTGGCGACGTGAGCGGAATGATTTGCGATGGCGCTTCAAACAGCTGCGCGATGAAAGTATCAACCAGCGCATCTGCGGCGTGGAAAGCGGTACTGATGGCACTGGATGATACTGCCGTAACCGGCAACGAAGGGATTGTGGCGCATAACGTGGAACAATCTATCGCTAACCTGTGTGCGCTGGCGTGTCGTTCGATGCAGGAAACCGACAAGCAGATTATTGAGATCATGGCCAGTAAGGCGCATTAATCTTCAGGTCGGGTAAGGCGTTGCCGCCACCCGGCATAAGTCTAAGCCGCCTTTTCAGGCGGCTTCTTCGTCTTCCAGCCGTAGCTCGGCATCGGCCACAATCGCTTCCAGCTCTGTCAGCATTTCTTCATAGCCGAAGGCAACTGTTTCCCGTTTTTTCAGCTCAACCTGTGGCTGGCGTTTTTTTGATGATTTCTTGCTCAATAGTCGTACTCCATTGTTTTCCCTGACTATACGGGCAAATCTATCAGCAAAGCGCGCAGCGGGGTATCGGCGACTAACGTTATGTTAGTTTCGTCACGAATAAATGCCCCATCGCCACAGGTGAGCGCTTCTTTTTCGGCGCCAGACGTCACCGCATGGAATCTGCCGTGAATCGACTGTAAATAAGCGCGTGGCCCATGTAACTGAAAACTCAGCGATTCACCTTGCTGCAGTTCAACGTGGTGCACCCATACCTGTTGGCGCAGATGCAGGCTGCCTTGTTCACCGTCCGGCGAGGCCAGCAGCTGATGCTTACCGGTACCCAGCGTGGCTTTCTGTACGCAGGCGTTTTCACGCTGCGGGCAGGCGTCCAGCCAGAGCTGCATCCGCGTTAACGGTTTGTCTTTGCTGATATTGTGTTCGCTATAGCTAATCCCGGGCTGTGTCGCGAGCAGTAAAACTTCGCCTGCTTTGGCCTTGATATGGTTGCCTTCGCTGTCTCGGTACTCCGCTTCCCCTTCAAGGATCAGATTGACGATATCCACCTTCGGATAGGTCCGCGGCTGGAAAGAGGCCCCCGGTGCCAGAACTTCCTGGTTCAGAACACGCAGCGAGGCATAACCCAGCAGTTTAGGATCAAAATAGTGTCCAAAGGAGAAGGTATAACGGGCCTGCAGCCAGCCGTAGTCTGCTTGCCCGCATTGTTTGGCTGTACGGGTAGTAATCATAGTTCTTGACCTCTCTTTACTTCCTTTTATGTTAAATGGCTAGACGCTGCATTGTTAGCCAGATATTCTGCCTAGTATGTTCAAATTTCCTGAATGAGAACGAGATGGCTAAAGAAAGGGCTTTAACGCTTGAGGCGTTACGCGTCATGGACGCAATAGACAGGCGCGGCAGCTTTGCCGCCGCAGCGGACGAACTGGGGCGCGTGCCTTCCGCACTTAGCTATACCATGCAGAAGCTGGAGGAAGAGCTGGACGTAGTGCTGTTTGACCGTTCAGGCCACCGTACAAAATTCACTAACGTCGGGCGTATGCTGCTGGAGCGTGGGCGCGTACTGCTGGAAGCTGCGGATAAGCTGACTACCGATGCCGAAGCGTTGGCTCGCGGATGGGAAACGCATTTGACTATCGTTACCGAAGCACTGGTGCCAACGGCGGCGTTTTTCCCGCTGATCGACAGACTGGCTGGGAAGGCCAATACCCAGCTTTCCGTCATTACCGAAGTTCTGGCCGGGGCGTGGGAGCGTCTTGAACAGGGGCGGGCGGATATCGTGATTGCGCCGGATATGCATTTTCGCTCATCCTCAGAAATCAACTCGCGCAAGCTGTACTCGCTGATGAACGTATATGTGGCGGCACCGGATCATCCGATTCATCAGGAGCCGGAACCGTTATCGGAAGTTACCCGCGTGAAATACCGTGGGATCGCTGTGGCGGATACCGCCCGTGAGCGTCCGGTACTCACGGTTCAATTGCTGGATAAACAGCCGCGTCTGACGGTGAGTACGATAGAAGATAAACGTCAGGCGCTGCTGGCCGGATTGGGCGTAGCGACAATGCCGTACCCGCTGGTGGAAGAGGATATTGCAGCTGGTCGACTGCGGGTCGTTAGTCCGGAATCGACAAGCGAGATAGATATTATTATGGCCTGGCGTCGTGACAGCATGGGCGAGGCGAAATCCTGGTGTCTGCGAGAAATTCCCAAGCTGTTTGCGGGTAAATAATCTACGTCTGTGAATGATTGCAGTTCGGATTATTTCGGGGGCAGATTTCAGTGCAAATCGGGGCAATAAAATAATTGCCCCGCGAAATAAATTAATTAATTTCGTTTTGCTTCGGATCGTTGCCGTAGCGGTTGCTGCCGGAAGTCCCGTTTTGGCAGAAAAATACCAGCAGAATAATGGAGCCGATGACTGGAATTAACATGAGCCACATCCAGTGACCAGAACGCTCTGTATCATGCAGACGGCGAACGCCAACGGCAATGCTTGGTAGAAGTACGGCCAGGCTATAGATCAGTGAGAGTGCCGGAATTTCCATACCGATTACGGATTGAATGACGTTCAGAATGGCGCTGATAATCACGCTAATCAGAATAAACATCCAGTATTCTTTACGACGCGCGCGACCAGAGAATTCCACATAATTTTTTAAAACCTGTAAATACCACTGCATAAAATATCCCTATTCATCTTAAGAAAACAAAAAAATGTAGCACATGAACCTGTAAAGATCATGATTATTATTAAAAATAGGATATTTTACTAGTAATATTTTTTATGTTTATATTTATGGATAAAATATATAAATTAATTATTGTTGGTAGCAGTCTAATAAATATTTTTCTTGTTATGAATAAAAAGGCAGAATAGTTTTCTGCCTTTTTGAATATCTACGAAAGTTGCTTCGGGTTTTCGCCAAATCGGTTTTCACCCGGCGTGCCATCCTGACAGTTGAAAATGATGATGACCAACCAGCCGACGATCGGGATCAATAGCACCAGCAGCCACCAGGCTGAACGGTCGGTGTCATGTAAACGCCGGAACTGTACCGCCCACCACGGGATAAAGACCAGAACCCCGTAAATCGTCGTTAATATGCCTTCTCCTCCGGCGCGCTCCCAGCCAAACATTCTGTCCAGAATGCCCAGCACGAACGTGAAGATGATGTTGACCAGCACAAACATCCAGTATTCTTTACGACGCGCGCGGCCACCAAAACCAAAGTAATTCTTTAATACGTTTAAATACCAATCCATTTTTGCCTCGTTCTGCGTTCAATTACTTGTTTTTAAAGCAATCAAATTAAGAATAGCTGCGAATGGAATGCTGGTAAATATTTGTGTTGTTAATTATTTGGCCTCCAAACGGGCAATGACGATCAGTTAAGCATGTATGGTGAACATGTGATTCTTGCTCAGGGTTCCGTTCACCTCATGTGCGTTGCTTCTCTGATATCTTTATACCCGTGAACGGGCAAGGGAGGCTCACCGCCGCCTCCCTTGCAACCCAGGCTCCCGGCGGGAAAATCGTCGCTGCGCGATGTATTCGTCTTATTCCGTCTGCCTGTCGGGTCGGGGCCGAGCCTGCGTCCATGCAGGCCGTCCCCTCTGCCCGCATCCCTGCGGGCAGCCCCGGTCAGCCGTCAACGCCTCATCGATTTTCAGCCGGACCGGGGTCATCGCTGTAATGCTCTGACTTCCAGTTAAATCTGATTTGCTGTTCAGATATATTCAAAAAAACGCAGATGGTCAGGTGTGGGCTGGTCCGGCTGAAAATTGCCGACGTGTTTCCGTAAGGCCGGGAGAACCCGCATGGATGCGGGTTCAGGGCGCGTTTTACAGGGACGTTTCCTCGCGCCCGACCCGGTAGCCTGGAGGAGTAAGCGGAGGGTATTGCACAGCAACAATTTTCCTGCCGGGAGCCGGGATTGTAAAGGGCGTGGCGGAGAACGCCCTTTACACGTTCACAGGAATCGGTGCTTCAGAGAAACGATGAACATGAGGTGAACGGAACCCTTTCCCTGAAATAACATATTCATTACCTCCGCCAGCACATGTTGATGCCTTTCGAAACGGAGGCGTTAACTGAACAGCATTACCCAAACGGAGGCCAGTGTAAATCAGGCGAAACGCTCGTCACGCCCATGAGGTTCGCTGAGATCCTGCCACGGGCCGATTGAAATAATACCGGTCGGGTTGATTGTTTTGTGGCTACGGAAGTAGTGATGACGGATATGGTCAAAGTTGACGGTCTCCGCAATGCCCGGCATCTGGTAGATATCGCGCAGAAAACCGTACAGATTCAGGTAGTCACTGATGCGGTGTTTGTCGCACTTGAAGTGGGTGACATAAACCGGATCAAAGCGCACCAGCGTGGTCCACAGGCGAATATCGGCCTCAGTTAGCTGGTCACCGGTCAGGAAGCGATGCTGACCCAGGATCTGCTCCAGTCGTGCCAGAGATTGAAAGACTTTTTCCACGGCATCGTCGTAGGCTTCCTGGCTGGTGGCAAATCCCGCTTTATACACGCCGTTATTGACGTTGTCATAAATCCAGCCGTTCAGCTCGTCGATTTTGCTTTGCAGGGCCGGTGGATAGTAATCCCCGGCTTTCGCACCCAGCGCATCAAACGCAGTATTAAACATGCGGATGATTTCTGCAGATTCGTTGCTGACAATAGTGTGGTTTTTTTTGTCCCACAGTACCGGAACGGTCACCCGACCGCTGTAGTGTGGATCGGCGTGTAAATAGAGCTGATAAAGAAATTCGTGCTGATACAGGGTATCGCCGGTTGCCGCTGGGAAGTTGTCGTCAAAGGTCCAGCCGTTTTCCAGCATTAACGGATGCACAACGGAAACGGAAATAAACGGTTCCAGCCCTTTAAGTTTACGCAAAATCAGTGTGCGATGCGCCCATGGACAGGCCAGAGAAACGTACAGATGATAACGGTCTTTTTCGGCAGCAAAGCCACCTTCACCGGTCTGGCCAGGCGCGCCATCTGCGGTGAGCCAGTTACGGAAAGCCGATGCAGAACGTTGAAATTTCCCGCCGGTTGATTTGGTGTCGTACCAAGTGTCATGCCAGATGCCGTCAATCAGTTGTCCCATGATTTTCGTCTCCTCAGATAGCAAAAGCGAGGAGATATCTCCTCGCTTTTTGATGTGTTCAGTATAGTTTGCTTACCACTTTTTATTCAGTACGCGGTCAATACTGAATGCGCCCGGACCGGTGATAGCCAGCAGCAGGAAGCCGCCTGCGATGGTCAGGTTTTTCATAAACATCAGAGAGTTCACACCTTCCGCAAAGTTACTGTGGAAGAGGAATGCCGTCAGCAGCGTGAAGCCTGCGGTGAACAGCGCGGTAGTACGGGTCAGGAAACCGAACAGAATTGCCAGACCGCCGCCAAACTCAAGCAGAATCACCAGCGGCAGCATAAATCCAGGGACGCCCATGGCTTCCATGTACTGTTGGGTACCTGCATATCCGGTGATTTTTCCCCAACCTGCGGTAATAAACAGGATTGGCATCAGAATGCGCGCTACCAGTACACCAACATCTTCTAATTTCTTCATCATACTCTCCAGGAAACCACTCAAGCGGCTTATTGTGTTTTTTTGTGCAACGACGCTGCTGAGCGCGTCGTTGCTGTCGATGAAGAGAATAATAAACGTGGCTAATGAGAATTGTTAGCAAGGAAAACTGTCAGTATTTTTCAAAAATTTTGAGGTTGGGGGTAGGGAAGGGATTAGCCGCGCAGTTGCTGCTGTCTGATGGTCGATTTCACCAGACGCCAGATGCTCCAGACGCTAAAGCCGCGTTTGGCCCAGCGGACCAGCAGATTTGGGTTACGGATGGTGCGAACTGCCATAATACTGCTCCCGACTAACACCCAGCCGCGCAGGTTCAACAGCGTCTTCCAGCCACGATCGTAGACCTCGGTGGCTTCCAGCCAGTCGCGGCGAGTAGCAGACAGATCCAGCCGTTGCTGCTGGATCTGTCCAAGCAGTTGCGCCTTACGTTGTTGACGTTCGACTTTACTGCTCATTATGCGTCATCCTCCAGAGCCCGCCTGTCGTTCGCGAGTTCATTGCGCGTATGGCGTAGCAGCGTTGTTTTACGCGCTTTACGAAGCGTCCATATCCCGCCAATCAGCGCTAACAGCAACAGCACTACGGTGGTGGCAATCATGGCGTTCAGGCGGTATTGAGGGTCAATGGCCCAGATGATAAGTACCATCAGGCTCATCAGGCCAAACGCCGCGAACAGCATAGTCAGCCCAAGCATCAGCAGGATCTGGATGAGGTTGGCTTTTTCCTCTTCCAGCTCAACGACGGCCAGCCGCAGCCGCGTCTCTACGATCTCAACGAGAATCGTCAGGATCCGCTGTCCAATACCCAGTACGCCTTTGCCTGGACCTTGTGCGTGTTGAGAATCAGCCATTGTTAACGGCGCGACAGCAGTACACCAAGCACCACACCGACTGCAGCGCCAATGCCGACGCCTGTCCATGGGTTTTCGCGCACGTAGTTATCGGCTTTAGCCGCGGCCTCACGGGTCTGTTTGGCAATCACATCGCTTGTTTCACTCAGACGATGGCGGCTCTCGCGCAGCGCATGTTCGGCTTTGCTGCGAATTTTACTCATCTCTTCCTTCGACTTATCGCCAGAAGAGCTAAGTACTTCTTCAAGCGTATCCGCAAGAGATTTCAGCTCAGCGCGCAGGTTTTCCGTAGCATTATCTTTCGACATAGTTTTCTCCAGTTGAGTGGCTAGTTACCGTACTTAGTAATCGCGGGTTTCGAGTTCTTTTAGCTCTTTCTGAGCTTCAGCAAGCTTGTGTTCGCGCTTTGCTACCTTATCCGCATCGCCTTTTTGCTTAGCTTCGGCTAAGTCACGTTGACGCTCGGCAATCTCATTTTTCTGCTCGGCGATTTTTTTCTGATGGTTGGCGCGCAGTTTGCTGTCAGTACAGTTTGCCCTGACTTCGCTCAGCGCTTTGTTCAGCCCATTGATGCGGCTCTGATTATTGTGTTTTTCGGCATAGCTAATCTCCCGCTGAATGTCTTGTTCTTTTTCCTGACAGAGAGTGTTGGCGTAGCTGCCGGCACTTAGAGCGAAAAGGCTAATTGCCAAAGCGATGCGGTATTTCATTCTTGAACCTTCCATTGTGATTCGACCTCGTCGTTTAGGGTCGATGCTCCAGAATAATAAAACGTTGGGTCATAAGCCCTGTTTATTAATCATAGGCGCTAAACGGTGAAATCACCAAAGTGAGTGATCTAATTCAGATTCCTGGAAATTAACCAAAGCGGTGTGGAGTATCACGTAAGCGGGATAACCACTGCACCGCCTGGTTATCATCATCCTGCTGAGCGATAACGAAACCGTGCGGTAACGTTCGATCAAGTACGACCTTTGCGGCTGCGCTCTGCGCGCTGGAATCAAAGGTAATCAGCAGTGCGTCATTTTGCGGAGTGATGCTTTTAAAACGAATGCCGTTGGCATCCAGGTGATGCCAGATAGAGAAGCCATCAGGCATGCTGGCTCCCTGGTTTACGGCACGAATGGCAAGCGTTGATTCCTGCTGGCGAATGACAGACCAGGTCAGGAGCAACGCGCCAATGAACAACATAAAAGTGGTGGACCAGGCAAGTCGTCGGAGCGTTATGCATGATTTCAGCATAATTTACCCTCGGTTCCCGTATTTCTTCTTCCAAAGAACAACCAGTGAACCTGCCAGACCAAACACCAGTAACACCACAGGAAGCAGCATCAGACAAGACATCAGCTGATCTTCATATTTGAGAAACACCGGCGTTTTGCCCAGCAGATAACCAAGCGTTGTGAGAATCAAAACCCAAAGCAGTCCACTCATCCAGTTGAAGAACTGAAAGCGCGCATTGTTCAGGCCGGACAATCCTGCGATGGTCGGCAGTAATGTTCTGACAAACGCGATGAAGCGACCGACCAGCAGCGCAGACAAGCCATGCTTATGGAACAGATGATGCGCGCGCTGATGGTAATGCGCGGGCAGATGAGATAGCCAGTTTTGTACTGTGCGGGTATTCCCCAGCCATCGCCCCTGGATATAGCTAAGCCAGCAACCCAGGCTGGCTGCGGTAGTGAGCAGCAGTACCGTTTGCGGGAAACCCATCGCGCCTTTGGCGATAAGTACGCCGACCAGCACCAGTAGACTGTCGCCAGGTAAAAAGGCCGCTGGCAGCAGTCCGTTTTCCAGAAACAAAATGGTAAATAGTACGAAATAGAGCATGCCAATCATGGAAGGATTGGCCAGCGTTTCAAAATCCTGAGCCCATAAAGCATTCAGTAATTGAGTCAGTAGTTCCATTCAATATTCCTGGAGAATCGGTTGTCGTCATGCCGGTTTTCTGGAGTTTGTAACGCCGCAATTTTATTGGTGTTTTTTACATGGATCGCGGTCTGACACAAATTCACGGCCTGAACTATTCCCTGTAAAGTTGTGAAGTAAGCAAGCTCTCAAACACAAAAATTCAAATAGCATCTAATTGTAACAAAGGTCAACGTTGTCCGTTATAGAAATTACGGTTGTTGAACTGTGATTTTGCTTATCGCAATGGAGGGAGGCGAGAGGATTTACACAGGCTGACACTTTATACCTAATGCTTACCAAGCAGGAGAAACAGGCGCTTTGTCGCGCCTGCATCGAAAAGATTGCTTATTTAGCGCTGTTAACCGCCGTATCGAGATGAACGACCGGATTTTCTGCAAAAAGATAACGATCGGCATTGAACTCAAAATCATCGCTGGTCTCATTGAACAACATGATTTTGGTATTCTCCAGGTGCTGCCACATCGCCAGTTTTGCCGCGTTCGGATCTTTACGGATCAGTGCTTTGAGAATTTGATCATGGTCATCACACCAGTTATCGACGGTACGTGCGTCGATATGCTCGTGCAGTTTTTTCCAGTACGGGTTGTGGCTGCGCTGGGTCCACATTTTTTCTACGATGGCGGCCAGCGCTGAGTTCTGCGTGGCTAGCGCGACCTGAATATGAAACTGCAGATCCCATTCGGAATCGCGGAAGCATTTTTCATTCCGCGCATGCTCTTGAATGTCCATCAGTTTCATGATGTCTTGCTTGGTAACCTGCGTTGCGGCAAATTCAGCGATATTGCTTTCAATCAACTGACGAGCCTGAAGCAGCTCGAAAGGACCATAATTGGCGAATTCAAGCGATTCGTCGGTGGCCTGCTGGTGACGGGCCTGGTTCGAAATGACATGAATGCCAGAACCTTTGCGCACTTCTACATAGCCCTCAACTTCGAGCATGATAATCGCTTCACGAACCACGGTACGGCTGACATTTTTTTCATCGGCGATAAAGCGCTCAGCGGGGAGTTTTTCACCCACCAGATAGACGCCCTGCTCAATGCGTTCTTTCAGATCAGCGGCAAGTTGTTGGTACAAACGTCGTGGTTCAGTGATTTCCATATGCGCTCCAGGCATGATACGGCAGACTCTATTTGTTATACCACTTTTACGATTACGGCTCCACTCGCGACGTCAAAAAAGCCGCCAGATAACTGGCGGCTTAGCATGACAAAACCTTGTTAAATCTTGTCCGGTTAACTTTGCGCAGCGGGATCGCCAGTTTGCGACTCTGACTCTACCTCGCTGGCCGATTTGTTCTGCAATACCGTCCAGATGACTAACGCGCCGAGCAGGTCGAATACCGCCAGTACGGCAAACAGTGGGCTAAAGCCGATGGTGTCAGCCAGTGCGCCGACGACCAGCGCAAACAGCGTACTTGCAAGCCAGGCGGACATACCGGTCAGACCGTTCGCAGTAGCCACTTCATTACGACCAAACACGTCAGAAGAGAGTGTAATCAGCGCACCGGACAGCGCCTGGTGAGCAAAGCCACCGACGCACAGCAGGGCGATAGCAATGTATGGGCTGGTGAACAGACCAATCATCCCTGGGCCAATCATCAGCAATGCACCCATGGTGACGACCATTTTACGTGAAACGATCAGGTTAACGCCGAACCAGCGCTGGAACAGCGGCGGTAAGTAACCCCCAACGATACAGCCCAGGTCAGCAAACAGCATCGGCATCCAGGCAAACATCGCAATTTCTTTCAGGTTAAAGCCGTAGACTTTAAACATGAACAGCGGGATCCAGGCGTTGAAGGTACCCCAGGCCGGCTCTGCCAGGAAACGCGGCAGCGCGATGCCCCAGAACTGGCGGTTACGCAAGATCTGACCGAGCGACATTTTTTTCGAGGTCGCGTTTTTATGCTGTGATTCCTGACCATTCAGAATGTAATCACGTTCCTCATCAGACAGTTTTTTCTGGTCGCGCGGGTGTTTGTAGAACACAAGCCAGCACATCGCCCAGATGAAGCTCAGCGCACCGGAAATAATGAATGCCATCTGCCAGCTGTGCATGACGATGGCCCAGACCACCAGCGGTGGAGCAATCATCGCGCCGATAGAAGAGCCGACGTTAAAGTAACCTACGGCAATTGAACGCTCTTTTGCCGGGAACCATTCAGAACTGGCTTTCAGACCCGCAGGGATCATTGCGGCTTCAGCGGCACCTACCGCACCACGCGCCAGTGCCAGTCCACCCCAACTGCCAGCCAGTGCGGTCGCGCCACAGAAGACGGCCCACAGAACGGCGAACATCGCGTAACCCACTTTTGTGCCGAGCACATCGAGCACGTAGCCGGCAACGGGTTGCATTACGGTGTAAGCAGCAGAATACGCTGCGATGATATAGGAATACTGTTGAGTGGAGATGTGTAACTCTTCCATCAGAGTTGGCGCAGCTGCCGCCACAGTGTTACGTGTCAGGTAACCCAGCACGGTGCCAAGTGTCACCAGTGCAATCATGTACCAACGTAACCCTTTAATTTTACGCATGTAAAACCTCATCGTTTTGTTATGTCCGCGAACGAGCGGTCATCTTCCAGTTCAGGGCGGAGGATGTTCTTTTACGAGGGGGGACCGAAAAAAAAAGCCGGTACTCCCCGAACTTTGCCATGTCAATAATTGTGCTAATTCGGTTTCCGTACCGGTCAATCCGATGGATATCCATCGGTAATTTGCATTCCGTCGGCTTATGTATCGCGACGGCCAAAAGATAACTTGTCATACAGCTTTAAAAGGTGAGTGCCATCACAAAAGTGTGAATCTTCGTGTGGTCATTATTTCGATTCAGCAAAGCCAGAACTGGCGCGGCTTGACGCGTGATTTACCTCTTTGAGAGTAATTTTTTTGTCACCATTTGTTGATCTAACTCACGAAAATATCTTAAGCGTATAGAAATTGGTGTGATAACTTTGTCAACATCAAAACATAAGCAATCTGACGCACTCGTTGAGAGGAAGACGATAATGACCCCGTTTATGACTGAAGATTTCCTGCTGGACACCGAATTTGCCCGCCGTCTGTACCATGATTACGCCAAAGACCAGCCGATCTTCGATTACCACTGCCATTTACCACCGCAACAAATCGCTGAAAACTACCGTTTTAATAACCTGTATGACATCTGGCTGAAGGGTGATCACTACAAATGGCGTGCGATGCGTACCAATGGCGTCGCTGAGCGCTTGTGTACCGGCGATGCGTCCGATCGCGAGAAGTTTGACGCATGGGCCGCCACGGTTCCGCACACTATCGGTAACCCGCTGTACCACTGGACCCACCTCGAATTACGTCGTCCGTTTGGTATTACAGGTAAGCTGCTGTCTCCGGCAACGGCTGACGAAATCTGGAACCAGTGCAACGAGCTGCTGGCGCAGGATAAATTCTCTGCGCGCGGAATCATGCAGCAGATGAATGTGAAAATGGTCGGCACTACCGATGATCCGATCGACTCTCTGGAGCACCATGCGGCCGTTGCTAAAGACGGAAGCTTTGATGTGAAAGTGCTGCCGAGCTGGCGTCCGGATAAAGCCTTTAACATTGAGCTGGCGACCTTTAATGACTACATGGCGAAGCTCGGTGAAGTGTCTGACACGGATATCCGCCGCTTCAGCGACCTGCAAGCTGCACTGACCAAACGTCTTGATCACTTCGCGGCGCACGGCTGTAAAGTCTCGGACCACGCGCTGGACGTGGTGCTGTTTGCCGAATCTAACGAATCTGAACTGGATAGCATTCTGGCGCGTCGCCTGGCGGGTGAAACCCTGAGTGAACATGAAGTTGCCCAGTTCAAAACCGCCGTTCTGGTGTTCCTTGGTGCGGAATATGCTCGTCGCGAATGGGTACAGCAGTACCACATCGGCGCGCTGCGTAATAACAACCTGCGCCAGTTCAAGCTGTTGGGCGCGGATGTCGGTTTCGACTCCATCAATGATCGTCCGATGGCCGAAGAACTGTCCAAACTGCTGAGCAAGCAGAACGAGCAAAACCTGCTGCCGAAAACCATTCTGTACTGCCTGAACCCGCGCGATAACGAAGTGCTGGGCACCATGATCGGTAACTTCCAGGGCGAAGGTATGCCGGGCAAAATGCAGTTCGGTTCCGGCTGGTGGTTCAACGATCAGAAAGACGGGATGGAACGTCAGATGACGCAGCTGGCCCAGCTCGGTTTGCTTAGCCGTTTCGTCGGTATGCTGACCGATAGCCGTAGCTTCCTGTCATACACACGCCATGAATACTTCCGTCGCATTCTGTGCCAGATGATTGGCCGTTGGGTTGCCGCGGGCGAAGCCCCTGCCGACATCCAGCTGCTGGGTGAAATGGTCAGAAATATTTGCTTCAACAATGCGCGCGATTATTTCGCCATTGAACTGAACTAAGGCCTGGGTGAAGGTATGCAATACATCAAGATCCATGCGCTGGATAACGTCGCGGTTGCGCTTGCTGATTTGGCTGAAGGAAACGAAGTCACCGTTGATGGGCAGGCGGTAATCCTACGTCAGGCGGTCTCTCGTGGCCATAAATTCGCCTTATGCGATATTGCGAAAGGCGAAAACGTCATTAAATACGGTTTGCCAATTGGCCATACGCTGGTGGATGTTGCGGCGGGTGAGCATATTCATGCTCACAACACGCGTACCAATCTGAGCGACCTGGATACGTATCGCTACCAACCTGATTTTCAGGCGGAAGTTGCACAACCGGCGGATCGCGATGTGCAGATTTATCGCCGCGCGAACGGTGACGTTGGGGTGCGTAACGAACTGTGGATCCTGCCAACGGTAGGCTGCGTTAACGCCATGGCGCGCCAGATGCAGAACCGTTTTCTGAAAGAGACTAACGACGCCGAAGGAATCGACGGCGTGCATCTCTTCAGCCACACCTACGGCTGTTCACAGCTCGGCGACGACCACATTAATACCCGCACCATGCTGCAAAACATGGTGCGTCACCCGAATGCGGGTGCGGTGCTGGTGGTTGGTCTGGGCTGTGAAAACAATCAGGTGGATGCCTTCCGCGAAACCTTAGGCGAGTACGATCCTGATCGCGTTCACTTCATGGTCTGCCAACACCAGGAAGACGAAGTGGAAGCGGGGATTGAACATCTTCACCAGCTGTACAACGTGATGCGTAACGATAAGCGTGAACCGGGTAAGCTGGGCGAGCTGAAGTTTGGTCTGGAATGCGGCGGCTCTGACGGCCTCTCCGGTATTACCGCCAACCCGATGCTGGGCCGTTTCTCCGACTACGTGATTGCTAACGGCGGAACTACAGTGCTGACCGAAGTACCGGAAATGTTCGGCGCCGAGCAGCTGCTGATGGACCACTGCCGCGATGAAGAAACGTTTGGCAAGCTGGTCACCATGGTTAATGACTTCAAGCAGTATTTCATTGCCCACGACCAGCCGATCTACGAGAACCCATCGCCGGGCAACAAAGCGGGCGGTATCACCACGCTGGAAGATAAATCTCTGGGCTGCACGCAAAAAGCAGGCTCCAGTCAGGTGGTGGACGTGCTGCGCTACGGCGAGCGTCTGAAAACCCACGGCCTGAACCTGCTGAGCGCACCGGGCAACGATGCCGTCGCCACCAGCGCGCTGGCGGGCGCGGGCTGTCATATGGTGTTGTTCAGTACCGGTCGCGGTACGCCGTACGGTGGTTTTGTACCGACGGTGAAAATTGCCACCAACAGCGAGCTGGCAGCGAAGAAAAAGCACTGGATCGATTTTGACGCTGGACAGTTGATCCACGGTAAAGCGATGCCTCAACTGCTGAGCGAGTTTGTCGATACGATCGTTGAGTTCGCCAACGGTAAGCAAACCTGCAACGAGCGCAACGATTTCCGGGAACTGGCTATCTTTAAAAGCGGCGTAACGTTGTAATTACCCTTCATCTTTTGCACCACAGCTGTGTTGGCTGCGTTCGCCCACCCCGGTCACTTACTCATGTAAGCTCTCGGGGATGTGCGAACTTGCCGCCTTGCTGTAGCACAAAATCTTTTGGGTAAGTTTGTTTATGGTGGAATCTAAAAACGGCGTTTCATAATATGGAGCGCCGTTTGTTTTTGCATTACCTGACAAGGATCATTCATGACCGCGTATTGGCTGGCCCAGGGCGTAGGTGTCATCGCCTTTCTGATCGGCATTACCACCTTTTTCAATCGCGATGAGCGCCGCTTCCGGCTGCAACTTGCTGTCTATAGCGCCACCATTGGCGTGCATTTTTTTCTGATGGGCGCCTGGCCCGCGGGAATGAGCGCAGAACTCAACACCATCCGCACACTTGTCTCAATGCATACCCGCAAACTGTGGGTAATGACCGTTTTTATTATCCTCACCCTGGTTCTCGGTCTGGCGAAATTACAGCATGCGATGGAGCTGTTACCGATAATTGGCACGCTGGCCAGCACCTGGGCGCTGTTTCGCTGCAAAGGGTTAACCGTGCGTTGCGTAATGTGGTGCGCAACCGCCTGTTGGGTTATCCATAATTTCTGGCTGGGATCGATTGGCGGGACGATGATCGAAGGGAGTTTTCTGGTGATGAATGGCCTGAACATTATTCGCTTCCGGCGGATGCAAAAACGCGGAATTGATCCGTTCAAAATTGAAAAAAGCGTACAAGAAAAGAGCCCCTCCGCCCGATGACGGAGGGGCGCAGGGATTAGCCGCGCAGAGCGTTATTTGCCAGACGCTCGTCTTCAGCCTGGCAGGCTACCGCGGTAAACAAGACATCTGTAGAAGAGTTCAGCGCCGTTTCACAGGAATCCTGCAATACGCCGATGATAAAGCCGACGGCAACTACCTGCATGGCGATATCATTCGGGATACCGAACATATTACACGCCAGTGGGATCAGCAGCAGAGATCCACCCGCCACGCCAGATGCGCCACAGGCGCAAAGCGAAGCCACCACGCTCAGTAACAGCGCCGTCGGTAAATCGACCGGAATACCCAGCGTATTCACCGCCGCCAGCGTCAGCACGGTAATGGTGATCGCCGCACCCGCCATATTGATGGTGGCGCCCAGCGGGATAGATACCGAGTAGGTATCACGATCCAGATTCAGCTTCTCACATAGCGCCATATTCACCGGAATGTTGGCGGCGGAGCTGCGGGTAAAGAAAGCGTACACGCCGCTTTCGCGCAGACAGGCCAGCACCAGCGGATACGGGTTACGGCGAATTTTCCAGAAGACCAGCAGTGGGTTGACCACAAACGCCACCAGCAGCATACAGCCTACCAGTACGGTCAGCAGTTGGGCGTAGCCCCAAAGCGTTGCAAAGCCGGTGGTTGCCAGCGTGGATGAGACCAGACCAAAGATACCGATTGGCGCGAAACGAATCACCAGCTTTACCATAAAGGTGACGGCGTTGGACATATCATTGACCAGATTTTTGGTCGTTTCATTACCGTGGCGCAGTGCAAAGCCCAGACCGACGGCCCAGACCAGAATACCAATATAGTTAGCGTTAAGCAGGGCATCAACTGGGTTAGAAACCATGCTCATCAGCAGGCTACGCATTACTTCAACGATGCCGGACGGTGGCACAATATCGCTGGCGCTGCTGGAAAGATGCAGTGTTGATGGGAAAGCAAAGCTGAAGACAACGGCGGCTAATGCCGCTGAAAATGTTCCGAGCAGGTAAAGGAACAGAATGGGGCGGATATTGGTTTTTTGCCCGTGCTGGTGGTTGGCGATAGAGGCCATTACCAGCATCAGAACCAGAATTGGTGCGACAGCTTTTAATGCGCCGACGAACAGCGTACCCAGTAAACCAACGGCTTCTGCCGCAGGTTTTGACACCAGTGCCAGTAAAATCCCCAGTACCAAACCGATCAAAATTTGTTTAACCAGGCTCCCTTGCGCCAAACGCGAGAGTAGCCCCGATGAACGTTGCGTAGTCATGTCGTGATCCTTTCATTGTGTTGTTGCCTTACCTTTGTGCGTTCTGTTGACGCATCTTTCAGGATGGGGCAAATGTTTGCATGGCTGAGTATAAGGAAAGAACGGGGTTCTGGAAGCGAAATATACTGGATTCCGCGCTGAGATCATATTTTATAACTTTGGGTTAACATTATTTTGACATGATAGACAAAAAGCCCGACGCACGCAGTGTGCTGTCGGGCTTTTCAGCTAGCAGATGAAACTTACTGTATTTGCTGCTTTTTATCGTGCTGGTGGTTGACCCATGCGTTAACAATCAGCGTCACAAACAGAATGCCAAATACCACACCTAACGAGATAGCGATCGGAATATGGTAGAAATCGACGATCAGCATCTTAATACCGATAAACACCAGAATGACCGACAAGCCGTACTTCAGCATGGAGAAACGCTCTGCCACGCCCGCCAGCAGGAAGTACATCGCACGCAGCCCCAAAATAGCAAACAGGTTCGAGGTCAACACGATGAACGGGTCGGTGGTAACGGCAAAGATAGCCGGAATACTGTCGACGGCGAAAATCACGTCGCTCAGCTCAACCAGAATCAACACCAACATCAGCGGCGTGACAAACAGCAGACCGTTTTTACGCACGAAGAATTTTTCATCTTCGATGGTATCGGTCATGCGTAAATGGCCGCGCAGCCAGCGTACTAACGGTCTGTCGCCGATACCGGAGGCATCTTCTTTTGCCAGCGCCATCTTCACGCCGGTAAACAGCAGGAACGCGCCGAACACGTACAGCAGCCACTCAAACTGGGTGATAAGCCAGCTGCCGGCGAAGATCATGATCGTACGCAGAACAATTGCTCCCAGCACGCCATACACCAATACCCGGCGCTGCAACGCAGGCGGCACTGAGAAGTAGCTGAAGAGCATCAACCAGACAAAGACGTTATCTACTGCCAGCGATTTTTCGATCAGATAGCCGGTCAGGAACGCCAGTGCCTGTGGGTCGGCAACGGCGCGGCCCTGGGTTTCCGCCAGGTACCACCAGAAGGCGGCGTTAAACAGTAGCGACAGCGTTACCCAGACGATTGACCAGGCCGCAGCCTGTTTCATCGACATTGTATGTGCGCCACGACGACCCTGCAACAGCAGGTCGATGGCCAGCATAATTACCACTACGACAGCGAAGCCACCCCATAACAACGGTGTGCCGACAGTATTCATTGTATTTCCCCATGCATAAAAAAAACGGCCAACGCCGAATGACGTTAGCCGCTGCTTTTTATGCATAGACCTTGCCATTCGGCAAGGTCTCACTTACAACAACAAAGGAATACGATGGCGTATTCCTTTGTTATCGCCCGGTGACCGGATGTGGTTTTTCACACATCGTAATGACGATCAACCGACAACGAAGTTACTCCCCTTTGCGGGTTACAAAATATTACAGGCCATGCATTCAGTCAATGGCCTGCAACATTCCATTTACACACTTTTACGCAGTCAGCGAGGTTACCGTCTCGTCTGCCGGGAAAACCACGCCGGTCTGGCGGCGAATCTCCGTTTGCAGTTTAGCGGTGATACGGCTGACGGCCAGTGCCGGGTGATCCACTTCGCCGGATTCAACCAAATGGGCAAAAGCCTCTGCCTCATACAGCATAGTATTGATGTGTTGAGGCGTCGTCAGATCCTGCGTTTTTCCCCCGCGCGGAACAAAGCACACTTTTTGGCATTCGGAAATATGCTCGATGACCAGCGATCCCGACTCGCCCTGAATTTCACTGGCTAATACCGAGTCGCTTACTTTTGAGTGCTGGAGCGTAACGCTGAAATCACCGTAATTCAGCACCACCACACCGTGGGCATCCACGCCGCTTTCCAGCAGGCTGGCGCTGGCCTGAACGCTCTGTGGTTCGCCCCATAGCGCAATCGCCGAGGCCAGGCAGTAAAAACCGATATCCATAATCGAGCCATTGGAGAACGCCGGATTAAACGTGTTCGGATTTTCACCATCCAGATAGCGCTGGTAACGCGAGGAGTACTGGCAGTAATTGATAAATGCTTTCCTGATTTTTCCAACTTTTGGGAGCGATTGCTGTAACAGCAGGAAGTTAGGCAGGCTGGCGGTTTTAAACGCTTCAAACAGCACGACCTGGTTTTCACGCGCGCAGGCGATAGCGGCTTCGGCTTGCGCCAGGTTGGAGGCCAGTGGCTTTTCGCAAATAACATGCTTTTTGTGCCGCAAAAACAGCTCGGTCTGCGGGAAGTGCAGGGAGTTTGGACTGGCGATGTAGACGGCGTCGATCGCCTCGCTTTGCGCCATCGCTTCCAGCGAAGTAAACAGATGCTCGACGGGGTAATCGTTGGCGAAGGTCTGTGCCTGCTCAAGGCTACGAGAATAGACTGCGGTTAACTTATACTTGCCGGTTTCATGGGCGGCATCGACAAACTGGCGGGTGATCCAGTTTGTGCCAATTACTGCGAAACGTATCATAAAGGCCTTCAGGCTGCGAAAAGGGATTCTTTCGTCAATTTAGCATGCCCTGAAGACAAAGCCAGTGCGCGACTACGCAGTTTGCTTTAACGATTGTTGCGTTAACCACAGGCGGGTATCGAACTCCAGTTGGTGATACTGAGGCTCCATATGACAGCACAGCTGGTAAAACGCTTTGTCGTGCTCTTTTTCTTTCAGATGCGCCAGTTCATGAACGACAATCATACGCAAAAAGGGTTCGGGGGCATTGCGAAAAACGGTCGCCACGCGGATCTCCGCTTTAGCTTTGAGCTTTCCGCCCTGCACGCGAGAAACGGCGGTATGCAGTCCCAGCGCATTCTTCAGAACGTGGATCTTGCTGTCATACATGACTTTATTCAGCGTCGGGGCGTTACGCAGAAACTGATTTTTCAGATCCTGAGTATATTGCCAGAGCGCTTTGTCGGTCGCGAAGTCATGCGTACCCGGATAGCGCTTCTCCAGCACTGCGCCCAGGCGTTGCTCAGCAATCAGCGTTCTCACCTGAGAAAGTAAATTCTCCGGATATCCTTGCAGATAGGTCAACTGACTCATTAGTGCCCCATATAAAGTATAAAAAGTGTATACTCACGCACCCTTTTCAGGGATACGCCGAAATTTTACCATTCAGGAGGGCCGATGAGCCACATAGACAACGGTTTCCGTTCGCTGTCACTTAAACGTTTCCCGGAAACGGATGACGTTAACCCGCTGCTGGCGTGGGAAGCTGCAGATGAATATCTGCTGCAACAGCTGGACGATACCGAAATTAGCGGCCCGGTGCTGATCCTGAATGATACCTTCGGCGCGCTGGGCTGTGCGCTGGCGGAACATACGCCGTACAGCATTGGCGACTCCTATCTCAGCGAGCTTGCCACACGTGAGAACCTGCGTCACAACGATATTGCCGAGTCGAGCGTCAAGTTCCTCGACAGTACCGCTGACTATCCGCAGGCGCCGGGCGTGGTGCTGATTAAGCTGCCAAAAACCATGGCGCTGCTGGAGCAGCAACTGCGCGCCCTGCGTGAAGTGGTCACGCCGCAGACGCGTATCATCGCCGGTGCAAAAGCGCGTGATATCCACACCTCTACGCTGGAGCTGTTTGAGAAAGTGCTGGGACCAACCACCACCACGCTGGCATGGAAAAAGGCGCGCCTGATCAACGGCACCTTTACCAAACCGGCGCTGGCCGATACCGCCCAGACCCTGAGCTGGAAGCTGGAAGGCACCGACTGGACCATCCACAACCATGCCAACGTCTTCTCCCGAACCGGGCTGGACATCGGCGCACGTTTCTTTATGGAGCATCTGCCGGAAAACCTGGAAGGCGAGATTGTCGATCTCGGCTGCGGTAACGGCGTGCTGGGCATGACGCTGCTGGCGAAGAACCCAGAAGCCAGCGTGGTGTTTGTTGATGAATCACCGATGGCGGTCGCTTCCAGCCGTCTGAACGTGGAAACCAACCTGCCGGACGCGCTGGATCGCAGCGAATTTATGATTAATAACGCGCTCTCCGGCGTAGAACCGTTCCGCTTCAACGCGGTGTTCTGCAACCCTCCGTTCCACCAGAAGCATGCGCTGACCGATAATATCGCCTGGGAGATGTTCCACCACGCCCGCCGCTGCCTGAAAATCAACGGTGAGCTGTACATTGTGGCTAACCGTCACCTCGACTACTTCCACAAGTTGAAGAAGATTTTCGGCAACTGCGTAACCATCGCCACCAATAATAAATTCGTGGTGCTAAAAGCGGTCAAAACCGGTCGCCGTCGTTAAGCCCTAGTGCCGGATAGCGGCTAACGCCTTATCCGGCCTACACGAGCTGCATCGTAGGCCTGATAAGCGTAGCGTCATCAGGCAAAGATGTGCGCAGTTGCCTTATCCGACCTACGGGATACAACGTGTTAAATCTCCAGCGCTAAGCGGGTTCCCTGCGCAATAGCGCGTCGGGCATCCAGTTCCATCGCCACATCGCAGCCGCCGATCAGATGCACCGTTTTACCTGCCGCGTGCAGCGGATCGACCAGTTCACGGCGTGGCTCTTGTCCGGCGCAAATCACCACGTTATCCACGTTAAATATCACCGGTTCGCCGTTCAACACGACGTGTAACCCATCATCATCAATCTTCTGGTAGCTGACTGCCGGGATCATTTTCACGCCGCGTGAGAGCAGGGTGGCGCGATGGATCCAGCCCGTCGTTTTACCTAAACCTTGCCCCGGTTTGCTGGCTTTACGCTGCAACATCACTATCTGGCGCGGGCTGCGGGATAAGTGCGGACCTTCCGGGCGTAAGCCGCCAGGCTGTTGCAGGCTGGTGTCGATCCCCCATTCCACGCAGAACTCCGCAATGTTCTGGCTGGTGGCTTCACCGGGTTGACTCAGATACATGGCTGTATCGAAACCAATCCCGCCGCAGCCAACGATCGCTACGCGTTTGCCCACTGGCGTTTTATCGCGCAGGACGTCGAGATAGCTCAGCACTTTTGGATGTTCGATCCCCTCGATCGGCGGCATACGTGGCTCGATCCCGCTGGCAAGGATCACTTCGTCGAAAGTGTGCAGATCGTGTGCGCTGACAAAGTGATTCAGCTTCAGGGTCACGCCAGTCACGTCGATCATCCGGCGGTAGTAGCGCAGGGTTTCATAGAATTCTTCTTTGCCGGGGATCTGTTTGGCGATATTAAACTGCCCGCCAATTTCGCCATGTGCGTCAAACAGCGTGACGTGATGTCCGCGTGCGGCGGCATTAATGGCGAAGGCGAGGCCCGCAGGACCCGCACCGACAACCGCCAGATTCTTTGGCACAGCTGCCGCAACGATCGGCATTTTGGTTTCATGGCAGGCGCGCGGATTGACCAGGCAAGAGGTGACTTTGCCGACAAAGATCTGATCCAGACAGGCCTGGTTACAGCCGATACAGGTGTTGATCTCATCCGCTCGTCCGGTTTGCGCTTTTGACAGCAGTTCGGCATCGGCGAGGAACGGACGGGCCATCGACACCATATCGGCATCGCCACGGGCCAGAATGTCATCGGCGACCTGGGGATCGTTAATGCGGTTGGTGGTGACCAGTGGGATTGTCACATGCCCTTTCAGCTTACGCGTCACCCAACTAAACGCGCCGCGCGGTACCGGGGTAGCGATAGTGGGAATACGCGCCTCATGCCAGCCAATACCGGTGTTAATGATGGTGGCCCCGGCGGCTTCTATAGCCTGCGCCAACTGGACGGTTTCGTCGAAGGTTCCGCCGTTTTCTACCAGATCGAGCATCGACAGGCGGAAGATAATTATAAAGTCATTACCGGCACGCTGACGTACCGCTCTCACCACCTCAACGGCAAAACGCATCCGGTTGGCATACTCACCGCCCCATTGGTCATCGCGCTGGTTGGTACGCAGAGTCAGGAATTCGTTGATGAGATACCCTTCCGACCCCATCACTTCTACGCCATCGTAGCCCGCTTCCCGCGCCAGTTGGGCGCAATGGGCAAAATCTTCAATCAACTGCAGCACTTCATCGTGCGTCAGCTCATGTGGCGTAAAGCGGTTAATGGGGGCCTGAATAGCAGATGGTGCCACCAGATGCGGCTGGTAGCTGTAACGCCCGGTGTGCAGGATTTGCAGGGCGATTTTGCCGCCTTCGTCATGAACGGCATCGGTAATGACACGATGGTGTGCAAGCTGGCTGCTGTCGTTGAGCATCGCGCCGCCTTCCATCCCCACGCCGGAAAGCGCAGGCGCAATGCCTCCGCTCACAATTAACGCTACGCCGTGACGAGCGCGCTCGGCGTAGAACGCGGCCAGCCGTTCTGCACCGTCGGGATACTCCTCCAGCCCGGTATGCATTGAACCCATCAGCACGCGGTTTTTAAGCGTGGTGAAGCCTAAATCGAGCGGGGCGAACAGCGACGGATAGCTCATAAAGGTGTCCAGTATGTAAAATTATTGTTATGTGGTCGGATGAGTTCTAATTTAGCCGTCGCCGCGTAAAAGGGAAAAGGGGAATGCCGTGATTGTGATGGGATTCAAAAAAGGAGTGGAGCCAGAGAATGAATTTGCCGGATATCGGTGCAAGCACCTAATCCGGCCTGTGAAAATGTGTCTTTGTAGGCCGGATAAGCGAAGCGCCATCCGGCGGTATGTCACAGATTACTGTTTTTTAAGAAAATCGTTATACAGCATATAGAGATGTGCCGCGCTCCAGGAGAAGTTCGGCGCGCCCTGTTGTGCGCCAGTCAACGGGTTATAGTTTTCCTGAATCGGACCATCTGCGGTAAGGCCTTTGGCGTGGCTGAAGAAGGTATCCGCCAGTTTTAATGCTTCATCGCGATAGCCATAACGCTCCATCCCTTTTAGCCCAAACCAGAACTGATCCACCCAGACGCGCCCGCGCCAGTAGATGTCCGCGCCGAAGGCGGGGTTGGTTAGCGCTGCAGTACCAAGTGGTACAAAGGTGTTGAACTCTTTGGGATCGAGCATCACCTTAACCACCGCATCCGCATGGGGCTGCGTTGCCGCCCCGTTAAACAGCGGCGACCAGCCTTCCGGCCCTTTGCCACGTTCGACGATTGGTTTACCCGCACAGCCGTTGGTCAACGGGGTATCTTCGATCCTCACGTCATAGAAGAATCGGGTGTCTGGGTCGAACATGCAGGTATTGATATAATCCGCCAGTTTTTGCGCCAACTGGCGGTAGCGCTGCGCTTCTTTGTGTTTACCGAGCAGGGTCGCCATCTCCGCCAGATAATGGTTGTCGCTGTACATATAGCTGGCCTGATCGACCGATTCCTGCAGCAGCGAGTAACCCAGCAACTTACCGTCGTTACTGCGGTTTTCGGCAAATTTGACCACCCAGTCGCTGCGTTTCCCACCGTTAGCGACGTATTTATCCAGTTGCTCTTTGTCGATAAAACCAAAGACTGCCGCATCGTCACGCCCGGATTCCCAGGAAGCAGCAACCTGTGCTGGGATCTCGAGGCTGTCATACTGGCCTTTACTGGTGATGTTGGCGTAGTTTTTCAGTCCGGAAAGGGTTTCTTCCTTGTCGCCATTTTTCACCGTAAACAGCATTTCACCGCTGTCGGTATTGTGGGCTTTATCGCGGGTCGCGCCGTATTCCGGTACGCCGTTGCCGTTATGATCGCGGTTTCGCAGCCACCAGTCGTGATATGCGACCAGCTTTGGATACATCTCTTCGAGCCAGGCCTTATCCTTGGTGACGTTGTAGACTTCCATCACCGACCAGGCAGCCAGGCTTGGCTTGGTGTTACGCTCGTTCCAGTTGCCGCCGTCGCCGCCGCGCTCGGGGCTAAGGTTCCAGGCAATCAGGTCGGGAATGAATCCGGCGTCTTGCGGGCGAACGGGATCGCCGGGTTTAATCTGCCATGAAAAGACGGCGCGGATGTTCTCTTTGGCGATTTCCGGGTTAAAGTGCGCCATGGCGAAGGCCTGCTTCCAGGTATCCCACGGCCAGGTCTGGTTGCCGGAGAACCAACGGCCGGTAACCGACGGTGTCACGGTATTGTGTTTTACCGCGCCGCCCGGCGATCGCCAGTTACCGTTCAGCGTTTCGATCGCCTTCACCGCCACTCGGGTTTGTTCTGGCGTGGCGTCCGGGTTGTTTAAGCCTTTCTTGAGATAGTCGTCCCAGCGCTGCTGCGAGGCGAGCATGTAAGAAGAAGGACGCGCCAGAATATCGCGGATCTGCGGCTGCTCTTTTGCCACATCTTCGGCGGTAAGCAGATGAGACCAGGTGGTGTAAATCGTCGTCGAACCGTTGATATGGGTCTTCCCCGTGAAGCGATGACCATTAACCGTGGTTTTCATGGCGACAGATTTATGCACCTGATACTCCGACTCGCCGGAGGTGAGCAGATCCCAGGTTGAACGCACCTTGCCGAAGGTGACTTTCAGGCCGTCGTGCGTGGCGGTGATTTTGCGCTGATAGCCAGGGAACTCGCCATCAATGGTTTTATCCGACAGGGCTTTTCCCTCTTTTGCCTCCAGTTTTTCCAGCAGTTCGCCGTCCCACACCAGATCCAGCGGCGAGTTGCTGGTGATTTTGGTTTCCAGCAGCGAAGTGCGCGGACTGGCGAAGCGTAGCGTCATCTCTACCTGTACATCTTTTGATGACAATTTCTGTACCAGCGCCCCGGGAATGCTGTAAGCCTCGAGGGCAAAATCGACCTTTTTACCGTGCTGATACACCGTCAGTCGGTCAAAATTATTGGCCATAAAGTTGATGTACTCTTCGGTCAGCAGTGCGACGCCAGGAAAGCCGCCCATTGTTGCGGGGCCATCTGGCAACAGATGCCCATGCCATGAGCCGAGGTCGAAAAAGGGATTAAAACGCTGGTGGTCGTCGTGATCGTAGTCATGCATGTAGTCCGGCGCACCGGTGCGATTAATGATGTTTTTGAAGTCATTAACGCTGGCGGCATGCGCAGAGACGTTCATCAGCAGGAGGCAGGCCAGCGGCGTAAGAAGAGGTTTGATATTCATGGGTTCCGGTCCTTGTTACCAATAGAAATATTGCATCAGGAAGATTTGGTCGCTCGGGTCACCAGATGCATTCTGCATATAGAACCGGCTGTCGAATGCGGTAGCGAAACGTCCGCCGCCGTATTCATACCAGATACCGAACTGCATAAAGGACGTGGTTTCTTCCTCGGCGCGATCCGGTCGGTGTTTGGCGTAGCTATATGCGGTGGAGAGGTAAACGCCTTTTAGCGCTTCATACATCGCGCTGACCATATAGCCGGTCTCGGTGCCGGATACATCCAGCCCGTCGGCGCGACCCGTGTGGTGCCACGCGCGGGCGGCGAAGTTGGGCGAGAGGATGCCGGTCAGGAACAGCTGTCCGGTACCGTCCGTTATCTCCAGACCGTTCATCCAGGTTACGCCTTCAGTCAGGTCGTACTGGATGTAACCGTTCATCATGGCCGGATAGGTATATTTATCGTCGTAGCGATCGTATTTACCAAAGTGCAACCAGGCTTTGCTTTCATCGTGATGTCCGGCGGGTGTAGCGGTCACGCTATAGCGCAAAGGGCCGGTCAGGTTTTGCACCTTAATGGCGGTCATGATGTCTCGGGTATTCGGAATAACGTAGCCCAGGTCTGGCGTGAAATCCCCCCACCACTGCAGGTCATCCAGCGAGGAGTCCTGGCGCAGGCTGAGCATCACCTCTGTTCCTGCATCGGTACGGTAACCACCGTAAAAGCGGTTGATCCCGCCTTCGAATCCGCCCCAGCTATGGTCAGGAACCCAGGCATTGCCTTGATGGTCGGCTTGCACGGTCCAGCCCTCGCCGTAGATCAGACCAAACCATGAACCGTGTTTTATCTCCAGGCCACCTTCAATGTAAGTACCGTCGCTGTATTTATGCTTATCTTTTCCTTCTAAATCCATATATCCACCCATGCCCAATTCGCCATAAAAACGAAAAGAGGGGGAGGTTATGGCAGGTGTTTTCGTATCGTCGTGTTCAGCAGGGCGAACTTCTTCTGCACCCAGAGAAGAGACGCAGAAAAAGGGCAGGGCAATAATTGCCCTGCAACAATGGCTAATGTTATTCATGCTTCGATCCTAAGCAAATAAAATATAATTTTTATTGTTATAGCCTTAGCGAATATTGTTTATTGTTATTATGTTTTAGTCATTAATTGATATCTGAAGCGGGAGCAGCCTCAATAGCTTTTTCTTCTTTAGTTAGCCCTTTGATGTATTTACTGTATTTCCACCAGGCAAAACCGAGGAAAATAACAATCCCACCGACGTTATAGAAAATAATGGTTATGATATTCCCGCCGGTCGGGAAGGTAGAGGCAATAAATCCGATGGTGAACAGGACGATCAGCATTGATACCACGATAATGCCAGTTTTTTGCGAACCCATACGGAAGTCGCGCGGTAAGTGGTCCAGTTTTGCGCGCAGATTCAGGTAGGCCAGCATAATAAACAGCGGCGGCAGCATCGATGCGGCGGCGGTCATGTTGATGATGGTGTTCATTAAGTCTTGCACGGTATTGGAACCGAGCGTTGGGATAATCATCAGCGGGATAACGATCAGAAACTGGATCCACGCTGCGCGGGCCGGTACGCCGTTTTCATTCAGTTCGACGGTTTTTTTACCGAAAATACCCGCCGGAATTTCAGAGAAGAAGATCTTCACCGGCGTTGCGGTCCACATCAGCAGAGAGCCGAACATCGCGGTAAAGGAGACCAGGCCGACAAAGCGGTTAACGATCAGTTCCGGCAGACCAAAGTATACCGCCAGACCGTGGAATACCTGCACCGATCCACCAGTAAACTTCAGCTCTTTGCTGCTGACGAAGACGTTGATCAGCACCGAGGAGATGGAATAAAGCACGCCGATAAAAATCCCGGCAATGATAATGACCTTCACGAACGATTTTGACCCGCCCTTGACGTCGTTGACATATACCGCCACGGACTCCGCGCCGCCTGCCGCCATAAAGATCCAGGTGGTGATACCGAGGAATGCCCAGTTAAAATTCGGGATCATCGCATCAACGGTGATGGGGTCAGCAGGCTGCACGCCGCCCACCAACGCAGTACCCGCCAGTAAAATGTAGGACAGCGTCAGCAGCAGCATTAACGTGGAGGTGACGGAGGTAATCGGCCCCAGCATTTTTGCGCCGTTGGTCGAAACCCAGGTCGAGAAGGCAAACAGCACCATACTTAACACGGTTGTGGCGAACGGCGTCAGAATGTATTCGTAGCCTAAAAATGCGTACGAGGCATAGGCGATAACGCGCGGGAGTAACGAGGTAAAAAAGAACAGGTTAACGAACCAGTAGGTGTAGGCGGTAATAAAGGCCCAGCGCCCGCCCAGCGAGCTTTTCACCCATGCGTAGACACCGGCTTCGGAGTTTTTATTCAGCGAAACAAATTCGGCGATGATTAAGCAGAATGGAATAAAGTAGAAAATTGTCGCGAGGAAAAACATCGGTGCGGATGCCAGACCAAGCTCAATATTATTGTTGATAACGTTATTAAAACTATAAACCGCGGCAAAGGTGAGTGAAAGTAAGCCGAACTTGCCGATGGTATTACGTTTGGTATCAGACATAGCACATCTCCGATTCCTGATTATTATAGGGTACTGGCGGCGCAACGTCGGCGCCGCCTGTGTTTTTTATTTATTATGAAAATAACCATCTTCGATGGTGACTTTGAGTACGACTTTCTTCACTACGCTATTACAGATAAAACGATAGGCTTCATGGTTGTCACAAATAACCATTTGTCCTTCATGCACTTCTACGGTTTTTCCGCAGCCTTTCAAATATTCGCGGTCGGTTTCATCGCGATAATATTCAACCACCTGGAGATCCTCTTTGGCGGCATACTCTATTTTTTGCTGTCCTTGCAGGTAGTAATGGATCTCAAAATAACGACGATGACCGGTAAACAGCGCATCGGTTGCAGAGTCTGTCTCTAGGCGGTAGCTCAGAGAATCACCGATAGAGTGAGCGACGCCTGGCTGAATATTGTCAATATTTTCAATGGCCTCGACGCAGCGTTGCCATTTCCGACCCGAAGCATAGCGTTGCTGGAACTGCTCTAAGTTGTCGATGATCCTCATTTTGTATTCTCGCTGTGCATATTCGTGGAAAAGAACCCGGTGCCAAAGGCACGGTTGGCGGTGGTTTGAGCACCAGACTCACTGCCGGCAACCGGCAACAACGTGAAGCCGTAGCTGAATGACGTAAACCAGACGCGCCAGGAATCAAGTACCTCGCTTCCCCACGAGTTAGAACCTAAGCCCAGTAGCTGATGGTCCAGATTGAGGGTGATGTCATCGCTGTGCTGCAGCTCATTACAGTGCTGTGCGGCAAAGATATTTTCTGGCGTATAGCGCCAGGCGCTCAGGTTGACAGGGCGCTGCGGAATCACTAGCAGACCGTTACCGTGACGATTGGTTAGTGTTGCCCAACGTACGTCCTGACGATTGCCGTTGTTTTGCGGGAACGGATAATTCTCGAACATCTCATCCACGCTGCTGCGCCAAATGTCGATGATGTTGGCCTGCTGACTATCGGCATAGTTTTCACCAGGACCACGTCCGTACCAGGCCACCTGTCCCAAATCACCGCTGATGCCCATCGTGAAGCCGATGCACGGAATAATGTCCCGGTACTCGCCGTAAGGCTGGCCGGAAAGCTCCACATTCAACTGACCGTCTGCGGCAATCCGCCAGCGATAGGTGCAGCGCATACCGAAATCAAATACCGGCGGGGCGATAATCGTCTGGCTGGTGATGAGCAGCGCATCTTCGGTTTGCTCAAAGGTAAAGTCGCGCAGATGCTCCTGCATTATCTGTATATGATTTGGCTGCCAGAGGCCTTCGAACTCTTGCTTGTGGTTATCTATGGTTGGTTTGAAGAAATTAATCTTCGGCTCGCGGGTAATCAGCTCTTCACCATTGACGTTCCAGCTAATGGGTTTACCGGTCAGCTTTGAGAACGTCAGATGGAAGTTATAACCGCGAACGGTGCAGCTCTGGCGGTTCTCTTCCAGCGTCAAAGGGGTGGCGTTTTGCAGACTGAACGGTACGGCAGTCGCCGTTCTGGCCTTCAGCGGGAACTGATAAGTCGCGATGTGATGCCCGGCTTCGCTGTATAACGTGCGGGAATCTTTCGTCACGGTGACGTTGAGGAACGCCTCGCGCGCATCCAGCTCCGGCAGCGTGCATTGCAGCAGCGTATCGCTGTTGGGAGGAACGTCGCGCAGTTTTATCTGCTGAGCAGAGAGCGTATCTCCTTCGGCGCGAACCTCAATATGCAAGGTGTAGTCGTCAAGCGTGGTGAACCACAGTTTGTTTTCTACCCGCAGCTCGCCGCGAGCCAGATCCTGCGCGCGCACTTTCACTGGTGCAATTACCTGCTTGTACTCTTGCAGACCCGGGCCTGGGGTTTGATCGGAATATATCAGGCCATCAAGGCAGAAGTTGTAGTTGTTCGGGTAGTCGCCGTAGTCACCGCCATAGTTGTACCAGACGTTACCGTCGTCATCTTTGGCCTGAATCCCGTGATCGCACCACTCCCAGACATAGTGTCCCTGAATGCAATCATGCTGATAGAAGACGTTCTGATATTCCGTTAGCCCTCCGGGGCCGTTGCCCATTGCGTGAGCATATTCGCAGATGATGCGCGGTTTAGGATGTGGGTATTCACCAAACTCATTCATCAACGGTACGCGGGTGTACATGGTGGAAATGATATCCACCACTTCGGCGTCACGATCTTCTTCGTAGTGGATCAGACGCGTGTCATCCAGCGCTTTTGCCGCGTGGTACATGGCGCGAATATTACAGCCGTAGCCGGATTCATTGCCGAGCGACCAGATGACGATCGACGGGTGGTTTTTCTGCGCGTGGACGTGGCGTACGATGCGCTCAACGTAGACATTTTCCCACAGCGGATCGTCGGTGATCCGGCTGATATCGCCGATATTAGCGAAGCCGTGAGATTCAACGTCGGTTTCGGCCATGACGAACAAACCGTAGATATCGCACAATTCATAGAAACGTGGATCGTTCGGGTAATGGGCGGTGCGTACGGAGTTGATGTTGTGCTGCTTCATTAACAGCAGATCTTTTTCCACGCGATCCATACCGACCGCGCGACCCTTGAGATGATCGTTATCATGACGGTTGACGCCATGCAGCATGACATAGCGGTTATTGATGTAAAACAGACCGTTGCGAACGTTGATATCGCGGAATCCGACGCGCTGCGGCACAACCTCAAGGATGTTGCCGCTGGCATCTCTCAGGGTCATTACCAGATGATAGAGATACGGCGATTCCGCCGACCACTGCTGTGGTGCGCTGACCTTGAAATTGAACGCGGTGCGGGTGAGTTTATCCACCGTCAGAGCGTTAATCACACCGCTATGCAGTGCCTGCTCACCGTCAAACAAAGTGTATTCGAGCGATGCCATCGTTGGTGTGGAGGCGATGTTTTCCAGCACGATGTCGCAGGAGAGGGTGGCATCGCGATAGTCATCATCGAAATCGGTACGAACGGTAAAATCCTGGATATGGGTCGCCTGTTTGCCGACCAGATAGACGTCGCGGAAAATTCCCGCCGACCACCACATATCCTGGTCTTCAACGTAGGTGGAATCAGCCCATTGCATGACGCGAACGCACAGCAGGTTGTCACCTGTTTTCACCACCGCGCTGATATCAAACTCGGCCGTCAGGCGACTGCCTTTGCTGAAGCCAACGTACTGACCATTCACGTAAACTTCGAAGTAGGTTTCTACGCCATCAAATTTAATCAGCGTCTGTTTACCCTGCCAGCCTTCGCTGAGAGAGAAAATACGCTGGTAGGCTCCGGTGGGGTTATTGGTCGGTACGTAGGGGACATCAATCGGGAAAGGAAAACCTTCGTCGGTATACTGCAGCTTGCCGTGCCCTTCCATCTGCCACATACCGGGTACGGTGATGTTGCCCCAGTCGCTCATAAACTGCGATGTAAAGGCTTCCGGCACCTGCAGCGGATGCTCAAAGAACTGGAAATTCCACTGACCGCTCAGCAACTGAAAGAGGCTGCTGGTTTCGCGGGCAAACGAGCGAGCCTGCGCAACGGAGTCGTAAGAGAAAAAATATGCGCGTGGCGCCAGTCGATTTTCGTGGGTGAGCTGAATGTTTTCCCAGCGATTCATAAGGCCTCCCGGTGGAGAAAAATCGGAACCATTCATTTTAATGGTGAGTAAGTGTAATTGATGGTGATTTTAGTAAAAGTTTTACTAAAATATAGCGAGTGAGGTGATTTACTTTAACTGGATCACGAAAATAATTCGGGCGCAGAAAAGAATGCATGACAATGCGCGCCCGGCTTCAGCAGAAACCGGACGGATTAACGGGGGAGTTTAGCGGGTGGTACCGCGCAGTTTCAGCTTGCTGGGAACAAAAACCAGCAGGGGAAGTGCACGCCCGTCGCGGGCTTTCTCAAACAGCAGGTTGACGCCCTGACTGCCCATCATTTCTGAATGGATGCGTACGGTGGAAAGCGGAGGAAAGGTGAAGCGCGCCGTCGGGATATCATTAACGCTAATCAGCGAAATATCCTGCGGAATGTTCAGTCCACGCTCGTGAATGGCGCGCAGAACGCCAATAGCAATCGAGTCAGAAGCCACAAACAGGGCGCTGGGATAGTCGGCTTTCGCCAGCATTTTTTTGGCCAGTTCATAGCCTGATGAACTGGAGAAGCCGCCGCGATAAATATCCTGTTCTGAAACGACCTGCTGCAGGCGACCGTATTCGACAAACGCGGCTTCGCGGATATCAGCCTTGCCAGGCTGATCTTCGCCGCCGATGAAGCCAATGCGGGTCACGCCCTGGGCGATGAAGTAGTCGATGCTCTCTTTACTGATGCGGGCCAGATCGATATCGACAGCGTCATATTCGCTGCCGGGTTCATGAAAATCGATAAAGCAGATGTTGTCGGTAAGCGCTGTTGCCGCCTCGCGCAGCGCATGAGAAGGCTTGCCGACAATAAGAATGCCGGTAATGTTTTTGCTCTCCGGCAACCCACTGTGCTCATAGCAGTTGGTCAGTTCAATCCCCAGCTTCTCGCACTGGGTTTCAATCCCATGGCGGATCGCGAGATAGTAAGGATCGTTGATTTCCAAATCCTGCTGATAGCTGTAGAGCGCCAGAATATGCTGGGGGCCGAGTGCGCTGGTCTGGTTCTTACGGGCGCTGCTCGTTTTGTACTCCAGCTTTTCCGCGATCTCCAGAATGCGATGCTTGGTCTCTTCTTTTACATTCAGCGTGGGGTCATCGTTTAAAACCCGGGACACTGTCGCCAGGGACACGCCAGCTTCGATTGCGATGTCTTTAAGTGTTGCCATGTTTGCCTTTTCCCTGAGTTACCTGCGCATTGTAAATGAAGTGCTTATCTATTCATCTGTTTTCAGTAAAAAAAGCACGTTTAATTGACATGTTCGGGGTAAAGCTGGGCTTGCAGAGTGTGATGGGTACGTCATTTTCCCGCTTTTGAGAACAATGCCCAGAAAATAATTTGCTAGTATTTAGTAAAATTTTACCAAGGAGAAAACAATGGATACTGTCGCATTTGCTGATTTTGCCCGCATGGAAATACGTGTTGGAAAAATCGCACAGGTTAAGCGCCATGACAATGCCGATAAGCTGTATATCGTACAGGTTGATGTGGGAGAACGTACGCTGCAAACCGTGACCAGCCTGGTGCCTTATTACAGCGAAGAGGAGCTGATGGGGAAAACGGTGGTGGTGCTGTGTAATTTGCAAAAGGCCAAAATGCGCGGTGAAACATCAGAATGTATGCTGCTGTGCGCTGAGACGGACGATGGCAGCGAAAGCGTGCTGTTAACGCCAGAACGGGTGATGCCTGCAGGCGTGCGGATTGTTTAAATGGTGCTGATGCCGGATGGCGGCTACGCCTTATCCGGCCTACGTTTGCTCACGCAGGCCGGACAGACATCTGTTACATCTGCTCCACGCTCACCCGTAATGCTGCCAGGGCTTTGCGTGTTGATCGCAACACCAGATCGCATTGCTCGATCGTTAACGTTAGCGGCGGTTCGATGCGGATCGTCTTGGCATTGTTTAGCGTCCCGGCGACCAGCACCCGCTGGCGGAACATCTCACTGGCAAAGTTGTATCCGATTTCATTATCGACAAACTCAATCGCCATCAGCATGCCTTTGCCGCGTACATCATGTACCAGGTCCGGGTATTCCCGCGCAAGCTGACGGAAACCATCCAGCAACATGTCGCCTTTCTGCTCCGCCTGAGCCGGTAAATTTTGCTCCAGCAGGACGTTAATGGTGGCCAGCGCAGCCGCACAAGCGAGCGGGTTGCCGCCAAACGTGGTGGTATGCAGGAAAGGATTGTCGAACAGGACGGAGAACACCTCTTCGGTGGCAATGGTTGCGCCAATGGGCATTACGCCGCCGCCCAACGCTTTGGCCAGACACATAATGTCGGGCTGCACATTTTCGTGCTCACAGGCGAACATCTTGCCGGTACGCCCCATCCCGGTCTGCACTTCGTCAAGGATCATCAGTGCGCCGAACTCATCGCAAAGTTTACGAACAGCGGTTAAATAGCCTTGCGGCGGCAGGATCACCCCCCCTTCACCCTGGATGGGTTCGAGGATCACAGCTGCGACATTGTCACCGGTCTTTTTACACTCGCTGAGCATGGTGCGCATCGCGTTAACATCGCCAAACGGCACATGACGGAAGCCCGGCAGCAGCGGCATAAAGGGTTTGCGGAAGGTAGATTTAGCCGTGGCGGACAGCGCGCCCAGTGATTTACCGTGGAATGCGCCGCTGGTGGCAATAAACGTAAATTTACCGCGCGGTGATTGATACGCTTTCGCCAGCTTCAGGGCGGCTTCAACCGACTCGGTCCCGCTGTTACAGAAAAAACTGTATTTCAGTTTACCGGGCGCCAGTGCGGCGAGAGTTTTTGCCAGCATGGCCCGCAGAGGGTCAAGTAACTCCTGGCTGTGCAGAGGTTGTTTCGCGAGTTGATTCTGTACGGCGGAAACCACGACTGGATTACGGTGCCCCACGTTGAAAATTCCAAAACCACCCAGGCAATCGACGAACTCCTGCCCCTGGGTGTCGACAAGCGTATTCAGGCTTCCCGCTTGCCACTCTACGGCTCCGTAATCCCCGCCTGCAGTTACAGATTTTCGATACTCTAAGAACCCCGGATTGACATGCTCCTTGAAGTACTCAATCACCTCTCGGTTTAACGATTTCATTTCCTCATGATCAAGCGTGCGCTTTTCGATGAGATTCAGTGCGTGTGCGCTGCAGGCCAGGGCCGATGCGCTGGAAGGTAACCTGTTCAAAATATGCTCCCGGAGCTCGCGTATCACATGATACTGATTTAAGTATTGCAGGGATTGCGCCATTCCGGCGCGCTTAGCAAAAATCGGGATAAACACCAGGAAACATCTTATTTACGCAACATTTAATGCCATCATTTAACATTCGCTGGCATTTTGTCCAACTCAGGAGCCTGAAAACAGATCGAATAAACGCAAATTTGCTCTAAAAATGGGCAATATTTGCACTGTGACTGTGCGCTGGTAGAAGTGATATTGAATAGTAACCGGATGAAAGTATTTTAAATCAATGGATTAGAATGCGTACAGATTTTGAGGTTTAATCGCAAATTGCGATCTAAATCAAATTTAACAACTAAAGATAAAAAAATTATCGCCGAAATAACATAAGCCGAAAGAGTTAACAACCAGATAACCTGCACAGGACGCAATCATGTCTTCTCATCCCTACGTTAGTCAGCAAAATACACCGCTGGATGATGATATCACCCTCATGTCGACCACCGATTTGCAAAGCTATATCACCCATGCGAACGACACCTTCGTTCAGGTCAGCGGCTATCAACTGAATGAGTTGCTCGAAAAGCCGCACAATCTGGTTCGTCATCCGGACATGCCAAAAGCGGCGTTTGCGGATATGTGGTACACCCTGAAGCAGGGCGAGCCATGGAGCGGGATTGTGAAAAACCGGCGTAAGAATGGCGATCACTACTGGGTGAGGGCCAATGCGGTGCCGATGGTGCGGGAAGGACGCGTGACCGGGTATATGTCGATTCGTACCCGGGCAACTGACGAGGAAATTGCAGCGGTAGAGCCTTTATATAAAGCGCTGAACGAAGGACGTTGCAACCGGCGTATCCATAAGGGGTTGGTGGTACGCAAAGGCTGGCTGGGTAAACTGCCGGCGATGCCGATTCGCTGGCGGGTACGCAGCGTGATGGCATTCATGTTTGTCCTGCTAGCGGTCGCATTGCAGCAAATGGGTGCTGAATGGCCGTTACTGTTGATGAGTGCATTGGTGATGCTTTTAGGAACGGCTATTTTCGAATGGCAGATTGTGCGTCCTATTGAGAATGTCACCCGTCAGGCGCTGAAAGTGGCGACCGGTGAGCGGAACAGCGTGTCGCATCTTAACCGCAGCGATGAACTGGGACTGATGCTGCGAGCGGTGGGGCAACTGGGGTTAATGTGCCGTTGGCTCATCCATGATGTCTCCAGCCAGGTGAGTTGTGTGCGCAGCGACAGCGAAACGCTGGCGAAAGGCAGTGATGATTTAAACAAGCATACGCAGCAGACCGTAGAGAATGTGCAGGAAACGGTGACCACCATGAATCAGATGGCGGCATCGGTAAAACAAAACTCAGAGACCGCCGCGGCGGCTGATAAGCTCTCTATTGCCGCCAGCAGCGCGGCAACGCACGGCGGTGAGGCGATGGATACCGTCATCAAAACCATGGACGATATCGCCAACAGCACCCAGCGGATCGGCACCATTACCACGCTGATTAACGATATTGCCTTCCAGACCAACATTCTGGCTTTGAACGCCGCTGTTGAAGCCGCGCGGGCGGGCGAGCAGGGGAAAGGGTTCGCCGTGGTGGCGGGAGAAGTGCGTCATCTTGCCAGCCGCAGCGCCAGTGCGGCCAATGATATCCGCAAGCTGATTGATGCCAGCGCCGACAAAGTGCAGTCCGGATCCGACCAGGTTCACGCCGCAGGACGCACGATGGACGATATTGTGGCGCAGGTGCAAAACGTCACTCAGCTGATCGCCCAAATCAGCCACTCAACGCTGGAACAGTCAGATGGTCTTTCCAGCCTGACCCGCGCGGTGAATGAGCTGAGCAACATTACGCAGAAAAACGCCGAACTGGTTGAAGAGAGTGCGCAGATTTCCGCAATGGTGAAACATCGCGCGGGTCGTCTGGAAGATGCGGTCACGGTGCTGCATTAATACTAATAATACAGGCGGAACGTCGGGCAAACGGGTTCCGCCTGCTGTGCAGGTTAATCCAGCTGAGTAATATCCAGCGCAGCGCGATCGATAATACCGATGATTTTTTTGATCTGCGCATCGCTGGTATCACCATGATTAACGCGTAGATCCAACACGGCTTTGAAGTTTTCCAGCGCGCGTTTCATCTGTGGATTTTTGCGTAATTCAAAACCCACGCAGCGGGCTTTGATCCGTTCGTGGATATGGCCCAGATGCTCACGGTTTTCATCCAGCCATTGCTGGCCCTGAGTCGTGATCGCAATCTGTTTACGCCCACCTTCCTCGTCGCTGACGGTGATCAGTGCCTGATCCTGCAAGAAATCCAGCGTCGGATAGATAACGCCCGGGCTCGGGGTATAGTTACCCTGAGTCAGGGTTTCAATCGCTTTTATCAGCTCATAGCCGTGGCTGGCGTCGCGGGTCAAGATATCCAGAATGACCAGGCGTAATTCTCCGTGACCGAAGAAGCGTTGGCGACGACCACCACCGCCGCGACCGTGGCGGTGCCCGCAGCCGTGCTCGTGGTGGTGCCCGCAGCCGTGCTCGTGGTGGTGCCCGCAGCCGTGCTCGTGGTGGTGATCTTTGTTACAGCCTTCATGGCGATGTTCTTCACCTTTGCAGCAGCCTGCATGGTGCTCGTTGTGGCGGCCTTCGTGGTGATGTCCTTCACCCTTGCAGCAGCCTTCGTGTTGGTGCTCTGTATTTTTGCAGCAACCTTCATGATGGTTTTGCATCATCGTCTCCTGATGTTATTTAGATATATCTAATTTATATCTAAAAGCTATTATTTTGCAAGTCTACAAATTATATGTTGTTTAAGTCTATGATTATTTAGTGTTTTTATTGGTTTTTGATAGCTACTTAATCAGACGGTGACTATATCAAAAAAGTGCTTGCAATCTTCTTGATTAGCAATCATTATCATTTAAAAATGAATTTAGATATATCTTATTATTTCACGAAGGCGAAAACATGACAAAAAACACCTCACGCTACCCGCAGCGCGTTCGTAATGAACTGCGTTTTCGAGAACTTACCGTCCTGCGCGTAGAGCGTATTAGCGCGGGCTTTCAGCGCATTGTACTGGGCGGTGACGCTCTGGACGGTTTTAGCTCACACGGCTTTGACGACCATACCAAGGTCTTTTTCCCTGAACCGGGCAGCCACTTTGTGCCGCCTGTCGTCACCGATGAAGGCATTGTCTGGGCTGACGGCGTGCGTCCGCTTTCCCGTGACTACACGCCGTTGTATGACGAAGCGCGCCATGTGCTGGCGCTGGACTTCTATATTCATGATGGCGGCGTGGCGAGTACATGGGCGATGAATGCCCGCGAGGGCGACAAGCTGACAATCGGCGGGCCGCGCGGTTCTTTGGTGGTGCCAGAGGATTATGCGTATCAGGTTTATGTGTGCGATGAGTCGGGAATGCCCGCGCTACGCCGACGCCTGGAGTCGCTCAGCCGTTTAGCGGTACGTCCAAACGTCACGGCGCTGGTCAGCGTGCAGGATGCGGCGTACCAGGATTATCTTGCCCATCTCGACGGGTTTACTATTGAGTGGTTTATCGGCCATGACGCGCAGGCGGTGAATGAACGCTTATCGCGACTAACCGTGCCCGCAGATGATTATTACGTCTGGATCACTGGCGAAGGCAAGGTGGTAAAAAACCTGAGTGCTCGCTTTGAAACCGAGGCGTTTGACCCTCAACGGGTGCGTGCGGCAGCCTACTGGCATCAGCGTAAAGCGGCAGATTAATAATTAGATGGCGGAACGCCAAACGCCTGGCGGAAGGCATAGCTAAATGCCGCGGTGCTTGAATATCCTACGTCGAGCGCCACGGCGGTCACGCTTTTATTTTTTTTCAGCATTAATACGGATTCCAGAATACGCATTTTTTGCTTCCAGACGCTGAAAGGCAATCCGGTTTCTTTTTTGAAATGGCGTGAAAAGGTACGGGCAGACATACCCAGATGATGCGCCCAGTATTCAACTGAATGCTCCAGGGCGGGGGATTCTTGTATGGTTCGGCATACTTTGGTTAATTCGCGATCCTGCGGCCAGGGTAATACAAAGGCGACTTCCGGGAGTTGCAGAATAATATCGACCAGTACGCTAACCAGTTTGCCCTCTTTTGACTGGCTATCATAATGACCTGAAATTGAATTCGTGGCGTAATGAATAAACTCTCTGGCGAAATCACTGATAGCCACAACTTTGCATTCATTGATGCTCTCTTCAAGAAAGCCCGGTTTAATATCCAGATTTTCTAAATACACATCATCCAATGCCCAAACTGCATGCTCAGTATTATTGGGGATCCAGATGCCATAATGCGCCGGGATTATCCAGCACTTACCGGCAACATCAATGCGCATGCTGCCTTTGCGGGCGAAATGAAATTGCATAAAAGAGTGTGAATGCTGCGGTACATGGTGGTTGGCTTCCAGGACATAAGAGCGAAAGAATACATCCTGCGGCAGTTCGGTCATGGAGTTATCCGGGAAGGAGTTCCACTGTTTTTGCGCCAGAGTTTCCATAAATGAATCGTCAATACTCCCGATGATGTGTCCGCTACTCGATAGATCTTGTCCGCGGATCATAATACATACACTCTTTTTTCCATAATAATCTTGCGTAATAATTTTTAGCCCACTTTTGGTAAATACCATGAACTCGCTTTGTTCAGATGCTGTCATCGTCAATGAAACAAATGATAACTGGACCCGAATGGGAAAAGAGCTGCTTTCACAAGCGGATATCAGAATTAATGGCTCACGCGCCTGGGACATTCAACTTCATCATACCGGTTTCTTTAAACGAGTATTGCAGCAAGGCTCATTAGGGCTTGGCGAAAGCTATATGGAAGGCTGGTGGGACTGCGAACGGCTCGATATTCTGTTCTGCAAAATCCTGAAAGCAAAACTCGACCAGCAGATGCCAGGTAATCTGAAAGATATTTTACGCATTGCCAGCGCGCGCCTGTTTAATTTGCAGTCACGTAGCCGTGCATGGATCGTCGGTAAAGAGCATTATGATATTGGTAACGATCTCTTTGCGCTGATGCTTGATCCGCATATGCAATATTCCTGCGGTTACTGGAAAGATGCAACCACATTAAACGATGCGCAAAATGCCAAATTAAAAATGATCTGCGAGAAGCTGCAGCTTAAACCGGGTATGCGTTTACTCGATATCGGTTGTGGCTGGGGCGGGTTGGCGGAATATGCGGCGCGTCATTATGGCGTGGCAGTAGAAGGCGTTACCATTTCCAAAGAGCAGCAGAAAATGGCGCAGCAGCGCTGTGAAGGGTTGGACGTTAACATTCTGCTACAGGATTATCGCGATCTTAATAAACACTACGATCGCATTGTCTCCGTGGGGATGTTTGAACATGTCGGGCCGAAAAACTACGACACCTATTTCAGTATCGCCGACCGTTGTTTAAAACCAGACGGACTGTTCCTGCTGCATACCATTGGTAGCAATAAAAAAGGGATGAGCGTCGATCCGTGGATCAATAAATACATTTTCCCAAATGGCTGCTTACCGGCGATTTCCCATATTGCCGAGGCCAGCGAATCACGGTTTGTGATGGAAGACTGGCATAACTTCGGCAGCGATTACGATAAAACGCTGATGGCCTGGCATGAGCGCTTTAATCAGGCATGGCCGGAGCTGTCATCACGTTATTCCGCCACCTTCAGAAGAATGTTTAATTACTATTTATGCGCGTGCGCAGGGGCTTTCCGCGCCAGAGATATTGAGCTTTGGCAGGTGCTGTTTAGCCGCGGCGTAGAGGGTGGGATCCGCGTTTATCGTTAACGTTCCGCCGGATGGCTGTGTTGCCTTATCCGGCCTACAAAGCTTTGCACTCGTAGGCCTGATAAGCGCAGCGCATCAGGCACTTATGGCTTATCCCAGCTCACTCTCTGCCAGCGCTTTAAACACCATCGCTACGGCGTGCGCGCCGGGGTCCATATTTCCGAGCAGGCTTTCGCTGCTGAGATACGATGCGCGACCGGCATTGGCTTTGCTCGACAAACAGGTTCGTTCGGCTCCCGCTTGCGCGGCGTCGAATGCGGCCTGCAGATTTTGCGGCTGCGTGAGCAGCGAAGTCAGGGCCGGTTGCAGCGCATCAATCATGGTGCGATCGCCTTCGTCTGCGCCGCCGTAGAACTTCATCTGCGCCAGTCCCGTATTCAGGGATTCGGCAACGCTAGCTCCCTGTTCCAGTTTCTGCCCCGCAGCGGTAAAGAAAATAGACATCAGCACACCGCTGGAACCACCCATCACTACGGTCAGACGTTCGCCAATCAGCGCGAACAGCGTGGCAAGGTTATCCAGCGGCAACTGCTGGCGATGCAACAGACTGGCAATTTCACGCGCGCCAGCGGAAAAGGTCGAACCGGTATCGCCATCGCCGACTTTGGCGTCCAGCGCATTAAGATGAGTCTCCAGATCGGAAAGGGTTGTGGTGACAAGTTCCACAATCCCGGCCACCATGGCGTTCGCCGAAGGCTGGAATTCCACGCGTGCGCTACGCTGAGATGACGGTACACAACTGATTTCACGCGGCGGGACCGGCGTCGGCCAGTTGCTGGTTTCCACCTCGGTGAGTAACGCTTTTTCGATGCTCTCTTCCAGCACGATGGCCGTCAGTGAAAAGCCTTTCATATCCAGCGCGGTGACCAGTGAGGCCGGGCCAATCAGCCAGTCGATACGCGGGTGCAGCGGGCTGCTGGCCAGTTCGCGGGTAATGATGGCCATTTCGGCAACGGAAACGCCGCCAAGATTGTTAATCATCACCGCCAGACGGCCGGTTTCAGGCAGGGCTGCCATCAGTTTATCCACCATCAGGTTCACCACCTGCGCACTGTTCTGGGTGTCGATAACCGATGCGCCTGGTTCGCCGTGAATGCCCATGCCCAGTTCCGCGTGGCCCGGATGATGACGCGGGGCGGCGTCGGCTTCTTGCGGCAGATGACAGCTGGAAAGCGCAACGCCCAGGCTGAAGGTGTTATTGGCCGCGTACTGCGCTTCACGCAGGACGGTGGCGAGGTTGTAGCCGCGTTCGGCAAAATAGCCTGCGATTTTGTGCACCAGGATGGTTCCCGCAATGCCGCGTGGGTGTTTGTTATCAGGCAGGGAGATGTCGTCGCCAACAATCAGCATTTCAACGTTGTAACCAAGGCGACGGGCTTTCTCGGCGGCGAGACCGAAATTAAGACGGTCACCGGTGTAATTTTTCACGATCAATAAACAGCCCGCCTCACCGGTTACCGCCTGGATGGCGGTCAGTACCGCATCCACGCTCGGGGAAGCGAAAACGTCGCCGCAAACCGCAGCGGTTAGCATACCTTTACCGATAAACCCAACGTGCGCGGGTTCGTGCCCTGAACCGCCGCCGGAAATTACCGCCACGTTATTTTTGTTGAGGTCACGACGGACCACGATGCGAATGGCCGGATCGCTTTCCAGACGCGCCAGGTTATTCCACGGGCTGGCGATAATCGTACCGTCGATGACGTCGCTCACGAGATGGGTGCGTTGATTAAAAAAGAATTGAGACATAACGGCTCCTTGAGGTTGAGTGTAAGACAAACCCCCGGAAGCATGGTCATGGTACGGAGGCGATAGAGAGATTCTGGCGAAGTCAGCGCGGAAAAAAACAACGTTAAAATGAGTTTCATTACGGAACGTTGTCATTGTTTTTTGTTCCGTAATGAAACCAAAAAGAATGAGGAACGATCACAATGCGAGCTCGCTCGACTTTTTTCTCTCGCGATGAATGCAGCTGATATGGCACTGTCAGCTTTTTTTTTGCCGGTTTTTTGGCAAGTGAGTAGGTAAAAAGAAAGTGAGATTCGTCTGTGCCGGAGATTTGGTGGCAAATGAGCGGATCGGGATCGCAAACCTTATCATTTTTGTGGATAAGCGTTCCAATATGGAACGTACTCCGTTTTTATCTGTTTCATATCAGAACAAAAAGACGAAAGATTTTTTTGTGCACGCCTCGCCATACAGTTATTGCATCGCTCCGGTACCTCCCGTTTTCGCCGTCTGCATCAGGCCAAACAGGTTAACGCCAGGGCTCACCATGTAAAAACATGTACTTATTTGAGGATGAAAGGAATGCTAAAAGTTATTCAATCTCCAGCCAAATATCTCCAGGGTCCTGACGCTTCCACCTTGTTTGGTCAATACGCTAAAAATCTGGCGGACAGCTTTTTTGTGATTGCGGATGACTTCGTGATGAAGCTGGCGGGAGAGAAAGTACTCAACGGCCTGCACAGCCACGACATTAGCTGCCATGCGGAACGCTTTAACGGTGAATGTAGCCATGTTGAAATTAATCGACTGATTGCCATTCTGAAACAGCACGGTTGTCGCGGCGTGGTTGGGATTGGCGGCGGGAAAACGCTGGATACCGCCAAAGCGATTGGTTACTACCAGAAGCTGCCGGTGGTGGTGATCCCGACTATCGCGTCTACCGATGCGCCAACCAGCGCGCTGTCCGTTATCTATACCGAAGCCGGTGAGTTTGAAGAGTATCTGATCTATCCGAAAAACCCGGATATGGTGGTGATGGACACTGCGATCATTGCCAAAGCGCCGGTACGTCTGCTGGTGGCCGGGATGGGCGATGCGCTCTCGACCTGGTTTGAAGCGAAAGCCTGTTATGACGCCAGAGCGACCAGCATGGCGGGCGGACAGTCCACCGTGGCGGCGCTGAGCCTGGCGCGCTTGTGCTATGATACCCTGCTGGCGGAAGGCGAGAAGGCACGCTTTGCTGCGCAGGCTGGCGTGGTGACCGATGCGCTGGAGCGTATTGTCGAAGCTAACACTTACCTCAGCGGCATCGGCTTTGAAAGCAGCGGTCTTGCAGGGGCGCATGCGATCCACAACGGCTTTACGATTCTGGAAGAGTGCCACCATTTGTACCACGGTGAAAAAGTCGCCTTTGGTACGCTGGCGCAACTGGTGCTGCAAAACAGCCCGATGGAAGAGATCGAAACCGTGCTGAATTTCTGTCAGAAAGTCGGCCTGCCGGTAACGTTAGCGGAAATGGGCGTGAAAGAAGACGTTGACGGCAAGATCATGGCCGTGGCGAAAGCGACCTGCGCAGAAGGTGAAACCATCCACAATATGCCGTTCCCGGTAACGCCTGAAAGCGTACATGCCGCTATCTTGACGGCAGATCTGCTGGGACAGCAGTGGTTGGCGCGTTAATCAGTCGTCGGTAGGTTGTTATCCGGCATCTTCTCCCCCTCTGACAGTTTCTGCCGGAGGGGTTGTCTATGGTTAAACAGCGGAAAGGGATATGACGGCGCACACGCATAGCATCGGGAAGGAAGTCTCTTCAGTCATTGCCCAGTCATGGCATCGTTGCAGCAAGTTTATGCAGCGGGAAACCTGGCAGGCGCCGCATCAGGCGCAGGGGCTGACCTTTGAGTCGATTTGTCGTCGCAAGACGGCGTTGCTGACGATTGCTCAGGCTGCGCTGGAAGATGCCTGGGAGTTTATGGACGGACGCCCGTGTGCGCTGCTGATTCTGGATGAATCAGCCTGTATTCTCAGTCGTTGCGGCGATCCGCAGACGGTAGAACAGCTGGCGGAGCTTGGGTTTCGTGACGGCAGCTACTGTGCGGAAAGCATCATTGGCAGTTGTGCCCTGTCGCTGGCGACGATGCCGGGTCAGCCGACAAAAACCTCTGGCGATCAGCATTTTAAACAGGCGCTGCATCCGTGGTCGTTCTGCTCGACGCCGGTCTTCGATAACCATGGTCGACTGTTCGGCTCCATTTCGCTGTGTTGTCTGGTGGAGCATGAGTGCGTTTCTGATTTATCCCTGACGCTGGCGATTGCCAGAGAAGTCGGCAACTCTTTGCTGACCGACAGCCTGCTGGCTGAATCCAACCGCCATCTGAACCAGATGTACGGGCTGCTGGAGAGTATGGATGATGGTGTGATGGCCTGGAACGAACAGGGCGTATTGCAGTTCCTCAATGCACGAGCGGCGCTGCTTTTGCATCTCGATGCGCAGGCCAGTCAGGGGAAAAACATTCACGATCTGCTTAATCTCCCCATGCTGCTGCGCCGGGCGATCAAACATGCCCGCGGTCTGAATCACGTCGAAGTTACCTTTGAAAGCCAGCATCAGTTTGTTGATGCCGTCATTACCCTGAAGCCGATTGTTGAGGAGCAGGGCAACAGCTTTATTCTGCTACTGCATCCGGTGGAACAAATGCGCCAGCTGATGACCAGCCAGCTCGGCAAGGTGAGCCACACCTTTGAGCAGATGTCGACTGACGATCCGGAAACCCGCCGCTTGATCCATTTTGGACGCCAGGCAGCGAGGGGGAGTTTCCCGATCCTGCTGTGCGGGGAAGAGGGGGTTGGTAAAGAGCTGCTGAGTCAGGCCATCCACAATGAAAGCGAGCGCGCCAGCGGGCCGTATATCGCCGTGAACTGTCAGCTGTATGCCAACAGCGTACTGGGGCAGGATTTTATGGGCAGTGCGCCCACCGACGATGAAAATGGCCGGTTGAGCCGTCTTGAACTGGCGAACGGCGGCACGCTGTTTCTGGAAAAAATTGAATATCTGGCGCCGGAGCTGCAATCCGCGTTGTTACAGGTGATCAAACAGGGGGTATTAACCCGCCTGGATGCCCGTCGGCTGATTCCGGTGGATGTCAAAGTGATCGCCACCACCACGGTTGATCTCGCCAATCTGGTGGAGCAAAACCGCTTTAGCCGTCAGCTGTATTATGCGCTGCACTCTTTTGAGATAGTGATCCCACCGCTGCGGGCGCGGCGCAGTAGTATTCCCTCGCTGATTTTTACGCGGCTGAATAGCCTGAAAAAACGCTTTCCATACAGTTTGAAGATCGACGACGACGCGCTGGCGCAACTGGTGGCCTATTCGTGGCCGGGCAATGACTTTGAGCTGAACAGCATTATCGAAAACATCGCCATCAGCAGTGATAACGGCCATATTCGGCTGAGCAATCTACCGGATTATTTGTTTGCCGAACGTCCGGGTCTGGAGACGGCGTCTTCACTGCTGCCTGCTAGTCTGACGTTTACCGCTATTGAAAAAGAGGCGATTATCCATGCTGCCCGCGTCACCAGCGGGCGCGTGCAGGAGATGTCGCAACTGTTGAATATCGGCCGCACTACCTTGTGGCGCAAGATGAAGCAGTACGACATTGATGCCAGCCAGTTTAAGCGCAAGCATCTGGACTAGTTTCTTCAATTCTCGCCATCGAGAACAGCGCGTCTGACAGTCGATTGATATAACGCCTGGGTTCATCGCGTAACGTTAGCGATCTGCTCATCGCGATGAGGACCCGCTCCAGTCGGCGCGCCAGGGTTCGTGCTACGTGTAGCTGTGCCGATGCGAGATTTTTCCCCGGAATAACAAACTCTTTGAGCGGGCCGCTTTGCGCCATATTTCGGTCAATAAGCTGCTCCAGCGCCTGAGTATCCTCTTCACCAATACGCTGTTGTAAGCGAGCGAGTCCTTTCTCATCGCTGGCGAGTTCCGCACCCAGAACAAACAGCATTTTCTGTATGGCGTGCAGATCCTGGCGTAGCCCGGCCTGACGCGTGCTGGCATAGCAGACGCCAAGTTGGGAAATCAGTTCATCCACCGTGCCATAGGCCTCAACGCGGATGTCGTCTTTGTCGATACGGCTGCCGCCAAACAGTGCGGTCGTGCCTTTATCGCCGGTTCGGGTGTAGATGCGGTACATTTATTTTATCTCGCTGAAGGGAAGCACTTTGACCAGTTGACCAGCATTAGCACCGAGGACGCGGAGCCGGGCTGCACCGGCGCGGATATGACCACGGATCAGCGCCCGATCCTCGGGCAACTGGGCGTGGGTTAAAGCAATATCACCCGTGGCGTTAAGACCCAGACCGACACGTAGCGTTGAGCTTTTGGCCGCAAGTTTGCTCAATGCCAGTGCGCAGTCATGCTCGTTGCAACAGATTGCCCGACAAGGGACGCCTTGCTCTTCCAGTCCCCAGCACAGCTCATCAAGCACGCGAGTATCCTGCCAGCGCGAGTGATAAAACAGATGTACGCCCGGTGATGAAAGTGACATTGCGCCCCCTGTACTATCAGAATGCCTGACGGAAGATCTCGGCAATTTCTTTCTCGTTCCCTTTGCGCGGGTTAGAGAAGGCGTTGCCGTCCTTCAGCGCCATTTCCGCCATGTACGGGAAATCGGCTTCTTTGACACCCAGATCGCGCAGATGCTGCGGAATGCCGATGTCAGCAGAGAGACGAGCAATGGCGTGAATGGCCAGTTCTGCGGCATCCATGGTGGAAAGTCCGTCAGTGTTTTCGCCCATAAACTCTGCAATGTCGGCAAATTTTTCCGGGTTAGCGATCAGGTTATAGCGCGCCACGTGCGGCAGCAGTACGGCATTCGCCACGCCGTGCGGCATGTCGTACAGACCGCCAAGTTGATGCGCCATCGCGTGAACGTAGCCGAGGTTGGCGTTGTTGAAAGCCATACCTGCCAGCAGGGAGGCGTAGGCCATGTTCTCGCGAGCTTTCAGGTTGCTGCCCAGCGCTACGGCCTGACGCAAGTTGCGTGCGATCAGGCGAATAGCCTGAATAGCGGCAGCGTCGGTGACCGGGTTGGCATCTTTGGAAATATAGGCTTCTACGGCGTGGGTCAGGGCGTCCATACCCGTCGCGGCGGTCAGCGGGGCGGGTTTGCCGAGCATCAGCAGCGGATCGTTAATGGAGACCGACGGCAGGTTGCGCCAACTGACAATCACAAACTTCACTTTGGTTTTTGTATTGGTCAGCACGCAGTGGCGGGTGACTTCGCTGGCGGTACCGGCAGTGGTATTCACCGCAACGATCGGCGGCAGCGGGTTGGTCAGGGTTTCAATCCCGGCATAGCTGTAGAGATCGCCTTCGTGAGTTGCTGCGATACCGATGCCTTTACCGCAGTCATGCGGGCTACCGCCACCGACGGTAACGATGATATCGCAATGCTCTTTGCGAAAGACTTCCAGACCGTCACGCACGTTGGTGTCTTTGGGATTAGGTTCAACGCCATCAAAAACCACCACGTCAATGCCCGCTTCACGTAAATGGGCGAGGGTTTTATCTACCGCGCCGTCTTTAATGGCCCGCAGACCTTTATCAGTAACCAGCAGCGCTTTTTTACCGCCTAACAGTTTGCAGCGTTCGCCGACAACGGAAATAGCATTGGGGCCAAAGAAGTTCACATTTGGCACCAGGTAATCAAACATACGATAGCTCATAATATACCTTCTTAGATTTAAATTATAATTCAGAGAAACAATTCAGTGCGGTTTCTGCTAATAATCTGTCTTGTTCCACGGTGCCGCCACTAACGCCAACGGCACCAATTAATTTACCGTTTAATATGACGGGTAAACCGCCGCCGAAAATAACAATGCGCTGTTGGTTGGTAAGCTGCAAACCATATAGCGAAGCACCAGGCTGTACCGCATCGGTAATTTCATGGGTACCCTGGCGCAGGCAGCAGGCGGTATACGCTTTATTAAGAGAGATATCACAGCTGGTGACAAACGCATCGTCCATGCGTTGCATTAGCAGCGTATTCCCACCGCGATCCACCACGGAAAAGACCACCGGAACGCTGATCTCAAGCGCTTTAGCCTCAACGGCCTGCGCCATTTTTTTTGCAGCCGCCAGCGTAATGGTGGCAATTTGTTGGCTCTTATTCACAGTTTCTCCTGAAAATGTTGTAGGGCTGAGGTCACGAAACATATCGCGCAACAGCTATTTTTATCATTGGCTTTACCTTATTTTCTCGCCGTGCGTTATTAAGTCAATAGGGCGAAAATTTCAAAGATATTAAATTCACCTTCCCGGTTTTGCGTTTATTGATAATGATCATTTAACCTCGTCACAATTCACGATGGATATTCCTGAATTGCGTTTCAATATGAAACGATGCGTTTTTATTAGGTACCAAATTGGAACGAAATTAATTTTATTTTTTTATTGTTCTGCTCATTTAGAGTTCGACCATTGCTGATGAAAGGCGAATGACGGGTGTTGTGTCCCCGGCAATGCGGCCCAGCGTCCCTATTTTTTATCTTTTGAGTCAATAAATCATGAGAAGATCAAAACGATTCGAAGTACTTGCGAAGCGGCCTGTAAATCAGGATGGGCTGATTGGCGAATGGCCTGAAGAGGGGCTGATCGCCATGGAAAGCCCCTACGATCCAGCGTCGTCGGTGAAGGTGGAAAATGGTCGTATTGTTGAGCTGGACGGTAAGAGCCGCGCCGAGTTCGACATGATCGACCGTTTCATTGCCGACTACGCCATTAACGTGGCTGAGGCCGAGCACGCCATGCAGCTCGACGCGCTGGAGATCGCCAGAATGCTGGTGGATATCCACGTCAGTCGGGAAGAGATTATTGCCATTACCACTGCCATCACCCCAGCGAAAGCGGTGGAAGTGATGGCGCAAATGAACGTGGTGGAGATGATGATGGCGCTGCAAAAAATGCGTGCCAGACGCACGCCCTCCAACCAGTGCCACGTGACCAACCTGAAAGATAACCCGGTACAGATTGCCGCCGACGCTGCTGAAGCGGGGATCCGCGGCTTTTCCGAGCAGGAAACGACGGTCGGGATCGCCCGCTACGCGCCGTTTAACGCCCTGGCGCTGCTGGTGGGTTCCCAATGCGGTCGTCCCGGTGTGCTGACGCAATGTTCTGTTGAAGAGGCCACGGAGCTGGAGCTGGGCATGCGTGGGCTAACCAGTTATGCCGAAACGGTGTCGGTGTATGGCACAGAATCGGTGTTTACCGACGGTGATGACACGCCGTGGTCCAAAGCGTTTCTCGCCTCGGCTTATGCGTCGCGTGGCCTGAAGATGCGCTACACCTCCGGCACTGGCTCGGAAGCGCTGATGGGCTATTCCGAAAGTAAATCGATGCTTTATCTGGAGTCGCGCTGCATTTTTATCACTAAAGGCGCGGGCGTACAGGGGCTGCAAAACGGTGCGGTCAGCTGTATCGGCATGACCGGCGCTGTGCCTTCGGGGATCCGCGCGGTGCTGGCAGAAAACCTGATTGCCTCAATGCTCGACCTTGAAGTGGCCTCCGCCAATGACCAGACCTTTTCTCACTCCGATATTCGCCGTACTGCCCGCACCCTGATGCAGATGCTGCCGGGTACCGACTTTATTTTCTCTGGTTACAGCGCGGTACCCAACTACGACAACATGTTTGCCGGGTCGAACTTCGACGCTGAAGACTTCGATGATTACAACATCCTGCAACGCGATCTGATGGTTGACGGCGGTCTGCGTCCGGTGACTGAAGAAGAAACCATCGCTATACGCAATAAGGCTGCACGCGCCATTCAGGCGGTGTTCCGCGAACTGGGCCTGCCGCTGATAAGCGATGAAGAAGTGGAAGCCGCTACTTATGCTCACGGCAGCAAAGATATGCCTGCGCGCAATGTAGTGGAGGATCTGGCGGCCGTGGAAGAGATGATGAAGCGTAATATCACCGGGCTGGATATCGTCGGCGCGTTGAGTTGCAGCGGTTTTGAAGATATCGCCAGCAATATCCTCAATATGCTGAGACAGCGTGTTACTGGTGATTACCTGCAAACGTCGGCCATTCTGGATCGCCAGTTCGACGTCGTCAGCGCTGTCAACGACATCAATGATTATCAGGGACCTGGTACCGGCTATCGCATCAGTGCCGAACGCTGGGCGGAAATTAAAAATATTGCGGGCGTGGTTCAGCCCGGCTCGATCGAATAAGGCGGAACACTGTGGAATGCACAACTGAACGTAAGCCGGTTTTCACCTTACAAGTGAGCGAAGGCGAGGCGGCTAACGCGGATGAACGCGTGGATGAAGTGGTGATTGGCGTCGGCCCGGCCTTTGGCAAGTACCAGCATAAAACCCTGATTGATATGCCTCACAACGCGATTCTGAAAGAGCTGGTTGCTGGCATCGAAGAAGAGGGATTACATGCGCGGGTAGTAAGGATCCTGCGCACCTCGGATGTTTCTTTTATGGCATGGGATGCGGCAAACCTCAGCGGCTCAGGCATCGGGATTGGCATCCAGTCGAAAGGAACCACGGTGATTCATCAGCGCGATCTGCTGCCGTTAAGCAACCTCGAGCTGTTTTCTCAAGCTCCGCTGCTGACGCTGGAAACCTATCGTCAGATTGGTAAAAACGCCGCGCGATATGCACGCAAAGAGTCGCCTTCGCCGGTGCCAGTGGTCAATGACCAGATGGTGCGCCCTAAATTTATGGCCAAGGCCGCGCTGTTTCATATCAAAGAAACCAAACACGTGGTGCAGGATGCTGCGCCTGTCACGTTGCACATTGCACTGGTAAGGGAATGACCATGAACGACAACATCATGACTGCGCAGGATTACCCATTAGCGACCCGCTGCTCGGAGAAAATCCAGACGCCTACCGGCAAGCCGCTAACCGACATTACCCTTGAGAATGTGCTGGCGGGCCGCGTAGGACCGCAGGATGTGCGTATTTCTCAGCAAACGCTGGAGTACCAGGCGCAGATTGCCGAGCAGATGCAGCGTCATGCCGTGGCGCGCAATTTTCGTCGTGCGGCTGAGCTGATTGCGATTCCGGATGCCCGCATTCTGGAGATCTACAACGCGCTGCGGCCGTTTCGTTCTTCGTTCGCCGAGTTGCAGGCCATTGCCGATGAACTGGAACACACATGGCATGCCACGGTGAACGCCGGGTTTGTCCGCGAATCGGCAGAGGTATACCAGCAGAGAAATAAGCTGCGTAAAGGCAGCCAGTGACGGAGGCAGCATGCCGTTAATTGCAGGGATCGATATCGGCAACGCCACCACCGAAGTGGCGTTGGCGCAGGATGGCCGGTTTATCGGCAGCGGGATTGTCGCCACGACCGGTATGAAAGGCACGCGGGATAATATCGCTGGGGTAGTCGCGTCCCTGCAGCAGGCGCTGAATAACACGCCGTGGTCGCTGCAGGACGTAGCAAAAATTTGTATCAACGAGGCCGCACCGGTGATTGGCGATGTGGCGATGGAAACCATCACTGAAACCATCATTACCGAATCGACGATGATTGGTCATAACCCGCAAACGCCCGGTGGCGTTGGCGTGGGTATGGGAACCACCATCGCCGTGGAGAAGTTGGCGGCGTTGAGCGAGGATCGATTTGCCCAGGGCTGGATCCCGTTGGTAGGTGAGGAGATGGATTTCCTTGAGGCGGTTTGGTTTATCAATGAAGCGCTGGATCGCGGCGTCAATGTGGTGGCGGCTATCCTGAAAAAAGATGATGGGGTGCTGGTGAATAATCGCCTGCGTCGGCCAATGCCGGTGGTTGATGAAGTCACCCTGCTGGAGAAGGTGCCGGAAGGTGTGCTGGCGGCGGTGGAAGTGGCGGCCCCGGGACAGGTGGTACGGGTGCTGTCGAACCCTTACGGCATTGCGACCTTCTTTGCCCTGACGCCCGAGGAAACGCAAACTATCGTCCCCATCGCCAGAGCGCTGATTGGCAACCGTTCCGCCGTGGTACTGAAAACCCCGCAGGGCGATGTGCAATCAAGAGTGATCCCGGCGGGTAAGATCTTTATCCGTGGTGAAAAGCGTGGCGGTGAAGCCGACGTAGCGCAAGGCGCGCAGGCCATTATGCAGGCGATGAGCGCCTGCGCGCCCGTGCGCGATATTGCTGGGGAAGCTGGTACGCACGCAGGCGGCATGCTGGAGCGGGTGCGAAAGGTGATGGCCTCGCTGACCGGTCATGACATGAACACGGTGCATATTCAGGATCTGTTGGCGGTCGATACATTTATTCCGCGTAAGGTGCAGGGCGGCATCGCCGGAGAGTGTTCAATGGAGAACGCCGTGGGCATTGCGGCGATGGTGAAAGCCGATCGCTTACAGATGCAGGCCATCGCCAGTGAGCTGAGTGCCCGGTTAAACACGCCGGTTGAAGTTGGTGGCGTGGAGGCCAACATGGCTGTAGCGGGGGCGTTAACAACACCTGGATGCGCTGCGCCGCTGGCAATCCTCGATTTAGGCGCAGGATCTACCGATGCAGCCGTCATCAATAGCGATGGCATAGTGAAAGCGGTACATCTGGCCGGGGCGGGGAATATGGTCAGCCTGTTGATTCAAACAGAGCTGGGCTTAAGCGATGCATTTTTGGCGGAGGAAATTAAAAAATACCCGCTGGCAAAAGTGGAGAGCCTGTTCAGCATTCGCCATGAGAACGGCGCGGTAGAGTTTTTCCGCGAACCGCTCAGCCCGTCGGTGTTTGCCAAAGTTGTGTATTTGAAAGAGGGCGAGCTGATCCCGGTAGATAACCAGACCTCGCTGGAAAAAATACGTCTGGTGCGCCGACAGGCCAAAGAGAAGGTTTTTGTGACCAACTGCCTGCGCGCGTTACGCCAGGTGTCACCTGGTGGATCTATTCGCGATATGACTTTTGTGGTGCTGGTAGGCGGTTCTTCGCTGGATTTCGAAATCCCGCAGATGATCACCGATGCGCTGGCGCATTACGGCGTTGTCGCCGGGCAGGGCAATATTCGAGGTACCGAAGGGCCGCGTAATGCGGTGGCAACTGGACTAGTTTTAGCCGGAGATGCAAAAAAATAGCGCAGAAAACAGCCGCGCAAGCGTTTAGCTGCGGGGTAAGTCAAATAAAGGCGATGTTCTCTTTGATATCCCGGCGGAGTTGGGTACATAGTATAAATGTGTCTCTCACGTGGTTAATTTTAAGGATAAGAGCATGCCAACAGCAATTGAGAAAGCATTGGATTTTATTGGTGGTATGAACACTTCGGCGTCAGTACCCCATTCAATGGATGAAAGCACCGCTAAGGGAATCTTAAAGTATTTGCATGACTTAGGTGTGCCAGCGAGTCCGGAAGTTGTGATGGCACGGGGTGAGCAGGAGGGATGGAATCCCGAGTTCACGAAAAAAGTGGCCGGATGGGCAGAAAAAGTTGCCTCCGGTAACCGCATCCTTATCAAGAACCCAGAGTATTTTTCAACCTATATGCAGGAGCAGCTCAAAGAGCTAGTGTGAGCTGACTATCGAATCAAACTCTAACGGACGTTTCCATCTCGGGATGGCGGCGTCCAAAGCGGTATCACATGCTGCTTATTGAGCGGGTATATCTAAACGGAAGATTAATAAAAGAAGATCTGCGATTTATCGCAAGTCCTTGAAATCTGGTGGCCCCTGCTGGACTTGAACCAGCTATTAAGCGATTATGAGTCCCATTTTTAAAAGATTTAAATCTTTAACTTACTGATTTATATGTTTTATTTAGAACGAATAGTGATGGAAAGTGGCATATAGTGCTGTGTTCTGCTGCTACTTTGCTACGTATTCCTAATACTAAAACCTTTCAAAAATCACATCAACTTTAGATATGTTAAAAACTAGATATGAATATTTTAATAAAATAAGTTTTCAAATTTACTCTTGTTGGTTCGAATCCACTTTGCACAAAGTGGATTCGAAATATATGTTCTTTAATTGGTAAAGTTGATTATTTGCAAATATCTATGAGAAACTCGATAGAGGTCCTTAACTCCTGTTCTGTGAAAGTATTACCAGAGTCTGGGTGATGGATGCAGTTTCTAACATATGTGCAAAGTGTATCATATGTAGTATTATTATGACCTGATTGCTTTGCATGTTTAGAAGGGTCATATTTAATGTGATTTTTGATAAAAGTATCACAGTCCTTGACTTTACTCTTATTTTCTTTATCTTGAAGCCATCCGTAAAGCTCAATATGGTAGTCATTTGAAATAATATCGAAAGCTAAGTATGCTGTTTCAGCATTTGTTACAGAGGGTAATACTGATGGGGCATTAATATTTTTACATTTTATTAAACCATTGCTTTCTACTAAAGTGATAACAAGATTGTCATTAATATCAATTAAAGCTTCTTTAAGAACATGATCTGAGTGTGTGGCGAAAAATATTTGAGCAGTTTGTCGACCACTCATCGAAAATAATTTTTTGTAGTAACTGAATATTTTCCTTTCCCACTTGGGATGCATACTTAACTCGGGCTCGTCAATCATAATTGATGCGCCATCCAATATGCTAGTATTTCTCAATAAAAATGCACCTCTGAACACAACTTGCTTTTCGCCAGTGCTTAGTTTATCAACTGGAATAAGTTTGTTATTTTTTTTAAATAAGATTGTTTTTTCACCTTCAATGTCATCAACGTGTCCGTATTTAATTTTTTCAAAAAAATTGTCAAATGCATTTTGAAATCTAAATAATTTTGATTTTTTAAAAAAACATCCCAAGATTTAGGACTGTTGCCTAATATTTTATTTTCCTCTACATATGCTGAGTTGTCCTGATTTACAATGTCAATTATAAGTTGTTTTAATGAGGTGAAATCCTCAACTGTATCAATATCATGCTTGTTTTTATCAAGTTCACTGATTGTAGTTGACGTTATTTTTTGAGTTTTATAATCTGAGCGTGCCTTGGAGTATACGCAGCCATAATTTCTCAAATCTTTATTGTCCGAACCTATTTTATCAGGACTGTAATTTCTATCATATGTTACGGGATGGATGTCACCATTTTGTTCGACTATATTGAAAAAATTTTTAGAGTGTGTGTGTTGACTATTAATTGTGGTTTTATATATATCACTATTGACCTCATATTCAATAGAGTCAATATATTCATGTGAACCGTAGTTTAAAAAGCTACTAATTGATTCAAGAATTGTTGATTTTCCTGTTCCATTTTCCCCCGCTAAAAGTATAGTATTATATGCTTTTTGGGTTTGGGGATTGGTGAAATCTAATTTCAGATCACCTAATACTGGATGATTTAACCATTTTATTTTTCTAATATTCATCTCTTAATCCATTTTAGTATTGTAAAGAGTTTGCATTATCAATTGGTTGCTAATTTGATGTCACAAAGTTGAAACCTCTGTTTAAAATTCGATGCTGATGCTTGAGTTAACAACTCAATCTGATTCGGAGGATTGAGTGACATTGCTTCGGACAAATGATCAGGTGCAAAGTATACATACCGCATCGTGACCTTCATGTCAGTGTGTCCCAATATCCGCTGAAGTACAAGTAATGCTGGTGTAGCGCCGATGGACTGGTGAGGTATGTTGAAGTCCACAGGGACGGCACCGACAGAGACATAGTTATTTAAGTGGTCGGAAGACCGCTTTTAAGGTGAATATTTTTACTATCACGGCATTCCCATTTTTTGTGCCGCGATTTTTATGCCAGCCGATAATACCTGATTAGCCAGTATTTTTAACGCCTCTTTGCTACCTGATTTGAGAGCGTTTGAAATTAGTGATTCGCCAGGGACGGAAAGACTTTCTGGAGTAAGCTTGAGGCACTCCAGCCCCTTTGGGGTTAGGACCACAGAATAATGGCTTTCCAAGCCTTTATCACCTATCTGGATGAAGTCAGCTTCTGCTAACCAATTGATTGTCGAATCAACAAATAGGGCGCTTTCAGATATGTCATACCCAGTAAGAGTTTCATCATTTGCTTCATAAACCTCACCATCAATAAAGTCCCTCAAGTGAATATCCACTGGGACTGGAAATGAGCAATAAAGAATGGCAAATATTTTTCCTGTCACTTCATTGAATTTATCAATATTGGTTTCAGACATGAGGTGTCCCTATAGGATAGATTTTTTATAGACTACCAAAGAATGAACAGTGAAATACATCTTCAGTTCATCCCTGCCCTGATGATTTTGAAGGTATTCCCAGAGGGGGGGCCTACTCCACAGGGGGGCTGACTCGCGGAAAGCGGCTAGTTTTTCGCATTTTATTGGCATCACCATTATGTGGTTAACTGACTGTTTTTATTGTATTTAAATATATTTAAAATTGTAAGGATGATAATTTGTGCATTTTTTTGATCGACATGTGAAGGTTAAATTCGGAGTATGGTCACAAAAAAATTATGAACATTAACTAGTTCTCCAGCCTCACTGGATTGCATCGGCAGACGGTAGTGGCCCGTCTAATCCTGAGAAGGGGAGCAATAGCAAATTAAAGCAATATGACGCTGGGTACGCATTAAAGCGCATCTTCGCAACGGTACGAAACCTTAGCAGTAAAAGGATCCCGCCATGAAACTTACCCGCCGAGAACTTGAGGTAGCGAACGCCATTACCATGCAGTACCGCATGAGGCATACAGGGGCCGGATAGCGTGAGGTTATGGCGGTATTCTATCGCGCCCGCGCCGCCGTTATGGAAGCGTGTATGGACGAAGGGGCCGCCGTTGCTCCGTCTTTTGCGTGGCGTAAGCCTGTGCAACTACGGCGTAAACGTGCCGATTAATACGCCATGATTACCCATTAACCCCTATCTACGATATCCCCGAAGCATCCCCAGAAAAACAAAAGGACTCACGTTTTTAGCGTCAGCCCTTGCAGTGTTTGGTGGCCCCTGCTGGACTTGAACCAGCGACCAAGCGATTATGAGAACGCTGTCTCACCTTGAAAAAACAATAAGTTACAGGTGAATCATAAGCTTAAAGAATGAATGTTGCCGGTCTTTATTGGTCGTCTGAGTTCTGAGGGGGCAGAAAGGGGACAGGCTTCAAGGAACAGAGACTGTACCGCTACTAGTGCTCAATCGTCAAAGTAGCCTTCAGGGAAAAAGCTTTCATGCATGCTTTGTATTTCAATATATCTATGATTTACATCTATAGTCTCATTCACAACATCCAGGCCTAATTTAACTGAGTTTATATTTAGACTGGTATTGCCGCAACAATATTCTACGCCAAGTTTGTTTATTGCAATGTCTTTGAATAAACCCCATGAAGTAAAATATAATGGTTCCCATTGTAAGGAATCAAATCCTTCCTTAATAATCTCCCATGTTGTTAATCCTTCAATATGAGGCGAGCAAATATTATTAAGAAATTCAAGAGAGGTTTTTATTATTGAGTCCATATTTGAACCATAACCATATGGCGAATGTTCCATATAAATATCTATGTATTTCTTCGTCATTTTGGGAAGGTCGTCATATGTGGATATTTCATTTGTATGGAGTATTCTCTCAAGACATTTAAAAGGGGCGATGCTTACCACATGAATGAAATATGGCGATAAACCAAACCCTAAATTCTCCTTACTTAAAAATGCGAATCCATGACTGTTTATTTTCTCTCCTTTTGTCGCGATCGTATCGATGCTTGCGAGCATTAATGGTAATTGTCCATGCAGTTTCGTTGGCGGAGGAGTGCGAGACTGTTGTGTATCGTCATACAGGCAGATAGTATATGCTGCTAGTTGTTGTTCGCTAAATTTTTCTGGAGGAATTCCTTGTACAAGCGTCTGTATGTCCACCACTTTAAGAAAGATATCATCGCCTTTCATGAGCGGTTCAAGGCAGAGAATGTTCTTGTTTTGCCAGACAATCGCGTTGTATAAATGATGTTTGATTAAAGTAGGCCATTTTGGAGACACAATTATGCTAATAATATCTCCATCCGATAAATGGTCTAGGGATGTTTTGACTTCAGCTGCGTAGGCAGATAACTCAGTACCGGCCTCTCTTGTAGCATTTCCGAAGTTTTTTAATTCTATTATTACGATTGCTTCTTTTTCAGGCGCATATGCAAGAATATCTGGCTTTAGTACATCACCCTTCTTATTCGATATATTTTCATTTTTAGATATAACATTCGTGATATGCAAGCCATTCAAACACGAGATGAAGCTATCTTTAATTTTTTGTTCGGGGGTATTAGTAGGGAGAAAGTTTGATATGTCATCAGTGTTCAATATTAATTCGTGAAGGCCTTCAACCTCCTCCAATCTTTCTTCCATCCATTCCTGCATTTCATCTTCATTAGCAAATATACTCATTTTTTTCTCTCTCTTATACCAAAGACCGAGTTTTTATAATTTAAAGGGTTATATTTTGTTGCTTCGTTCAAATGATTTGGAGCAAAGTGAGCATAGCGCATAGTCATCTTTATATCCGTATGGCCAAGTATGCTTTTAAGAACCAGTATGTTTCCGCCGTTCATCATAAAGTGGCTTGCGAATGTATGACGCAGTACATGTGAGAGCTGTCCGTCTGGTAAATCTAAATCAGCGCGTTCAACTGCTTTACGGAACGCCGAATAGCAAGAACTAAAGTAGCGGCCGGGTTTTGCTGGTTTTGGAAGTGCATCAAAGAATTCCTGGCTGATCGGCACTGTGCGGTTTTTGTTCCCCTTAGTTTTTGAAAAGGTGACTTTGAGATTTCTGATTTGTTTGGTTGTTACCGATTCAGCTTCATCCCAGCGCGCCCCTGTTACTAAGCACAGACAGGCAACCCAATATGCGCTTTCATTCCGACTTTTGGAACATTCATTCAGCAGTCGTTCAATTTCCTCGTCTTCGAGAAATGCCAGTTCTGCTTCTTCTGATTTAAAGGCCCGAACATTTGAAAGAGGGTTTTCCGGCTTCCAGTGGCCAAGTCTCTTCAGCTCATTAAACACCGCGCGAAAATATGCCAGCTCTAAATTCATGGTTCTGGGTGAAACCTGCTTAACGCGAGGTGTGCGGGATATCTCCCCGGATAGGCGTTTTTTACGGTATAGGGAAAACATGGTTGCATCAAATTCATGAGCAAGGGGATCGCCCATGCTTTCACAGGCAAATTCCATAGCGCTTTTGCGTTTTTCGCCATCGTCCAGTGTTACGCCATGTTCATCGAACCACTGGTTTACTAGGTCGCGCAATTTGCGGCGATCTTCTTTTCCGTCCAGCCAGGGTTTTACATGGACGTTTTCCATTATGTGGCTTTGGTAGGCCAACGCCTCACCTTTGGTGGTAAAGGTTTTACGGATGCGCTTGCTGGCTTTCCCCTGGGGTTTTCCTTCCGGGTAAAAGTCTAGCAGCCATTTCCCGTCCGCCTTCTTTCGTATGCTCATTATGAATTAACGATAGTCATCACGACTCGGCCGATAATTTCTATATCTTCCAAGCCGCAGTCAAAAGCCATACCCACGCCGCTAACTCGTACTTTTTTAACAGGAATACGGGTCAGTGTTCTTATGCTTGATTTGCCTTCAATGTTAACAAGCCATTCTCCATCGAAAACCTCCGCAAATTGCTGATCTAGGATGTACTGCGCTTTTTCATCCTGAACACAGATTGGCGCTGCCGGTAGTGGTGTACCAGCTCGGAAAAATATCTTGTCAAACATGGCATAGCCAGAATCGTAGAGTTGGCCATCTACAAGCTTTTTGCGTGGAAACTTTAAAATATCGAGTTCATTGTCATTGAATTTTTTCCCCTCACCAGTTGCCAGCCATTCCAGGTTAACACCTGTTTCAGCAATGCATTTAACGACAATATCAGCAGGGAAAACGCCACGCTTATAGCGAGAAGAAAGGGAGCTAGCAGCCATGTCTAGATGTTCGGCAAGCTGTAGCTTTTGCGTAAAGCCGTAAGCCTCGATAACCCTGTTCAGAATAGGGGTGCTGTCTACGTCCAGATTGATTTTGAATGTGCTCATGACGAATCTCGCAATTCGCTATTCAAGAAATGAATATTGACACTTCTCGATTCGCGAATTAGTCTAGCTCCGAAAGTTGTTGAAGTTCGAATATTAATGAGCGTTGCAGCGCTCAGCTGAACTGAGGAGTTTGCCTTATGCGTCCTAACATTACAATTACCATTCCCACGCCTTACCTCCCTATTGATGAATACTGCCGAATCACCGGTACGCCCATTGTTTTTGAACCTAATCAGACTGCCTACAATAAACTGATTAATGAAATGGCGATGGATAATAAAGTTGCACCTGCAAATAATTATCTGATGCGTATTGTTACCCCGGAAACGAAAGAAGCACTGATTGACGTATTAAAACGTCCGGGTGCAGCACTGCAACTGGTCAGTAAGGTTAATGATATTTACGCGCCGGAACTGGAGATTGAAGTAAAAAACTGACAAAGCGAGTCCATGATATTGAACGAAATGGACTCGAACAGTATTTAATTCTTCGCCGTCATTATTTACCACATGGTCAGGATTCCGTTGACGATATTGCCGCCGCCAGCGCCATTACTGGGGGAATAGCGGATTACGTGAACTGAAAAGATTGAAAAGAATTTCAGTTTTTTTCAGTGGGAAAGATCCAAAAAGGATCTCTTTTTGGTGGTAATTAATTGATAAGTATATGAAAAATTAATTTTCGTTGAGATTTTAAAATCAAATGTGCCGAGTATCGCAGATAACAGAAAGCCCGCTAACCTACGAGTTATGCGGGCTACATCTATATTTACTGTGATTTCATAACTGAAAATTATCAGCTATGGCATCAACTGTAAGTGTTGTGCTAGCGTTTCTTAGGCGGTGGGGCAACTTGCTGTGTTTGCTGCGTTTGCCTTGGTGGTTGATAACCATTATTTTGCTGGTTTGGTCTGCTAGATGGTTGATAACCTTCATTTAAAGGTTGCCATCCATCGTGAATAGTTCTTGGGGTATTAGCCGGTTTTTCTTCAGCCATTTTCTTCCTCGCTATTGTTAGGTTCGAGCGTGTTTACCTTAATAAATTCAACACTTTCTATTTCATTAGTCAATATTATTATCCCTAACGTATCAGTTAGTTCGTGATCAAAATCACCATCATCATCGAGTGCCCAGTGCTTTTCTAGATAGATTTGTTCAGGTTCAGGGCTGTTGGATGCGAATGATTCACTACCATAATAACCCCCATATTTTTTACCATTCTTTAGTGTTACCAGAACCCAACAACATTGCCTTGTTGAAAAAAAGTAGTCCCATGAACGCCCGATAGGGTGGGGAAGAACTCGTTTGACTTTCTCACAGCTGCGAATCTTCAACAATATAATAGGTAGTAATACAGGAATAATTATTAATACAAATAAATAAAATAAATAATATAAAACAGGGTGGTTGATAAAAACGTTATTTATTTCAATGAGATATATTGGTATTAATAAGAGGGAGAAATTTATGCAGCTATAAGAAACCACATCGATCAGTACTTTGGATGTGTCTGAGTCAGCAGATGGATGAAAAAGCCTGTATACCCTCATGCTAATAAAACCGGGCATGATGAAAAGTACAAATAGAAATAGCTTTCCCTTCTCCAGAATATCCATTATTTAATCCTTTAGAGATAGATAAGCCGGATATGTTATGATCCGGCTATCAGAATTAGAAATCTTCAATGTCGAATGACTTTATATCACCGGGAATAGAGTGGGGCCTCTTACCAACTAGGCTCTCGACGGTGCTGAATAGAGCATCTTCTGCGCCACCTCTTTCACGATGCGAATCTTCTTTTATATAAAGATGCTCTTGTTGCATGCGTAGAATCGTTCTTTCAATTAATTCATACAAATCGCATCCCGAATGATTTAATTCCGTTAGTAATGCTTTTAGGGCAAGTTCAGTTTGGTGCTTGGTAGCCATTTACAAATGTCCTTAAGTCGAAAACCAGCCTTGTAGCGGAATTACTACAGTTTTCCTTCTGAAATCTTGAAGTCTACGACTTCTTTTGTTTTCAGATCCAGTGTACAGGCATATGTCATGTTCACTTTAGCATTGAAGCCGTTAGTGAATTTGACCTTATCGCCGATGAAAGTGAACTGGTTATTCTTGCTATCAATTCGGCCATGAGAAAACATTGGGTCTAACAATCCATCAGTCCATTCAAATTCATACTTCGCGGAACGCTCAACTAATGGCTTGCATTTCGTCACAGCATCTACCAGGTTCTTATCAAAGTTGCACTGAGTGTCTGTGTTAGAGCATGCCTTCGTGGCCTCAGCTGCTTTATCGTCATCGCTATTGCCAACGAAGTACATGACTATCCCGACAATGATAATCAGTATCAGACAGCCGCTAAGTTTCTGTTTTGCACCAAAGCCCGGATCTTTAACACCACAGTGTGGGCATGTTTTCGCAGATGTCGAAACTTCTTTTTTGCATTCTTTGCATTTTGTGAGTGCCATAAACATTTCCTTTTAAATTTATGCGCCTGAATCATAACCAGCCATGAGCAAAATGTAAAAAATAGGCATGGTGTTGGCTTAGGATGCGGACGGGGAGGAGAGGGGACTGGTGACATGAGGGGACAAAAAGGGGACGCCGACTCTACAAAACAAAAAAGCCATCTTATTAAAGATGGCTTAATTATATGATTTTAAAGCTAAAATTTGGTGGCCCCTGCTGGACTTGAACCAGCGACCAAGCGATTATGAGTCGCCTGCTCTAACCACTGAGCTAAGGGGCCGTGGCGGTGGATTATAAAGTAACTCCGCGTTGCAATCCAGACATAAGCGTACGGATGCTGTTTTTATAAACAATGTATTTTCAGTCCGTTATACTTGTTCCTCTGATGTATTGTTCGGAGTAATTATGGTTAAGGACATACTGGCACCGGGGCTGCGGGTGGTATTTTGCGGCATCAATCCGGGGTTATCTTCTGCAGGTACAGGATTTCCCTTTGCGCATCCCGCGAATCGCTTCTGGAAAGTCATTCATCAGGCGGGATTTACCGATCGCCAGCTTAAACCTGAAGAGGCACAGCATCTGCTGGATTTCCGCTGCGGCGTGACTAAGTTTGTCGACAGACCAACGGTACAAGCCAATGAAGTCAAGCTCCTGGAGATGCGCAACGGCGGTCGTCTGCTCATTGAGAAAATAGAAGAGTATCAGCCAGCCGCGCTCGCTATCCTCGGGAAGCAGGCATTTGAGCAGGGGCTTAGCCAGCGTGGGGCGCAGTGGGGAAAACAGACGCTGACCATTGGCGCGACGCAAATATGGGTATTGCCGAATCCCAGCGGGTTAAGCCGGATCACGCTGGATAAACTGGTAGAGGCGTATCGGGAAGTGAATGTGGCGTTGAAGGCGCGCGGCCTGTAACTACCGGAGCCTTAGGCTCCGGCGTCACTGTCAGAACTCGAAGCGTGCGCCCATGTTGTAGCGGCGTCCTTCCAGGATGGAAGACTGGTTATAGGACGTTTTGTAGATTGGGTTCACGTCGAACAGGTTATAAACCCCCGCCATCAATGTGATGCTCTTGTTGAGATGGTAGCGTGCCCCTAAATCGACCAGCGCATAGGCGTCGGTTGACGTTGATTTGCCGATGTCAGGCGTATTGCTGCGCCAGCTGGCTTTGCTCCACAGTTCAAGATCGTTAAGTGCATTCCATGTCAGAGACAGGTTGGCCATGCTCGTCGGGAACTCGTTCAGTGCCTCTCCCTTGTACTGACCACTCTTTTGCTCGCTGTGGGTATAGGTGTAGTTCGCGTTCGCTTTCAGCGCGGTAGTGACCTGCCAGTCGCCGTTCAGCTCCAGGCCATAGATTTCCGCGTCGCTGACGTTGAAATACTGCGAGACTTCTTCCGCTTCATACCCGTTGTAAATACACTTCTGCGTGGCCGTTGCGGTACAGATGGTGTAGTCGCTGATCTTGTCCTTGAATTTGGTGAAGAACACGGTTGCATCCAGTGCCAGTGTGTCCTGTTGCCAGTAGACGCCCAGCTCGGTGTTGACGCTCTGCTCAGGTTTCAGGTCATCGTTACCGATCCCAATGAAGGAATACGGATACGAACCGTAGACGCTGGTGAAACCTTCATTGTTCTCACGCAGGTCCGGTTTTTTATAGCCCGCCGATACGCCGCCCTTCAGCGCCCAGCTTTCGTCAATCGTCCAGTTACCGTAGAGTTTTGGCGTGACGTGGTAGCCAAAGTAGCTGTCGTGATCGAGACGCGCCGAGGTGGTGAGGGTGAAGTCCGGAACCATCATCCAGGCATCTTCCGCGAAGATGGCCCAGCCGTCACGGGTGATCTTGCTGACTGGCGTTATGCCCGGCACTTCTTTGTTTTCGATGCCGAAAGTGTCGTCCAGCTCATTACGGGTGAAGTTGATCCCCAGCGTCAACTTGTGGTCGCCCAGCGTAAAGGTGTTCGCGCTGTTGGCTTCATAGTTTTTCTGCTTAATGAACTGCGAACTCATGCCCGGCACACGATACTCGGTTTTAGCGTTTTCGTAGCTGATGAAGTTCTTCACTTCCAGCAGATCGTCGCCGTACCAGGCATGCTGCGCAAGTGAAGCGGCATCGCGGTCAAAGTCCCATTGCCAGGCTTTATCATTGTGTGATTTTACCTGATGCCCTTTGACGACGTTCAAATCCCAAAGTTGGGTGTCGGTCGGCGACATGTTGATGGTGGCATCCAGATTGCCAGCCTGGTGCTTCACAAAGCGCTCATCGGAGATGCTGTCGTCATCACGGCGATCAAGATAATCCGCCGCTACGCTCACCCCGAGCTTGCTGGGGATAATTGGCCCCATCAGGAAGACATTGGTCTGGTTGGTGTTACCGTACTCGCTCTTCTCTTGCAGGAAGTAGTTATCTTCCAGCACACCTGTCCATTTATCGAGGTTGTAGCCTTTTTTGGTGATGACGTTGACCACGCCGCCGATGGAGTCAGAGCCATACAGTGAGGACATCGGTCCGCGAATCACCTCTATTCGCTCGATAGCAGCAAGCGGCGGTAAAAAGGCAGCCTCTGTCCCGATATGGTGTCCGTAAGGACGCGATTCGCGGGTGCCTTGTTTGATGCCGTTGACCATGTAGGAGGTATAGGTCGAGTCCATTCCGCGCATCTGCACATCGCCTGTGGCAAGGCTACCGTTGCCATTACCCACCAATACGCCGGGCATCTCGCGAAGGGCTTCGGTGACGTTCTGGTTAGAGCGGGTGTTCAGTTCTTTCTCGCCGACGACGGAGATGGTCGCCGGTGCCTCACGGCGTTCCTGTGCGAAACCGGTGGCGGTGACCACCAGTTGATCTTCATTATCTGGTGTGGTTTCTTCGGCGAAAACGGTCGCCGGGAGGCTGGCAAGGGCGAGCGAAATCGCCAGCGCGGTACGAGTCTGGTTAATCACAACGCATTCCTCAGAACTGGGTTAAATCGAGCTTGAGTACATAGTCAGCCTTGTTGGCTTTTTCATCCTGCTTCACGCTAACGAAGAGCGTTTTGCTGTCAGGAGAAAGCACCATGCTGTTTGGCATTGCTGCCGTTTTGATGGTGTGCTTCAGGCTGTAAGTGTTGGCATCGATAACGCTAATCTGACGGGCATTGCGATGGGTAACATACACTTCGTTGCGGGCAGGGTTATAGACCGCAGCGATAGAGTTTGGCGTGGGAACGCGGTGAACAATTTTACCGCTGTCCAGTTGGACTACCAGCACGTCGGCGGTGTTGGTATCGGCGATAAATCCGACGCCTTTGGCCGTGTTCAACGCGATGTTCAGGAAGTAATGCTTCGGCTCGGAGGGGTCAACCTTCACACGCGACAGAACCTGCGACGTTTTGCCATCCAGGGTAACAAGTTCGCCTTTGCCAGTGACGGCGTAAACTTTATCGCCAGCTTCATCAACGGCGAAACCGACCGGATCCATCCCTTTGAGGGCGTGTAATAGTTTCTGGTTATGCGTGTCGACAACCCACAGCACACCTTTATTTTCACTGCCAATACCGGAGACATACAGACGGTGGTGCTTCTTGTCGAGCACCACTTCACGAACGTGGGCTTTATTTTCTTCGTCTGCAAGCTGAAGCATTTTCACTTCTTTATGGGTGCGGGTATCCAGCAGGGTCAGTGAGCCATCCAGCGCATTACCTAGCCAGAGAATGTGGTTAGGTTCATCCAGTGAGACCGCAAAAGGACGGCGTTCGGTGGCGATCCGCTCATCGACTTTTAATGATTCAGTTGAAAACAGGAACACTTCACCGGCGGTTTTATCTTTGTCGAAAGAGGGGGCAGAGGCTGCATAGATAGCCTGATGTCCGGCGTCATAAGCCAGTTCGTAAACGCCATGACCAAGCGTCTGAGAGGCGAACTGATCCTCAGTAAAGTCTTTTGCCAGGGCTGAACCGGTATAAAGTGCCAGTGAAATCGCAAGCGCGCAGAGGGACTGATTTTTTAATGTTTTTAAATTCATGTCATTTTTCTTTACAGTTGTTTACGAAAAGAAAAATGATAATGAAAATAAATATCATTTACAATTGCATGTATGGGCAATGCCCCCTACCAATTTTTGTACACTGCGGAAAATCCCAAAAAAAAAGCTCCCCGGAGGGAGCTTCTTAATAACAGAAACGATTAATCGTCGAGGAAGCTACGCAGTACTTCAGAGCGGCTCGGGTGGCGCAGTTTACGCAGCGCTTTCGCTTCGATCTGACGGATACGTTCACGGGTAACGTCGAACTGTTTACCGACTTCTTCCAGCGTGTGGTCGGTGTTCATATCGATACCGAAACGCATACGCAGAACTTTCGCTTCACGGGCGGTCAGGCCAGCCAGAACGTCGTGCGTTGCGGCACGCAGACTCTCGGTGGTCGCAGAGTCCAGCGGCAGCTCGAGGGTGGTATCCTCGATGAAATCACCCAGATGCGAATCTTCATCGTCGCCGATCGGCGTTTCCATGGAGATAGGCTCTTTAGCGATCTTCAGCACTTTACGGATCTTGTCTTCCGGCATCAGCATGCGTTCAGCCAGTTCTTCCGGCGTAGGCTCGCGGCCCATCTCTTGCAGCATCTGACGGGAGATACGGTTGAGCTTGTTAATGGTCTCAATCATATGTACCGGGATACGGATGGTACGCGCCTGATCCGCGATCGAACGGGTGATCGCCTGACGGATCCACCAGGTTGCATAGGTGGAGAACTTGTAACCACGACGGTATTCAAACTTATCAACCGCTTTCATCAGACCGATGTTACCTTCCTGAATCAGATCCAGGAACTGCAAGCCACGGTTGGTGTATTTTTTAGCGATAGAGATAACCAGACGTAAGTTCGCTTCAACCATCTCTTTTTTCGCACGGCGGGCTTTCGCTTCACCGATGGACATGCGACGGTTGATATCTTTAACCTGCTCGATGGTCAGGCCGGTTTCTTCTTCAATCTGCTGCAGTTTCTGCAGGCCGCGGTGAACGTCATCTGCCACATCGTGCAGTTTTTCAGACCACGGTTTGTTCATCGCGATTGCCGCGTTGAACCAGGTTTCGCTGGTTTCGTTGCCAGTGAACAGGGTGATGAAGTTTTTCTTCGGCATTTTGCACTGCTCAACGCAGAGCTTCATGATCAGACGTTCCTGAGTACGCACGCGGTCCATCATGACGCGCATGCTGTTTACCAGGTAGTCGAACTGCTTCGGCACCAGGCGGAACTGTTTGAACACTTCGGACAGCTTCTGAATTTCTTCCTGCGCGGCAGCATGGCTGCGGCCTTTCGCTTTGATGGTGTCGCGAGTGATTTCGTACTGAGTACGCAGTTCACCGAATTTTTCACGCGCTAACTCAGGGTCGATGCTGTTGTCATCATCACTGCTGTCGTCGTCGCCATCTTCTTCATCTTCGTCTTCATCGTCATCCATCTCTTCCTGAGAGAGTTCAGAACCGACGTGGGTCGCCGTTGGCGCCATGTCTTCTTCCGCGTTTGGATCGACAAAGCCAGTGATCAGATCGGAAAGACGTGCTTCTTCAGCTTCTACGCGATCGTACTGCTCAAGCAGGTAGGTGATAGCTTCCGGGTATTCGGCAACGGAGCATTGAACCTGGTTAATCCCGTCTTCGATGCGTTTAGCGATGTCGATTTCGCCTTCGCGGGTTAACAGTTCAACGGTACCCATTTCACGCATGTACATGCGGACCGGGTCAGTTGTACGACCGATTTCGGACTCAACGCTGGACAGAACCTGGGCAGCCGCTTCTTCCGCGTCTTCATCGGTGCTGTTGGAGGTTTCAGCAAGCAGCAGATCATCGGCATCAGGTGCTTCTTCCATCACCTGAATACCCATGTCATTGATCATTTGGATGATGTCTTCGATTTGATCTGAATCGACGATATCTTCCGGCAGATGGTCATTGACCTCGGCATAGGTCAGATAGCCTTGCTCCTTACCACGTTGGACAAGAAGCTTCAGCTGTGACTGCGGGTTTTGCTCCATAAGACGGTATCCACACTTAATTCGTTTGATTGGTGTTGGGCGGTAAAACCGCCAACGGCAAAACGAGGGCATACTTATATTTTGCCGCTGCCTCTCCGTGCGGCTGTCGGGGGCTTCCCGATCGATATTCGGCAGTTAAGCCGTTAAATACTTCATCTTTCACGTTGTCTCTGCGTTAGCTGCGTTCGTTCACTTGCTGCCTTGATACAACGCGAATGATTTTGTCTTTGTTTTGTCTTTCTCTTATTTCTTGGCCAGTTCCTGGTTCAGCGTCCAGAGTTCCCGGCGTTCTTCGCTGCTTAAACCGTGTGTGCGCTCACGAGCTATCAACTCTTCCTGGCGCAGTTCAAGCATCGAATCAAACATATGGTTGAGTGAGTCGGTGAAGGTTTTTTCTGCGATATCTTTATCTGCTATATCGTCCCACATCGACAGTTTTTCAAGGGTCGCAGCATCATTTGTGCCACGATAGTGTTCTAAAAGTTGCCCGGTGGTCAGACCTGGCTGAGCCAGACAAGTGTTGACCAGTTCTCTGAATAAGCCAAGTCCAGGCAGCTTATTGCTATCCAGTGCGCCTAACGGTGGAACCAGCGGGGCGAGCTCCGGGTTCTGCACCAGCAACCCTATAAGTATACGCATGGTCGTACGTTTTAGCTGTGGAACAGGGCGGGAAGCCCCATTTTCTGCCAGTTTTGGCATTAAACGTTCAAGCTGGCTGTCATCCAGAATGCCGAGCTTGTTTCCCAACTCCTGTCGCAGGTAAATGCGCAACGTTTCGCCTGGTACTTGAGTAATCAGCGGTAATGCCAGCGTGCTGAGCTGTGCGCGTCCGTCTGGGGTACTCAAATCCACCTGCGGCAACAGGCTGTTAAATAAAAACGCAGAGAGCGGCAGCGCCTGCTCCATCCGCGCTTCAAAGGCCTCTTTCCCTTCTTTGCGCACTAGCGTATCGGGATCTTCGCCGTCAGGTAAAAACATAAAGCGTAGCTGGCGTCCGTCTGTCATATAGGGCAGTGCGGTTTCCAGCGCGCGCCATGCTGCGTCGCGTCCGGCACGGTCGCCGTCGTAACAGCAAATTACGTTGTTCGTCGCGCGGAACAACAGTTGGATGTGATCGGCGGTGGTTGACGTCCCAAGGGATGCCACGGCGTAGTTAATGCCGTATTGCGCCAGCGCCACCACATCCATATAGCCTTCTACCACTAACAGGCGCTGTGGATCGGCGTTATCCTGCTGGGCTTCATAAAGACCATACAGCTGGCGACCTTTATGGAAAATATCGGTTTCCGGGGAGTTCAGATACTTCGGCAGGGCATCGCCCAGCACGCGTCCACCAAAACCAATGACCCGACCACGTTTGTCGCGGATGGGGAACATCACCCGTTCGCGGAAGCGATCGTAACTGCGTCCCTGATCGTTGGTGACCAACATCCCCGCATCAACCAGCGATTTGCGATTTTCAGCATTGCCGCCAAACCGTTTCAGGACGTTGTCCCAGCCGGGGGGCGCAAAACCAATAGCAAAACGGGTGATAACGTCGCTACTTAATCCTCGCTTTTCCAGGTACTGGCGCGCAGGGGTAGCGGCGGGTTGCATCAAAGACTGTTGATAAAAAGTGTTCAGGCCATCCATCAATTGATAAAGGCTTTGCCGTTGATGGCGCTCTATCTGACTGGGGCCACTGCCTGCTTCATAGGGCACTTCAAGGTTGTGCATTGCGGCCAGTTCTTCGACGGTTTCCACAAACTCGAGCTTGTCGTAGTTCATGAGAAAGTCGACGGCGTTGCCATGCGCGCCACACCCAAAGCAGTGATAAAACTGTTTTTCACCGTTTACGGTGAAAGAGGGGGTTTTTTCGTTATGAAACGGACAGCACGCGTGATAATTTTTGCCCTGCTTTTTCAGCTTTACCCGCGCGTCGATGAGATCGACGATGTCGGTTCTTGCCAGCAGGTCATTGATAAAAACGCGAGGAATTCGTCCAGCCATAAGCCCCTGTTTTTTGATGACTCATATACACAAAATCATTCAGGATGCATCAAGGCGGCAAGGAAGCGAATCCTCAGGAGCGTACATCAGTACGTGACTGGGGTGAGCGACTGCAGCCAACACTGAGGCAGCTTGAATGATGACGTGTATAAACGAAAATAAGCCGCGCATTCCTTCCGGAAGCACGGCCTTACAACTACAACTCAGTCTGAATTGAGAGCTTTGGCTCTCAATGGATTAGTACAGACGAGTACGGCGTGCGTTTTCGCGAGCCAGTTTCTTCGCGTGACGTTTCACAGCAGAAGCTTTAGCGCGCTTACGTTCGGTAGTCGGTTTTTCATAGAACTCACGACGACGAACTTCCGCCAGAACACCTGCTTTTTCGCATGAACGCTTGAAGCGACGCAGTGCTACGTCGAACGGCTCGTTTTCACGTACTTTAATTACCGGCATGTAACTCTCACCTTTAATAAATTCGGTTTGCCGCTGGCATCAACGCCAGCTTATTTCAAAATGGTGCGGAATTTTACTGCAATTGCTGCTGCTTTGTAAAGCACCGACGCGATTTTGAAAGGGACTTTTATAAGGACAAGGAGTATACACGAGCGGAACTCCTGGGGCGAACAAAGTTTTACATCAACCCGCATTGGTCCTACACTGCGCGGTAATAGAGCGAGGTAAAACAAGTCATGCGTGTACTGGGTATTGAAACATCCTGCGATGAAACCGGCATCGCCATTTACGACGATGAAAAAGGTCTTTTAGCCAACCAATTGTATAGTCAGGTGAAATTACACGCTGACTACGGCGGCGTAGTGCCAGAACTGGCCTCGCGCGATCACGTACGTAAAACCGTACCGCTGATCCAGGCCGCGCTGAAAGAGGCGGGACTGAAGGCAAAAGAGATTGATGCGGTGGCGTATACCGCAGGTCCTGGTTTGGTTGGCGCGCTGCTGGTTGGCGCAACCGTAGGACGTTCGCTGGCGTTCGCCTGGGGCGTACCAGCAATTCCTGTGCACCACATGGAAGGGCATCTGCTGGCGCCGATGCTGGAAGATAATCCGCCTGCTTTTCCGTTCGTCGCGCTGCTGGTTTCTGGCGGTCACACGCAGCTGATTAGCGTCACCGGTATCGGTCAGTATGAATTACTCGGCGAATCGATTGATGATGCTGCTGGCGAAGCGTTCGACAAAACCGCCAAGCTGCTGGGACTGGATTATCCTGGCGGTCCAATGCTGTCAAAGCTGGCCTCGCAAGGCGTTGAAAAACGCTTTGTCTTCCCGCGCCCGATGACCGATCGTCCGGGGCTGGATTTCAGCTTCTCCGGGCTGAAAACCTTTGCCGCGAATACCATTCGTAATAACGAAAATGACGATCAGACGCGCGCAGATATCGCCCGTGCCTTTGAAGATGCGGTAGTTGATACGCTGATGATCAAGTGCAAACGCGCGTTGGATCAAACCGGTTTTAAACGTCTGGTGATGGCGGGGGGCGTGAGCGCGAACCGTACGCTGCGCGCGAAACTGGCCGAGATGATGCAAAAACGTCGTGGTGATGTGTTTTACGCGCGTCCGGAGTTTTGTACCGACAACGGGGCGATGATCGCCTACGCGGGCATGGTGCGCTTTAAAGCGGGCGCAACGGCGGATCTTGGCGTGACCGTGCGCCCACGCTGGCCGCTGGCGGAATTACCGGCGGCGTGATTTTTTGCCCGGTGGCGCAATGTTACCGGGCAAGACGCTACATCCGCAGCATTCCTTTCTCTTCCAGAAACGCGATAATTTTTTCCAGACCCTCTCCGGATTTTAAATTGCTGAACGTCCATGGACGCTCCCCGCGCATACGCAGGGTATCGCGTTCCATCACCTCCAACGAGGCGCCGACGTAGGGAGCCAGATCGGTTTTATTGATAACCAGAAAATCGGATTTAGTGATCCCCGGACCGCCTTTACGCGGGATCTTCTCGCCTTCGGCAACGTCGATCACATAGATCGTCAGATCCGCTAATTCCGGACTGAAGGTGGCGCTCAGGTTATCGCCACCGCTTTCCACAAAAATCAGATCCAGATTGCCGAATTTCTCGCTCAGCGCCTCTACGGCAGCCAGATTCATCGACGCATCTTCGCGGATGGCGGTATGCGGGCAGCCGCCGGTTTCCACACCGACGATCCGGTCTGGCTCCAGTGCGCCCGCCTCGGTGAGAATGCGCTGATCTTCTTTGGTGTAGATATCGTTGGTGACTACCGCCAGTTGATAGCTACTGCGCATGGCTTTGCATAACGCTTCCAGCAGCGCCGTTTTGCCGGAGCCGACCGGGCCGCCAACGCCCACACGCAGGGGATGCTTGTAGTTACTCATTTTTTCTCCTCAGGAGCGGAATAATCGGGAATATTGGGTTTCATGCCGGGCAGACGCGATAGCGGCCAACGGCGTAGCGGAGCCGAGACTGTCTTCAGGCGTCGCCAGCGCCTGTGCCAGACCCTGCGCATAGCGATCGCAGAGCGCAATAATCAAACGCTGGGCCGCCTGTTGTCCAAAAGGAACCAGCTTGACGCCAGCCATCACAGCGCTCTCAATCCAGCTGTAGCCGAGGCTTAACGCCAGTTCGGTCAGGGGAATTCTCCAGCGCACGCCCAACCAGGCCATGCCGCAGAGTTGGCTGTCAGCGAAGAGAGTGCGCCACTCTCGCGAGCAATCCGCCTCCCAGTCGGTGACCAGCCGCGTAAACGCCGCGCCCCGACTGCGTTCTTCATCCCGCAGTTCGCGAGTTTCCCGGCAGGCCAACAGGTAAGCGCTCCAGCGGCGCGCGGCGTCGAGATCGTCCTGCTCGCAGGCGCGATACAGTCTCGCCAGCAGCGGTAGGTCGACGGTAAAAAAGTTCTGCTCCATCTGCTGAATTTGCCAGGCAGAGAAGTCATCGACGCTTTTCACCCAGCCAATCTCCACTGCCCACTCCAGACCCTGGGACCAGGTAAACGATCCCACCGGGAGTGCGCTGCTGGCGAGCTGCATCAGACGCAGCTGTTGGGTGTTATGCATCAGTGCGCATGGCCGTGATGATGCCCGTGTGATTCACTGGCATAAGCGCCTGCTTCCGGTTCAAACGGTAGTTGAGCGAACGTCACCTCGAGGTTGAACTGGCGCAGCATGGCGTCCAGCACATGATCGTGGTGGTAGCGCAGCTCATCCGGCAGAATTTGTAGCGGAACGTGGCGATTGCCGAGGTGATAACAGGCTTTGGCGAGCAGGAAAGGATCGGCGCAGCGCACCACGGAAACCGACTCCGGCGCGGCGATCACTTCGATCACCTCGCTTCCATCGTCGGTGGTCAGCAGGTCGCCACCGCGTAACAGCAAACCGCGCGGTAGCATCAGCCCGGCTTCGCGACCGTCGTTCAGCGCCACTCTGGCACGACTTTTTACCCGCATATCAATGGGTAGCGTGACGCTTGCGGTGACGCGGTGAGCGTGGTCAAGGCGTTGGGTCAGGTAGATCATCGTCACTCCTAAAACAGAAAATAGCGTTGTGCCATCGGCAAAACGTTTGCCGGTTCGCTGGTAATCAGTTCGCCATCAATACGCACCTCGTAGGTCTGAGCATCGACGGTGATATTGGGTTGCAGGTCGTTGTGGATCATGTTGGCCTTTTTCACTGTTCTGCAGCCTTTAACGACGGCGATGGCGCTTTGCAGGTTGAGCTGCTGCGCGATGTTTTGCGCATCAGCGGCCTGCGAAATAAAGGTCAGCCGGGTGTGATGCCGCGCTGCGCCAAGTGCGCCGAACATCATGCGGTAATGCACCGGCTGTGGGGTGGGAATCGAGGCATTGATGTCGCCCATCGGCGCACAGACGATCATCCCGCCTTTAACGATCGTCGCCGGTTTTACGCCAAAGAATGCCGGTGACCACAACACCAGATCGGCCAGTTTGCCAGGTTCAACGGAGCCGACTTCATGGGCGATACCGTGGGTTAGCGCCGGATTGATGGTGTATTTGGCGACGTAACGTTTAACGCGCAGGTTGTCGTTGTCACCGGTTTCTTCTGCCAACGGGCCACGCTGAACCTTCATGCGGTGCGCCACCTGCCAGGTACGCAGGATCACTTCGCCCACGCGCCCCATTGCCTGCGAATCGGACGAGGTCAGGGAAAAGGCGCCAATGTCATGCAGCACATCTTCGGCAGCGATCGTTTCCCGGCGAATGCGTGATTCGGCAAAGGCTACGTCTTCGGCGATATCTGGATCGAGATGGTGGCAAACCATCAGCATATCGAGATGCTCGTCGATGGTGTTGATGGTATAGGGCAGCGTCGGGTTCGTAGAGGAGGGCAGGATATTCGGATGTGCGCAGGCGGTGATGATATCCGGCGCATGACCGCCGCCCGCGCCTTCGGTGTGAAAAGTATGAATGGTGCGATCGCCAATCGCCGCCAGCGTATCTTCCACGAAACCGGACTCATTGAGCGTGTCGCTGTGCAGCGCTACCTGGATGTCCATTTCGTCGGCCACGGTCAGCGCGCAGTCGATAGCGGCGGGTGTGGCGCCCCAGTCTTCATGGATTTTCAGGCCAATTGCGCCTGCAGTGATTTGCTCGCGCAAGGCGTCAGGATTTGAGCCGTTACCTTTGCCCAGTAAACCGATGTTAACCGGTAACGTGTCTGCCGCCTGCAGCATGCGTGCGATGTACCACGGACCCGGCGTACAGGTGGTGGCGTGAGTGCCCGCGGCCGGACCGGTACCGCCGCCGATCATCGTCGTCACGCCGGAAACCAGCGCCTCTTGCGCCTGCTGTGGGCAGATCCAGTGAATATGCGTATCCACGCCGCCTGCGGTGACGATCTTGCCTTCCCCGGCGATGACTTCAGTTCCCACGCCTATCGGGATCGTAACGTTGGGCTGAATATCGGGATTACCTGCCTTTCCGATGGCGAAGATCCTGCCGGCTTTGATACCAATATCCGCTTTCACGATCCCCCAGTGATCGACGATCAGCGCGTTGGTTATCACCAGATCCACACATGCATCGGCGCGCATTTGCCCCTGGCCCATGCCGTCGCGGATCACTTTTCCGCCGCCGAATTTGACCTCTTCGCCGTAGGTGGTGAAGTCTTTTTCCACTTCGATCCACAGGTCGGTATCCGCCAGGCGCACTTTATCGCCAGTGGTTGGGCCAAACATGTCGGCGTACGCCTGCCGGGAAATGTCACTCATTATCTGCCTCCAGCGCGCCCATCACTTCGCTACGAAAACCCACGATCCTTTGTGCGCCAGCAACGCGCACCAGTTCGACTTCGCGTTTTTGTCCTGGCTCAAAACGCACCGCTGTGCCCGCAGCAATGTTCAGACGAAAGCCGCGTGCGGCCAGCCTGTCAAAGCGCAGCGCCGGGTTCACTTCGAAAAAGTGATAGTGCGATCCCACCTGGATGGGCCTGTCGCCATGATTTTCCACCACGATCGTGCAGATCTCTCGCCCCTGATTAAGTGCGATACTGCCTTTTTCGATCTGATATTCACCTGGGATCATTGTCGCTCCTTAGACGATCGGGTTGTGGACAGTGACCAGCTTCGATCCGTCCGGAAACGTGGCTTCAACCTGAATATCCGGGATCATTTCCGGTACGCCTTCCATCACCTGATCGCGGCGCAGGACGTGACGCCCGTCCTCCATCAGCGCGGCTACAGTTTGCCCGTCGCGCGCCCCTTCCATGATGAAAGCGCTAATCAGCGCCACCGATTCCGGGTAGTTCAGCTTCAGCCCGCGGGCCAGGCGACGTTCCGCCACCAGCGCGGCGGTAAACAGCAACAACTTATCTTTTTCTCTGGGGGTCAGTTCCATAAGGGTTCTCTTAGGTTTGCCAGATTCTCGGTAGTACAGGCGTTTTATGTGTCAGCAGCGGGCGCAAAAATTGCCAGATGTCACGCATAACGCGCTGAACAACCAGGTTGTCGTTAGCAAGAAAACGGATTGTCAGCAGCGAGTCGTTAAGTGTTGCCCCGGCGTAATCGCCAAGCGCCATAAGCCGCTCCCGCGTGCCCTCCAGCATGTGTTCGTTGGCCGGATAACACAGCAACGTGCCGACCCAGGGATGATGCGCGACGCCGCTCAGATTCCCCTCCTGCAATATCAAGCGTTCTATCAGCAGCGGCTGCCCATCTCGCCACACTTCCAGGCGATTTTGCAGCATGCCGTGGCTGAAAGTTTCCTGCATAACCGGTCGGCCAAGACACAGCAGATCCCAGGCCAGCAGGCGACTTGCGGATGTCAGATGAAAGACGGTCTGAATAGCGGCGTTGGCGCCGGGAAAGAGGATCGTATCCTGCGGCAGCCACTCCAGCGTGGCGTGCGAGGCGAGGGTAAAATGCTGGCGCAGCAGCGCTTGTGGCCCTCGGCTGCGATAAAACTTGCCCGCGCCGGGCTGGGTGATTAACGCATGGCTGTTTTCGTCGAGTGTGACGGCAATATGAAGCTCATCCCCGCCAACGATCCCCGCAGGTGGATGCAGCAAATAGAGGTGGCAGACGTCCTCTTCCGGGTAAAACGGGCGCTGAACCGTCAATGGACCATGATGACGCGCCGAGGCGAGCACCGTTTTGTGCCCGGTACAGGAAAAATGCAGTTCCAGTTCGGCCTGCCAGCCTCGTGTGAGTGTCTCGTGCGCAACCGTGTCCAGAGCGTTTCCCCTATCAGCATGAGGGTGTTTGCATACAAAAAAGTATGCCTCAGCGCATCGGGAAATCGATCATATGAGAAGCTTATGGATTAAGGGGCGACAATATGCCGCCCAAGGGAGATTACAGTAAAACGAGGGGCATCCAGATCAGACCGGTGATCACCAGCAGCACGAGGAAAATCAGGCCAAAAATAGCGCCGAGTCGCCAGTAATCCACCGTTGGCAAATAACCGCTGCCGTAGTAGATAGGGCTAGGACCGGTGGCGTACGGGGTCAGAATGCTGCCCAGACCAATGGCGGCGCCGACCATCAGGCAGAAGACCGGTAGCGGGATTTCCGGCATTGCCAGCGCGGCGGCAATCATCATCGGCGCGAGGGCAGAGGTATACGCCGTGGCGCTGGCAAAGAAGTAGCGCAGCAGATAGAACACCACGATCAGCGCCACCATCACCATCATCGGCGAATAGCCGCTCAGTCCTCCCGCCAGCAGCTTGCCGAACCAGGTAATAAAACCGGTGTTATTGAGCCCGGTGGCGAGCGTTATCAGCGAGGCCAGCCAGAAAAAGACGTTCCATGCGGCTTTATTGCTGACGATGTCATCCCAGCTAATGATGCGTAGTACCAGCATCAACGCCACCACGCTGTATCCGACCATTGCGGCGTCAATGTAGTCGCCGCCGAAGATCCACAGCACTAACGCGCCGACCATCAGTACCAGCATCTTTTTCTCGCGAGCGCAGAGCGGTCCCATCGCTTTTAGCTCTGTATCCGCCCAACGTGGAACCTGATCGCCGGATTTCAGTACCGGTGGATACAGCAGGTACGCCAGCCACGGCACGATCAGCACCAGTAAAATGCTCAGCGGCAGCATGCCTAAGAACCAGTCGCCCCAGCTCAGCGCGGTGTGGGACGCGCCTTTCATCAGGCCGATCAACAGCAGATTCGGTGCCATCGCCGTTAAGAAAATAGCGCTGGTAACGCAGTCAGCGACAATGCCCATCCACATGATGTACGAGCCAATGGAGCGTGAACTGGCGCTATTGGGCTGCGAGTTATACAGCGGCGGCAGGTTGCGGATAATCGGGTAGATTATTCCGGCTCCGCGCGCGGAGTTGGAAGGCGTGACGGGAGCGAGGATAAGTTCGGAGAACATCACCGCATAGCCGAGAAATAACGTCCGGTGCCCCATCTTTTTCACCAGCATCAGCGCGATTCGCCGACCAAGGCCGGTTTTCTCATAGCCAGTACCAAACATAAAGGCCGCGAAGATCAGCCAGATGACCGAGTTTGAGAATCCAGATACCGCCCACGACAGCGATTTGGCGGTAAATTTAAAACCGTCCTGCGCGAGTTGCTCCGGACTGAACAGCAGCCACGGTGAAAGGACGGCGATGATCGAAATGCCAATCATCGCCACCACCGCGCCCGGTACAGGTTCCAGAATAAGCCCGACAATCACACCGGTAAAGACGGCAAAATAGAGCCAGGTGTGACTCTCAAGACCGGTGGGGACGGGCAGAACAGCAATAATGGCGATGACCACCAGCGGAGCCAGGTATCGCCACCAACCAGCTAAAGGTGCCATTGTTGTATCCCTGCGAAGAGGGAGAGGCGTTACGCCCCTCCGGGAGGGTTATTTGATGTAGTGCACGTGCTCGCAGATTTCTTCGACGATAGGATCGCGACGTTCAGCGAACAGCTTTTTGTTTTCGGCAATCAGGTTATTACCGTGAGTATCGATGGACACAATCAGCGGGCCGAACTCTTTTACCCGGCATACCCACAGAGATTCCGGCATGCCGAGTTCGGTCCAGTGTACCTCTTCAATTTCTTCAACCTGAGTAGCCGCCACGACCGCACAGCCAGCCGGGAAGATGACGTGCAGCGCTTTGAACTGTTTGCAGCCTTCTTCCGTCAGCGGCCCCATGCCGCCTTTGCCGACCACCAGCTTGACGCCCGTCTGCTCGATAAAGTCTTTCTCAAACGCTTCCATACGCATGCTGGTAGTTGGGCCGACGGAGACCATCTCCCATTTTTCACCGTTCTTACGGACGATCGGGCCCGCATGGAAAATGGCTTTGCCGTTCAGGTCATAAGGAATCGGGCGCTTCAGTTCGATCAGGCGACGGTGGCAAACGTCGCGGCAGGTCACCAGCGTGCCGGTCAGGTAAATGACATCGCCAACGCGAATGTCTGCCAGATCTTCGGCTTTGATCGGGGTTGTGAGGATCTTTTTCATAACGCGCTCCGGGTGTGAGACAGGTTTTCGAAGGAGAGGTCGGCATGAACCAACAGCGTGCCGCGACGATGCGCCCAGCAGCCGGTAGAGACTGCAACGCCGATAGTCGACGGGTGGCGCGCGGCGGATTCGATATGTACGCCCATCACTGAGCTATTCCCGGTCAACCCTTGCGGCCCAATGCCCAGACGGTTAAGTCCTTCTTCCAGGCGCAGTTCCAGTTCTGCCGCTTTTGGGTTTGGATGGCGTGATCCGATTGGGCGCAGCACCGCTTTACGAGAAAGCACGGCAGCGGTTTCGACAGAGGTGGCAATACCCACGCCCACCAGCACCGGAGGACAGGCGTTAACTGCCAGCGTGGAGATATTTTCGAAGACAAATTTCACCACGCCTTCATAGCCTTCAGAAGGCATTAACACTTTCGAGCGCCCCGGCAGCGTACAGCCGCCGCCTGCCATGTAGACTTCGATTTCCGCGTCATCGTTATCAGGGATGATGTCCCAGGTGACCCACGGCACACCGGTACCGGTATTTTTTCCGGTATTCACTTCGTCAAAAATCTCAACCGCGTTATGGCGCAGCGGCGCTTTTACCGTGGCATCTTCAACAGCCTGCTTCAGAATGCTTTGCAGTTCGCCAAGTAGCGGAAAACGGGAACCGACCTTCACGAAGAACATAATCTCCCCGGTGTCCTGACAGGCAGGGCGGTTCAGGTCGATAGCTTTCTGCATGTTGTCAAACATGGTGTGGTAGATGATTTTACCCATCGGCGAGGTTTCGCCTTCACGCAGCTGTTTTAATTTATCCACAACATCGTCAGGCATGCGGGTAGAAATCATGGCGGTAAAGTCGGCGACAATGTTCGTCAGCGTAGTTATCGCATGTTGGTTATTTTGATTGCTCATCTTATTAACTCCAGTTCTTTTATTTGTCTGGAAATAAATTCTCCGCCACAAACTACCACTAAAAATGTGGTTTTATATTATTTGGCACTGTGAATATCTAATTAACAGTTCGTGAATGATGTCCAGATAAGGCAATAAAAATTGCGCCAGGGCAGGGTTTAATACGTATGGGAGAATTACACTGCGGTTAATCACATTACGGATTACCGATCATGCTGAATACGTATCCCCTGGCGAAAGACCTACAGGTGCTGGTTGAAATTGTTCATAGCGGCAGCTTTAGCGCCGCCGCTGCGACGCTGGGTCAGACGCCCGCGTTTGTGACGAAGCGCATTCAGATCCTCGAGTCCACGCTAGGGGCTACGTTGCTAAGCCGCTCGGCGCGTGGCGTGGCGCTAACGGAGAGTGGTCAACGTTGCTATGAACACGCGCAGGCGATCCTCGCAGGTTATCAACATCTGGTCGATGACGTTACGCAACTCAAAACGCGTCCGGCAGGGATGATTCGTATCGGCTGTAGCTTTGGTTTTGGGCGCAGTTATATTGCACCGGCAATTACAGAATTGATGCACAGCTATCCTGAATTACAGGTACATTTTGAACTTTACGATCGGCAAATTGATTTGGCGCAGGATAATATCGATTTGGATATTCGTATCAATGATGAAATTCCTGATTATTATATTGCTCATTTGTTAACGAAAAATAAAAGGATATTATGCGCAGCACCGACGTATTTAAAAAAATACGGTGAGCCGACGACGTTACAGGAATTAATTCGGCATGATTGTCTGGTCACCAAAGAACGGGATATGACTCACGGGGTGTGGGAACTGGATAACGGTCAGGAGAAAAAGTCGGTTAAGGTGGCGGGACATCTTTCTTCTAACAGCGGTGAGATTGTGCTGCAGTGGGCGCTACAGGGAAAAGGGATCATGCTGCGTTCTGAATGGGACGTACAACCGTTTCTGGCCAGCGGTGAACTGGAGCGGGTGCTGCCGGACTATGCGCAGAGCGCTAATATCTGGGCGGTTTATCAGGAGCCGCTGTATCGCAGCGTGAAGCTTCGCGTGTGCGTGGAGTTTCTGGCGACGTGGTGTCAGAACCGATTAGGCAAACCGGTGGAGGGGTATCACATCCCCCAAGCCGGATAAGACGCCGACGCGTCGCTATCCGACAATAAAATCACTCGGGGTCTTTTTCGCGTTTTTTCTTTAGCTTGGTCCAGATCTTCGGCTCCTGACGACGCCACAGACGCTGAATGTTGTCATGGTGACGAAGCAGAATTAAGCACGACAACATGGACACCGGGAAAGTGAACTGGGGATTGAACCACCAGACGTAAAAAGGGGCGATCAGCGCACTGACGATAGCGCCTAACGATGAATAGCCGCTTAACAGGACGGTTAGTAGCCAGGTTCCGGCCATCACGCCGGTTAAGTCCCAGCCAATCGGCGCAATTGCGCCAAAGGCGGTGGCAACGCCTTTTCCACCTTTAAAGCCGAAAAATACCGGCCAAATGTGTCCCAGACAGGCGGCGATTGCGATCAATCCCAGCCAGAAGGGGCTGACGCCTAGCGCATAGGCACCCCAGACGGGTAACATACCTTTCAGGACGTCGAAAATCAGTACCGCGACGGCGGCTCCCTTGCCACCGATGCGCAGCACGTTTGTCGCGCCCGGATTCCCAGAGCCGCTGTCGCGCGGGTCCGGCAATCCAGCAAGGCGGCATACCAGAATAGCACTGGAAATTGAGCCACAGAGGTACGCGAAGATAATCATTCCAGGCGCGATTGCACTCATAAGCTGTTCCGTTTTGAAAATGTCGTGTAAAACGCTACTTCTGTGGATAATACGCATATTTCGCCGGAAGTGGTATCCGGGTTAGCCAAAAAGCAGGCAGGTCGTGATGGATATTGTATTTATAGAGCAACTTTCTGTAATCACCACTATTGGTGTTTACGACTGGGAACAAACGATCGAACAACGGTTGGTGTTCGATATCGAAATGGCATGGGATAACCGCAAATCAGCTAAAAGCGATGATGTGGCTGATTGCCTGAGCTATGCTGATATTGCTCAAACGGTTGTTAATCATGTGGAAGGTGGGCGTTTTGCGCTGGTAGAACGTGTAGCGGAAGAGGTGGCGGATTTGCTACTTAACCGCTTTAATTCACCGTGGGTGCGGATCAAACTCAGCAAACCTGGCGCGGTAGCCCGTGCGGCAAACGTCGGGGTCGTCATTGAGCGTGGCAATAATCTGAAAGAAAATAATTAATTTAATAATTTCTAAATCAAACGGGTATAAAAGAGTCCTTTCGTCGGCTCTTTTTTGCCGTGTTTTCTCTATCTAGGGGTTTATTAATGAGTGATATGCACTCGCTGCTGGTGGCGGCAATTTTGGGTGTGGTCGAAGGATTGACGGAATTTTTACCCGTTTCCAGTACCGGCCATATGATTATTGTTGGCCACCTGTTGGGTTTTGAGGGTGATACCGCAAAAACATTCGAGGTGGTGATCCAATTGGGGTCTATTCTGGCAGTGGTGGTGATGTTCTGGCGACGTTTGTTTGGCCTGATAGGCATTCACTTCGGCAAGGCTCCGCATGAAGGTACTGGCAAAGGTCGGCTGACGCTGGGGCATATCCTGTTGGGGATGATTCCGGCGGTTGTACTGGGACTGGTGTTCCACGACACCATCAAGTCGCTGTTTAACCCGATCAACGTGATGTATGCGCTAGTGGTGGGTGGTGTACTGCTGATTGCCGCAGAATGCCTGAAGCCGAAAGAGCCGCGCGCGCCGGGTCTGGATGATATGACCTATCGCCAGGCATTTATGATTGGCTGTTTCCAGTGTCTGGCGCTGTGGCCGGGTTTTTCTCGCTCAGGGGCGACGATTTCTGGCGGCATGCTGATGGGCGTGAGCCGTTATGCGGCTTCTGAGTTTTCATTCCTGCTGGCGGTGCCGATGATGATGGGCGCGACGGCGCTGGATCTCTACAAGAGCTGGTCGTTCCTTAGCGCATCAGATTTACCGATGTTTGCAGTCGGTTTTGTGACGGCGTTTATCGTGGCGCTGGTCGCGATCAAAACCTTCCTGCAGCTGATTAAGCGTATCTCGTTCATTCCGTTTGCGATTTACCGCTTTGTTGTGGCGGCTGCCGTCTATGTGGTTTTTTTCTGATCGCCACTAAATGCCGGATGGCGCTGCGCTTATCCGGCCTACGGGCGTAATATGTAGGCCGGATAAGGCATTTATGCCGCCATCCGGCAACGTCAGTTTAATGGGCAGGTTTAGGACACCGCTTCTCCTTCCAGTTGGCCACCGCCGCAATGCGACGCCGGGTCAGTTCTTCACGAATTGCCTGACCTTTGAATCCCGCTTCCACGACATCTTTCGTGGGAACCGCCTGTGCAACCAGCCAGGCTTCACGCAACAGCCTGCCTTGCGGGTAATCCGCCGCTTCAAAACCGGTTCGCCCACGCACGTCGGCCTCGCTGGTGAGGGCGATTTGCTCCACGCGCTGCGGTTTGCGCCATGCATCGATGGAATCAAACAGCTTAACGATGGTTTTCGGTTGCAGGATCGGGAAGGTATGAATCAGGTCGTGGAACTCGGCCACCAGTTTGGCTAAATCACGGATGTCATTCGGCACGCGCAGGCGCTGACACAGTTGCTCGACCAGCTTAACGCCCGCCGGACCGTGGCCATGATGGCGCGGCCATAGCGCTTTAGGCGTTAATGCTTTGCCAAGATCGTGGCACAGCGTGGCGAAACGCACGTCGACCTCCGGGCTTAACATGGCTGCCATCGACAGCGTCATCAGCGTGTGAATACCGGTATCAATTTCCGGGTGCCACTGCGCGGGCGCGGGAACGCCGAACAGAGCATCCACTTCAGGAAACAGAACGTGCAGTGCGCCGCAGTCGCGCAGGACCTGAAAAAATACCTGTGGGTTGCGGGTGGTTAAGGCGCCTTCCGTTTCTTTCCACACGCGCTCTGGCGTCAAGTGTTCCAGTTCGCCAGCGGCGTTCATATCGCGCATCAGCGTCATGGTTTCGTCGGCAATACGAAAGCCAAGGTGCGCATAGCGGGCAGCAAAGCGTGCTACGCGCAGCACGCGCAGTGGATCTTCGCTAAAAGCCGGGGAAACATGACGCAGCAGGCGGTTTTCCAGATCATCGCGTCCGTTATACGGGTCGATAATCTCCCCGTTGTCATCGCGGGCCATTGCGTTGATGGTCAGGTCGCGCCGCTGAAGATCGGCCTCCAGCGTCACATCTGGCGCGGCGTAGCAGGTGAATCCGGTATATCCCGAACCTGATTTGCGTTCAGTACGCGCCAACGCATACTCTTCCCGGGTTTGCGGATGCAGAAACACGGGAAAATCGCGGCCTACCTGTTGGTAACCCGCGTCGAGCATTCCTTGCGGCGTGGCGCCGACAACGACCCAATCTTTATCTTTAATCGGTAGCCCTAATAACGCATCCCGAACAGCACCACCGACCAGATAAATCTTCACGCCACTTTCCTTTTGAAAAAAATATCCCTTAATCATATGTCAGTGTGGCGGAGAAGGCGATTCAGTTCATCCAGCGATCTTTGCGTTTACGGCTTGGGATCATGTGTGGCAGAACCAGACCGAGCAGCAGACCAAGACCCAGCACGCCGCCGCCATACATAAACCATTGCATGATGATAGTACGCTGCTTGTCATCAAGCTGAAGGTTGGCTGCGCTCACCTTCTTTTGCGCCACGATAAGTTCGTTCTTCAGCTTCTGGTTTTCTTGTTTCAGCCCGTCAATAACGCTGTCGCTCTGCGCTACCTTTTGCTGCATGTCGGCGGTACGCTGATTCCATGTGGTATCGATATTATTGAGCTTATCGGTCAAGATCTTAACCTGGTTTTCCAGGTCGGGAACGCGGGTACGCAGGCTCGGCGTACTGTTCAGCTCTTTCAGTGGGATCCAGGCGGTACGTCCGGTGCTGTCTTTCACCTGGGCGTAATTAGTATTGGCATCGGTCTGTAATAGCGTGACTTCCTCGCCGGCGTTAACCGTACCCACGAGGCGATAATTATCTCCCGGACCGCTGCGGACCCAGGTGTTCAGTTCGTCAGAGACATAGCGCTTTTCTTCGGCATGAGAGACTGCAGTGGCGCTAAGTGCGAGTAAAGTTAATCCAATCAGGCGTAATTTTGGCATCAGGCTGTCGTTATTGTCATAGAAAGTGGAACGATAGTAGTGGCATCAGTGTCTCTACGCAAAGCATTCGACATCAATCGGAATCATCTGTGTCCTTTTTGCCACCACTCGAAACTTTTACGCCCGTCAAATTGCTCGTTGCATGGCAATTTGGCGCAAAATACTATCTACTGACCATAAAGAACGAACTTAGTTCGCAGTCAGTTTTCTCAACTGTGACATAACCCATAAGTACAAGACCATGGCCCAGGAAATCGAATTAAAATTTATCGTTAATAGTGACGCTGTCGATGCGCTACGTGAACGTCTGAATACGCTGGGGGGAGAGCATCATGCGCCCAGCCAGTTGCTGAATATTTACTACGAAACGCCGGATGCGTGGTTGCGTGGTCACGATATGGGGCTGCGTATTCGCGGTGAAAACGGTCATTACGAAATGACCATGAAAATTGCCGGACGCGTGACGGGCGGCCTGCATCAGCGACCGGAATTTAACGTTGCGCTGGACGCGCCTGAGCTGGATCTCGCCTTGTTCCCAACGGAAGCCTGGCCTGATGGCAAACTGCCCGCTGAACTTGCTTCTCAAGTGCAGCCGTTGTTCAGCACCGATTTTTTCCGTGAGAAATGGTTGGTTGATGTTGATGGCAGCCGGATTGAAATGGCCCTCGATGTGGGGGAAGTGAAAGCGGGCGAGTTTGCAGAACCTATCTGTGAGCTTGAACTTGAACTGCTAAGCGGCGATACCCGTGCGGTACTGAAGCTGGCAAACCAGCTGGTTTCGCAAACCGGTTTACGCCAGGGCAGTTTGAGCAAAGCCGCGCGCGGTTATCATTTGGCCCTGGGGAATGCGCCGCGCGAACTCAAACCGACGCGGATTTTGAAGGTTCCGGCGAAGGCAAGCATTGAGCAGGGGTTGGAAGCGGCGCTGGAGCTGGCATTATCACAGTGGCAGTACCACGAAGAACTGTGGGTACGCGGCGTTAAAGGGGCGAAAGCCGAGGTGCTGGCGGCAATGGGGCTGGTGCGTCACATTCTGATGTTGTTTGGCGGTAATGTGCCACGAAAAGCGAGCGCTCACTTACGTGATTTGCTGACCCAATCGGAAGCGATCATTGCGTCGGACGTTTCTGCTATTTCGGCGGTTTACAGTACGCAAACGGCAATGGCCAAGCTGGCGCTGACCGAATGGCTGGTGACCAAAGGATGGCAGCCATTCCTGGATGCGAAGGCGCAGGGCAAAATTGCCGACTCCTTTAAGCGCTTCTCTGATACCCATCTTTCACGCCATGCCGCTGAGCTGAAAACCGCTTTTGCGCAGCCGTTGGGCGATCAGTACGCCGATCAGCTTCCACGTTTGACGCGCAACATTGATAGCATGCTGATGCTGGCGGGATACTACGACGAAAATGTCGCATCGGAATGGATCGCTACTTGGCAGGGCTTACGTCGCGCCATTGCGGCCAACCAATATATTGAAATTGAACACTTCCGTAACGAGGCGATTGCACTGGAACCGTTCTGGCTGCACAGCGGAAAACGATAATCAGGGCCGAGGCCGGGATGCCTGATGGCGCTGCGCTTATCAGGCCTACGCGATGTGTGTAACTGTCATGTAGGTCGGATAAAGCGAAAAGACGCATCCGGCACCATTCAAAGGATAACCCGTAAATGAAGCAGCTCTCTTCACCGTTACAGCAGTACTGGCCGACCGTTGTTGAGCGGCTGCCAGCAGCAATATCTGAGTCCTCACTTAGCGTTCAGGCGAAGTCAGTACTTACATTCAGTGATTTTGTCCGTGACAGCATTATTGCCCATCCCGAATGGCTGGCTGAGCTGGAAAGCGCTCCACCCCTGGCGGATGAATGGCAACACTATGCCAACTGGTTACAGCAAGCATTGGCTGATGTTAGTGACGAAAACACACTGATGCGTGAGTTACGCCTGTTTCGCCGTCGCATTATGGTGCGTATCGCCTGGGCACAGACGCTGTCGCTGGTGACGGAAGAGAGTATTTTGCAGCAGTTAAGCCATCTGGCTGAAACGCTGATTATTGCCGCTCGAGACTGGTTGTATGACGCCTGCTGTCGTGAGTGGGGAACGCCGTGTAATCCTGAAGGTGTTGCGCAGCCGCTGCTGATTTTAGGCATGGGGAAACTGGGCGGTGGCGAGCTGAATTTTTCCTCCGATATCGACCTGATTTTTGCCTGGCCGGAACACGGCAGCACACAGGGTGGGCGCCGCGAGCTGGATAACGCCCAGTTCTTTACCCGTATGGGCCAGCGGCTTATCAAAGTGCTGGATCAGCCCACAATGGATGGGTTTGTCTATCGGGTGGATATGCGTTTACGCCCGTTTGGCGACAGCGGCCCGCTGGTGCTGAGCTTCTCCGCGCTGGAGGATTATTACCAGGAACAAGGGCGCGACTGGGAACGCTATGCGATGGTTAAAGCCCGCATTATGGGCGATGCCGACGGCACTTACGTCAATGAACTCCGTGCCATGCTGCGGCCTTTTGTCTTCCGTCGCTATATTGATTTCAGCGTGATCCAGTCGCTGCGTAACATGAAAGGGATGATTGCGCGTGAAGTGCGCCGTCGTGGCCTGAAAGACAACATCAAGCTGGGGGCGGGCGGCATTCGTGAAATCGAATTTATCGTGCAGGTATTCCAGCTGATTCGCGGTGGGCGCGAGCCATCGCTGCAATCCCGCTCGCTGTTACCGACGCTTAGCTCCATCAATGCGCTGCACTTGCTGTCTGATACCGACGCGGAACAACTGCGCGCAGCCTATCTCTATTTACGCCGCCTGGAAAACCTGCTGCAAAGCATCAATGATGAGCAGACCCAAACGCTGCCAGGCGATGAACTGAATCGCGCGCGGCTGGCGTGGGGGATGAACGTTGATGACTGGCAGCAGTTAACCGATGTGCTGACCAATCATATGGACAACGTACGCCGGGTATTTAACGAGCTGATTGGCGATGACGAGGCCGAAACCCAGGAAGAGTCGCTCTCAGAACAGTGGCGCGAATTGTGGCAGGATGCCTTACAGGAAGATGACACCACGCCAGTGCTGACACATCTGGCGGATGAAGATCGGCGGCGCGTGCTGTCTCTGATTGCTGATTTCCGCAAAGAGCTGGATAAACGCACCATTGGCCCACGCGGACGACAGGTGCTGGATCATTTAATGCCGCATCTGTTGAGCGATGTCTGTACGCGTGACGATGCCTCAGTCCCGCTGTCACGCATTACACCGCTGCTGGTGGGTATTGTGACTCGCACGACCTATCTGGAACTGCTGAGCGAATTCCCCGGGGCGCTGAAGCATTTGATTTCGCTCTGTGCGGCCTCGCCGATGGTCGCCAGCCAGCTGGCGCGGTATCCGTTGTTGCTTGATGAACTGTTGGATCCGAATACCCTGTATCAACCTACCGCGACGGACGCCTACCGTGATGAGCTGCGCCAGTATTTGCTGCGCGTGCCGGAAGATGACGAAGAGCAGCAACTGGAGGCACTGCGCCAGTTTAAGCAAACGCAGCTACTGCGTATTGCCGCGGCTGATATCGCCGGTACGCTGCCGGTGATGAAGGTGAGCGACCATTTAACCTGGCTGGCGGAAGCGATTATTGATGCGGTAGTCCAGCAGGCGTGGACGCAGATGGTTGCTCGCTACGGGCAACCTACCCATCTTGGCGAACGTGAGGGGCGCGGTTTTGCCGTCGTCGGCTATGGCAAACTGGGTGGCTGGGAACTGGGTTACAGTTCGGATCTTGATTTGATCTTCCTGCATGATTGCCCGATGGATGTGATGACGGACGGTGAGCGTGAGATTGACGGGCGACAGTTCTATCTGCGTCTGTCGCAGCGCATTATGCACCTTTTCAGCACCCGCACCTCGTCCGGTATTTTGTACGAAGTGGATGCGCGGCTGCGTCCATCCGGCGCGGCGGGAATGCTGGTGACATCAACCGACGCTTTCGCCGATTACCAGCGCAACGAAGCCTGGACGTGGGAGCATCAGGCGCTGGTGCGTGCTCGTGTGGTATATGGTGACCCGCAGTTGACCTCTCAGTTTGATGCGATTCGTCGCGATATCATGACCCTCGTCCGTGATGGGAAAACCTTGCAGACCGATGTGCGTGAAATGCGTGAGAAAATGCGCGCCCATTTGGGCAATAAGCATCGGGATCGTTTTGATATTAAAGCGGATGAGGGTGGCATCACAGACATTGAGTTTATTACGCAGTATCTGGTGTTGCGCTATGCGCATGAAAAACCGAAGCTGACGCGCTGGTCGGATAATGTGCGCATTCTGGAATTACTGGCGCAAAACGACATTATGGACGAGCAGGAAGCGCTGGCACTTACCCGTGCTTATACGACGTTGCGTGATGAACTTCACCATCTTGCGTTGCAGGAACTTCCGGGCCATGTGGCGCTGGAGCACTTTGACGCTGAACGTACGCTAGTGCGTGACAGCTGGCAGAAGTGGCTGGTTGCCGAGTGAAGTGTGCTATTATCGCGCGCAAATTTTAAGACCCTCAGAGAATCTCTCAGGAGACAGGAATGAAAGTAACGCTGCCAGAGTTTGAACGTGCAGGAGTCATGGTTGTCGGTGATGTGATGCTGGATCGCTACTGGTACGGCCCTACCAGCCGTATTTCACCTGAAGCGCCGGTTCCGGTGGTGAAGGTCGATACCATCGAAGAACGTCCCGGTGGCGCAGCAAACGTGGCGATGAACATTGCCTCTCTGGGCGCAAATTCCCGTCTGGTGGGTTTGACCGGTATCGACGACGCGGCGCGTGCGCTGAGCAAAACGCTGGCGGATGTGAACGTAAAATGCGACTTCGTTTCCGTGCCGACGCATCCGACAATCACCAAACTGCGCGTGCTTTCCCGCAACCAGCAGTTGATTCGTCTGGATTTTGAAGAAGGTTTTGAAGGCGTGGATCCGCAGCCGCTGCACGAGCGTATTAATCAGGCGCTGGGTTCTATTGGCGCTCTGGTGCTTTCCGACTACGCCAAAGGCGCGCTGGCAAGCGTGCAGCAGATGATTGCGTTGGCGCGTAAGGCTGGCGTGCCGGTACTTATCGATCCGAAAGGGACCGATTTTGAACGTTACCGCGGCGCAACGCTGCTAACGCCGAACTTGTCTGAGTTTGAAGCGGTAGTGGGTAAATGCAAAAGCGAAGATGAACTGGTTGAGCGCGGCATGAAATTGATTGCTGATTTCGACCTTTCCGCACTGCTGATTACCCGTTCAGAACAGGGGATGACGTTGCTGCAACCGGGCAAATCGCCACTGCATATGCCGACGCAGGCGCAGGAAGTGTATGACGTGACCGGTGCGGGCGATACGGTAATTGGCGTGCTGGCGGCGACGCTGGCGGCGGGTAACACACTGGAAGAGGCGTGCTATTTTGCCAACGCTGCAGCCGGTGTTGTGGTTGGTAAACTGGGAACCTCCACCGTTTCTCCGATTGAACTGGAAAACGCGGTGCGTGGTCGGGCTGATACTGGTTTTGGCGTGATGAGCGAATCTGAGCTGAAACAGGCCGTTGCCAGCGCCCGCAAGCGCGGTGAGAAAGTGGTGATGACTAACGGCGTGTTCGACATCCTGCATGCGGGCCACGTTTCCTATCTGGCAAATGCGCGCAAGCTGGGCGATCGCCTGATCGTGGCGGTAAACAGCGATGCGTCGACCAAACGTCTGAAAGGCGAAACGCGTCCGGTCAACCCGCTGGAACAGCGCATGATCGTGCTGGGCGCGCTGGAATCCGTCGACTGGGTGGTCTCTTTTGAAGAAGATACACCGCAGCGTCTGATCGCCGGCATCCTGCCGGATCTGCTGGTCAAAGGCGGTGACTATAAGCCAGAAGATATTGCGGGTAGCAAAGAGGTATGGGCGAACGGCGGTGAAGTGCTGGTGCTGAACTTCGAAGATGGCTGCTCAACGACCAATATCATCAAGAAGATCCAGAAAGACAGCGATAAATAACAATTGGAATGTTTGTCGGATGGCGGTGTCCGGCCTACGAGGTTGTAGGCCGGATAAAACGCGTAAGCGTTGCCATCCGGCATTTCTGTTTCTTATTCTTCAGTCGTTTTCTCAACAGGCTGTGGACTGTTTTTCAGCGGATCGGCCAGTGCCGACAGCGAACCGCCGGACAAACCAATTTCATTTAACAGCGAGTCAATCAGCGGCGCTTGTGTACGATAGGCAAGGGCGGCGGATAATGCCTGCTCAGCCAGATTCCCTCCGGTTACGTTACCTGCGGTCACTTCACCGACGGCGCCGCCACGATTCAGACCATCAACCTGGATAATCTTGATCCCATCGATAGATTTCATTGGCTCAACGGATTTCTCAATGACTGCTGGCAGGGACTGCAGCAGGGCCAGCTTAAATTTCAGACTGGTCTGTTCGTCGGAAAGCACGTTGATGGCATCGTTCAGCGCACGCTGGGCTTCGGCTTCCGCCAGACCTTTTTTCCGCGTGGCTTCGGCCAGTTCCACAATTGCCGCCGCCTGCAATTCTGCGGCTTCTTTTTCCGCTTTTGCCCGGACGGTCAGTTCAACCGCCTGGGTTTCTGCATCCTGAGCTGCGGCAATCAACGCCACCTGTTTGGCACGATCCGCTTCTGCGGTCTGGCGGGTGGTTTCTACGTTCTGCTGAGCGCGAACCGCTTCGGCCAGCGCATCGTTAGCGCGTGCTTCAGCCTGAGACTGCTGTTCGGACTTGGCGGCAATGGCGATAGATTTTGTCTGATTAGCAATCTCCGTTACCTGCTGTTGTTCGATTTCTTTAATGCGAACTTCACGCTCGGCCTCGACTTTTCTGGATCGCACCGCCTGTTCGCGCTCGATTTCTGTTTCCTGAATCTGGCGTTCTGCAAGAATGCGCGTCTGCTCAGCTTCACGATGACGTTCGGCTTCGAAGGCGGCAATTTTGGCGTTTTGCTCGGCCGTGCGGGTCTTCACCTGCTGCTCCTGCTCGAGAGTCATGAAGGCTTCCTGCTGTTCGATTTCCAGCTTGCGTGCCAGCGCATCACGGTTTTTCTCACGAACGGCAACTTCTACGTCCTGCTCGACTTCGTTACGTTCGCGACGACGGCGTTCTGTTTCCTGGGTCAGCTTGGTCAGACCCTCGGCATCAAAGGCGTTATTCGGGTTGAAATGGACTTTTTCGGTCTGGTTAAAGTTGGTGAGTGAAACGCTCTCCAGTTCCAGGCCGTTTTTGGACAGGTCTTCCGCGACGGTATTTTGTACGCCCTGAACGAAGTTTTCACGCGTATCCTGCAGTTCATGCATGGTCATCTGCGACGCAGTGGCACGTAGGGCATCAACAAACTTATCTTCTATTAGCACACGTAAATCCTCTGGTGACAGCGTCCGCTGTCCCAGCGTCTGTGCGGCGGTAGCAATCCCTTCAACAGACGGTTTTACACGTACGAAAAAGGCAACGACGACATCCACGCGCATACGGTCTTTGGTGATGAGACTGTCGACAGTTGAACGGCTCACCTCAAGTTTGAGGGTGTTCATGTTGATAGGAATAATTTCGTGGAAGATAGGCATGACAATTGCGCCGCCGCTCATCACCACTTTTTGTCCGCCAAGGCCGGTACGCACAAACGCCTGTTCAGCAGATGCGCGGCGATACAGGCGGGCAAAAATAATCCCGATAATTACTAAGACGACCACCGCCACAATGGCGGTAAACATCCATGAAGGTAACATGCCAAAAACATCATCCATCTATAAGATCCCTCTGTATAAAATTATAAAACAGTCGGCCAGGGGTTTAGCTCGGCCAGGTAACGCGTTGCGGAGAGTCGGCAGATAATCAGCACCTTGTCTCCTTTTTTGAATTCTTTGCCCGCTTCAGGCTCCAGCAGCACATAGTGAGTCTGCCCGAACTTATCGGTAAATTTGCCTTCGCAGGGGGTTCCGGCACTTGCGGAATGTCCGGTAATAATCGCCATGCTGCCGATAAATTCATCTTCAGCGAGGGCGGTGGTTTCATCCCGCGGCAGCCAGGGAGCAATGATTTTTCCGCTGTAATGCACGGCGAAGACGGCAAGAATAAAACTCACCGGAGCAAGCAGCAGGTTGCTGAGCGGTGCTTGCCACAGCGTGACCCAGCCATGCTGAAGGAGGATGCCGAAGAGTCCAAAGAAGCCAGCGAGTAAGCACAGTACGATCAGTGCCGGGATCCGCCCGATATTGAGATAGTGAAGCGCCTGGCCGATATTGCCGGAAGTCAGGGCATCGTAATGTTCGAGGTGAGCATCAAGCGCACCTGAAAGAAAATGGCCAAAAATAAGAGAGATGATTTCCAGTAGGCCAATCAACAGTACAAATGAAATAGCAAACAGGTAGGGGCTGTTGTAATCCGTGAATAATACCAAGTTGTTTCCTCCTGTTACTGCGTTCCCTGTCCGTGTCAAAAGTAATGGTTTTACCTCTTACTTTTACATGACGTTACAATAACATGCGTTACCCTGGTCTTTAATCCGAAAAGGGGCTCATCCCCCTCTTAGATTTCGTAGGAAACTGTGAAGCAGGCGGTTTTTTTGCGCACAATATGTACAGAATAACTTCGTATCCAGGGAAATACTGAAATTAGAAAAAGCATATGGCCTTAGCAGATATTCAATAACTGGAGGGTATGCTCATGAACAGCAACATGTATTCAATGAACAATTTCGATTTCCTGGCCCGTAGTTTTGCCAGAATGCAGGCTGAGGGCCATCCCGTTGATATCCAGGCGATAACCGGGAACATGGATGAAGAACATCGTAGCTGGTTTTGCAAACGCTATGCGCTGTACTGCCAGCAGGCGACGGAAGCCAGGAAGCTAGAACTGGAACACTAACAGAAAAACGGGCCTTGCGGCCCGTTGTCGTTTTACTCTTGCGGATCGACTGACGGGATCGCGGGGGCAGGTTTAACTTCTGCCGTTTTTTCACGCGATTCCAGCTCAGTCAGACGTTGCTCAAGCAGCGCCAGCTTTTCACGTGTGCGCAATAAAACCTGAGTCTGTACATCGAATTCTTCACGGCTTACCAGATCCAGACGGGTCAGCTGTGACTGCAGCGTTTGACGAATTTTCTTCTCGACGTCTTCGCCAAACTCGCGGATCCCTTTCGGCATCGACTCGTGAACCTGACGAGCAATCTGCTCAATTTTTTTCGGGTCAATCATTGTGGTTTCCCTGAACTGGTACGTGTTGCTGCCTATTGTAGTGCGAACTGGCACAGGCATAAACCAGAATTGTGTGAAGCTAAGACGAGTAAAGGCGTTGATGAAGGTAATCAATAGCGTTATAGTTAACCCGCTTATTCTCAGGGCGGGGCGAAATTCCCCACCGGCGGTAAATCAACTGATGTTGAAAGCCCGCGAGCGCTTTTTGTTACGGCAAAAAGGTCAGCAGATCCGGTGTAATTCCGGGGCCGACGGTTAGAGTCCGGATGGGAGAGAGTAACGATCCAGTCGGGCATGGACCCGCTCACGTTATTTTTTTGCCGCTTAGACGGTACTCCTAAGACTGCCCTGATTCTGGTAACCATAATTTTAGTGAGGTTTTTTTACCATGAATCAGACGCTACTTTCCTCTTTTGGTACGCCTTTCGAACGTGTTGAACATGCGCTGTCTGCGCTGCGTGAAGGACGCGGTGTGATGGTGCTTGACGATGAAGATCGCGAAAACGAAGGCGATATGATTTTCCCGGCAGAGACCATGACCGTAGAACAGATGGCGCTGACCATCCGTCACGGTAGCGGTATTGTATGCCTGTGCATCACTGAAGACCGACGCAAACAGCTCGATCTGCCAATGATGGTGGAAAATAATACCAGCGCTTACGGCACCGGTTTTACCGTGACCATTGAAGCAGCAGAGGGCGTGACCACCGGTGTTTCCGCTGCGGACCGTGTGACTACGGTGCGTGCGGCAATTAAGGATGGCGCCAAACCTTCCGATCTTAACCGTCCGGGGCACGTTTTCCCGCTGCGTGCTCAGGCTGGCGGCGTGTTGACCCGCGGTGGTCATACTGAAGCGACCATCGACCTGATGACGCTGGCAGGGTTTAAACCGGCAGGCGTGCTGTGCGAACTGACCAACGACGATGGCACCATGGCGCGAGCGCCAGAGTGCATCGAATTTGCCGGCAAGCATAATATGGCGGTGGTGACTATCGAAGACCTGGTGGCTTACCGTCAGGCGCACGAGCGCAAAGCCAGCTAATCGTACAGTGCCATGGTGAAGAAAAGCCGATGCAATGCCATCGGCTTTTTTTGTTTAGTTGTAGTTAATTTTAAATAACACTACCGTTTCAAATGGTCCGGTCTGAACGGCCTCGCCAGCGACTTGACTTAACTCTGCTTGATAACTTTTCTCTCTGGTCAATAATTCCGTATCAAATTCGGCATACTCTGCGTACGCGTTGTAGGTGGAGAGTGTATTATCTTCCATATTACGGATTTTTAATTGCAAGCCATTCCCTATTCTCAGTGAAGTATCATCTTCTGCTAATTCTTCAGTAGTATAGAATGAAGATGAAACTTTGAATGTATCAGTACATCCACTGTCTGCATTTAAATTCTTTATAGTCTTGATGGAGAAACTTTTGGTCATGGTTTTGGCATTGATTTCCATATTATTAAAGGTGCCAAAGTCAATGGTCTGATTTTCCGGATAAATGTTGAATTTTACGCTACAGTCCAGTACTCGAATTTGATCTAATCCAGTGACATGATATTTCAGGTTAGCGGCATCCGGGCTGACGTTGATACCACCAACACCATCAAACTGCACAAGAATATAATCACCGATGCTACTGGCGTAGTCGTGGGGGGGCATCGAAATCACTTTTACGTACAGGCGCATGCGGGCAATAAACGTTCTTGAATAGTGCGTATCTTCTGCATTACCTGAACAGAGATAATGTTCCCAACCGCTGGCTTTGATTTGCGCGGGGGTATAGATCTTAAGCTTCTGATTATCAATGCACTGATGTGTATCAATATTGACCGCACCTTGCGTGGCGTCATAATCAACGCCTTCATAGGTGACGCCCAGTTGATAATAGGTATCGTTGACTGAGGTGTAGGGGTTGACCCATGCGTAGACGTTTTCGCTGCTATAAGCATTTTCGGAGGTTGCGTTATCGCAGTAGACGGGGATTTTTATATCGTTGCTTTCCCAGATTTTGTCCCCGGGTTTGGCGTTGTTAGGGACTGCAAACGGCTCGATAGCGGTATAACCTTCAACAGGACCTCCGGTGGCTCCCAGATAGCAGTGAACCGCCAGCGCTGAACGAAAAGGGAGCGCGATGAATATTAACAGCAGAAATAACCGTAGCGTGCGGATCATTTTCTGGCCTCCGGCACGATAAGATCGCATTGACCATGGCATTTCACGTTCAGCATGCGCAGTCCGCCATAATCATCCATATATCCTAGTGCGAACGCATTTCCGTTATAACCGCCGGCATTTAATGTGACAGAGGAAAAAGGGGCAATCATCTTACTGCTAAAGCCTGACAATTGGCTTTTGCTGTCTTTGCCAAAAAAAGCCAACGTAATGTAGTAGGCGGTAGGATTATTAACCAACAGCGTATTTCCCTGTTGGCTAACTTTGAGCTGAAGTTCAACTTCAGTACCCGGCTTTTTCTTCAAAGCCGCTGGACGCCAGAACAATTTCAATCGAGATTGCAGGGCCATCTGCACAATGGCATTGCTTCCCTTATTTTCTGGCGCAGGCGGAATTTCACGGACATTAAAATAGAACAGCGTTTCCCGATCCTGAGGTAGTGAGCGAGCTTTATCCTGCTTAACGATCCTCACTTGTGAAATTGCGCTGGGATTTAAGCGTTGGATTGGAGGCAGGGCAACCAGAAAGGTGTCGTCCTTATTACCTTTTTCATCTTCAATCCATGAATAGGCCAGATAGGGCAGCTGCTTGCTTTGGTTTTCGATTTTCAGGCTGCTGGCCTTTTCGTTGCCGTTAAATATTATCCGCGTTCTGTCAGGTTGAATTGCCGCCTGAGAGGTGAGTGATAAGGCGAGTAGTACTATTGGCATTTTTTTAAATAATGTCATTTTTCATCCTTAATTAATGACAAGGTAAAATAAGGTTTTGCGTGGTGATATCCAATGTGTCTGGTAATGCGAAGGTGCATGTCTTTTTATCACCCCATTGAACTGTAAAGTGTTGCCCACTGTCGACACCACCAAGCCAGGCATGACCTTCTTCACTGACCATTCCTACTTCGGTATTGCTGGCAATATGCCGAACGATCGCGCCAAGTGGCGGGTAGTCTCCATTTTCCATTCTGATGGTGACGGTAATATTTTTGCCTGCACGGGATATCAGCGCTTTGTAACCGATAGCTCCTTCCGTCCAGGTTTGGCGGGTGATCGTTTCATCAACGGTAACGCCGTCAGGGAGATCGTTCATATTGACGGCGATGGTTGAGGGCTGATAACTGGATATCATCGGCACAACCGCAAAGCCGAAACTGTTGGTGCGGTTGATGTCACCCTGAACAGGGATATCGGCAATGCCATCGGCACCGATCATGACTCTGGGTTCATTGCCAAAGCTGCGACGGTGCAACGCTATACCGTTACGTGTTGCAGTCATTGAACCGCTCCAACTGGCGCTGACAGAGGTGTAGTCGCTGGCAGCATAGCTTCCGGAGAACTGTAGTTCGCCCGCAGGGGTAGTATGCTGGTAGTTGCCCCTGAATTGCGCGCCGTTATCTGGCTTGTCGGTGGCGGTTCCTGCGGAAACGTCCCAGGTATTACGGGGATCGGAGGAATCATTCCATGAGAGAGTGTTAGTGGTGTTGCTGCTATTGCGCATGTCGTAATTCAACCGCCGACCAAAGTCGAAGGGAACGGAGAACGAAACGTAAATCTGCTTATCGTTATCACTCTCTTCGTAATGCGTTGTGCTGAAGGATGTCGATAGCGATAAACCTTTCCAGTCACCGATATCGAAATTAAATCCGGCAGTTACGGATGCGGTAGTAGAGCTGTCGCCATCCCACCATTGCTGGCGTAGTGCGCTGACGTACAAATTCATCCGCAAAGGATCGATCGGCTGGTTGAAGGCGATGCTTACGGTCTGCTTTTCGTCCTGCGTATCAGCATTGTTGTACTGATGGGCGATAAAGTTGGCATAGCTATGAAATTCACGTTCGGAGAAACGATATGCCGCAAGTGAAATCTGGCTGTTTGTCGCATCAAAGCGTTTGCTGTAGTTCAGTCGGTAACTGAGACCGTTTTCTTGATGACCATCATCGAAAGTGCTGCTGGCACGTGTAACGTCAAATGAAAGTGCGCCCAGCCATAGCATATTCTGCCCAATGCCGAGTGCCGCAGAGCGATAATCGCTGCCTCCTGCGAGGATCCCGCCATACAGCGAGGTATTGGACAATACTCCCCACGAGGCTTCTCCACTGGCAAAGGTCTCATCGATCACATGATGCGAGATGTCCGGACGTGCACGGCCTGCCGCGATTTTGTAACGGACCTGCCCCTCGCGGGTCAAGAAGGGCGTGGATGCTGCAGAAACCTGAAATGTATTGGTTCTGCCATCTTCCTCGGTGATTTTAACATCTAGCGTACCCTGTACCGATTGGTTGAGATCGGTAATGACAAAGGGGCCAGGGGCAACCTTTGTTTGATAAATAACGCGACCGGAGTGGCTGACGGTGACGGTCGCATTGGTTTGTGCGATACCGCTGATTTGTGGGGCATAGCCACGTAATTCCCACGGCAGCATGCGATCGTCGCTTGCCAGTGCAGCGCCATTATAGGAAAAACCGTCGAAGATATTGGAACTTAGATCAGTTTCTCCCAGTGTGAGTTTGGCGCCCAGAGAAGGGAGAGGGCGAAAAAGATAGGTACGCGAAATGCTCCGTGTCGTTTGGGTGTTTTTTTCATTGCGGTTCTGACTGATTTGGTAATCGCTACGTAAGCGCCACGCGCCCATATTCAGACCCGAAGTACCGTATGAGTTTATATTTTCTGTACTTGCGCCCTGATCGGGGCGATAAGTGCTGGCAAATAAGTTGTAGTCGAAGAGCAAGCCATTTACGCCGTGATCCCAGGTGGATGGCGGCATCCAGCTCTCTGATTTCCATGCCATTAATACTTGCGGAATACTAATATCCAGGTGTTGATTCGCAATGTCTAGCGTAAACGCAATGTCGGCGTATGCGGTGAAATCTACGCAATTGTTCTGCATTGGCAGGGAACGTAAAATTTTCTCTTTTAACCCCAATTGCTCGGCAAGATCGGTAGGAATACAGACTGCAACACCTTCACCTTTTTTCCCCCAGCTCAGTTGGCGGCCAGAGGAGATTTGGTTTTTATTCACAGCAATTGTGACAAAGTAGTTCCCAGGGGCAATTGAGAGATCATCTTTTAGTAGTGAGAGATCCACACTGCTACGCATGGATTTATCCAGTACATTCAGGTTGAATTCGACGGCCAGAGTGGAAAATGACAACAGTAGCCCACATCCATAGGCCACGACCTTGCAGGTATTCATGGCAATCCTTACCTATACCCAAGCGTTGCAAGTGTTATAGGGTGGCCATCCGGCCACCATAATGTGACTACTTATAGGTAAGTCTGTAGGTTGCCGTCGCGGCGACAGCGCCCACGGTGACATCCGTTGCGCCAATTTTTTCCATATAGGCTTGGAATGGAAGGATTTGAGTCGCTGATCCTGCACTTAGATCAATGGTTTTTGCGGTCCCCAGAGTAATCTTCGTGCTTGTTTTGTCCAGAAGGCGTACGCCAACATTTGTTGCACCACTGGCAAAAGTATTGCTAAGCAGGCTGGTATCTTCAGCTGTAACGCTGTCACTGTTAAATGTGACATCAACTTTGGACACAGGTACATCGCTGCCATTATTTGAGTGTGGCAGATCGCAATTGACTAAGTGAAGGCTGGAGTCAACCGCATCAGAATGTCCGTTAGTATTGATATAGCTGGCAGGAACTTCACCCAGCTCAACCTGCTTGTCAATATCGTCAGGTTCAATGGCGCAAGGGGCATTAATAATGGTACCCGTGAAGGTTATTTTGCCGCTACCACCGTCAACATCGGCGAAGGCACTGGTGGTAGTTAATGTGGCGATAGCCACGGCTAATAACGTTTCTTTGCCTAGTTTCATACAATCATTCCTTTAGTAATATACAATATCCTTTATGCTTAAGTCGAAATAATAGGTTTTTTAAAATATTATATCACCAGGATATTTTGTTTTTGCGTGATATTCGGAATTTGACCCGGTATTGATTAAGTTTGGTGTATATATATTTCGATGTTGCAATTTGCATTGCATTTGATGAGAGAATGAATGGTGTTTTATTATTATTTTTCGTGGTGTTGACTCTAAGGTGATTATTGTAAAGCTGTGATTTAGATGAGGTTTTTTTCTGAAAATCAGAATATATAAATATTGATTTATTATTGTTTGCGCCAAATAATTTGCGTTTTGTATGATTTTAACCGAAGGGAAGCAAGCAGCAGGATTGTATAACCATCGTAAAAAAAGCAGAAATCTGAATACAGACTTCTGCTTTGGTTTTTCCATTCAGGTTATTTGGCCCTGGCCAGTTTCAATGCCCATGCGCCGCTCATTATCACCAACAGCAATAAACATAAGCCAAAGGCTAGCAGGCATGCCTGCGCCATGTTCATAAATTGCCACGGTGGAAGCAGATACCAGCCTTCAGACTGTTGGTATAGATCGATAAACCACTTTTGCGTACTGCTGAGTGCCACGCCATCAGGCACTATGGGGGCATCATAGCCGCAATCTCCAGTGGGTTTAAACCACTCCGGAGCCCAGTTTGCCAGCGGCAAATTGAAAGGGAATGTCGGATCGGTGGAACACCCCTGGACGCCAAACAGCGAATCCGGGCTATGTACCGCATGATGAATATCATTGAGTTTGAGCGAGAACTTAATGCCCATGATGCTGCCGTAAAATGCCGCAATGCAGCCAATAAGCTTCAGAACAACATTTTTAGGGTTTATTGCCGCGATCAATCCACCGAAAACCATCACAAACATGGCAAAGCGAATGTAGACACACTGCTCGCAGGGGGCCATATAGAGATAGATTTGGAAAAACGAGTGGGCCAATATTATTAACCCGCCCATCGCGCAGGCCATCAGTAGCCACAGAAAGCGCCGTTCCTGCCATCTCACCAGCGTATCAACCGGCGTGGTACGTAAGTCCCGCCACAATCCTTTTATGAAAACCATAGCCTCGTCCCTGTTTATTTTGTTGCCAGCTCTCTGACAAGCTCAGCCATGGAGTCAATGGATTTGATACTCTTGGTGTAGATCAGGTATTTACCGTTAACGACGTAAGCCGGAACCCCCTGAATTTTGGCGACGTTGTATGCCGCTTTCCATTTCTCCAGCGTTTGCTGAACGGTGGGATCTTGCAGCGCGGCGTCAAAATCTGCCTGGCTCATGCCTGCAGCATCCAGGCCTGTTTTAATGAATGCGGCCGGATCTTTACCATCTGACCAGCGCTCTTTCTTGTCGTGGTAAGCAGCGTAATAAGCGAATTTCGCTTTTTTGAACTGTGATTTGGCATCAAATAATGAAATCCCTGCTGCCTGATCTTTAGCAATCATTACTGCAAAAACTTCACTGGCCTGTTTACCATATTCCCCTTTGGTTTCCAGATGAAATGGTGTGAAGGTGACGAGATCGGCAACTTTTTCAGAAACCGGGCCAGTCACGGCTTTATCATATTTGTAACAGAACGGACAGGCGTAGCTGAATACTTTTATTAACGTCTTATCAGCATTAGGAATCGGTTTCTCTAAAACCATATAATCAGTGCCTTCTGTAAAAGCGGAGGCGGCAAACGACGAGGCAAGTGCGGCGGTTAATATCACGCTTTTAAATAATGAAGTAATCCATTTAGATGACATAATTAATCCTTAATCTAACGCGATTATTTAAACATGTGTTGTGGGCGGACCAGTAATGCACGGTAGTGCGTTTGGTTCGGCTTATCTGAAAGAACATCAATCTCAACTTTGACTTCTTTGGTCTTATAATCAATTTCGTTGATCTTGCCGATGGTTGGTTGTCCAACGTCAAATAAATTAATTGAGCCACCAAAGCCAAACATGGTGTCACGGTCTTTCTGATATTCGATAACCGAGGTGATGGGACTATAGAAATCGTAGCCGCGTTCTTTTCCGTATTCCCAAATTTGCTGAACGGTTCCTTTTTTCTCGTCAACTTTATATTCGACGAAACGGGAATATTTCATCGTCGGCAATGCCGGTTGTTCGAGCCCACGACCATCGCCGTTGTCAAAGATGGTTAATGTCCCTTTGCTCGAGAGCCATGCGGTGTGTTGGGTGTAGGTAAAATCGAAATCAGTATTCTCGCACTTACCGTTTTCGTCACATTTTAGCGCGTTGCCCTTATCATCAACCGGTTTTAACAGCTTGCTTGCCAGCGCCTTATTCCAGCCTTTCGACGGTGCCAGAATCCACTTCACCTGTTTATCGCGACCGATTTTGACAACACCCTGATGGCGGGAAGAGATAATAATGGAGTCATCTTTGGCATCATAGGCAATGGAGTTAACGTGCGCCCAGTTACGACCAGCACCCACTCCGAGGGCGTCACCGTAAGGAGTATCTGGCTCCAGTTTCGCCTGTTGACCGGCATGAGCGAGGTCAACGTTGACGCATACCGCGCCTGCGTCCAGTGCACCCAAAAGCGCATCACGCATCGGATCGAGTATCTTTGTCAGATCCCACACATCAACCACACGACCGGACTTGTCTACTTCAATTATCTGATCGCGGATGGTTTGCACATGGATGCCATCTTCTTTGCGATAATCGCGTTTGCCCACGCGAAGCAACACGGTGTCGTTGATTGTTTCGATCGATTCATGCGACGCGTCGAGGAAGCCGCGCGGTAGCTTATGATCGGCCAGAATCTGCCCCATCATATCGAATTCGTACCAATGCTGACCCTGAACGGCTGTGAAGGTGCCGCGCGGCGTTTCCCGGATACCCATCAAGTAACCGCGCTTATTGATATCCATGTCATGGCCATCGTAAAAGGTATCTTGATCCAGCCACCAACGATATTCACCTTCCGTATCGACGACAAAGGTAAAGGGTGCGATATCAAAAGGTAATGCGCCACCGGCTGGACCTGCATCCAGGATGCCGGCATTTTTGTCTTTTTCACCATGCCAGTGGAATTCTGCTCCCTGTGGGGTGAAAGTATGGGTATTCACCAGATAGAGACGGTCTTCAAAGCCAGGCGCTACCTTAATAACTTTCGTTTGCTGTAAATCGGAAATAGAACGGTTATCCATGTAGTGATTAACGATGGCGGACGTTTGCACCACATAATCATCCTTCATGGCTTTGCCATTTTCTTTATATTCAACGGTGACCTTATTGGCAAACTTTTGATAAAGGCCAAAAATAGGTATGCCATCGTAGGTAGCGAGTGACTCTTTGCCCACGGCATATGTCACAGGAATCCCTTTTTCACCTTTACCATGAACGGTGACTTTGACATCTGAAATAACGTGACTATCTAATTCAACCAGTGCGGTAAGCGGGGCGTTTCCGTATGGGTCAACCACTATTGCCCCCAGTTTTCCCGCAGGTTGAGCGGGTTGAAAACCTGCGGCAAACGAATTTCCAGCGGTTAATCCAAACGTCAGTGCGAGTGTGCCAGCGAGAAGTGTTTTTCGGTATTGTCTAAACATGGATATATCTCCTTATATTAACTTTAAATATAATTTCACTGAATATATTATGTTTTTACGATATGGCTAAAAATGAAAATGGTACTACTGATGTCACTTTTATTGTGGGTATATAAATATTGATGAAGTGTATTATTCTACAAAATCTAATTTTTATTGTTTTCTGGATAGTATGAGTGAGGTATTTTAAGGACAATGTTTATTATTGCTTAGTGTGATCTCGTCGACAGAGTTTTATTTTTTTATAACTGTTTTAGCTATTGGCATAGCTGCTGGTTTATATGATCGAAATCATATATTTGTTTCTGAAATATGCCACTATAGGGGTATGTCAGAATAAGTTTATGTAAAATTTTAACGTTAAATGTTTAATGATGTTAAATGTTAAGGGTAAAAGAATGTTTATTGCCTGGTATTGGATCGTATTAATTGCACTCGTTGCATTGGGTTATTATTGCCATATGAAGCGTTATTGTCGGGCATTCCGACAAGACAGAGACGCATTGCTTGAGGCGCGAAACAAACTCTTCCGACGTTCTGGTGAAGATAACAGCGTGATTAAGGAACAGGAATAGTCCTTCACGTTCTGCTATGGATGAGCGGATGCTGTAAAATAGCAGGGTGGCATCCGCCCTCTGGATTATCCGATTCCCATGGACTGGAGGATGACGAGACTTAACCCCATCATCGACATTCCGCACAGGACCCCATAGCTGGGATTATTATTTGGGTCGATCTCTTTTGCCAGTGGCATCAATTCATCGACTGACAGCGCCACCATAATACCCGCGACTGCCGCCATTATTGCCGCCATCACCACAGGCGAGATGAGACTCCCCAGAATTAACCACGCCAGTACGCCGCCCAGTATTTCTGCCATGCCCGAGATCCCGGCCCAGAATATCGCCGTACGTTTGGAGCCCGTTGCTGCATAGACCGGACCTGCAACGGCTAATCCTTCAGGAATATTGTGTAATGCGACGGCAAGCGCAATACCAAAGCCCAGCTCGAGGTTGCTGCTGGCGGTAACAAACGTCGCAATCCCTTCCGGAAAATTGTGCAGGCTGATGCCGAGCGTTAATAAGATCGCGGTACGTTTAATGGATCCGGGTAGAGGCTGCGTTGTTTTTTGTACCAGATCCTGAGGGTGCGCGTGCGGCAATAGACGGTCCAGGCCAAAGTAGCCCAGCAAGCCGACGATAAACATTCCGTAGCCCAGAACTGGCGACATGCCTTCAGCGGCCAGCGCAGCAGGTAGCATTTCCATTAGAGAGATCAGTAGCATAATCCCGGCAGCGAAGCCTAAAGAAAAGGCGAGAACGCGGTTGGAAGGCTTTTGCCCTAACACGCCGAGAAATGCGCCGATAAACGTGGCGGCACCTGCCAGTAAAGTCAGAAGTAAAGGTACTGACATCGACAAATAAAACTCCTTATCAATCTGCTTTCCGGACTGGATCGTCAAAATAACTGATGATCTTCATCATGGTTATCTGAGTTCTTCATCAACCGAATAAGCGTATTGTAATGGTATCAAAATGACTCCCTCAGTAAGGATATCATCATGTCTTCAACTCGTATGCCAGCATTGTTTTTGGGCCACGGTAGCCCGATGAATGTTCTGGAAGATAACGTTTATACCCGTGCCTGGCAGCAACTGGGGGAAACGTTGCCGCGTCCGAAAGCCATTGTGGTGGTCTCGGCGCACTGGTTCACCCGTGGAACGGGTGTGACAGCGATGGAAGCGCCTAAAACGATCCACGATTTCGGCGGTTTTCCGCAAGCGCTGTATGACACCCATTACCCAGCGCCCGGTTCGCCTGAACTGGCGCAGCACCTGGTTGATTTACTTGCTCCTGTACCCGTCGCGTTAGACAAAGAGGCGTGGGGTTTTGACCACGGTTCCTGGGGCGTACTGATCAAGATGTACCCGAATGCCGACATCCCGATGGTGCAGTTAAGCATCGATAGTACAAAACCGGCGGCCTGGCATTTTGAGATGGGCCGCAAGCTGGCGGCACTGCGTGATGAGGGTATTATGCTGGTGGCCAGTGGTAACGTGGTGCATAACCTGCGTACTGCGCGTTGGCACGGTGAGAACACGCCATATCCGTGGGCAACCTCATTCAATGATTATGTTAAGGCTAACCTGACCTGGCAGGGACCGGTTGAGCAGCACCCGCTGGTGAACTATCTCGATCATGAAGGTGGATCGTTGTCGAACCCGACGCCAGATCACTATCTGCCGCTGCTGTATGTTCTCGGGGCATGGGATGGTAAAGAGTCTGTTACGATCCCTGTAGATGGTATCGAGATGGGAAGTTTAAGTATGTTGTCGGTGCAGGTTGGGTGATGAACGCCCGATGGCGCTACGCTTATCGGGCATTAAGTTCGTGCCGTAGGCCGGGTAAGGCGGAGCCGCCACCCGGCACTCTCAATCATTCGACAAAAATATGCGGATAGAAACGTGACAGATCCTGCGTGATCAACGCACGGTCTTCACGAATGCCGATCCCGGCTGGTTGATCGTTGATCAGCCAGCTGCCGATCAGCATGTAGCTGTCGCCAAACTTCGGCAGCTGATGGAACTGCTGCACGATCATGCCTTCTTCACCGTACGGGCCTTCCACCGCTTCGATCGTTTTACCGTTCTCAACGATCGACACGTTAGCGCCTTCACGCGAGAAGATCGGTTTGACAACGAATTTATCCATCTGTGGGTAGTCGTCTTCGGCGAAATACGCTGGCAGCAGGTTCGGATGATTCGGGAACATTTCCCATAACAGCGGTAACAGTGCTTTATTGGAAATAATGCTCTTCCAGGCGGGTTCCAGCCAGCGAACGCCAGCGTCTTCCAGCTTGGTGGAGAACATTTCACGCAGCATGAATTCCCACGGATAGAGCTTGAACAGGTTAGCGATCACCTGATCCTGCATATCGGTGAATTGGCCTTTTTCACCAAGACCAATATCTTCTACATAGAGGAATTCTGTAGCGATCTCAGCTTCGGCCGCGCAATCCTGCAGATACTGGATCGTACCGCGATCTTCCACCGTATCACGACAGCAGGTCAGATGTAGCAGTTGAAAACCATACTGTTCACGCAGCTCGGTGAAACGCTCGATAAGCTTTTCCTGCAGACTGTTGAACTGATCGCTGCCTTCCGGCAGGTTGCCCGCATTGAGCTGATCTTCCAGCCAGATCCACTGGAAAAACGCGGCTTCGTACAGCGAGGTTGGCGTATCAGCGTTATTTTCCAGCAGTTTGGGTTCACCGGTTCCATCCCACGCCAGATCGAGACGTGAATAGAGCGACGGTTGCTGTGTCAGCCAGGACTGGCGGACAAAACCCCAGGTATGCTTCGGAATGCGAAACTTGGTCATCAGCTCATCGCTGGCAATGACCTTTTCCACCACTTTGAGGCACATCTGATGCAGCTCTGCGGTGACCTCTTCCAGCTTTTCAACCTGAGCAAGGGTGAGTTTGTAGTACGCGTCTTCACACCAGTACGGCTCGCCGTACATAGTGTGAAAATTAAAACCGTATTCGGTGGCTTTATCGCGCCAGTCCGGGCGCTCAACAATACTGACTCTTTCCATGACGATCAGCCACCCATTGAACGTGTGGTGGTGCCGCTTGCGCTACGCTGCATGGTGCTCTGTTTGGCCACAGACTCACCAAATCCGCCGCGGGTTACGGTAGAGGTGGTGGCTGGTTTCGGTGCCATAGCGGTTTTCGGTACGGTCATGGTGCGACCCGGCGTTGCTGCGCCGTAGTTTTTACCGCTGGCATCTGTGTATTTGCCGTAAGCCGGGCTGGCTGGGTTTTTCGAGCTAAACAGCGGTTGCTGAGCGCCCATTCCGCCACCCATCAGTCGGCCCATCATGTAGCCTGCCATCAGTGGCATCCAGAAGCTGCCGCTGCTTTGATTCTGCGCCTGAGCCTGACCTTCACCGGTCGGCGCCATACCTGCTTGCGCAGGAGCCTGCTGGCACTGGCCTTCGCCGAATTCAGCGATACAGTCTTCACGAGTGGCGTATTTTGGCGCGGTACGTTCAGCTTCTTTCAGCGCATTGTTAAACGCGGTAGTACATTCGGCGCTTTTACCTGGATTCGCTGCAGAGCAGTCGTCAGCGTTCTGATAAAGCGAAACCGTTTCGTCACTCTTTTCACAGCCCGCGAGCATAAACACTGCGGTAACTGCCAGGGCGACAGGAGTCAGATGGCGCGCGCTCCAGCTTTTGCGGAACGAGGCGTGATGTATAGATTTTGTCCGTTTCATTTTTGTCTTCCAGGACCCAGTGGTAAACACAGTAAATAATGCTCAGGATAGAGGATGACTGGTCGAAATTGAAGCGGGAAGAGGCGAGAATGCGCAGGAAGGGGCGGATCTTTACGTTGTCTTACGTTCAGACGGGGCCGAAGCCCCGTCATCAGCATCAGTTACGGAACGGGTTGTTGCCGTTGCTGCTGGTTGAACGTGCTGCTGTCGGCTGAGCCGCAGGCAAATTGCCAGTGCCGTTAAAGTCATTCACGGCGGCATCTTGTTGTGGATTTTGCGGTGCTACGGTATCCGGCGTTGTGGATACCGGTTTACCCAGCGTATTGTTCAGTGCCACCAAATCCTGCTCGTTCAGCGTACCGAGCGCAGATTTGACGTTTAACTGATTGATAAGATAGGTATAACGCGCATTTGCCAGTTGCTGTTTGGCGTTGTACAGCGTGGTGGTGGCATCCAACACATCCACAATGGTACGTGTACCTACGGAATAACCGGCTTCCATCGCATCCAATGAGCTTTGAGCAGAGACAACCGCTTGTTTGTACGCGTTAATGCTACTAATAGAAGCATTAATGTTGTTGAATGAAGAACGAACGGTCTGCACCACGCTACGGTGTGCGCTTTCCAGTTGTTCACTCGCGCCAACAAAGTTGTACTGCGCTTGTTTCACCTGCGAGTTAACCATCCCGCCCTGGTACAGCGGCAGCGAGAAGCTCAGACCGATTTTGTTCTGGCCCATGTTGCTGTCGTCATACTGGGAGCTGTTGGTTTTAGATCCGCTGTACGAGGTGTCAGATACCCCGGTAGAGGCGGTTAAATCCAGCGTTGGTAAGTGACCATCCTGTGCCTGACGAATCTGCTCACGCGCCAGATCCTGGCTTAAACGCGCCTGCAACAAAGTCAGGTTGCGGTTTTCCGCTTCTTTCAGTAGCGCATTCACCGCCTGCGGTTTGTTGGTTTTGAAACCATCAACATTCAGCGAAGCCAGTTCCGGGTAATAGTTACCGGTCACCTGACGCAGCTGTTCTACCGCGTTATCCAGATTGTTACGCGCGGTCACTTCGTTCGCCAGCACGGTGTCGTATTGTGAACGGGCGTTCTGCACGTCAGTGATGGCGACCAGACCAACGTTAAAACGCTGAGTGGTCTGATCTAACTGACGATAAACCGCATCTTTCTGTGCCTGGGTGTAAGACAGCACATCAATCGCGTTCAGTACGTTAAAATAGGCCGTAGCGGTATTCAGGATCAGCGTTTGCTGATCGGTCTGATACGTTACGTCCTGGATGCCCGCTGATTTTTCTTGCAGCGTCAGGGCACGCCATTTAGACATGTCGAACAGCGTCTGAGTCAATTGTAATGACGCGCTGGTGGCATTGGAGTTGACGCCGTTTGCATCACGGTAGCCATTGCTGTAGGTGTAATCGGCACCTAAACCCAGTTGCGGCAGTAATGGACTACGCGCTTCGTTAATTTTTTCGAATGCAGCATCGCGATCGGCGGCGGATTTACGCAATTCCGGGTTGCTCAGGCGTGCTTGCTGATAAACCTGCATCAGGTTTTCTGCCTGGCTCAAAGTACTGAACCCCGACAGGCTCAGGCCGATAAGGATGGGGAGCAATTTCTTCATTTGCATTCCTTGTTGTGAAGCAGTATTTAGCGCTGATCAAATTGTAAAAATATTTGCTGATTCTAGCAGAATCCGCCACTGCAAAAAGTTGGCGTTACGTGCCATACGGCGTTAATTTGCATCAATTTAACACAAGGGCGTTCAAACATCAGTCAAACGACCTTGAAATTCACATTTTAATCACTATTGGTTTCAGGACAGCACAATGCGTAAACCAGACAACTTGCCAATGACTTTCACTAAAAATGATGTAGAAATTATTGCACGAGAAACGCTATACCGCGGTTTTTTTTCACTGGATCTTTATCGGTTCCGCCATCGCCTGTTTAACGGTGGTATGAGCGGTGAGGTAAAGCGCGAAATTTTTGAGCGCGGACACGCGGCAGTCTTGCTACCCTTTGACCCTGAGCGGGACGAAGTTGTACTGGTCGAGCAGATCCGTATCGCGGCGTTTGATACCAGCGAAAGCCCGTGGCTACTGGAAATGGTAGCCGGAATGATCGAAGAGGGCGAAACCGTTGAAGATGTGGCCCGTCGTGAAGCGATGGAAGAAGCCGGACTGGACGTTAAACGTACGAAACCCGTTCTGAGCTATCTGGCAAGCCCTGGCGGCACCAGTGAGCGCCTGTCTATTTTAGTTGGCGAAGTGGACGCTACGACCGCGAGCGGAATTCATGGTCTGGCTGATGAAAACGAAGATATTCGTGTTCATGTGGTGAGCCGGGAGCAGGCTTATCAATGGGTAGAAGAGGGGAAAATCGACAACGCGGCTTCTGTCATCGCCTTGCAATGGTTACAGCTGCACTATCAAGAGTTAAAAACTGAGTGGAAAAAATGAAGCGTTACACACCTGACTTCCCTGAAATGATGCGCCTGTGCGAAACCAACTATTCGCAATTGCGCCGCCTGCTGCCACGTAATGATGCAGCCGGTGAAACAGTGAGCTATCAGGTAGCAAACGCACAATATCGGTTAACGATCGTTGAATCGACCCGATACACTACGCTTGTCGCGATCGAACAAACGGCGCCGGCTGTCACATACTGGAGCCTGCCGTCATTGACCGTGCGCCTGTATCATGACGCGAGGGTGGCTGAAGTGTGTTCAAGTCAGCAGATCTTTCGCTTCAAAGCGCGGTATGATTATCCAAATAAAAAGTTGCATCAACGCGACGAAAAGCATCAAATTAATCAGTTTCTGGCCGACTGGCTACGGTACTGTTTAGCACATGGAGCGATGGCGATTCCGGTTTATTAGCGTCGTGAAACCTAAGGACACCATTTGGAAAGCCTGTTAACCCTTCCTTTGGCTGGTGAGGCCAGAGTCAGGATCTTACAAATTACAGACACTCACCTGTTTGCCGAAAAGCATGAAACGCTGCTGGGTGTGAATACCTGGGACAGTTATCAATCCGTACTGGATGCCATACATGCAGAGTCGCCTGAGTACGATCTGATCGTCGCGACGGGTGATTTGGCGCAGGATCAATCCGCTGCGGCCTATCAGCATTTTGCTGAGGGCATCGCAAGCTTTCGTGCGCCCTGCGTTTGGCTACCGGGCAATCACGATTTTCAGCCGGCAATGTACAGCGCGCTGCAGGATGCGGGAATTTCCCCTGCCAAGCGTGTTTTCATCGGCGAACAGTGGCAAATTTTGCTGCTCGACAGCCAGGTGTTCGGCGTTCCCCACGGTGAATTAAGTGAATTCCAGCTCGAATGGCTGGAGCGTAAACTTGCTGATGCACCAGAGCGTAATACCTTGCTGCTTCTGCATCATCATCCTCTGCCTGCGGGTTGTAGCTGGCTCGATCAGCATAGCCTGCGCAATGCCGCTGAGCTGGATAACGTGCTGGTGAACTATCCACGCGTGAAGTATCTGCTGTGCGGGCATATTCATCAGGAACTGGATCTGGACTGGAACGGACGCCGCCTGCTGGCGACGCCGTCGACCTGCGTGCAGTTTAAGCCGCACTGTTCCAACTTCACATTGGATACCATCAGCCCCGGCTGGCGGACGCTGGAGCTTTTTGCTGACGGGACGTTGCAGACTCAGGTACGTCGTCTGCAGGGTAATCGGTTCCACCCTGATACCGCTTCAGAAGGCTACTGATGTCTACGCTTCTCTATCTTCACGGATTTAATAGCTCTCCTCGTTCGGCGAAGGCGTGTTTGCTGAAAAGCTGGCTGGCGGAGCACCATCCGCACGTTGAGATGATCGTACCGCAGCTGCCGCCGTATCCGGCCCAGGCCGCAGAGATGCTGGAATCGATCATTCTTGAACATGGCGGAGAGTCGTTGGGGATTGTCGGATCCTCATTAGGTGGTTATTACGCCACCTGGCTGTCGCAATGTTTTATGCTGCCGGCAGTGGTGGTGAACCCTGCTGTACGGCCTTATGAACTGCTGGTCGACTATCTCGGTCAAAACGAGAACCCCTACACGGGGCAGCAATATGTGCTAGAGTCACGCCATATTTACGATCTTAAAGTCATGCAGATTGACCCGCTGGAAGCGCCGGATTTGATCTGGCTGCTCCAACAAACGGGCGATGAAGTGTTGGACTACCGCCAGGCGGTGGCGTATTACGCCTCCTGCCGTCAGACAGTTATTGAGGGCGGAAACCACGCATTCACGGGCTTCGAAGATTATTTCAACCCGATTGTCGATTTCCTTGGACTGCACAGTTTCTGACGATCAATTCGAATTGCTTATTTAAACCATGACGCAAACTTATAACGCTGATGCCATTGAGGTACTCACTGGGCTTGAGCCGGTACGCCGTCGCCCTGGGATGTACACCGATACGACCCGTCCGAACCATCTTGGACAGGAAGTGATTGATAACAGTGTGGATGAAGCACTGGCGGGCCACGCGAAACGCGTGGACGTGATCTTACATGCCGACCAGTCTCTGGAAGTCATTGATGACGGACGCGGCATGCCAGTAGACATTCACCCTGAAGAGGGCGTTCCGGCGGTTGAGCTGATCCTCTGTCGTCTGCACGCGGGCGGCAAGTTCTCCAACAAGAACTACCAGTTCTCCGGTGGTCTGCACGGTGTGGGGATCTCCGTTGTTAACGCCCTGTCCAAACGTGTGGAAGTGAACGTACGCCGCGATGGGCAGGTATACAACATCGCGTTTGAGAATGGCGATAAAGTGCAGGATTTACAGGTTGTCGGTACCTGCGGCAAACGCAACACCGGGACCAGCGTGCACTTCTGGCCGGATGAAAGCTTCTTTGACAGCCCGCGTTTTTCTGTTTCGCGCTTAACGCACGTACTGAAAGCCAAAGCGGTACTGTGCCCGGGCGTTGAAATCACCTTCAAGGATGAGGTTAACAACAGCGAACAGCGTTGGTGCTACCAGGATGGTCTGAATGACTATCTGAGCGAAGCGGTGAATGGCCTACCGACGCTGCCGGAAAAACCGTTTATCGGTAATTTCAGCGGTGAGACGGAGACGGTGGACTGGGCGCTGCTCTGGCTGCCGGAAGGCGGTGAGCTGCTGACCGAAAGCTATGTGAACCTGATCCCAACTATGCAGGGCGGGACGCACGTCAACGGTCTGCGTCAGGGTCTGCTGGACGCGATGCGCGAGTTCTGCGAATACCGCAATATTTTGCCGCGCGGCGTGAAGCTGTCGGCGGAAGATATCTGGGATCGCTGTGCTTACGTGCTGTCGGTAAAAATGCAGGATCCGCAGTTTGCCGGACAAACCAAAGAACGCCTCTCTTCGCGTCAGTGTGCGGCGTTTGTTTCTGGCGTGGTGAAAGATGCCTTCAGCCTGTGGCTGAACCAGAACGTACAGTCAGCTGAACTGCTGGCTGAGATGGCAATTTCCAGCGCCCAGCGTCGTCTGCGTGCGGCGAAAAAAGTGGTGCGTAAAAAGCTGACCAGCGGTCCGGCGCTGCCGGGTAAACTGGCGGACTGTACTGCACAGGATCTTAACCGCACCGAACTGTTTCTCGTCGAAGGTGACTCCGCAGGTGGTTCCGCCAAACAGGCGCGCGATCGTGAATATCAGGCGATCATGCCGCTCAAAGGTAAGATCCTCAATACCTGGGAAGTCTCTTCCGATGAAGTGCTGGCTTCGCAGGAAGTGCACGATATTTCGGTGGCGATCGGTATCGATCCGGACAGCGACGATCTGAGCCAGTTGCGTTACGGTAAGATCTGTATCCTGGCGGATGCGGACTCCGATGGTCTGCACATCGCCACGCTGCTGTGCGCACTGTTTGTGAAACACTTCCGCACGCTGGTGAAACACGGTCACGTGTACGTGGCGCTGCCGCCGTTATACCGTATCGACCTCGGTAAAGAGGTGTATTACGCGCTGACGGAAGAAGAGAAAGCGGGCGTACTGGAGCAGTTAAAGCGCAAGAAAGGTAAGCCGAACGTGCAGCGCTTTAAAGGACTGGGTGAAATGAACCCGATGCAGCTTCGTGAAACCACGCTGGATCCGAACACCCGTCGCCTGGTGCAGCTCATTATCGATGATGAAGACGATCAGCGTACCAACGCAATGATGGATATGCTGCTGGCCAAGAAGCGTTCTGAAGACCGTCGTAACTGGTTGCAAGAGAAAGGCGACCTGGCGGATCTCGAAGGGTAAGCATGATGTTAAATGCCGGATGGCGCTTCGCTTATCCGGCCTACATTCGCATTGTGCCCGTAGGCCTGATAAGACGCATCAGCGTCGCCATCAGGCGTTACAGCTTATGCCGCTTGCGATACTGCAACGGCGTCTCGCCAATGCCTTTACCGAAGGCGCTGATGAAGTATGTTACCTCTGAAAATCCCACCTTTTGAGCAATCTCCCGCACGCTGATTTCACTGTGTAACAGCGCTTCACAGGCTTTGCGTAACCGCAGCGTATTGAGATAGTCGAGAATGCTCTCGCCCGTTTCCATCTGGAAGCGGCGGGATACATAGCTTTTGGATTTATCCAGTTCCTGCGCCAGCGCCGCCAGACTAAATTTGTGGGTGTAATGCTCATCCAGCCAGAACATCACCTGACTGGCAATTCCGCTGCTAATTTCCGGCATATTGCCATTATCGTCAGGTAACAGGCTGAATAAATTGACTAACAGACAGGCAACCTGCTCAGTGCTCAGCGGTTTCTGAGCGGCCATTTTTTCATAACGGCTGAAGAGAAAATCAACATGTGGATGAACATTCGCCGCGTCGACGACCCATGCTTCACTGCCGCGAATGCTCAGATTTTGCAGATGCTGTTGAGTATGCGGCAAGTCGCGCAACACCTTCAGTACCGCATGTTGATCGAGATGAATAATGGTACGTCGATAACCATCCCGCGCCTGCTCATCGACCCAGATCTTGTGTAGGGTAAACGGTGGGAAAAAGAACATTCGTCCCGGTCGCATGGTGTATTGCTTATGGTCAACCGTAACCACGCCAAAGCCTTCTTCCACATACAGCACTTCCAGACACTGATGCCAGTGGTGATAACGCACCGTATTGGCGAATAAACGGCTGAACGATGCAACCGCATCATTAAGGGCGATCAGCTCCAGACGTTCTTGCGGTGAGGATAAAGTCATAGTGCAATAGATTTAAATTTTTGCCGCCGAATGGTAATTTATAAACCCTATTTTTAAATTTTCTCAATCACTGTTTTACTTTAATTCTGGTGCTGTGATTGACGTAACATTTCTGCTGCTCTGCGATTCACTATTCTTTAGCCACTTAATTCAGAGGGGCAGATTATGTGGTCAGCAACTGAAGAAAAATCAAATCCATTGTCATCACGCGAAGACGTAACGTGTGCGGTTAACGCCATTTTACGTGCGCTGGATCGGCAGTTTCCGGCGGGACAGGCTCAGTTTTCTCTTGGCAATACCTGTGCTCACTACAGCGCGGATATTGCCTGTATGGAAGGGCTTTCCCGGGCGTTGTGGGGGCTATTTCCTCTGATGGCAGGCGGGGCTAAAGTGCCGTTTGCCGAAAAGTACATTCAGGCGATAAAACTCGGTACTGACCCACAAAGCCCACATTACTGGGGAGACACCGGTCCTTACGATCAGCGTCTGGTTGAGATGGCTGCTTATGGCCTGGGTCTGGCATTGTTACAGACGCAATTAACGCAGCATTTCTCCCTGAGCGAACGCGAGAATCTGCACCGCTGGCTGAATCAGATAACCGACTCGCAAATGCCGGACAGCAACTGGAACTACTTTGCGATTATCGTTCAGCTTGGTTTCAAGCGTGCGGGTCTGCCTTACGATCAGGCGGCTATCGATCGCCGCTTTGAGCTGATGGAAGCCTACTATCTTGGTGACGGTTGGTATTCCGATGGTCCCGGTCGACCGAAAGATTACTACATCTCAATGGCTTTTCACTTCTACGGCCTGTTGTATGCCACCCTCAGCCCGGATGACACCGAACGCGCTGTCGTTCTGCGTGAACGTTCGCGCTTGTTTGCCGAAGATTTTATTTACCTGTCCGCCGCTGACGGCGCATCGGTGCCGTTTGGCCGCAGCCTGACCTACCGCTTTGCCATGGTTGCCTTCTGGAGCGCGGTGGCGTTTGCCGAACTGGATGTTCTTTCGCCAGGCATAATCAAAGGGGTGATTCTGCGTCATTTGCGCTGGTGGCAGAAGCAGCCGATTTTCGATCGTGATGGCATTCTGACGCTGGGGTTTGCCTACCCGAATCTGGCGATGTGTGAAGACTACAACTCGCCGGGATCGCCTTATTGGGCATTGAAGGTTTTTTTGATTCTTGCACTGCCGGAGGATCATCCATTCTGGCAGGCTGAAGAGCTGGCGCTACCGCAACTGGTTGAAAAACGTGTTATCCCCCATGCTGCGCAGATCCTGCAGCATAGTGAGCATTCTGAGCATGTCATGATGTTGACCTCAGGCCAGCTTGAACTGAACAACTACGTTAATACCGAAGCCAAATACACCAAATTTGCCTACTCCAGCCGCTTTGGTTTCACCATTGAGCGCGGCCGTTACGGCATCAAACATGCAGCCTGTGACTCTATGCTGCTGTTGGCGGACGGCGATGGCTACTATCGTGGCCGTCGTCAGTGCGACGAGGTTCGGGTCGATGAGAATTTTATCTGGTCCCGCTGGGCTCCCTGGCATGACGTGATGATTGAGACCTGGCTTGTCCCGTTTGGCGAATGGCATCTTCGCCTGCACCGTATTAACAGTGCGCGAACGCTGCAAACGGTGGAAGGGGGATTTGCGGTGATGAAAGCCGAGCCTCGGTTATGTGAGTGTGGATGCCTCCTTGCGGCATGCAACGGAACCAGCGTTATCGTTGATCTGTCGCCGTCCATAGTTCGCCAGCCAGACAGCGTGGTCACGCCGCCGAACAGTAGCATCATGTTCCCTGAATGTGCGTCGATTCCTGTGTTGACCAGCGAAATCCCGCAGGGCGAAAGCTGGCTTTGCTGCGCCGTGAGTGCCAGCGGGCAGCAAAGACAGTACTCCGCCGTTCCGCAGCTATCTATCAACAATAACCAGGTTGTTATTCAGCAACCTGAAAGTGCACGCCAGTTGTCGTTCTTTTTATAGCGAGGGTGGTATGAAAAATAATTCAACGGGAAATCGGACTGAATATTATAAAATAAGCAGTTTTATATTCCTTTATTTCTTTACCTGGTCCGCAAGTATTGGTTTGTTGGCTATCTGGTTGGGGCAAAAAGCGCAGTTGAGCGGTACAGTGATTGGCACCGTATTTGCTGTGAATGGTATTTTCTCGGTTATTCTGAAGCCTATTTATGGTTATATCCTCGATAAAATAGGTATGAGCAAATATCTGCTCTATTTCGTCGTAGTGATGTCAGCGTTAATGGCACCGTTTTTTATTTATATCTATCAGCCATTATTACTCTCCAATACCATGCTGGGTATTATAGTTGGCGCGATTTACTTGAGCTTTGCGTGGTATGCCGGGGTGGCGGCCTGTGAATCTTATTCTGACCGCTACAGCCGTCTGAACGGCATGGAGTTTGGGCAGATCCGTATGTGGGGGTCGCTTGGCTGGGCGGTGGCGTCATCGTTCTCTGGCCTGCTGTTTAACCTCTCACCGGCCTATAACTTTATGCTCGGCAGCCTGACGTCAGTGGTGATGCTGGTTGTTCTGGTGAGTCTGAAAGTCAATGTCAATGCGGCCAACGCCTCGGAGGTGATAACTAAAGAGAAAATCTCCCCGACGGATGTTTACGCCCTGCTGCGTAATCGCAAATTTTGGGCATTCTGCCTGTACGTTGCGGGCGTGGCGTGGATGATGTTTATCGCGGAGCAGCAGTTCTCCCGCTACTTCGTCACTTTCTTTGCCGATGTACATGAAGGGAACGCCGTCTTTGGTTATCTGGGCACCGTGCAGTCGGGAATGGAATTTGTCATGTACATGGTCATTCCGCTATTCGTCAATTATATTGGCGCGAAGCGTGGTCTGCTGATTGTTGGGGCGCTGGTGGGCGCGCGATTGGTGATATCTGGGCTATGTGACTCTCATTTATTAATTTCTGTGCTGAAGCCGCTATACGGTCTGGAGATCTGTTTATTACTGGTTTCCGTCTTCAAATATATTGCCGAGCATTTTGATAAACGTGTCAATGCGACCATGTATTTACTGGGTTATCAGGCGATGCTGTATGTCGGTAACGTGGTGGTTTCCTCTCCTGCCGGATTAATGTACGACCGGATAGGCTTTGAGAAGACATATATCATTATGGGCATTGTGGCGCTGACCTTTACATTGATATCGGCATTTACTTTATCAGCCTGTCAGAGCAAACGTGGCAAAAATATCGCTCTCGATATTGCTGAAAATACCCCTGCAAAATAATTTACGTCATAAGGAACCGAAATATGTTAAATCATATCGTTGAGGAATCGTTGCGCGTATTTCCTGGCAGTCCGGTTAATCCCGGCAGTTTTCAGGATCAAATAAGTTGCGCCCGAGAAGATGTCCTCGAATTGATTAGCCGTCATTTAACGGAATTCGGTGAACAATTTCCTGCCGAAACCTGTGTGCAAGGTTATTACCCACTGACAGAGAATGTGGAATGGACGACCAGCTTCTGGACCGGGCAATTATGGCTGGCGTGGGAAATGAGTGGTGAGAGCAAATTTCGTGAGATGGCGGAGAAGCATGTGCGTTCGTTTGGCATGCGTATTGCCGGACGCCACGATACCAACACCCACGACCTGGGATTCCTCTACACGCTTTCCTGTGTGGCGGCCTGGCGATTGACCGGCAATCGCGATGCTCGAGTTTTTTCCCTGATGGCGGCAGAAGCGCTGTTGGAGCGTTTTCATGAAAAGGCGCAGATCATCCAGGCGTGGGGCGATCTTCGCGATCCCGATCAGGCAGGACGGATGATCATTGACTGCAATATGAATCTGCCGCTGCTGTACTGGGCTAGCGAGCAAACGGGCGATCCGCGTTTTGCGAATGCGGCGAAGGCCCACGTTGCGCAGGCAGCCAAATATCTGATCCGCCAGGATGCGTCGACCTTCCACACCTACTATATGGACGTGCAAACCGGCGCACCGCGTTACGGTAATACGCAGCAGGGCTATGCTGATGATTCTTGCTGGTCGCGTGGGCAGGCATGGGGGATTTATGGTTTTCTGCTGAGCTATATTTACACTGGCGATACACAAATGGTGCAGCTGTCGAAAAAGCTGGCCAACTACTTTCTTAATCGCCTGCCGGAAGATGCCGTTTGCCACTGGGATCTGGCATTAGTCGGAACCGATGTGCTGCGCGATTCATCTTCGGCGGCGATTGCCGTCTGTGGTCTGCTGGAGCTGATTAAACATCTGCCGGTGACCGATCCGGATCGCGAGTGCTACCAGCAGTGGGCGATGGGGATCATGTCTTCGCTGACCAGGCATTATCTGATGGGTAAAGATGAACAGGGGAACGGGCTACTGAAACACTCGGTGTATCACCTGTCGAGCAACAAAGGGGTCGATGAGTGTGCAAGTTGGGGGGATTATTTCTACGTTGAAGCGTTAATGCGCTTCACTCAGAGCTGGAAGCTCTACTGGTAAGGAGTGCCCGGTGGCGCTGCGGTTGAATGCCGGATGGTGGCCTAAAACGCCTCATCCGGCAAATCGACAACCTTAAATACCCGACTCCAGAATTCGAATATTCATGTCCAGCACGTCACCTTTCACGGCTTCGCTGTAGGCTTTCATATGCGGGGTCTGCAAATGCGCTTCAAGATGCGCGATGCTTTCCCACTGCTCAACCATCACGATTGAATCTGGCGCTGTGGTCTGAAAACTCACACCTGCGGCATGATCCACCATCGGCGCATAGCCGTGGCAGCCTTCTTCTTTCAGTACGGTCGGAACGATTTTAGCAAACTGATCCAGTACCGCCTGGCGGTGATGTTGACCTGGACGTGTACGGATTTCTGCAATAACGGTAAGCATGGTTAACTCCTTCTAATTCCAGGTTACCAGTTAACCAAAAATTTCGGTCAGATGCTTGCGATATTCTGCGATATAGCGCGGGACGTCCGGCATTTTAATCACATCATTGGTGATAAAGGTCGGCAGCGCTTCCATTCCCAGGAACTGGTTTGCTTTATGGAACGGGAGATAGACGCCATCAACACCAACGCCATGGAAGAACTGGTCTTTTTCAGTGAAGGCTTCCATCGGTGCGTTCCAGGTCAGGGACAGCATGTATTTTTTGCCCTGAATCAGCCCGCCGGAGCCATATTTTTTAGAGGCATCTGAACGTGTGCGGCCATCGCTGGCGTACAGCGTGCCGTGACCTTCGGTAAACACGTCATCGATGTATTTTTTCACGGTCCACGGTGCGCCCATCCACCAGCCTGGCATCTGCCAGATAACCGCATCGGCCCAGACGAAATTCTGCACTTCTGTTTTTACGTCATAATCGCTGTCCGCGCGTACGACTTTAACATCATGCCCGAGGTCGCGCAGGATACCGTCCGCGACCTCGGTCAGGGTGTCATTCAGTTGGCCATTAGAATGGCCGAATTTTTTCGCCCCGTTGATAATCAGAATGTTGCTCATTTTGTGTCCTCAAGGAAATACGTTTGAGGACGATTTTACCCCCACCAGCGGTGCGGTGAAATTAGCAAAATGTGCAAAGTCTTTTGCGTTTATAGCAATAATTTTTTGCGAGCCAAGAGTGATTAGCTGAGTATAAGGCTAAATGAATTCTGAAATGTGTGTAACTGATAGGGGGAGAGATTTTTTATCCTAGTGAAGGAATAAAATGCTGTGGCTAGTTTTCCAAAAACATCAACATACTGGGGGATAACAATGGCCAATATTATATATGCGACTGTTACCGGTGAAAAGCAGGGCATGATTTCTGCTGGTTGTGGAACATCTGCTTCTATTGGTAATAAATACCAAATAAATCACACTGATGAAATTTTTGTCCTTCAATTCGATCATTCTATTAGTCGAGAGCATAATGTTTTACATCATCCTGTGAAATTTTATAAACCGATAGATAAGTCATCACCCTTGTTAAGTGCTGCGATATCTGAAAATGAAAAATTATCGGTTGTATTTGACTTTTATAGAACCGCCTCCGGTGGTGGTATTGAAAGATTTTACTCTATTGAGTTACAGGAAGTTTATTTGTCTAACATCTCATCCTGCTATCCTCATGGGCTAACTCATGTTGGTAATCAACCAGAGGAAATTGTTATGCTGAGTTATAAAAATATTACATGGAAACATCTTATTGCCGGTACTGAATCATATAGCTTATGGGATGAAAGGATTTTTTGACAATGAAAACTGATTTTGTGTTGAAAAACCGTTTCTGTACTATCCCACAGACAAAATTTCGGAAATGGGATGAAATTGATGTTTTATTTTGGAAGTTGGGTAGAAATGATGCGCGTGGTCGTTCAGGAGTTTTTTATTTGAATGCCTATAAAGATGCATATGTACAATACAACAGAGATAAAATCATTAATCATGCTAATGCTGCGGGGATACGCTCTGACCTGCTTGGTGCAGTAGCATGGATTGAATCAGGCGGAATGCCTGAAAATTTTAAATTTCAAGTTTTTGAAGCTAAAAGAATGATCGGGTTGGCGAATAAGCCTATAGATAAAACATCATTTGGTTCGGTAGCAGCACAGATACGCGTTGCGGCTGTTACATTTGGTCTTGATCCTTCGGAACTGACTACCAGGGATCAGTTGGAGTTAGCAACTTGTCTCATGGAGGATGATTTTAACTTGCGTGTTACAGCAAATTATTTGAGAGATCTTATTCTCTATGATTATCCTGATGTAGCAACACTTTATATGACCGATGAGCAATACATAATGGCAGGTGTGAGGTATAATCGGGGAGTTCAAAGGCGTTTAGACGATTTCATCCGATTAATAAGAAATCTACCCAAACGAGGTACAGAAGACTATAACTATATATCCTATGGTATGAGATTGCTGGAAATAAGAGAACATATCAGAACATTACTTAGAGAGTAATTATATATGTTAAAAGAAAAAATAATATCCATACTTGAAGTGTTTATATACATAGTCCTTGCATATTGGTTAACCGACACATTTTTTGCCTTCAATAAATACAGTTGGATGTTTGAACTGGATGACTCAATTTGTAGTATACCTGTCGTGTCAAACGATAACCGCAGTTTGCAGGCTGCCGTTGCAGCCTTTTTTTTGCTTACACCGCTTATCATTATCCTCATCAGAAAACTCTATGTCCGAAGAATGTTTGATTTCTGGTTATCTTGTCTCGCGATAGCCACCTGCCTTTTCTTCGGCTGGTGGCTTTTTTGGGGGCGTTATTTAAATTGCCACTAAGTCTGGTCTACCAACTGATCTTAGCTTCAAACCCGCCTTCCGGTGCGTTGCCAAACGAGGCTGACATTCCATGCAGTGTTGCGATACGGCGGACAATTGACAGGCCGAGACCGCTGCCGGTCACGCTTTGTCCCGGTGGACGATAAAAACGTTCACCGATGTGTGTAAGTACCTCCGGCGCAACGCCAGGACCATTATCTTTGACGCTGAAATTGCGGGCGTTGAGCGTCACTTCCACAATGCTCCCCTGCGGACTGTAGCGAATGGCATTATCCAGCAGATTTCGTACCATCAGGCTCAGCAACAGCGGCTGTCCTGTGCGCATAATATTGTGTGCGTTAATCTGCAAACGTACGTCAATGTGCGCCTGCTGGGCCGGGTGGTAGATATCCATCACCGCGGATTGCAGTAGCTCCTCCAATGAAATTTCCGCCACATCCTGAAGATTATCGAGGGAGTCGAGGCGCGAAAGCGTCAGGAGCTGATCGACCAGTCGGGTGGCGCGTTCAATTCCCGCATGTAGCTGCGCCAGCGCTTTTTCCCGCGTTTGCGGGTCGTCGTCTGACAGTTGCACCACTTCGGTTTGCACCTTCAGCGCGGTCAACGGACTGCGCAGCTCATGGGCGGCATCAGAAGTGAAGCGGCGTTCACGCACCATCATTGAGTGGATGCGGGTAAACAGCTGATTTAGCGATTCAACCAGCGGGCGCACTTCGCTTGGCACACCTTTCGGGTCGAGCGGCTCTTCTGATTCCGGGGCGCGCCAGCGCAGAGCTTGCGCCAGTTTTTTTAGCGGCTTGAGTTCGCGACTCAGCATGACCACCAGGATCAGCAACATCAGCGGCAGCGCAACCAGCCACGGGGTTAATTGTGCAGTAAGGATCGACAGCGCCATATCCTCCCGATATTCCCACTCCTGGCCCACCACAATGCGATATTTTCCATCAGCGGAATTCAGCCACAGGAAGCGCCAGGAATCGCTGTCGCCCCTGAGTTGGCCGTCGCTAAACCCTTCCCGGCTGTAGGTGTAGGGAATATCCTGGCCATTATCGCCATCGTGTAGCACCATTTTGCCGTCGGTGGAGTAGATGGCAAACGCCAGTGCGTCGTCATCAATATGGCCATGCTTCAGTTTCTTTGGCGTGCGGGCCATATTGCTTGAGGTGGTGACATCGCTGATATCCAGCGTGCTAAGCCGCTTGGCGAACAGCATCAGTTGGGTATCAAACAGCTCATCGACATTATCGGTAGTCTGCCTCCAGGCCACAAAACTGGATACGGCCCAGGTGGCTGATGCCAGAATCAGAAAAATAAGCGTTAGCCTGACGCGCAGGCTGAGGCGTTGTGTGAGTTTCATGCGTCACCCAGGGTGTAGCCAATGCCATGCACGGTACGGATAAAGTCGCTGCCGAGCTTACGGCGTAAGTGATGAACGTGGACCTCAACCGCATTGCTGGAGACATTTTCGTCCCAGGTATACAGTTTTTCTTCAATCAGTTTGCGGGGCAGGACGCGACCTTTGTTGCGCATCAGCAGTTCCAGCAGCGCGAACTCTTTAGGTTTGAGTGACAAAGGTTCACCCGCCGCCGTGGCGACCAATGCGCCAGGATCGAGCGTTACCTGGCCATGGCGCAATGTGTTGCTGGCCTGGCCGCTGGCACGACGCACCAGCGCCTCCAGTCTGGCAGCAACTTCGATTAGCGCAAAGGGTTTACACAGATAGTCATCTGCGCCCAGGCGCAGGCCTTCAACGCGTTCCGCCAGCGCGTCGCGAGCGGTCAGAATCAGTACCGGCTCCTGCTTCCCGTTAGCTCGCCATTCGCGCAAAATGTCCCGTCCGTCTATGCCTGGCAGTGTCAGGTCGAGGATTACCGCATCATAAGGTGCGCTGTAGAGTGCTTCTTTCCCCTGGCGGCCTTCGGTAAACCAGTCAATGCTGAAACCCATTTTACTCAGACCTGTTTTCAGGCCATCGCCAATCAACGTGTCATCTTCGATCAGTAAAATACGCATATGTTCTTCCCTGCGATAACTCATTTGCAGTCAGTAAACCTGTGGCTACAGTCTCTGTACAGTAAAAAAAGTATCTTTTTTTGCCTTAAGAACTTGTTAAGGATTAACTTATTTAATAGTCGTAAACCAACATGAAAGGGAGACATGACGATGAAAAAATTAGCTGCAATGGTTGCCGTAATGGCACTGTGTTCCGCACCTGTTCTGGCAGCTCAGCAGGGCGGCTTCTCTGGGCCAACGACAACCACTACGCAGAGCCAAAACGGCGGATTTGTCGGCCCTAACGGTAGCAGCACGACAGTAGAAAGCGCCAAATCACTGCGTGATGACACCTGGGTTACCCTGCGCGGGAACATCGTTGAGCGTATTTCCGACGACCTGTATGTGTTTAAAGATGCGACCGGCACAGTGAATGTGGATATCGACCACAAGCGCTGGAACGGCGTAACCGTCACACCGCAGGATGTGGTTGAAATCCAGGGTGAAGTGGATAAAGACTGGAACTCCGTTGAAATCGACGTGAAACAGATTACCAAAGTTGCTAAGTAATCCCCATCAGGGCCGCATTCGCGGCCCTTTTCTTTGTGACTCAACACGCCAGATAGGGTAGTATCTGCGGCAATATTGCCCTTCAATAGAGGGGTACAAAGTTGAGGAACCACGATTAATGAGCGATATGGCAGAGCGCCTGGCGCTGCATGAATTCACGGAAAACGCCTATCTGAACTATTCCATGTACGTCATCATGGATAGGGCGTTGCCGTTTATTGGCGATGGTTTGAAACCCGTTCAGCGTCGCATCGTGTACGCGATGTCCGAACTGGGGCTGAATGCCAGCGCCAAATTTAAAAAATCCGCCCGTACCGTCGGTGACGTGCTGGGTAAATACCATCCGCACGGCGACAGCGCCTGCTATGAAGCGATGGTGCTGATGGCGCAGCCGTTCTCTTACCGTTATCCGCTGGTTGACGGGCAGGGGAACTGGGGGGCGCCGGACGATCCGAAATCCTTCGCGGCGATGCGTTATACCGAATCCCGCCTGTCTAAATATGCGGAAGTCCTGCTGGGTGAGCTTGGTCAGGGCACGTCGGACTGGGTGCCTAACTTCGACGGCACCATGCAGGAGCCGAAGATGCTGCCTGCGCGTCTGCCAAATATTCTGCTCAACGGTACGACCGGTATTGCCGTTGGTATGGCAACGGACATTCCGCCGCACAACCTGCGTGAAGTGGCAAAAGCAGCGATTACTCTGATTGAGCAGCCGAAAACGACGCTGGATCAGTTGCTGGATATCGTGCAGGGGCCGGATTACCCGACCGAAGCGGAGATCATTACCTCGCGCGCGGAGATTCGTAAGATTTACGAAAACGGACGCGGCTCCGTACGTATGCGTGCGGTATGGACGAAAGAAGACGGCGCGGTGGTGATTTCCGCGCTGCCACATCAGGTTTCCGGGGCAAAAGTGCTGGAGCAGATCGCTGCTCAAATGCGCAATAAAAAGCTGCCGATGGTAGACGACCTGCGCGACGAATCGGATCACGAAAACCCGACTCGTCTGGTGATTGTCCCGCGCTCCAATCGCGTGGATATGGAGCAGGTGATGAACCACCTGTTTGCCACCACCGATCTGGAAAAAAGTTACCGCATCAACCTGAACATGATCGGTCTTGATGGTCGTCCGGCGGTGAAAAACCTGCTGGAGATCCTCACCGAATGGCTGGCGTTCCGCCGCGATACCGTGCGCCGCCGCCTGAATTATCGTCTGGAAAAAGTGCTCAAGCGCCTGCACATCCTTGAAGGCTTGCTGGTGGCGTTCCTCAATATTGACGAAGTAATCGAAATTATTCGTCATGAAGATGAACCTAAGCCAGAGCTGATGTCGCGGTTTGGTATTTCTGAAACCCAGGCTGAAGCCATCCTTGAGCTGAAATTGCGCCATCTTGCCAAACTCGAAGAGATGAAAATCCGCGGCGAGCAGGATGAACTGGCGAAAGAGCGCGATCAGTTGCAGGCCATTCTGGCATCTGAACGTAAAATGAATAACCTGCTGAAGAAAGAGCTGCAGGCTGACGCTGAGGCCTATGGCGACGATCGTCGTTCTCCGCTGCAGGAGCGCGAAGAAGCGAAGGCGATGAGCGAGCACGACATGCTGCCGTCTGAGCCGGTGACTATTGTGTTGTCCCAGAGCGGCTGGGTGCGTAGCGCGAAAGGCCACGACATCGATGCGCCGGGATTAAGCTATAAAGCGGGCGACAGCTTTAAGTCGGCAGTGAAGGGTAAGAGCAATCAGCCGGTGGTGTTCGTGGACTCGACCGGCCGCAGCTATGCCATCGATCCGATTACGCTGCCGTCGGCGCGCGGTCAGGGTGAACCGCTGACCGGGAAGCTCACTCTGCCGCCGGGCGCGACGGTTGAGCACATGCTGATGGAAGGCGATGATCAGAAACTGCTGATGGCATCGGATGCGGGCTACGGTTTTGTCTGCACCTTCAATGACCTGGTTGCACGTAACCGTGCAGGTAAGGCATTGATTACGCTGCCAGAGAATGCGCGCGTCATGCAGCCGGTGGTGATTGAAGATGAAACCGATATGCTGCTGGCGATTACTCAGGCTGGTCGCATGTTGATGTTCCCGGTGAGCGATTTACCGCAGTTGTCGAAAGGCAAAGGGAACAAGATCATTAATATCCCTTCAGCGGAAGCGGCGAAAGGCGAGGATGGTCTGGCGCAACTTTACGTGCTGCCGCCGCAGAGCACGCTGACTATCCACGTCGGTAAGCGCAAAATCAAACTGCGTCCCGAAGAGTTGCAGAAAGTGACCGGCGAGCGTGGCCGTCGCGGCACGCTAATGCGTGGTCTGCAGCGTATCGACAGCATTGAGATTGACTCGCCTCGACGCGCCAGTCACGGCGACAGCGAAGAATAACGCTACCGTCCGGCTCTCCCTGTTAAAGCCCAGGGAGAGCCAACGTTAAAAATTCCCGTGAAACCGTTGTTTATTCGTGCGTTGCGATTAACAATACGCTTTTCCAGAGAGCCGCCCTTAACAAAGCCCTAACCTGATACCGCGTGATGAATCAGGTGACGTAAAATGCCAGGCTCTTAGGCCTTAGAGGTTGTTATGCTATATATTTTTCGTTTAATTATTACTGTTATTTACTGCGTTCTGGTCTGTATTTTCGGTTGCATATACTGTCTGTTCAGCCCGCGAAATCCAAAACACGTTGCAACGTTCGGTCATATGTTTGGCCGCCTGGCTCCCCTTTATGGTCTGAAGGTCGAGTGCCGCATGCCGGCAGACGCGCAGAACTATGGTAATGCTATCTATATTTGTAACCATCAGAACAACTATGACATGGTTACTGCTGCGAATATCGTTCAACCGCCGACGGTGACGGTAGGTAAAAAAAGCCTGCTGTGGATCCCTTTCTTCGGGCAGCTGTACTGGTTAACCGGTAACCTGCTGATTGACAGAAATAACCGCGCAAAAGCACACAGCACCATTGCTGCCGTGGTGAATCATTTCAAAAAACGCCGCATTTCTATCTGGATGTTCCCGGAAGGAACGCGTAGCCGCGGTCGCGGTCTGCTTCCGTTTAAAACCGGCGCGTTCCATGCAGCGATTGCTGCTGGTGTCCCGGTCATTCCGGTGTGCGTTTCCACAACCTCGAACAAGATAAAATTAAACAGACTCAATAATGGTCTGGCGATTGTCGAGATGTTGCCGCCGGTGGATATTAGCCACTTTGGCAAAGATCAGGTTCGTGAACTGGCAGCACATTGCCGCACGCTGATGGAACAAAAAATCGCAGAGCTCGATAAAGAAGTTGCTGAGCGGGAAGCCGCCGGTAAGGTTTAATCCGCGCAATTCGGGTTTTTTACAGGAAATGACTTCCTGCGTGTTAATAGCCAGTTTTTTATGGAGTTTATATGTCATTCAGTCGGCGTCAGTTCATTCAGGCATCGGGGATCGCACTGTGTGCAGGTGCTGTTCCGCTGAAGGCTAATGCTGCCGGTCAGCAACAACCGTTACCTGTGCCTCCGCTGCTGGAATCCCGCCGGGGGCAGCCGCTATTTATGACGCTGCAACGTGCGCACTGGTCCTTTACACAAGGCACGCGCGCACCTGTCTGGGGAATTAACGGCCGCTACCTGGGACCGACAATTCGCGTCTGGAAAGGGGATGACGTCAAGCTTATCTACAGCAACCGTCTGACTGAGAATGTCTCGATGACCGTCGCCGGGTTACAGGTACCAGGCCCACTGATGGGCGGCCCGGCGCGCATGATGTCCCCGAATGCTGACTGGGCGCCGGTGCTACCGATTCGCCAGAATGCCGCCACGTTGTGGTATCACGCCAATACGCCAAATCGTACTGCTCAGCAGGTCTATAACGGCCTTGCCGGGATGTGGCTGGTTGAAGATGAAGTGAGTAAATCACTGTCTATTCCCAACCACTATGGCGTGGATGATTTTCCGGTCATTATCCAGGACAAGCGGCTGGACAACTTTGGCACGCCGGAATACAGCGAGCCCGGCAGCGGTGGCTTTGTCGGTGATACGCTGCTGGTCAATGGGGCGCAAAGCCCGTATGTCGAAGTCTCCCGCGGCTGGGTGCGCTTGCGTTTACTGAACGCTTCAAACTCGCGTCGTTACCAGCTGCAAATGAGCGATGGCCGTGCACTGCATGTGATTTCCAGCGATCAGGGTTTTTTACCTGCACCCGTTTCGGTGAAGCAGCTCTCGCTGGCGCCTGGCGAGCGTCGTGAGATCCTGGTGGATATGACGAACGGTAATGAGGTCTCTATCACCTGTGGCGAGGCAGCCAGTATTGTCGACAGAATCCGCGGGTTCTTTGAGCCTTCCAGTATTCTCATCTCCACGCTGGTGCTGACTCTGCGTCCAACGGGGCTTCTGCCGCTGGTGACTGACAGCCTGCCAATGCGCCTGCTGCCAACGGAAATCCTCAGCGGTTCGCCGATTCGCAGCCGTGATATCAGCCTGGACGATGACCCTGGCATCAACGGTCAGCTGTGGGACGTCAATCGTATGGATATTACCGCGCAGCAGGGCTCCTGGGAGCGCTGGACGGTGCGGGCGGATATGCCCCAGTCCTTCCATATTGAAGGCGTCTCGTTCCTAATCCGTAATGTGAATGGCGCGATGCCGTTCCCGGAAGACAGAGGCTGGAAAGATACCGTCTGGGTTGACGGCCAGGTTGAATTACTGGTTTATTACGGACAGCCTTCCTGGGCCCATTTCCCGTTCTACTTTAATAGCCAGACGCTGGAAATGGCAGATCGTGGCTCAATCGGACAGATGTTGGTGAACCCGGCGCCGTAATGCGCCGGGATTTCCGTTATGCCCGCCAGAACATGCGCGAGAACAGGATCAGAATGGGGTAAATCTCCAGACGCCCCATGATCATGGCCGCGCACATCAGTAGCTTTGCTTCCTCATTTAAGGTGCCAAATGTCGTGGCGGTGACGCCAAATCCTAGCCCCATATTGTTGATGCAGGCGGCGACGGTGGCAAAAGAGGAGAAGAGATCGTAGCCCATCAGATTGAGCGCCCAGATAAAAAAGCTGGTGAACAAAACGTAGAGAAAGAAAAAGCTCCATACCGAACGCACCACCCGGTCGCTTACCACGCTATTGCCCACTTTAATGTTCAGCAGGGCACGGGGATGCGCGAGCTGGTGTAACTCCTGACGGCACTGCTTGAACATAATCAAAAAACGCAGCACCTTAATCCCCCCGCAGGTCGATCCCACACAACCGCCGAAGAAACTGGCGCTGAGCAGCATGAAGATCGTGTGCGAAGGCCACTGCGCATAATCCGCCGTCGACAGGCCATTATCTGTCAGCATCGAACTTGCCAGAAAAAAAGCATGCACCAGGCTGTCCGTTAATCCATACATGCCTGCCCGCCAAACTTGCCAGGTGGCGATCAGAGTGACAACCAACGCAATAAGCAAAAAGAAACGCAGTTCGGCATTACGACGAAAGGGTTTGAAGGTACGTTTCGCGATAGCCACGTACCAGAGGGTGAAGTTAAACGCAGACAACAGGGAAAATACCCCAGCGACCAGCTCGATCGCATGGCTGTTATAGAAGCCGATGCTTTCACTGCGAGTGGAAAATCCGCCGAGAGAAACCGTCGACAGCCCGTGGCATAAGGCATCGAAGAACGACATCCCGGCAGCCCAGTAGGCCAGAGTACAGATTAGACCCAGAATGACATAGGTCAGCCACAGCGTACGTGCAGTATCGGCAAGCCTTGGAGTGAGCCGTTCTTCTTTGAAGGGACCCGGCATTTCAGACTGATACAGCTTCATGCCGCCGATACCCAAAAGCGGTAATACCGCCACGGCGAGGACAATAACACCCAGGCCACCAATAAAATTGAGCTGAGCCCGATAGTAGAGATACGACTTCGGCATGGCGCTGACGTCGCCAATTACCGTTGCGCCCGTGGTGGTAATCCCGGAAACCCCTTCAAACAGGGCATCCGCAAAGGAGAGGTTTAAGCCATCGTCCATCCACATCGGCATCGCGCTGATAAACGAAAACAACAGCCAGAACAGGACGATAATAACGAAACCATCCCGTGTTCGCAGTTGAATACCCGCATGTTTGGTTGCCAGCCACGCCCCGCCGCCGAGGGTGAAGAAAGTCATAAATGTGCTGAAAAAAGCGAACAAGCTCCGCTCTTTGTTTAACAAAGCGATGGTCATCGGTGGCAGCATAGAAAAGCTGTAGAGAAGAACCAGAAACCCACACAGGTGAACAACAACCCGTAGCTGGGAAATATGCAGTGAATCGTTGAGTCGCAATGAAAAATCCCCCGCCGAAAAAGAGTTATCTCAGCTGGCCGGCATGGTGTTAATTATGATTGATAAAAATGAGCGTCGTAAAATTTAACAATTTATATAACTTTCTACTGCCCTGGTTCAGACTCCACTTCATTTCTTGTCGACATACAGCGTATAATCCCCGGCCTTTGATTATTTTTTTACCATTTTTGGAAGCATTATGAGCGCAATATCCCTGATCCAGCCGGACAGAGACCTTTTCTCCTGGCCGCAGTACTGGGCTGCCTGTTTTGGCCCGGCACCGTTTTTGCCGATGTCACGCGACGAAATGGACCAACTAGGCTGGGATAGCTGCGACATCATTCTGGTTACCGGCGATGCATACGTCGATCATCCCAGCTTTGGCATGGCAATATGCGGCCGTATGCTGGAAGCGCAGGGCTTTCGTGTAGGGATTATCGCCCAGCCGGAGTGGAACAACAAAGACGATTTTATGCGTTTGGGTAAACCGAACCTGTTCTTTGGTGTGACCGCAGGCAACATGGACTCGATGATCAACCGTTATACCGCCGATCGCCGACTGCGCCATGACGATGCCTACACACCAGACAACGTAGCAGGTAAACGCCCGGACCGCGCCACGCTGGTCTATACCCAGCGTTGTAAAGAAGCATGGAAAGATGTGCCAGTTATTCTCGGCGGCATTGAGGCCAGCCTGCGCCGTACCGCGCACTATGACTACTGGTCTGATACCGTTCGTCGCTCTGTTCTGGTGGATTCCAAAGCCGACATGCTGATGTTCGGCAACGGCGAACGTCCGCTGGTAGAAGTGGCGCATCGTCTGGCGATGGGCGAAACCATCGATCAGATCCGCGACGTGCGTAACACCGCGATTATGGTTAAAGAAGCGCTGCCGGGCTGGAGTGGGGTGGATTCCACGCGTCTCGACACGCCGGGCAAGATTGATCCGATCCCGCATCCGTACGGCGAAGATCTGCCGTGTGCCGACAACAAACCGGTCGCCCCGAAAAAGCAGGAAGCGAAAGCGGTAACCGTACAGCCGCCGCGTCCGAAACCGTGGGAAAAAACCTACGTGCTGCTGCCGTCCTTTGAAAAAGTGAAGGGCGATAAAGTGCTGTATGCGCATGCGTCGCGTATCCTGCACCACGAAACCAACCCTGGATGCGCGCGTGCGCTGATGCAAAAGCACGGCGATCGCTACATCTGGATCAACCCGCCAGCTATTCCGCTGTCTACCGAAGAGATGGATAGCGTCTTTGCGCTGCCGTACAAGCGCGTGCCGCACCCGGCGTATGGCGACAGCCGCATTCCGGCCTATGAGATGATCCGTTTCTCGATCAACATTATGCGTGGCTGCTTTGGCGGCTGTTCGTTCTGTTCGATCACCGAGCACGAAGGCCGCATCATCCAGAGCCGCTCTGAAGACTCGATCATCAATGAAATCGAAGCCATTCGCGACACCGTTCCGGGCTTTACCGGCGTGATTTCCGACCTCGGCGGCCCAACGGCGAACATGTATATGCTGCGCTGTAAGTCACCGCGTGCGGAGCAGACCTGCCGTCGTCTGTCATGCGTCTACCCGGATATCTGTCCGCATATGGACACCAACCACGAACCGACGATTAACCTTTATCGCCGGGCGCGTGATTTGAAAGGCATTAAAAAGATCCTCATTGCTTCCGGTGTGCGCTATGACATCGCGGTTGAAGATCCGCGCTATATCAAAGAGCTGGCGACCCACCACGTTGGCGGCTATCTGAAGATTGCGCCAGAGCATACTGAAGAAGGCCCGCTGTCGAAGATGATGAAGCCGGGGATGGGCAGCTACGATCGCTTTAAGGAGTTGTTCGATACCTACTCTAAACAGGCGGGTAAAGAACAGTACCTGATCCCGTACTTCATCTCCGCGCACCCGGGTACGCGTGACGAGGATATGGTGAATCTGGCGCTGTGGCTGAAACAACGTCGTTTCCGTCTGGATCAGGTACAGAACTTTTATCCATCGCCGCTGGCGAACTCCACAACCATGTATTACACCGGGAAAAACCCGCTGGGTAAAATTGGTTATAAGAGTGAAGACGTGGTGGTGCCGAAAGGTGATAAGCAGCGCCGTTTGCATAAAGCCCTGCTGCGTTACCACGATCCAGCTAACTGGCCGTTAATCCGCCAGGCGCTGGAAGACATGGGTAAAAAGCATCTGATCGGCGGTCGTCGTGAATGTCTGGTTCCGGCGCCTACGCTGGAAGAGATGCGCGAAGCACGTCGCCAGAACCGTCATACCCGTCCGGCGTTGACCAAGCACACCCCGGTGGCGCACCAGCGCCAGACCCCTGCCGCAAACAAAAAACGCGGGAAAGTAGCGGGACGTTAATTTGCTTTGCCCGGTGGTGAAATGCTTATCAGGCCTACGAGCAGCACAGTTTTGTAGGCCGGATAAGGTGCTTGCACCGCCATCCGGCAGAAGTGCTCAGTATTTATGCCTCACGAATTCTGGCCGCTAATGCGGCCAGTTTTGCATCATCCGCCCGTTCATGATCGTGTGATGACAGATACCCTTCATATTGCTCGAAAAATTTGGTCTGCCGCGACTCAATCGGTTTCCAGTGAGTTAGATCGCCAGTGCCGTGCATGGGGCTTAATTTGCTGTGCACATGGTCTACGCCGAAACCTTCGAAGAACATCCCCGTACGACTGACATCCGGGAAAGCCTTATCCAGTTTCTTAGCCACTTTTTGGGTTGCCATCATCAGGTCAGCCAACGCCTGCGGCGGCATATCGAAGGCATAGCTGGGGTAATGCTTTTTCGGGATCACCACGGTAAAACCGTCGGTGTTCGGGAAAATCGATAGAAAAGCCAGATGGTGCTCGTCTTCCCAGACCTTATGGCAGGGTGCTTTACCTTCAACAATTTGACAGAAAATACAGGTCATTCCTTTTCTCCGCAGGTAAGGTGATTCGTCAGGGCGCAGTTAGTTTAGTACAGACCCAACACCTTCCACCACATCAGACCTACGGTGATAAACACCGCCTGGTTAAACAAGCTAATGATAAATCCTGTGCGCCACCAGACGCCCGTTGGAACGTACCCGGCACCAAACAGGATTGGACCGCGAGCGTGGGTGTACTGGGTGAGCGAGCAGTACAAACTGCTGGTGAAGGCCAGCATTAACGCCGTGGGGGCTGCGGGGATATTCAGATGCAGTCCGACGCCGAGGAAAACGGCGTACAGCGCGGCAATCTGTGCATTACCGCTGGCAAAAAAGTAGTGGGTATAGAAGTAGGCGGCATTCAGCAGCAACAGGACGATCACCCAACTGGTACCGTGCATAGTACTGCTCAGGCTATCGCCGATCAGATTGCCAAACCAGGTAGTGAAACCTAGTTTTTTCAGCTGGTTCGCCATCATCAGCAGTGCGGCAAACCAAATCAGCGTGTCCCATGCGCCTTTCTCGCTTTTCACATCTTCCCAGCTCAGAACGCCGCTTAGCAATAAAATGGACAGTCCCACGAACGAGGCTGTAGTGGCGTCGACGCCTAACGTATCGCCAAAAATCCACAGCACCAGCAGTACGCCGACGGTAACCAGCATCAGCCATTCGCCGCGAGACATACTGCCCATTTCCGCCAGCTCTTTGCGCGCCAGGTTCGGGGCATCCGGCGTGTGCTTTATTTCCGGGCGCACGATCCAGTAGACCAGCAGTGGAACCAGCAGTAAGGACACAAGGCATGGCAGCAGCGCCGCCATAAACCAACTGCCCCAGGTCAGCGTGACGCCCGCATTGGCCGCCAACTTCACCGCCAACAAGTTGCCGGTATAGCCGGTCATAAAGAGCGCGGCGGTGACGTCGTTGACGTTGCCAATGCAGGTGATAAGAAAGGTACCGATTTTACTGCGGGACTCATCTTCCGGGTTCGAATGGAAACTGCGTGCCAGAGAGTCGGCAATCGGATAGATGACACCGCCGCAGCGTGCCGTATTACTCGGCATTGCCGGGGAGAGGATCAGATCGGCAAAGGCCAGACCGTAGGCGAGTCCGAGTGTGCGCTTGCCAAGCAGACGGATCATCTGCAGCGCAATGCGTCGTCCGAGGCCAGTTTTGATAAACCCACGGGCAATCATAAAAGCCACGACGATAAGCCAGATAAGCGAACTGTTCAGCTCGCTTAGCGCCGTGGTGATAGCGCCGCTGGCGGTTTTATCCCCGGCCGCATAGGCGAGTGCAAAAACCGTAATCCCAATAATGCCGACCGCGCCGATGGGTAAAACTTTTGCCACGATAGAAGCAATCGTCGCAACGAAGATAATTGCTGAATGCCAGGCTGGCGCACTTAACCCGGATGGAGGGGGAAGTTGCCACAGCCCGGCAGAAATGAATGTTATAAGAATTAATGGGAGCCATTTGACTCCGCTACCTTTTTTCTCAGTCACGGTTACGCACCTATGGATATGGTGAATATATTCATCAAATAAATATATTTATATGATAATTAACAGGTTATGTTGCGCAATGCTGCTCCAGTGACTGCAAGAAATACAACAATATATGTGCGTGAATTGTTTCCTGATATTTCAAATCAGTAAAGGCCCGACGAGAGTGTCGGGCTGGAGGGAAGGGGTTAACCGCCGAACTGGTCCGGGTCTGGCCCCAGACGCTTGCCCTGATCGAGTTTCGCGATTTCGCCTAATTCATCTTTATCCAGGCGGAAGTCCCAGACGTTAAAGTTTTCTGCGATACGCGCAGGGGTGACCGATTTCGGAATCACCACCAGGCCGCTATCCAGATGCCAGCGGATGACAATCTGCGCCGGTGATTTGCCATATTTCTCTGCGAGGTCACGGATTATCTTTTGATCGAAGACGTCTTTGCCGCCCTGCGCCAGCGGGCTCCAGGATTCGGTCTGGATTTTATGTGTGGCGTTCCAGGCGTGCAGCTGGCGCTGCTGCATGAGCGGGTGAAGTTCTATCTGATTAATCACCGGAGGTACGCCGGTTTCATCCATCAGCCGCTGGAGATGGTTGATCTGAAAGTTGCACACGCCGATGCTCTTAATCAGCCCTTCTTTTTGCAGGTTGATCATGTTTTCCCACGCTTCAACGTAGTGGTCGATCGCCGGAACTGGCCAGTGCATCAGGTACAGATCGAGGTAATCAAGCTGGAGTTTCTCCATGCTTTCGAGCAAGGCTTCCCGGGGGCGTTTCTGGTCATCATTCCACAGCTTGGTGGTAATGAATAACTCTTCCCGTGGCACGCCTGCGTCACGTATTGCTTTGCCGACACCTTCTTCGTTTTTGTACGCTGCTGCGGTATCAATTGAGCGATACCCCACTTCCAGCGCTTTATGAATGGCAGTGATGACTTCTTCGTTGCTTGCCTTCCAGACCCCCAGGCCCAGTTGCGGCATGACGTTACCATCCTGTAGTTTGATAATGGTTGGAGTGGTCATAATTCCTCCCCTTAATTACTGTCACCGGAACATACTCCGGTGACATAGGTGTGACTTAAGTCTGGTATAAATACCCAAAAACGAAAGGCGGAGGTTAAAAAACCTTAGCGAGCAGCTTCGTAAATCCGACGGCTGACCTCAAGCGTAATGTCCTGATGTTCGCCCAGTTTCGTACCGCCATGCGCTTGCAGTTTTTCCAGCAGCGCCGGGATGGAGCTACCGTCCAGACCGTAGTCAGAGAGGCGAGTCGGTACGCCCATTTGTTCGAAGAAAGCGCGGGTTGCGGCAATGGCGGCGTCGATGCGCTGGTCATCGCTTCCTTCGGTGATATTCCAGATACGCTCTGCGTATTGCAGCAGTTTGGCACGCTTGGTATCACGTTTTTCATTCCACAGCGCTGGCAGAACGATGGCCAGTGTTTGAGCATGATCCAGACCGTGCATTGCAGTCAGTTCATGGCCCAGCATATGCGTTGCCCAGTCCTGCGGTACCCCTGCGCCAATCAGACCGTTCAGCGCCTGGGTTGCCGCCCACATGACGTTCGCACGCACGTTGTAGTTTTCCGGTTCCTGCAAGGCTTTCGGACCTTCTTCTACCAGTGTGAGCAGAATGCCTTCGGCAAAGCGATCCTGAATTTTCCCGTCGACCGGATAAGTCACATACTGCTCAACGGTATGAACGAACGCATCCACGACGCCGTTTGCAACCTGACGTGGCGGCAGGGTGTAGGTGTAAACCGGATCCAGTACGGCAAATACTGGCTGCACAAACGGGGTCATAAAGGCCAGTTTATCGCCGGTGGTTTTACGCGAAATTACCGCGCCGGAGTTAGATTCAGAGCCGGTTGCGGGCAGGGTTAATACGGAGCCCATCGGGATGGCGCTTGTTACGTCGTTGCCGTGGGTTTCCAGAATGCGCCATGGATCGATGCCGTCAGCGTACTGTGCAGCAGCCGCGATGAATTTGGTGCCGTCCAGCACGGAACCGCCGCCTACTGCCAGCAGAAACGTCACTTTCTCATCACGCACGATTTTTACCGCGTTCATCAGCGTTTCATAAGATGGGTTTGGCTCGATACCGCCAAACTCCAGCACGTCCAGACCTTTCAGCGCGTCCTGAACTTGTGCCAGGACACCTGTTTTTTTCACGCTGCCGCCGCCGTAAGTAACCAGTACGCGAGCGTCCTGAGGAATTTGATCGCGCAGCTCAGCAATCGCGCCTTTACCAAACAAAATACGTGTTGGGGTATGGAGATTAAAGTTGTTCATTGCTCGTTCCCTTTGGTGGGTAATAAAAGAGGGCAGGAGAGTGTCTGCCGGATGATGAACATTGTGGTCGCCCGCCGCGCTGCTCTCAATGCTCATTTCTGCCGATGTCTTGCCCATTTCTACAGACTGCTGGAGAAAACGGATAAATCTGCGCATTATGTCAGGGTCGAAAAACGATAATGAAATGGTGCCCCATGAACCGTGATGAGATCTGCCTTCTGCTGACAGATAAAATTAAGCATCTGAAAAACAATGAAAATAAACTTAGCGAACTGCTGCCAGATGTCCGCCTGCTACACGGTACGGAGCCGGCGGCGCGTACACCAGTCATGTATCAGCCAGGCATCATATTTCTCTTTTCGGGACATAAAATTGGTTACATTAATGAGCGCGTATTTCGCTATGACGCCAACGAATACCTGCTGCTAACCGTACCTTTACCCTTCGAATGTGAAACGTATGCGACGCCGGAGGTTCCTCTGGCCGGTATTTACCTGAATGTCGATATCCTGCAATTGCAGGAGCTGTTGATGGACATTGGGGAAGACGAGCTGTTCCAGCCCGCTATGGCTGCCAGTGGGATTAACTCTGCGATGCTCTCAGACGAAATTCTCTGTGCTGCTGAGCGCCTGCTGGATGTGATGGAGCGACCGCTGGATGCGCGTATTCTGGGTAAACAGATCATTCGCGAAATCCTCTACCATGTGCTGACCGGGCCGCGTGGTGGCGCGTTACTTGCGCTGGTAAGTCGCCAGACGCATTTCAGTTTGATAAGCCGGGTACTCAAGCGGATTGAAACCAAATACACCGAAAACCTCAATGTAGAACAGCTGGCGGCAGAGGCGAACATGAGCGTATCGGCGTTTCATCATAATTTTAAAGCGGTGACCAGTACCTCGCCGCTGCAATATCTGAAGAGCTATCGCCTGCATAAAGCACGGATGATGATGATCCACGATGGAATGAAGGCCAGTGCGGCTGCAATGCGCGTCGGCTATGAGAGCGCATCGCAATTCAGTCGGGAGTTCAAACGTTTCTTTGGCGTAACGCCGGGGGAAGATGCGGCAAGAATTCGTATGATGCAGGGGAGTTGATTTCTTGTCGGCTTTAAAGCTAGCTGTGCGCCATCAATGAAATGCCGGAGTGACTCCGGCATACGGCTAATACTCAGGCGCTACAGTATTTTTTTTTAATCACCACGAACAGCGTTCCCAACAGACCTGCGGTTAACAGGGCAATTGGCAGGATCATTAAAAAGGTCATCACCTGATCTTCATGACGTTTGACGAACGGGATCATACTCAGCGCATAGCCGAAACTGGTAACGACGGTGACCCACAGCAGTCCGCTCAGCCAGTTAAAAAACTGGAACCGACGGTTAGGAAGCCCTGAAATGCCCGCCATCGTTGGCAGCAAGGTACGGACGAACGCCAGGAAACGCCCGGCAAGCAGCGCCATCAACCCGTGTTGGTCAAACATGCAGGTAGCGCGTTGATGGTATTTTTCAGGTAATTGCGCCAGCCAGCCTTTCACCGTGCGCGTGTTGCCCAGCCAGCGTCCCTGAATGTAGCTCAGCCAGCAGCCCAGACTGGCTGCGGCAGTCAGAATAGCTATGGTAGGTAAAAAACTCATCACGTCCTGAGCGATCAGCGCTCCTGCCAGTAATAACAGGCTGTCTCCGGGTAAAAAGGAGGCGGGCAGCAGGCCATTTTCTAAAAACAGTGTGGCGAACATGACGAAGTACACCACGCTCACAACGTGCGGATCCGCCAGTGCGGCAAAATCGTGTTGCCAGAGCGCGGAGACAATATCTTGAATGACTACCATGGACTTTCCTGTGGAACAGCGTTTATATGTGGATTGTACTCCTGAATTGCCCGGGATGCCTTGATCCCGGACGCAACAATTGCAGACTTTTCCACCAGAAGTGTCTGCATATATGTCCATCTGTGGCAATTTTACTCGATTCGGGCAAATCCTGCGGCCAAATCGGCAATCAGATCGTCAACATTCTCTAAACCAATATGCAAACGGATGAGCGTTCCGCTGAAGTCCACCTCGCCTTGCGGACGGATTGCCGCAATGTGTTCCGGTTGGTTGGCGAGAATCAGCGACTCAAAACCGCCCCAGGAGTAGGCCATGCTGAACAGGCTGAAGTGATCCAGATACGCGGCCAGCTCCTCATTATTGAGTTTCTTATTCAATACAAAGGAGAACAGGCCGCTGCTGCCGGTGAAATCACGCTTCCAGAATTCATGCCCTTTACTGCCGGGCAGTGCCGGGTGGTTCACGCGGGCGACCTGCGGATGGCTGGCCAGCCACTCGGCGACCTTTAAGCTGCTTTCATGGTGCTGACGCAGGCGTACACTCAGCGTACGCAGCCCACGACTGGTCATATAGGCGGTATCGGCGTCCAGCATTTGCCCCATCAGATACGCATTTTCGCGAAGTTGATCCCAGCAGCGGGCATTAGATACCGCCGTTCCGACCATGCCGTCGGAATGGCCAATCAGATATTTGGTGCCTGCCTGAATAGAAATATCGATGCCAAAATCCAGCGCTTTGAACAGCACTCCGGCAGCCCAGGTGTTATCAATCATGATGATTGCGTCAGGTGCTACGCTTCTGACGGCGGCAACAATTGCCGGAACATCATGCACTTCCATGGTGACAGAGCCGGGCGACTCCAGAAATACGACTTTGGTGTTCGGCTGCATGTGCTTCACAATATCGGCGCCAATCAGCGGATCGAACCAGCCGGTGGACACGCCAAGCTTGCCGAGAATTTTGGTGCAGAAATCCTGACTGGGTTCATAGGCGGTGTTGGTCATCAGCACATGATCCCCTTGCTCGACAAAAGCGAGGATGGTGTTGGCAACGGCAGCCGCACCGCAAGGGAACAAGGCGCAACCCGCGCCGCCTTCCAGTTCGCACATCGCTTCCTGCAGAGAGAAATGCGTCAGGGTTCCGCGACGTCCATAGAAAAGCGCACCGTTGGCACGGTTGTGTGTGGCCTGCTTTTTGGCCTCCACGGTGTCAAACACCAGCGAAGAAGCGCGCTGGATCACGCTATTTACCGAGCCCAGCGTGTATTTTTTACTGCGTCCTGCGTGAACGAGCTTGGTTTCAAGTTGCTTATCTGCCATGTTGTCTTACCTGTTTTTATACGTCTGGATGTCTAAACTACCATGAATCAAAGATGACGCATCCTGCAGAACGGTCATACAGTAGAAAATAATCTCAAAATGCTTCTGGTGACTTTTTTACTGCGTAAGCGCAAGGAAAAGAAACCAAAGGTGCGGCAATATGTAAATAGTAATGAGAACGACTATCAATTCGACGTCTTTTTGATATCATTACGCTCAGATTTTGTGATTTGCGTCCTGGAGATACAGAGTGGGTAATAATTTGATGCAGACGGATCTTTCCGTCTGGGGTATGTATCAGCACGCCGATATCGTGGTTAAGTGCGTGATGATTGGGCTGATTTTGGCGTCAGTGGTCACCTGGGCTATCTTCTTTAGTAAGAGCCTTGAGTTCTTTACTCAGAAACGCCGCCTTAAGCGTGAACAGCAACTGCTGGCGGAAGCCCGCTCTTTAGATCAGGCAAGTGAGATTGCCGCAGGATTCGATGGCAAAAGCCTGGGCGCACAGTTGATTAACGAAGCGCAAAACGAGCTGGAACTGTCAGAAGGCAGTGACGATAACGAAGGCATTAAAGAGCGTACCGGCTTCCGTCTGGAGCGTCGTGTGGCGGCGGTAGGTCGTCATATGGGACGTGGTAACGGATACCTGGCCACCATCGGGGCTATCTCTCCATTCGTCGGTCTGTTCGGTACCGTATGGGGCATCATGAATAGCTTCATCGGGATTGCACAAACTCAAACGACCAACCTGGCCGTTGTTGCGCCGGGTATCGCAGAAGCGCTGTTAGCGACCGCAATTGGTCTGGTCGCAGCAATTCCAGCGGTTGTTATCTACAACATTTTCGCACGTCAGATTGGCAGCTATAAAGCGATGCTGGGTGATGTCGCGGCACAGGTGCTGTTACTGCAAAGTCGCGATCTGGACCTGAACGCAAGCGCATCCGCGCATCCGGTACGTGCAGCGCAGAAATTACGTGTAGGATAATGTTCCATGGCAATGAGCTTTAATGAAAACCTGGACGATAACGGTGAAATGCATGAAATCAACGTGACGCCGTTTATCGACGTTATGTTGGTTTTATTGATCATTTTTATGGTGGCCGCACCGTTGGCAACGGTGGATGTGAAAGTGAATCTTCCTGCCTCCACCAGCACGCCGCAGCCGCGTCCGGAAAAGCCGGTATACCTATCTGTTAAAGCCGATAAAAGTATGTTTATTGGCAACAATCAGGTGACGGATGACACCATGATTAGCGAGTTAAATGCACTGACAGATGGGAAGAAAGACACCACCATTTTCTTCAGGGCAGATAAAACCGTTGATTATGAGACCATGATGAAGGTTATGGATACGCTGCATCAGGCGGGCTTCCTGAAGATTGGTCTGGTTGGCGAAGAGACTGTGAAAGCGAAGTAATCCTCCTCATTGCCGGGTAATGGTTGCCGCCTTACCCGGCGTGCATCTCCTGATTCAACTCCCTCGCATACCTGTTCTTATCTGTTCTCGTCTAACGCGACCGTGGTTATCCTGGTGGGTTCGTAGTTCCCTTCAGACAGCTTTCGTGTCAGGCGTAAGGTGGCCGTTTCCCGTGCGAGTATATGCTGGTAGGTGCTTTCCAGTCGGGCCATGATTTTGTCCCGCAGTTCTGGTTGCTGCTCCATAATGGCTTCGATCGCGGCACCGTAGATCTCTTCTTTAGCCTGTAGCGTGTAAATTTCACGCCGATTTTGCCATTTCATCCGCACCAGTGCAGCGGGAATAGAGACTATCTCCTGAGCAACGCTTTCCAGCGTCGCGTTTTTATTGGCAATCAACACGGCTAAATTTTGCTTTAAGACAAACTCATCGCTTTTATGGTTATCTAAAGCCAAATAAACATTGTTATCCTCAACATCTTTCATTTTATTTCTCTTCCAGAGAATAAAAAATAGGGTCGCTGGTTTCACGCGTAATTAAATTAAGCCAAATTTTGTTGCCCTGTTCATTTATGATGGCTGTTTTTTGAGTCAAAATTTTACTTAATTCTTGTGCGTTAATATCGCCTTCTGCTTGTAGTGAATTGAGCAGGCGAGAGAATGACTCAATTTTTGCTGCACGAAACAGACGCTCTTTTAAATGACGGTCGCACTCTTCAAATAGCATATTTCGTGATTGACCGGTAGCCGTTGAGCTAATCAAAATATCAGATTCGTAATCGCTTAATGTTCTCTTTCCCTGAGTCAAATTTTCACTATTATCTACGGGATTGGTATTGGTAGCGGGGCTGGATAAGTGAAAGTGCGAGGGAACAAGATGCTCGGGAAGCATGTTGAAATATCCTTTGATGCCAATGATATGTTGTTTTAAATAAACCAGGCCGCGTTGACAATAGCATGGCGTAATTTTAAAATCAAAAAAAATGGAGCCAGTATATGAACAGTATATTTTATTCTGTTATTACCCTGCTATTGCTGACCTGCGGGGTACTTTTGTTAATGCGCAGTGCAAATAAAAACCGACATGCCGAAAATGGGCACTCTGAAAACCAGCCGGAAATGCTGAGTAAAGAAGAAGGCGAGGACCATTTCTCGGTATTGATGAATTCGATTACGCCGGTCTGGTATTGGCGCGTTAATCACGAATATATCGATTTTATCCACTCCACGATCAAGCGGATGACAATGGTGGAGTTGAATGAGACACCTGGATTATTTGATGCGCAGCGGCGTTGTAGCGATCTCAACTCTGCGGTGTATAAATATTACGACAATATTAAAAAGCGCTGTTTGAGCGGTGAGAAGGTCCCGCATGCCGACCTGGACGTGCTCAACCTGCGTCAGTGTTTCAGGGAGTTCAGTCTGGAGGCTTATCCCGCGCTTGTCGCGCTGGTGTGGCCGGAGTATCAACGCCCGGAGATCAAAGCGGAAGAGGTGTGAAGGGGACTGTTTGGCCCGTATTACGTGCCGGGGAGGCTAACGCTGTCACCCGGCACGATGTTACATACGGCTATTTGTCAGATGAGGCCTGCCACAGGTTCAGCTTACCGTCCGCGACGTGCTTATCGATCTGCGCCAGTTCTTCGGTGCTGAACGTCAGGTTCGCCAACGCCTGAACGTTTTCCTCCAGTTGCTCCGGTCGACTGGCGCCAATTAATACCGAAGTCACCCGGTTGTCTTTTAGCAGCCAGCTTAAGGCCATTTGTGCCATCGACTGTCCACGCTGTTGCGCCATCTCATTGAGCAACCGCAGGCTGTTAAGATTTTCTTCCGTCAGCATATTTTCCGTCAGCCCACGAACTTTTTTCCCTTCACGCTGCATGCGTGAACCTTCCGGAATGCCGTTGAGGTATTTCCCCGTCAGCAGTCCCTGAGCCAGTGGCGTAAAGGCGATGCAGCCCATGCCATTGGATTCCAGCGTATCCAGCAGGCCGCTGCTGTCTACCCAGCGGTTAAGCAGGTTGTAAGACGGTTGGTGGATCAGCAGGGGAATTTTCCATTCCCGCATCAGCTCGGCCATTTTCTGCGTACGCTCTGGCGAATAGGATGAGATGCCGACATACAGCGCTTTGCCGCTCTGTACGGCGTGGGCCAGGGCTGAGGCGGTCTCTTCCATTGGCGTATTTTCGTCGACGCGGTGCGAGTAGAAGATATCGACATAGTCGAGGCCCATGCGTTTCAGGCTCTGATCGAGGCTGGCGAGCAGGTATTTGCGCGAACCGCCAGAACCGTATGGCCCTGGCCACATGTCATAGCCTGCCTTGGTGGAGATAATCAGTTCATCGCGATAGTGTGCAAAATCCTCGCGCAGTAATCGGCCAAAATTCTCTTCTGCGCTGCCTGGTGGCGGCCCATAGTTATTGGCTAAATCAAAATGCGTGATGCCTAAATCAAATGCTTTACGCAACAGGGCTCGCTGTGAATCCAGCGCCTGAACGTGCCCAAAACTGTGCCATAAACCCAGCGATAGAGCGGGTAAGCGCAAACCGCTGCGCCCACAGTAGCGATAGAGCATCTGTTCGTAACGTTCAGGATTGGCAAACCAGGCCATGAGATCTCCTTAGTGCAGGTGAATTTCGAAACAACGTTTCTATTCTAGCGGGTTCACGGTGAATATCCCGTTCACCAGGTCACACTGAGATGAAAAACTGGGCAAAAACAGGTCACTGTGCTTTGCTTAAAAAAACATCAATCAGGAGTGCGACGATGCCGCGTTTGACTGCCAAAGATTTTCCGCAAGAACTGCTCGACTACTATGACTATTACGCTCATGGCAAAATAACGAAACGCGAGTTTCTCAATATGGCAGCGAAATATGCAGTGGGTGGCATGACGGCATTGGCCTTATTCAATTTATTGAAACCCAACTACGCTCTCGCAATGCAGGTAGAATTTACCGATCCCGATATTCTGGCGGAATATATTACCTATCCCTCGCCTGAAGGTCATGGTGATGTGCGGGGGTATTTGGTTAAACCAACGAAGGTGACGCGGAAAGTTCCGGCGGTGGTGGTAGTGCATGAGAATCGTGGGCTGAATCCGTATATTGAAGATGTGGCGCGACGGGTGGCGAAGGCGGGCTTTATGGCACTCGCGCCTGATGGGTTAAGTTCGGTAGGGGGATACCCAGGCAATGATGATAAAGGTCGGGAATTGCAGCAGCAGGTTGACCCCGTAAAGTTAATGAACGACTTTTTTGCCGCCATTGAATTTATGCAGCATTATTCAGGGACGACGGGAAAGGTAGGTATCACCGGATTTTGCTATGGTGGTGGTGTGTCGAATGCCGCAGCTGTGGCTTTCCCTGAACTGGCCTGCGCGGTGCCTTTTTATGGGCGTCAGGTTCCTGCATCAGATGTCCCTAAAATAAGCGCGCCTTTATTACTGCACTATGCGCAATTAGATACCCGAATTAATGAGGGATGGCCTGCATATGAAGCGGCGCTAAAGGCGAATAAGAAAGTCTATGAAGCATATATCTACCCCGGTGTTAATCATGGCTTTCACAATGATTCTACCCCTCGTTATGATAAAGCTACCGCTGAATTAGCCTGGGAACGTACCCTTGCGTGGTTTGATAAATATTTGCGATAGAAAACAATAGATTATTTAATGCTTTTAATTAATTACCTGAATAATAATGCTACCTAATTTCATTAGCATTCATATTGATATAGGGTGGAGAGATAGTGGATGTACTTAAGAAAGTAAAAAAATAAAGAACGCATTATATCTTCTCTACTGCCTGCCGATAACAAGGATAAGTATCGCCTGATGGCGAATTCCTCATCAACGGCAAGGAAATTATTATGCGTTTGCTGAAAAACTTCACTATTCGTATTGTCATGTTGGCAATACTGGGACTTTTCTGCCTGCTCTGGTCGGGCGTGGGTTTATTCAGTCTTCATTCGTTATCAAAAATATCTGAAGGCAATGATATTGACCGCCATCTTGTCCATCAGATGACGGTTCTCAGTCAGGGTAACGATCAGTACTTTCGCTTCGTAACGCGCTTAAGTCGCGCCATGGATGTCAAAATGAGCGGCGGAACGCCTGATTTTGCGCCGGCGCAGCAGTCCCTGGAGAATATGAGTAAAAAACTCCAGGAGATGAAAACATTGTCTCCAGGCCCCATGGATCCGGAAGTTGCCGCGGCGGTACTGACGAAGTGGCAGGCGCTGCTGGACAATGGCGTGATCCCGCAAATGCAGTTGGCAAAGCAGGGCACGCTCACGGCCTTTGCGGAACATGCCAGTACCGTTACGCCAGCGTTGAGCCGTGAATTTGGCGCCAGTGCCGAGCGTTTTAACGCCACGGCAGGAGAGCGGCTTGATACCACCCGCGTGATGGTCGATGGCAAAACGTCTATCATCCGAACGTTAATTATTACTGCTGTTATCCTCGGTATTGCCCTACTGTTCTTTACCGACCGTTACCTCGTCGCCATGATGGTGAAACCTCTGGGACGCATCCGTCAGCAGTTCCAGCAGATTGCGCAGGGCGATCTCAGCCATCCCATTGAAGATTTTGGTCGTAACTGTGTGGGTCAACTGGTGCCGTTACTGTGCGCGATGCAGGACAGCCTGCGCGAAGCCGTCAGTACCATCCGTTCAGGTAGTGACAACATCTGGCGAGGGGCGACGGAAATTTCCACCGGTAATAACGATCTCTCCTCACGTACTGAAGAGCAGGCCGCGGCGCTGGAAGAGACCGCTGCCAGCATGGAGCAACTGACCGCAACGGTAAAACTGAACGCTGAAAATGCGCGTGAAGCCAGCCAGCTTGCCGATACGGCCACAGAAACGGCAGGTAAAGGGAGCACGCTGGTTTCAGAAGTGGTTGAGACGATGGATGGTATTGCCGCCAGCTCTAAACAGATCGCGGAAATCACGTCAGTTATTAATAGTATTGCTTTCCAGACCAATATTCTGGCGCTGAACGCCGCAGTTGAAGCTGCCAGGGCAGGCGAGCAGGGGCGCGGTTTTGCCGTCGTTGCCGGTGAAGTACGCAACCTTGCCAGTCGCAGCGCCGGAGCGGCGAAAGAGATTGAGACGCTAATTGGCGAGTCATCGCGTCGTGTCGACCAGGGGGCTCGTCTGGTTAAAGAAACGGGATTAACCATGGAGGCAATTCTGCGCGGTGCCACCGAAGTGACGGTCATCATGAAGCAAATTGCCTCAGCCTCGGAAGAACAAAATAAGGGCATCTCGCAGGTGAGCGTCGCGATCACACAGATGGACAGCGTAACGCAACAGAACGCTGCATTGGTAGAGCAAGTCTCCGCCGCTGCCGTGGCGTTGGAACGACAAACAGAGGAATTGCAACGCTCGGTGCAACAGTTCCGCCTCTCAGCGAATGATGTGCAATACGCCGCTGCTAATACTGCTTCCCCTTCAGCAGACAACAAAACGTCTGCGGCAGCTAAAACGGATGAATGGGTGTCCTTTTAAGCTGGCATAAAAAGTTCGTGATACCTCTGGTCTTTGCTTAAAAAATCGCTATATAATTTATTATATAGCGATTGGAGGTTATGCATGGACAACCATTTTGGAAAAGGCCTGATGGCCGGATTAAACGCCTCAAGTGCGGACAGCGCACGCTCAGTGGCGAATTTTTGTGCGGATTATAAGCGTGGTTTTGTGTTGGGATTTTCACATCGCATGTTTGAAAAAACGGGCGATCGACAGCTTAGCGCGTGGGAAGCGGGCATCCTCACGCGTCGCTATGGACTGGATAAAGAGATGGTTATGGATTTCTTTAGAGAGAATCAATCCAGTACAACAATTCGTTTTTTCATGGCTGGCTATCGACTCGAAGCTTGATCCGAAAGGGGTATTATCTTGCTTTAATTAATTACACTATTGACCTACGCCTTCGTTTTGTTGCTCCGTCGAAGTATTATAATGCACATAACCATATAAAAAGTGTGGTAATGGCGCGCCGATCGCAATATGCAACATGCGAATGGTGCAAAATAAAAGCCAGGTCTTCGCAACGGAATAACTATAAAATGACTGGAGATAACTCTCTCATCAATTCGAGCGGCATTAATCGCCGTGATTTCATGAAGCTTTGTGCAGCACTGGCCGCTACCATGGGGCTCAGTAGCAAAGCCGCCGCAGAAATGGCCGAATCAGTTTCTCGTCCTCAGCGCCCACCGGTTATCTGGATTGGTGCCCAGGAGTGTACGGGTTGTACTGAATCGCTGCTTCGCGCGACACACCCTACAGTGGAAAACCTCGTTCTGGAGACAATCTCTCTGGAATACCATGAGGTGCTCTCTGCCGCCTTCGGCCATCAGGTTGAAGAGAACAAACATAACGCTCTGGAGAAGTACAAAGGGCAATATGTTCTGGTAGTAGATGGATCTATCCCACTGAAAGATAATGGTATTTACTGCATGGTTGCCGGTGAGCCGATCGTGGATCACATCCGCCGGGCCGCAGAGGGCGCAGCCGCTATCATTGCCATCGGCTCTTGCGCCGCGTGGGGTGGTGTTGCTGCCGCTGGCGTTAACCCAACGGGTGCCGTCGGCCTGCAAGAAGTTCTGCCAGGCAAAACCATCATCAACATCCCCGGCTGTCCGCCGAACCCGCATAACTTCCTCGCAACGGTCGCGCATATCATCACTTACGGTAAGCCGCCGAAGCTGGATACCAAAAACCGTCCGACATTCGCCTATGGCCGTTTGATTCACGAGCACTGCGAACGTCGCCCGCACTTCGATGCTGGTCGTTTTGCGAAAGAGTTTGGCGATGAAGGCCACCGTGAAGGTTGGTGCCTCTACCATCTGGGCTGTAAAGGGCCAGAAACCTACGGCAACTGTTCAACGCTGCAATTCTGCGACGTTGGCGGCGTGTGGCCGGTGGCTATTGGTCACCCTTGCTACGGCTGTAACGAAGAAGGCGTCGGTTTCCATAAAGGTATTCACCAGCTTGCTCATGTGGAAAACCAAACGCCGCGTTCCGAGAAGCCTGACGTCAATATGAAAGAAGGCGGTAATGTATCTGCCGGAGCGATTGGACTGCTGGGTGGCGTAGTAGGACTGGTTGCCGGCGTCAGCGTGATGGCGGTACGTGAACTGGGGCGTCAGCAAAAGAAAGATAACGCTGACTCACGGGGAGAATAACCGTGAACAGACGTAACTTTATTAAAGCAGCCTCCAGCGGGGCATTGCTGTTGGGCGCAGCGCCGTCCATCAGTCATGCGGCTGCAGAAAACCGTCCGCCGATCCCGGGTTCTCTTGGGATGCTCTATGACTCGACGCTGTGCGTAGGCTGCCAGGCCTGTGTCACCAAGTGTCAGGATATCAACTTCCCGGCCCGTAACCCGGAAGGCGAGCAAACCTGGTCGAACAACGACAAACTGTCTCCGTATACCAATAACATCATCCAGGTGTGGCGTAGCGGAACAGGCGTGAACAAAGACCAGGAAGAAAATGGCTACGCATACATCAAGAAACAGTGCATGCACTGTGTTGATCCGAACTGCGTTTCCGTTTGCCCGGTCTCCGCGCTGAAGAAAGATCCGAAAACCGGCATCGTCCATTATGACAAAGACGTCTGCACGGGCTGTCGTTACTGCATGGTCGCCTGCCCGTACAACGTGCCTAAGTACGACTACAACAACCCGTTTGGTGCGCTTCACAAATGTGAACTGTGTAACCAGAAAGGCGTTGAGCGTCTGGACAAAGGCGGTTTGCCGGGTTGTGTTGAAGTGTGCCCAGCCGGTGCGGTGATTTTTGGTACCCGTGAAGAGTTGATGGCTGAGGCGAAAAAACGTCTCGCGCTGAAGCCTGGCAGCGAATACCACTATCCGCGTCAAACGGTGAAAGCAGGCGATACCTATCTGCATACGGTACCGAAGTACTACCCACACCTGTACGGTGAGAAAGAAGGTGGTGGTACACAGGTTATGGTGCTGACGGGTGTTCCTTACGAGGATTTGGATCTGCCGAAGCTGGATGATCTTTCAACTGGTGCGCGTTCCGAACATGTTCAACATTCCCTGTACAAGGGCATGATATTACCCCTGGCTGCGCTGGCGGGCTTAACCGTGCTGGTTCGTCGTAACACGAAAAACGACCATCACGATGGAGGAGACGATCATGAGTCATGATCCTAAACCGTTGGGCGGAAAAATAATCAGCAAACCGGTCATTATTTTTGGGCCGCTTATCGTCCTGTGTATGCTCCTGATCGTGAAACGTCTGGTCTTCGGATTGGGCTCAGTCTCCGATCTGAACGGCGGTTTCCCATGGGGTGTATGGATCGCGTTTGACCTGTTGATTGGTACTGGCTTTGCGTGCGGCGGTTGGGCGCTGGCGTGGGCGGTGTATGTTTTCAACAGAGGACAATACCATCCGCTGGTACGTCCGGCGCTGTTGGCGAGCCTGTTTGGCTACTCGCTGGGTGGTCTGTCAATCACCATCGACGTCGGTCGTTACTGGAACCTGCCGTATTTCTACATTCCGGGTCACTTCAACGTGAATTCGGTACTGTTCGAAACGGCGGTCTGTATGACCATCTATATCGGCATCATGGCGCTGGAATTTGCTCCGGCTCTGTTTGAACGTCTGGGGTGGAAAGTTTCTCTCAAGCGTTTGAATAAAGTGATGTTCTTTGTTATTGCCCTCGGCGCGCTGCTGCCAACCATGCACCAGTCTTCAATGGGTTCATTGATGATTTCTGCGGGTTATAAGGTGCATCCGCTTTGGCAAGCTTATGAAATGTTGCCGCTTTTCTCGGTATTAACCGCCTTTATTATGGGCTTCTCGATCGTCATCTTTGAAGGCTCACTGGTACAAGCGGGTCTGAAAGGTAACGGTCCGGACGAGAAAAGTTTGTTCATCAAGCTGACGAACACCATCAGCGTGCTGCTGGCGATTTTCGTGATTCTGCGCTTTGGCGAACTGATCTATCGCGACAAGCTGTCGTATGCGTTTGCAGGCGATTTCTACTCAGCCATGTTCTGGCTTGAGGTCGTGCTGATGGTCTTCCCGCTGGTGGTGCTGCGCGTCACTAAGCTGCGTAATGATTCGCGCATGCTGTATCTGTCTGCGCTGAGCGCATTGCTGGGTTGTGCAACATGGCGTCTGTCCTATTCGCTGGTGGCGTTCAATCCTGGTGGTGGCTACCACTACTTCCCGACCTGGGAAGAACTGTTGATTTCTATTGGTTTTGTGGCTATTGAGATTTGTGCATACATCGTACTCATTCGTCTACTGCCGATACTTCCTCCTTTAAAACAAAACGATCAAAATCGTCATGAGGCGAGCAAAGCATGAGCCAGAGAATTACTATTGATCCGGTAACCCGTATTGAGGGTCATTTACGCATCGACTGCGAAATCGAAAATGGCGTGGTATCTAAAGCATGGGCTTCCGGTACCATGTGGCGCGGCATGGAAGAGATCGTGAAAAACCGCGATCCGCGCGATGCCTGGATGATTGTGCAGCGTATCTGTGGCGTTTGTACGACCACTCACGCTATCTCTTCCGTTCGTGCAGCAGAAAGTGCGCTGAATATTGATGTTCCGGTGAACGCACAGTATATCCGTAACATCATTCTGGCCGCGCACACCACGCATGACCACATTGTTCACTTCTATCAGCTGTCTGCGCTGGACTGGGTGGATATCACCTCTGCCCTGAAAGCTGACCCAGCGAAAGCATCTGCCATGTTGAACAGCGTGTCCTCCTGGCACCTGAACAGCGCAGAAGAGTTCACCAAGGTTCAGAACAAGATCAAAGATCTTGTTGCCAGCGGTCAGTTAGGCATTTTTGCTAACGGTTGCTGGGGGCACCCGGCAATGCAGCTGCCGCCGGAAGTGAACCTGATTGCGGTCGCTCACTATCTGCAGGCGCTGGAATGCCAGCGTGATGCCAACCGCGTTGTGGCGCTGTTGGGTGGTAAAACGCCGCACATCCAGAACCTGGCGGTAGGTGGGGTTGCTAACCCGATTAACCTCGACGGTCTTGGCGTGCTGAACCTTGAGCGTCTGATGTACATCAAGTCATTCATTGATAAGCTGAGCGACTTCGTTGAGCAGGTTTACAAGGTTGATACCGCGGTCATTGCTGCGTTCTACCCTGAATGGCTGGAACGTGGTCAGGGCGCGGTTAACTACCTGAGCGCGCCGGAATTCCCTACTGACGGTAAAAACGGCAGCTTCCTGTTCCCGGGTGGTTACATTACTAATGAAGATCTGTCGACCTATCGTCCGATCACCTCTCACTCCGATGAGTACCTGATCAAAGGGATTCAGGAGAGCGCGAAACACGCGTGGTACAAAGACGAAGCGCCGCAGGCTCCGTGGGAAGGCACAACGGTTCCTGATTACACCGGTTGGTCAGATGACGGCAAGTACTCCTGGGTTAAAGCACCGACCTTCTACGGTAAAACGGTTGAAGTGGGTCCGCTGGCCAACATGCTGTGTAAACTGGCGGCCAAACGCGAGTCTACTCATGCCAAGCTGAATGAAATCATCGCGATTTACACCAAGCTGACCGGTAAAACTATCGAAGTGTCTCAGCTGCACTCTACGCTGGGTCGTATTATTGGCCGTACCGTTCACTGCTGTGAACTGCAGAACGTTCTGCAGGATCAGTACAACGCGCTGATCGTGAACATCGGTAAAGGCGACCATACCACCTTCGTGAAACCGGATATTCCGGCAACGGGCGAATTCAAAGGTGTTGGTTTCCTCGAAGCGCCGCGCGGTATGCTGTCTCACTGGATGGTGATTAAAGATGGCATTATCAGCAACTACCAGGCGGTTGTACCGTCAACCTGGAACTCTGGCCCACGTAACTTTAATGATGAAGTGGGACCGTATGAGCGCTCGCTGGTAGGAACGCCGATTGCCGATCCAAACAAACCGCTGGAAGTGGTTCGTACCATTCACTCCTTCGATCCTTGTATGTCATGTGCGGTGCATGTGGTGGACGTTGACGGGAACGAAGTGGTCTCAGTTAAGGTTCTGTAATGCGGATATTAGTCTTAGGGGTCGGCAATATTTTGCTGACCGACGAAGCCATCGGAGTACGTATCGTTGAGGCATTAGAGCAACGGTACATCCTGCCAGACTTTGTTGATGTTCTGGACGGTGGTACGGCTGGGATGGAGCTTCTCGGCGATATGGCGAACAGAGATCATCTGATCATTGCTGACGCCATTGTGTCGAAGAAAAACACGCCAGGAACGATGATGGTCCTGCGGGATGAAGAGATCCCGGCGCTGTTTACCAACAAAATCTCACCGCACCAGCTTGGCCTGGCCGACGTTTTGTCGGCCCTGCGTTTCACCGGAGAGTTTCCGAAAAAGCTGACGTTAGTCGGCATTATTCCGGAATCACTGGAGCCGCATATCGGGCTAACGCCAACGGTCGAAGCGATGATTGAACCTGCGCTTGAGCAGGTTCTTGCTGCGCTTCGCGAATCAGGTGTTGAAGCGATCCCTCGGGAGGCGGCTCATGTCTGAGGAGTTTGTCGGTTTTCAGACGGCCCCGAAGATGCAGATTCAGGCAGCGTTTGAAGAGGTTGCCCGGCGTTCGATGCACGATCTCTCTTTCTTGCATCCGAATATGCCGGTATATATCTCTGATTTTACGCTGTTTGAAGGGCAGTGGACGGGGTGTGTTATCACACCCTGGATGCTCAGCGCACTGATTTTCCCTGGACCAGACCAGGTCTGGCCGGTACGTAAAGTCAGCGAAAAAATCGGGCTGCGTCTGCCGTATGGCGAGATGACCTTTACCGTTGGTGAACTGGAGGGCGTATCACAATACCTTTCCTGTTCACTGATGTCGCCGCTTTCGCACAATATGTCGGCGCAAGAAGGTGTGCGCCTGACTGACGATTGTGCGCGAATGCTGTTATCGCTGCCGGTGAGCGATCCAAATGCGCCGCAGCTCAATCGCCGCGCGCTGCTGCTGGGTCGTCGGAACTGCGAAAATGCATGAGCTGTCCCTTTGTCAGAGCGCGGTTGAGATTGTTCAACAGCAGGCAGAGCAGCACGGTGTCAAACGTGTAACCGGCGTTTGGCTGGAAATCGGGGCGCTCTCCTGCGTTGAAGAGAGCGCCGTGCGTTTCAGTTTCGACATCGTCTGTCAGGGGACGCTGGCGCAAGGGTGTGAGCTGCATATTGATTACAAGCCAGCCCAGGCATGGTGCTGGGATTGCAGTCAGGTTGTGGAAATCACCCAGCATGATGCGCAGTGTCCACATTGTCAGGGGGATCGTCTGCGAGTTGATGCGGGCGATTCACTGAAAGTGAAAAGTATTGAAGTCGAATAACCCATAGGTTGCTATGGGGCGGAGTCAGATATGTGTATTGGAGTCCCTGGTCAGGTTCTGGCCGTTGGTGAAGATATTCACCAGCTTGCGCAGGTTGAAGTGTGCGGCATCAAACGTGATGTCAATATTGCCCTGATTTGTGAAGGTGATACGGCTGAGCTGGTCGGGCAATGGGTGCTGGTGCACGTAGGGTTCGCCATGAGCATCATTGATGAAGATGAAGCTAAAGCCACGTTAGACGCACTTCGCCGTATGGAGTACGACGTCACCAGCGCGTGATTTTGTGCCGGATGGCGGCGCAAACGCCTTATCCGACCTACGGCATGACATCTTTGTAGGCCTGATAAGACGCCCCGGCGTCGCCATCAGGCATTTTAAGCCTGGCGCTTATCTTCGGTATTGGTATCGAAGTCGCTGGCGTCATGGCGTTCATGAAGCTGCTCGTTCAGCGGTCCGTTGGTACGGTTAACAATACGACCACGCTTAACCGCCGGACGCGACGCAATCTCTTTTGCCCAGCGCTGCACGTGCTTGTAGCTTCCTGCATCAAGGAACTCTGCCGCGTCGTACACGTTACCCAGAACCACATTGCCAAACCACGGCCAGACTGCCATATCGGCAATGGTGTATTCATCTCCGGCGACAAACTGATGCTGCGCTAACTGTTTATCCAACACGTCAAGTAAACGCTTGGCTTCCATGGTGAAGCGATTAATCGCGTATTCAATTTTAACCGGCGCATAATTATAGAAGTGACCAAAGCCACCGCCAAGGAACGGGGCAGCACCCTGTAACCAGAACAACCAGTTTAGCGTTTCAGTACGTTTTGCCAAATCCTGCGGCAAGAAATAACCATATTTTTCCGCCAGATAGAGTAGGATTGCGCCAGATTCAAATACGCGAACCGGTGGGTTTTGCGAGTGGTCACGCAGTGCCGGGATCTTCGAGTTCGGATTCACCTCAACAAAGCCGCTGGAAAACTGATCTCCATCGCCGATGCGGATAATCCAGGCATCGTATTCCGCGCCCTTCACGCCCTGCGCCAGCAACTCCTCCAGCATAATCGTCACTTTCTGCCCGTTTGGCGTACCCAGCGAATAGAGCTGCAGCGGATGCTTGCCAACCGGCAGCGTTTTCTCGTGTGTAGCGCCGGAAACAGGGCGGTTGATATTGGCGAATGCGCCGCTGTTCGATTTTTCCCACGTCCAGACTTTCGCGGGCTGATAGGTATTGTCTGACATAGTGACCTGCCTTCTGAGTGGTTGTTTGATGCAGTGTAGCAGCCAGGTAGAACTGAATTTAACAGATTGGGACTTTATGCCGTTTTGTGCTGAAAGGGGAAGATAAATCTAACCCGTTCATTGTACCTGGCCCGTACTCCATGAAGAGGAAATCATTGTTGCACGGAAATTGCTACCGTATTCGCCATCAAAAATTGGCGGTGAATAAGCAGTAATAATGAAAAAGGGTGTTCCAGGAGTAAGCGGTTATCAGGGCCCGGCGGGTGGGTGGGGCGCGGTAAAAGCCGTCACTGCTTCGCTGTTTTCGCAAAAGGCTGTCGCCCGCGACATTATCGCGATGTTTAAAATGAACCAGGTGAAAGGATTCGACTGTCCGGGCTGTGCATGGCCGGATCCTGGCCATCGGGCACCGATGGAGCTGTGCGAAAATGGCGTTAAGGCGGTCTCCTGGGAGACAACCAACAAGAAAGCGTCACCGGAATTTTTCAGCCGTCATCCGGTTTCTACACTCTGGCATTACAGCGATTATGAACTGGAAAACATTGGTCGTTTGACGCATCCAATGAAATACGATGCCGCATCAGATACCTGGCAGGCGGTGGATTGGGATATCGCCTTCCAGGAAATCGGGGAGCGTCTGCGCAGTTATGATTCAGCCCAGCAGGTTGAGTTTTACACCTCCGGCAGAACGTCAAATGAGGCAGCGTTCCTGTATCAGCTGTTTGCCCGCGAATATGGCAGCAGCAACTTCCCTGATTGCTCAAACATGTGTCACGGACCGACCAGCGCAGGGCTAACGCCGGCCATTGGCCTTGGAAAAGGAACCGTTGAACTTGAGGACTTTGACCACTGCGATCTGGTGATTTGTATCGGGCATAACCCTGGCACTAACCATCCGCGCATGCTGACCACCTTACGCGACGTTGCCAAACGCGGGGCTAAAATTATCTCCATTAATCCGCTGAACGAAAGGGGGCTTGAGCGCTTTAGCTTCCCGCAAAGCGCGAAAGAGATGTTCACCGGTCAGGCGACGGCGCTGAGCAACGACTACTACCAGGTAAAAATGGGCGGTGACGCTTCGCTGCTCAAAGGCATCATGAAAGCGCTAATCGAAATGGACGAAGCGCGGATCTTATTGGATCAGCAGCCGACGCTCGATCATGCGTTTATCGAAGAGCATACCGCTGGATATGCCGCGTTGTATGATGACTTACGCCAGCGTAGCTGGGCGGAGCTGGAACAGGACTCGGGTCTGACGCGCAGTCAGATGGAAGATCTGGCGCACAGCTACAGTAAATCCCGCGCCACGATTGTTTGTTACGGCCTGGGCATCACCCAGCATAAAAACGGCACTGAGAACGTCCAGCAACTGGTAAACCTGCTGCTGCTGAAAGGCAATATAGGTAAGCCTGGGGCGGGGATCTGCCCGTTGCGCGGTCATTCTAATGTGCAGGGCGATCGTTCTGTGGGAATCAACGAAGCGGCGTCCGAAGATTTCCTGCAACGCCTTGAGACGTATTTTTCTATCCGTGTTCCGCGCAAACATGGTCGTTCCAGCGTGGAGAGTATTCGGGCCATCGAGCGGGGCGATGCAAAAGCACTCATCTGCATGGGTGGCAATCTGGCGGTGGCGATGCCCCAGCCGCAGCGTACCTTTGCGGCGATGAAAAATCTGGATCTGCAGGTCCATGTGGCGACCAAACTGAACAGATCGCACCTGCTGCTGGCAAAACACAACTATTTGCTCCCCGCGTTGGGTAGAACCGAGCGCGATCTGCAAGCTACGGGCATTCAGTCTGTGACCGTCGAAGACTCAATGTCGATGGTTCACGCGTCCTGTGGCGCGCTGAAACCGGCTTCCCGCTGGCTAAAATCAGAGCCCGCGATTGTGGCGGGCATGGCGCGCGCCACGCTGCCGCTTTCGCCGGTAAACTGGGAAGCGTTGACCGGGGACTACGCGCTGATCCGTAATGCCATTGAAGCCGTGATCCCGGCGTTCCACGACTACAACGCCCGTATTGCTGAACCGGGCGGGTTTCGTATGGATACGCCTGCTTCGCGCCGTGAATGGCGAACGGAGAATGGCAAAGCCAACTTTATCGTCAGCCATCAGCGGGCGGTAGAGCGGGAAAATCAGCCTGCCGATACGCTGATATTGGCGACGCTACGCAGCCACGATCAGTACAACACCACGATTTATGGTATGAACGATCGCTATCGTGGCATTACCGGTCGTCGGGATGTGGTGTTTTTAAGCGTCGAAGAAGCGATGAGCCGCGGTCTGAGCCAGGGTGATGTGGTCAACGTTCAGGCGCTGGACGACAACGGTCAGCCCTGCGCGGATCGCATCATGTACGGCTTAACGGTGGTGATTTACAACATGGCGGCGGGCTCAATTGGCGCGTATCTACCTGAAGCGAATGTCCTGCTCTCGTTGGACGCGGTGGATACACAAAGTTTGACTCCGGCCTATAAAAGCGTACCGGTAATCCTTACCCAGGTGTAGTTCCTGTTGTGAATTTTTCGCCTCTGAGCGCCAGTCGCTGCGTTGAGGTGTATGATGATGTCGACCTCTGTCCGGTTAGTGTCGCAGAGCAGGCAATCAGAGCGAAAAATTCACGCCAACCTGCTCAGGCTGTATTGTTTTGAGGTAAGGTGCATGAGCAAAGGAACGACCAGTCAGGATGCCCCATTCGGGACATTATTGGGCTACGCCCCAGGTGGCGTAGCAATCTACTCTTCAGATTACAGCTCCCTCGACCCACGGGACTACGACGATGATGCGGCATTTCGCAGCTATATCGACGACGAATACATGGGCCACAAATGGCAGTGCGTGGAATTCGCACGCCGCTTTCTGTTCCTTAACTATGGTGTGGTCTTCACCGATGTAGGCATGGCCTGGGAGATCTTCTCCTTACGCTTCCTGCGTGAAGTGGTGAATGACAATATCCTGCCGTTACAGGCATTTCCCAATGGTTCACCCCGCGCACCGGTAGCAGGCGCGTTGCTTATCTGGCAAAAAGGCGGCGAATTTAAAGATACCGGGCATGTGGCGGTCGTTACCCAGTTGCTGGAAAACAAAATCCGTATTGCCGAACAGAACGTGCTCCATACGCCGCTGCCTCCCGGACAGCAGTGGACCCGCGAGCTGGAGATGGTGGTTGAAAACGGTTGCTACACCCTGCAGGATACCTTTGACGACACCACCATCCTTGGCTGGATGATCCAGACCGAGGATACTCGTTACAGCCTGCCGCAGCCGGAGATCGCCAGTGACTCGCTGAAAATTGGCGGCGCGCGACTGGAAGATAACGGGCAGTTTGACGGTAAATGGCTGGATGAACAGGATCCGCTGCAAAAAGCCTACGTGCTGGCGAATGGGCATGTGATTAATCAGGATCCGCATCAGTACTTCACCATTACCGAAAGTGCCGAGCAGGAGCTGATCAAAGCCACTAACGAGCTGCACCTGATGTACTTGCACGCGACCGACAAGGTGCTGAAAGACGATAACTTGCTGGCACTGTTCGATATTCCGAAAATCCTCTGGCCGCGCTTGCGCCTTTCCTGGCAGCGTCGTCGGCATCATATGATTACGGGTCGTATGGATTTCTGTATGGATGAACGTGGACTGAAGGTGTATGAGTACAACGCCGATTCCGCCTCGTGCCATACCGAAGCTGGCTTGATTCTCGAAAGATGGGCCGAGCGTGGCTACACAGGGCAGGGACACAACCCGGCTGAAGGGTTGATCAACGAACTGGCGGGTGCCTGGAAGCACAGCCGCGCACGTCCGTTTGTCCACATCATGCAGGATAAGGATATCGAAGAAAACTATCACGCGCAGTTTATGCAGCAGGCGCTGCGTCAGGCCGGGTTTGACAGCAAAATTCTGCGTGGCCTCGATGAGCTATGTTGGGATGATGCCGGTCAACTGATTGACGGTGACGGCCGCCTGGTGAACTGTGTCTGGAAAACCTGGGCGTGGGAAACCGCGATTGAGCAGGTGCGAGAGGTCAGCGAAACAGAGTACGCCGCGGTACCAATTCGTACCGGGCATACGAATCAGGAAGTGCGTTTAATCGACGTGTTGCTGCGCCCGGAAGTGCTGGTCTTCGAACCTCTGTGGACGGTGATCCCAGGCAACAAAGCGATATTGCCAATCCTCTGGCAGCTTTTCCCGCACCACCGCTATCTGCTTGATACCGATTTCACTGTTAATGAAGAGCTGGCACAAACCGGTTATGCGGTGAAACCCATTGCAGGACGTTGTGGCAGCAACATCGATCTGGTGAGTCATCAGGAAGAGCTACTGGATAAAACCAGCGGTAAGTTTGCCGAGCAGAAGAACATTTATCAGCAGCTTTGGTGTCTGCCAAACATTGCCGGTAAATATATTCAGGTTTGTACCTTCACCGTAGGCGGTAACTACGGCGGTACCTGCCTGCGCGGCGATGAATCACTGGTGATTAAAAAAGAGAGCGATATCGAACCGCTGATTGTGGTGAAGGAATAATCGCAACCCCCTGTGGTGGTGATGTTGCTATCACGGGGTTATTTGATGGGAATAATTTTAGAAATACTCCAAAGCAAAAACCCGCCTTTTGGGCGGGTTCTTTTAATAGTGGTGCCCGGACTCGGAATCGAACCAAGGACACGGGGATTTTCAATCCCCTGCTCTACCGACTGAGCTATCCGGGCAACGAGGCGCATTAAACCCGATTCACTTCGTTTCGTCAACGAAATTTCTTCAAATCAATGCAGACTGCACAATCTATCACCACATTGTTGCTATTGCACGCATTCTCAGGCAAAAAAAGCCGTCCACGCTGCGGAAAGCGGCATTGCCAGTAGAAGGGCAGGAAGCATATTCACCACCGCAAACATTTTAATGCCGCAAATCCGCAAACCGGTTGCAAGTAGCAACAGTCCGCCTACAGCGCTGAAATCGGCCATCATGGCTGGGGTTGTCAGCGGTAAAATCAGAGCCGCACAGGTGGCAAGCGTCAACTGAATTGCCAGCATCGGTATGAAAATGGCAGACACGGCGATCCCTAGCGAGCAGACGAAGATAATAGCGGTGAAGAAATCGAGAAATGACTTGGCGATTAAAATATTAGGATCGCCGGTCATCCCTTCATGGATCGCCCCAAATATCCCGGTCCCGCTGGCGCAAAACAACACGATGATCGCCACATAGCTTTGGATAAAGGATTCGTGTGTTGCATTGACATCCGATTTGGTGAAAAGCTGTTGCGCTTTGGCAACCGCGGCATTGATTCCTTTTTCCAGATGGCAGAATTCGCCAATTAATGCACCGATCAGTGTCGCCAGAACCATCACCGGCAAGTTAACGCATTTGATAACCAACAAGATACCAATTCCCAACGAGCACAACCCGAATATTGAGGTCATTGAGATCCGAATACGTTCGGGTAAGTGCTGACTGAGCAGCGCGCCGAGAACACCGCCTAATAAAATGGCGCTGGCATTAATAAAGGGTCCGATTACCACGTTTGCTCCTGCATACCCATTATCGTCTTGATGTTAAAGGCAACTGTTTGGGTGAAATTATGTTTCAGATTGCATTATTATGCCGCTATTTTCAGACGAAATGCTTGTTTATCTGTGAGGTTTAAGCACAGGATTTTATCTTGCGCCTATAGGTGAAAGGTGCCATGATTGCGCGAATTTTCTCCTGTCTGAATGAGGCTGCCTGGGATGATCTTACTCCCCCTACATCGCCTTCAATATCGCCTTTTTGCGCGACGTTCGCCCCTTCCTGCGACTTATCTTCACGCTCCCACCATGCGGTGAGGGCAGCGTACGCTCACTGCAGGATAACAGTAAGATCAGAGGCTATCTGCTTTTACTGATGTCTGGCGGTCGGGGCTGGTAACCAGTTTGACCCGTCATTTCGTGGGCAAAGCAATGCGGCTTTGCCCGGGACTTTTGATTTTCCCGAAACGGGTTATTGTGCTTATGAAATCAATGAAAATTGCCGCCAGTGGTGAACTGGCTTCTCGTCTTTCCAGCCATCGCCAGGTGGTTGCGCTGGACAGCACCGATTTTACTGACGTCGCGGCAGTCGTCATTACCGTTGCGGACAGCCGCAGTGGGATCCTGGCTTTGCTGAAACGCACTGGTTTTCATATACCGGTGTTTTTGTTCGCAGAGTCTGATGTCGATGTACCTGCGGGCGTTAACGCGGTGATTTGCGGTCAGGCTCAGGACTGGCTGGAGCTGGAGTCTGCTGCCTGCCAGTATGAGGAAGAGTTGCTGCCGCCGTTCTATGACACCCTTACCCAGTATGTCGAAATGGGGAACAGCACGTTTGCCTGCCCGGGGCACCAGCACGGTGAGTTTTTTAAGAAGCATCCGGCGGGCCGACATTTCTATGAGTTCTTTGGCGAGAACCTGTTCCGCGCGGATATGTGCAACGCTGACGTTAAGCTGGGCGATCTGCTGATTCATGAGGGATCAGCGAAACATGCGCAGAAATTTGCCGCGAAAGTTTTTCACGCGGATAAAACCTACTTTGTGCTGAACGGAACCTCTGCGGCGAATAAAGTGGTCACCAACGCGCTGCTGACGCGCGGCGATCTGGTGCTGTTTGACCGCAACAACCATAAGTCCAACCACCACGGTGCGCTGATCCAGGCAGGCGCGACGCCGGTTTATCTGGAAGCGGCGCGTAATCCGTTTGGCTTTATTGGCGGTATTGACGAGCACTGCTTTGATGAGGCGTATCTGCGCCAGCAACTGCGTGACGTTGCGCCGCACAAGGCTGACCAGCCGCGCCCGTTCCGTCTTGCAATCATTCAGCTTGGTACCTATGACGGTACGATCTACAACGCCCGGCAGGTGATCGACAAGATCGGTAGCCTGTGCGATTACATCCTGTTTGATTCTGCCTGGGTTGGCTACGAGCAATTTATTCCGATGATGGCCGATGGGTCACCGCTGCTACTGGAGCTCAATGCTGACGATCCGGGGATCTTTGTCACCCAGTCGGTACACAAACAGCAGGCCGGATTCTCGCAAACCTCGCAGATCCACAAAAAGGATAACCATATTCGCGGTCAGGCGCGGTTCTGTCCGCATAAGCGTCTGAACAATGCATTTATGCTGCATGCTTCCACTAGTCCGTTTTACCCGCTGTTTGCGGCGCTGGATGTTAACGCCAAAATCCATGAAGGCGAGAGTGGGCGTCGGCTATGGGCGGAGTGTGTAGCGCTGGGCATTGAGGCCCGTAAAGCGATTCTTACCCACTGTAAGATGATTCAGCCGTTTATTCCTCCGGTAGTTGATGGTAAGCCGTGGGAAAGCTATCCGACGCAGGTGATTGCCAGCGAGCGCCGCTTCTTTAGCTTTGAACCGGGTGCTAAATGGCATGGTTTTTCCGGCTACGCGCGCGACCAGTACTTCGTTGATCCCTGCAAGCTGTTGTTAACTACTCCGGGCATTGATGCGCAAACCGGGCAATATACTGAGTTTGGTATTCCGGCGACGATTCTGGCGCATTACCTGCGTGAAAACGGCATTGTTCCGGAGAAATGCGACCTTAACTCGATTCTGTTCCTGCTGACCCCGGCAGAAAGCACCGAGAAACTGGCGCAACTGGTGGCGATGCTGGCGCAGTTTGAGCAGCATATTGAGGACGATACGCCGCTGGCAGATGTGCTGCCCACCATCTTCAACAAGTATCCGGTACGCTATCGGGATTACACGCTGCGTGAACTGTGTCAGGAGATGCACGATTTATACGTCAGCTTTGATGTGAAGGATCTGCAAAAAGCGATGTTCCGACAGGAGAGTTTGCCTGCCGTGGCGATGAACCCGCAGGATGCCAACAGCGCCTTTATCCGTGGTGATGTCGAACTGGTGCGTATTTGTGATGCCGCAGGTCGCGTTGCGGCAGAAGGTGCGCTGCCTTATCCTCCGGGCGTGCTGTGCGTGGTACCGGGTGAAATCTGGGGCGGGGCGGTGCAACGTTATTTCCTGGCGCTGGAAGAGGGTGTAAATCTGCTGCCGGGCTTTTCGCCGGAGTTGCAAGGTGTTTACAGCGAAACGGATGCAGATGGTATTAAGCGTCTGTATGGATATGTTGTGAAGTAAGCGCAAAAAAAGCGGGTTACCTTTTGGCAACCCGCTTTTCTCTGCGTAAACGTTAGTGCGCGATAGTCTGGGTTCCTGCCGGAACGCGTACGTGTTTATATTTAAACAGCGCCACGAAGGCAAAAGCCAGAACCAGCGAGTAACCTGCGAAGATCAGCCACACGGTCTGCCAGTCGGTAATACCGTTCAGCGTATAGTGTTCAACTACTTTACCGCTCACCAGTCCGCCCAGAATACAACCGAAGCCGTTGGTCATCATCAGGAACATACCCTGTGCGCTAGCGCGGATTTCAGGGCGAACTTCTTTCTCCACGAATACCGAGCCAGAGATGTTGAAGAAGTCGAAGGCGCAGCCGTAAACAATCATCGACAGAACCAGCAGCACGGTACCGAACGGTGTCGGATCGCCGTAGGCAAACAGGCCGAAACGCAGCATCCACGCCACAATACTGATAAGCATTACATTCTTAATACCGTAACGGCTCAAGAAGAACGGGATGGTCAGGATAAACAGCGTCTCGGAAATCTGCGAGATCGACATCATCACCGAGGCGTGTTCAACGATGAAGCTACCGGAGAACAGCGGGTTGTTATCGAAACTGTGCAGGAAGGTATTACCGAACATATTGGTAATCTGCAGTTCCGCGCCCAGCATCATTGAGAAGATGAAGAAAATCGCCATGCGCTTGTTTTTAAACAGCGCGAAAGCATCCAGGCCCAGCATGGACGACCAGCTCTGGTTTTTCTGCTGGTTAGCCACCGGAATATGCGGCAGCGTCAGCGTGAACAGCGCCAAAACAACGGACAGCGTTGCACCGATATACAGCTGCATATGACTCAGCTCGAAGCCGGAGAAGCTCACGCCCCACATCGCCATGATAAAGCCGATAGTGCCCCAGATACGGATTGGCGGGAAGTCCGTTACGATATCCATCCCGGCTGACTGCAGGCGATAGTAAGAAATGGTGTTGATTAACCCCAGCGTTGGCATATAGGCCAAAGAGTTAAGCAAGATCACAAAGAACATCGCGCCTGGGGTGGTGACTTCGGCTGCGGCGAACAGCGTTGCTGCACCGACCAGGTGACAAATGGCGTACACCCATTTCGCACTGATCCATTTGTCGGCCACGATCCCTAACAGCGTAGGCATAAACACGGCGGCGATCCCCAGCGAGCTATACACTGCGCCAATGGATGCACCATCGAATTTTAGGGTGACAAACATATAGGAGCCGAGGGTAGTGAGCCAACTACCCCATAAGCAGAACTGCAGAAACGAGAGCACTTTCAGCTGCAGCTTAAGATTCATGTTAATTTCCTCACACCGTAATGCGGATGAATGTTTTAAAAGGCACATTTGCCGGGGCTTGATGATGTGATTCTATCAACGAGGGACACTCTTTTTTTGTTACCTGTGACAAATATTTGCAAACAATTTCTGATTGCAAAGCAAAAGAGTGATGGAGTTAACACTTTACCCTCTTCCGGGCCCCGTTTACCGGGGCAGAAGAGGGGATATATTAGCGGCGTCGATATGATTTTTGTGCGGAATTGACCTTGTAAAGGTATCGGCGTGATTCAGCCGACGGATGTCGGGTAGTCAGCGTTTGATAAACGTCCCCCGGGGTCATGCTGTTGATAATATTCGCTGCCTGGATTTTATCGTTCGAGAAAACGCGCAGCACGCTGCCCGCACCGCCGTTATATGCCGTGATCACCGCGTAGCGACGGGACGTTGGATTATCAATGCCGCCTAAATAGACATTGTTGAGCATAGCCAGATAGGCGGTACCGGTATCAATGTTGCTGGCCGGGTCAAACAGGAAGCTACGGCTCGGTGTGCCGGAGCGCCCTTGCGAGCGAAACACATCTTTCCCGGCGCTGTGCTGTACCACCTGCATCAGTCCCAGCGCATCGGCATGGCTGACCGCATATGGGTTAAATGAGGATTCGGTTTGCATGATGGCCAGAATCAGCGACTCATCGACGCCATACTTACGCGAAGCCTGACGCACCATGCCGACGTATTTATGCGCGCGCTTATCAAGGTGGTTCGGTACCAGGTTGATCGTCACGCTATAGATGATGCGAATACCATTGCTGCGGCTTTTCAGGCGTGTTTTCAGCAGATAGTCAGCGAAATTGGTGGCACGCCCCTCCCAACGAATGGGCTGGCCGGTATTATCGACCACCTGCCCGTACAGGAACGGCTCTTTGGAAATCTTAATGTCGTCGACATCGGAATAGAGATCGATAGAACCCGGATCATCGCCCATCAGCAATGTCTTGATAATCGCCCGACGCAGGTGTCCGGCGGGATCTGTCCCGGCAATGGTCTCGACGGTTATCGTACCGTCATCAAAGTTGATATGGCTGCGGGTTTGATACTGATCGGTATACTTTACGTAGTCCTTTGGACCCGCAATCAGCACTTCCTTAAATCCCCACAAATTCTCAATGTTATGGGCAAATTGCCCCATCAGAATATCAAAACCGTTGGTATCCTTGACCCAGGCTTCGTTATAGGAATCGCCTTTTTTGGTCGAACTGGAACAGGAGATGAGCAACGGCGCAATAACGGCAAGCGCGAGAAATTTTTTCATCATTCCGGGAGTGCGTGTTGTGTTTGTTATTTGCAAGGACCAGAGTAAATCGTAGGCCGGATAAGCGCAGCGCCATCCGGCAACGGTTCTTAAGACTCTGGTGTATAGCCTTCAATATGCACGTCTTTGCCTTCAAACAGGAAGTTGATCATCTCCTGCTCAAGCAGTTTACGATGCTCAACGTTCATCATATTGAGCTTCTTCTCGTTAATCAGCATGGTTTGCTTATGCTGCCATTGCGCCCATGCTTCTTTAGAAATCTCGTTGTAGATGCGTTTCCCCAGATCGCCCGGGTACAGCTGAAAATCCTGGCCTTCTGCTTCGCGTTGCAGGAAAGTGCAAAAAATCGTTCTGCTCATAAAAAATCCTCTCTATCGACCGGTACGTTAAACGTGTGTACCGGCACGTAATTGCTGTAACAAACGCTCCACGGGAGCCGCCAGTCCGACCGACGGCGGTTGCGCTAAGTTATACCAGAGCGCGTTGCCTTCATCCATGCATGAGCCGAATGAAGACACAGGAAGCCACATAGGCACAATGTCTAAGTGGAAATGGCTAAAGGTATGGCGAAACGCATTAAGTTGGGTCAGATTATCTGCGTTAATTTGCCGTTGCGCCAGCCAGTTGCGCAGTCCATCTTCGTCGTCAAACTGTGGAAAACAGTATAAACCACCCCATAAGCCGCTGGGCGGTCGCTGTGCGAGCAGCACTTCGTCATCATGCTGCATCAGTAAAAAATAGCCCGTTCGTTCCGGCAGCGTTTGCTTGGGTTTTTTACCCGGGTACAACGCCCAGCTTGCATTGGCGCTGGCCACACAGCCATTTTCCAACGGACACAGCGAACATTTAGGTTTTGAGCGCGTACAGACCATGGCGCCTAAATCCATCATCGCCTGATTAAAACGCTCAACGCCATGGGCGGGCGTCACCTGCTCGCTCAACTCCCACAGCTTCTTTTCGACCTCTTTTTTACCCGGCCAGCCGCTTACAGCATAACAGCGAGCCAGCACGCGTTTGACGTTACCGTCGAGAATCGGAAAATGCTGACCCAGAGAGAGGGAAAGGATCGCGCCTGCGGTTGAGCGACCGACGCCAGGTAGGGCGGCCACCTCATCAAAAGTTTGCGGAAATATACCGCTATGCAGCGTGACAACCTGCTGCGCGGCTTTATGCAGATTACGCGCTCGGGCGTAATAACCCAGCCCGGTCCACAAATGCAGAACCTCATCCAGCGGCGCATGGGCTAAATCCGTTACCGTTGGGAAGCGCGCCATAAAGCGCTCAAAATAAGGGATAACGGTCGCAACCTGAGTTTGTTGCAGCATTACCTCAGAGAGCCATACTTTGTAAGGCGTCTTATCAATTTGCCAGGGCAGCGTTTTCCGCCCGTATTTGTCGTACCAGCTCAAAACTTGAGCCGAGAATTGAGACGCTTGCATGATTACCGTTTCATTATTGCCGGGGGCAAGATTGCAGCACAGCGGCAACGGGGTGTAAACCGGAACTTTCCGCTGCTCACTTTCTTCCTTTACTTGCATCCGGCAACTAACTTTGGATAATGCCCGTTTTCAGAACTCAAACACAGCAGACTAAACTTTTATGAAGAACGACGTCATTTCACCGGAATTTGATGAAAACGGCCGCCCTCTGCGCCGGATTCGTAGTTTTGTTCGTCGCCAGGGGCGACTGACGAAAGGGCAGGAGCACGCGCTGGAAAACTACTGGCCGGTGATGGGCGTTGAGTTCAGCGAAGAGCCTGTAAATTTCGCAGAACTGTTTGGCCGTGATGCGCCAGTCACGCTGGAAATCGGTTTTGGTATGGGAGCGTCGCTGGTCGCAATGGCGAAAGCGCGTCCGGAACAGAATTTCCTTGGCATTGAGGTTCACTCGCCGGGCGTTGGTGCGTGTCTGGCTTCAGCCCATGAAGAGGGTGTCGAGAACCTGCGCGTCATGTGCCATGATGCCGTTGAAGTCCTGCATAAAATGATTCCTGACAATTCTTTATCTATGGTTCAGTTGTTTTTCCCTGACCCGTGGCATAAAGCACGTCATAATAAACGCCGTATCGTTCAGGTACCGTTTGCTGAGCATATCTTAAGTAAGCTGAAGCTGGGCGGCGTATTCCACATGGCAACCGACTGGGAAGCTTATGCGGAACATATGCTGGAAGTGATGTCCTCCATTGACGGGTATAAAAACCAGTCCGAGAGTAACGATTATGTACCGCGCCCACAATCGCGCCCGGTAACCAAATTTGAACAACGTGGTCATCGTCTTGGCCACGGCGTATGGGACTTAATGTTCGAGAGGGTGAAATAATGGCAAAGAACCGTAGCCGTCGTCTGCGTAAAAAGATGCACATCGAAGAGTTCCAGGAAGTAGGATTTTCGGTTGCATGGCGTTTCCCGGAAGGTACATCTGGAGAGCAGGTCGATCAAATCGTTGATGACTTTATCAATGAAGTTATCGAACCGAACAAGCTGGCTTTTGACGGCAGCGGCTATCTGGCCTGGGAAGGTCTGATCTGTCTGCAGGAAATCGGCAAATGCACCGAAGAACACCAGGCAATCGTGCGTAAGTGGCTGGAAGAGCACAAACTAGAAGAAGTGCGTACCAGCGAACTTTTCGATATTTGGTGGGACTAAGTAGCACAGGGTCGGCAAATGCCGGCCCGATTTGTCTTGAGGGAAAGATATGATGCGCAAAACGCTGCTGGCGGCAGTCCTAACGTTCACGGCGATGGCCGCACATGCAGATTACCAGTGCAGCGTCACCCCGCGTGACGATGTGATTTTGAGCCCACAAACGGTGCAGGTGAAGGGCGAGAACGGCGACCTGATTATTACCCAGACCGGCGATGTCACCTTCAACGGTAAACAGTACAGCCTGAACGCCGCACAGCGTGAGCAGGCCAAAGATTATCAGGCGGCGTTGCGTAGCAGCCTGCCGTGGATTGACGAAGGTGCCAGAGCGCGCGTAGAGAAAGGTCGCGTGGCGCTGGATAAAATCATCGCCAAAGAGGTCGGTGAAAGCAGCAACATGCGTGGCCGCTTAACCAAGCTGGATGCGCAATTGAAAGAGCAGATGAACCGTATCATCGAGCATCGAACTGATGGCCTGACCTTCCATTATAAGGCGATTGATCAAGTTCGCGCGGACGGACAACAGCTGGTTAATCAGGCGATGGGCGGTATTTTGCAGGACAGCATCAACGAAATGGGTGCCAAAGCCGTACTCAAAGGTGGTGGTAATCCGTTGCAGGGCGTGCTCGGTAGCCTTGGTGGCTTGCAAACTTCAATTCAAAACGAATGGAAGAATCAGGAACAAGACTTCCAACAGTTTGGCAAAGATGTTTGTGCCCGCGTCGTGACGCTGGAAAACGATCGTAAAACGCTGGTTAGCACTCTGAAATAATCTTCACCTCTTTTTAACGGCGCAGAAACATTCTGCGCCGTTTTATTTTGTACTTTTCTGTTTTTTTGATATCCATCTCTAAGAATGGCAATTTGATGGAGATATAAATCTGGTTAATTGGAACTCGTCACATTATTCATCTGTAGGATAGACATAATGCTGCAAATTCAAGTAACTGGAGAAATAACATGGAGTTTTTCAAGAAAACGGCGCTTGCCGCACTGGTTATGGGTTTCAGCGGCGCGGCGCTTGCACTGCCAAATATCACTATTTTAGCGACCGGCGGGACGATTGCTGGTGGCGGTGATTCCGCGACAAAATCTAACTACACGGCAGGCAAGGTTGGCGTAGAAAATCTGGTTGAGGCCGTTCCTCAGTTGAAAGATATCGCTGTCGTTAAAGGCGAGCAGGTGGTGAACATCGGCTCCCAGGATATGAATGACGAAGTCTGGTTAACGCTGGCCAAAAAGATTAATACCGAGTGTGATAAAACCGACGGCTTCGTGGTGACACATGGTACGGATACCATGGAAGAAACCGCCTATTTCCTCGACCTGACCGTCAAGTGCAACAAGCCGGTCGTGCTGGTCGGCGCCATGCGTCCATCTACGGGTATGAGTGCTGATGGCCCGTTCAACCTGTATAACGCAGTGGTAACTGCCGCAGACAAAGCCTCTGCCAACCGCGGAGTGCTGGTGGTGATGAACGACACCGTTATGGATGGTCGCGACGTGACTAAAACCAACACTACCGACGTTGCTACCTTCAAATCCGTTAACTACGGCCCGTTGGGTTACATTCATAACGGTAAAATCGACTACCAGCGTACGCCTGCGCGTAAGCACACCACGTCTACTCCGTTCGATGTTTCTAAGCTGACCGAGTTGCCGAAAGTTGGGATTGTTTACAACTATGCTAACGCCTCCGATCTGCCGGCAAAAGCACTGGTAGATGCGGGTTACGCAGGGATCGTTAGTGCAGGTGTAGGTAACGGTAACTTGTATAAAACCATTTTCGATACGCTGGCAACCGCCGCGCATAAAGGTACCGTTGTGGTGCGTTCATCTCGTGTACCAACGGGTGCCACCACGCAGGACGCAGAAGTTGATGATGCAAAATACGGATTTGTGGCTTCAGGTTCCCTGAACCCGCAAAAAGCACGTGTTCTGCTGCAGCTTGCGCTGACTCAAACCAAGGATCCTAAACAGATCCAGGAAATGTTTAATCAGTATTAATGACTGAAGGTGGCTGCGCTCATCGACCTAACCCTGTAGGCCTGATAAGCGCAGCGCCATCAGGCAATTTGCCGGATGCGGCTCAAGGCCTTATCCGGCCTACATCGTTACCGTATTACTCCGCCAGAAACAGCTCCAACAGAGAGTTCAAAAACAGCTTACCGTGTTGAGTAATCTGCCAGTATTCATCGCATTCACTCAGGTAGCCCTGGGAAATAGCCTCATCGATCTGTCGACGAATAACGTCCTCGGTAAGCCCGGTATATTGTCTGAACTCCGCGCGAGGCGCGGCCTCAAGCAACCGGAAACGGTTCATAAAGAACTCGAACGGCTTATCGGCTTCGGCGACATCACGCTGGCTTTCGAGATAACGCCCTTGCATGTAGCCACGCGGATGCCGCGTTTTGGTGGTACGCAGAATGCGCCCGTCCGGGAACGTAATTTTGCCATGCGCGCCGCAGCCAATACCGAGATAGTCGCCAAAACGCCAGTAATTAAGGTTGTGCTGACACTGATAGCCCGGCTTCGCATAGGCTGAGGTTTCGTACTGTTGATACCCGGCGGCGGTCAGCAACTGGTGGCCTTGCTCAAAAATATCCCACAGCGCATCATCGTCTGGTAAAACAGGCGGTCGGGAACCGAACAGCGTGTTGGGTTCGATGGTCAACTGATACCAGGAAAGATGCGGTGGGTTGAGCGCGATGGCCTGCTGTAAATCGCCCAGCGCCTCTTCCAGCGTCTGATCTGGCAAACCATGCATCAGGTCGAGGTTAAAGCTGCGTAGCCCCAGACCGCTCGCCAGGTGTGCTGCTCGTTTGGCTTCTTCCGGCCCGTGAATACGTCCCAGACGCTCGAGTTTGGCGGAGCTAAAGCTCTGTACGCCAATTGAGATACGGTTTACGCCAGCGCGTTGATAATCAACAAAGCGATCGGCTTCCACCGTCCCGGGATTCGCCTCCATTGTGATTTCTGCATCTGCGGCCAGATTCAGCCGTGCACGCACGCCGTCGAGCAGCGTTTGCATTGCCGGGCCAGAAAGCAGGCTCGGCGTACCACCACCGATAAAAATTGTCTTTACTTCCCGCCCCTGGGCGTGGGCCACCTCAGTATCCAGATCGCTCAGCAGGTGCTGAACATAGTCGTCATGAGGAACCTCGCCCTTAAGCGCATGCGAGTTAAAGTCGCAGTACGGGCATTTCTGCACGCACCAGGGGATGTGAATATAAAGACTTAGCGGCGGAAGGTTAACCATTGCGCAGGGCATCCAGCAGCAGCTTCAGTGCCTGTCCGCGGTGAGAAATCGCACTTTTTTCTTCGCGGGTCAGCTCAGCAGCTGTTTTTCCTTCGGACGGCACAAAAAAGATTGGGTCGTAACCAAAACCACCGTTTCCGGCCGGTTCACGGGTAATCACGCCCGGCCAGCTTCCGTGGCACACTAAAGGCGTGGGATCGTCCGCATGGCGCATATACACCAGCACGCAGTGGAATTGCGCCTGACGCTGGTCATCCGGGACATCCCGCAGGGTGTGCAGCAGTTTTTCCAGGTTCTGCTGATCGGTCGCATCTTCGCCGGAATAGCGGGCTGAATAGATACCCGGCGCGCCGCCAAGGGCATTTACTGCCAGGCCGGAGTCATCAGCAATGGCTGGCAAACCCGTAATTTGCGCGGCATGACGCGCCTTCAGAATGGCGTTCTCAATAAACGTCAGTCCGGTCTCTTCTGCAGAATCAACTCCCAGATCCGTTTGGGCAACAACATCAAGACCGAAATCACTCAGAAGAGAGGCGAGTTCACGCACTTTACCGGCATTGCCGGTCGCGAGGACAACTTTTTGCATGGGATACCTAATCAGTTAGCGCCGCAATTTCGGGCGGGATCTGTTGCGGATGAATAATTTTAACCTGTTTGTGACGACCAAGCTCGCCCTTCTCAATAACGACCTGGCTTTTCGCTACGCGGAACTGTTTGCCGAGAAACTTCACCAGATGGCTGTTGGCTTGTCCATCGACCGGCGGGGCGGTAATGGCGACTTTAACTTCGTCGCCATGTAAACCCACAATACTGTCACGGCTGGCTTTCGGCTGAATATAGAGCCGTAAAACCAGACCGTCGTCGCAGGGTGTAACGGCACTCATAGCGCCATCCACAGCCCCGGCAGCAGCATGTTGCCTGTCGCCTGCAACACTTCCGCGATACCCATGTTAATGACATAGAGCAGCAGAACCAGAATCATTGGGGAGAAATCGATCCCGCCCATGCCTGGAAGTATGCGACGGATAGGACGCAACAGCGGATCCGCCAGTTGAATCAGCACGTACTCCACCGGGCTGCGACCCTGGCTGACCCAGCTCATAATCGCCATTACCAGCAGCACCCAGAAAATCAGCAGCCCAATGGTCTTCAGGACAATCAGCACGGCGGCGATCCAGATGATCGGCTGGAACGTGACCACCTTAAATAGCACGATGGCTTTGATAAAGCTGAGAACGAGCGCGACTAATGCTGATGCGCTGTCAATGGGCCCCATTGGCGGAATAATACGGCGTAACGGCCCAATAATGGGCTGAGTGATTTTCACAATAAACTGCGAGAACGGGTTGTAGAAATCGCAGCGAGACCATTGCATCCACACGCGCAGCAGCAGCGCCATGGTATACAGCTCAATTACCGTTGAGAGCAGGAAGGTCAACGTATTCATGGTGTTCCTTAATTTTCCTTATTTTTTAGTGTAATCACGAGCACCAAAAATGGCAGTGCCGATGCGCACCATCGTGCTACCCGCCGCGATAGCGGCATCCATATCATCAGACATCCCCAGCGAGAGCGTATCGATATTTGGATAGCGTGTTTTCAACCCGGCAAATGCTACAGCCATTTGCTGTGCAACTTCAAACTGCCTTACATAATCTGACTCAGGAGCGGGAATAGCCATCAAACCACGCAGGGTAATGCGCGGCAGCGCATCGACTTCAGCGGCCAAGGCATCAAGCTCTGCCAGCGGAATCCCTGACTTACTGTTCTCATCGCTGATATTAATCTGGATCAGCACATTCAGCGGCTGCAGGTCTGCCGGGCGCTGTTCGCTCAGACGGGCAGCGATACGTAGACGGTCGATCGTATGGCACCAGTCAAAGTGCTCGGCGACCAGACGACTTTTGTTGGACTGCAGCGGGCCGATAAAGTGCCACTGCAGATCGTTGACGCCTTTTTCCTGAAAGTAGCGGATTTTATCCACCCCTTCCTGGACATAGTTTTCACCGAAGGCACGCTGCCCTGCGGTAATGGCTTCTTCGATGGCGCTCGCAGGTTTGGTTTTGCTGACTGCAAGCAACATAACTTCTTCTGAAGACCGCCCGCAACGCGTCGCGGCGGCTGAGATTTTGTCCCGGACATGTGCCAGGTTATGCGCGATATCGTTCATTTTCCGAGGATGTTCATATGAATATGGAAGAAATAGTGGCCCTTAGTGTAAAGCATAACGTGTCGGATCTACACCTGTGCAATGCATGGCCCGCGCGTTGGCGCAGGCGTGGAAAAGTCGAAAGCGCACCGTTTACCACGCCTGACGTAGAGAATCTGCTGATGTGCTGGCTCAGTGAGCAACAACAGGTACAGTTGCAGGAGCAAGGGCAGATTGATTTTGCCGTTACCCTGACGGACTCCCGGCGGCTGCGCGCCAGCGCATTTGTCCATCAGCAGGGAACCTCGCTGGCGCTAAGACTGCTACCGCTGGATTGTCCTCATTTAGACGATCTTCAGCCTCCCGCGGTCATACCTGAACTGCTTCACAGTGAAAATGGGTTGATTCTGGTGACAGGCGCTACCGGCAGCGGTAAATCTACGACCCTGGCGGCGATGGTGGAGTATCTTAATCAGCATATTGAGGGGCACATTCTGACGCTGGAAGATCCTATTGAATATCGCTACACCAGCCGACGTTGTCTGATTCAACAGCGGGAGGTGGGCGCACACTGCGCCTCTTTCGCCACCGGTTTGCGCGGTGTGCTACGCGAAGATCCCGACGTTATTTTGCTGGGCGAGCTGCGCGACGTGGAAACCATTCGGCTGGCATTAACGGCGGCGGAAACCGGACATCTGGTGCTGGCAACGTTACATACGCGAGGTGCGGCGCAGGCCATCGCGCGGCTGGTGGATTCCTTTGCAGCAACAGAGAAAGATCCTGTGCGTAACCAACTGGCAGACAGCCTGCGGGCGGTTCTTTCGCAAAAACTGGAGGAGGATAAGCAGGGGGGACGCGTGGCGCTATTCGAACTACTCGTCAACACGCCCGCCGTGGGCAATTTGATCCGCGAAGGGAAAACGCATCAGCTACCCGGCGTGATTCAAACCGGGCAGCAGACAGGTATGCAGACATTTGCACAAAGTTTGCAGCAGCGACAGGCGCAGGGGCGGCTTTAATAGCCCTGCTCGAAATAGCTTTCCAGGATAATAACGGCAGAAGCGGAGTCCACTTTGCCTTTATTCAACGCCCGGTAACCGCCTTGCTCAAACAGGCCTGAGCGGGCTTCGACGGTGCTCAAACGTTCATCGTGCAGCGTTACGGTTACGCCAAAGCGACCATGAATGCGATTAGCGAATTTACGTGCGCGTGCGGTAAGGGGCTGCTCGGTGCCATCCATGTTGAGCGGCAGGCCGACAATGATTTCATCCGGTTGCCACTCTTTCAGCAGGCGTTCAATCAAATTCCAGTCTGGCGTACCGTCCTGTGCTTTGATGGCGGGCAATGGCCTGGCCGTACCGGTAATGCGCTGACCCACGGCGACGCCGATACTTTTCGTACCAAAATCAAAAGAGAGTAATGTTCCGCTCATCATGCGTGTCCCGCCACGCCGGGCATGGTCTGAATATCTATCCCGATAAGCTTCGCCGCATCGCGCCAGCGGTCGGCAATCGGTGTTTTGAATAAGATGTTGAGATCGGCAGGGGCCGTAAGCCAGGCGTTATCCAGTAACTCTTGTTCCAGTTGGCCCTTTTCCCATGATGAATAACCCAGCGCAACCAGCACTTCGGACGGTTGTTCCTGCGTACCCAGGGTTTCTAATACATCGCGGGAGGTTGTGATGATGGTGTTATCAGAAATGCGAATACTGGACGCAAAGCGCGACGGTGGGGTATGAAGTATAAATCCACGGTCTTCTGCCAGCGGGCCGCCGAGCATCACGGGCTTATCCAGACGAATGGCCGGATCGCGTTCTTCTGGAGTAATCTTCAGCTTTTCCAGAATCCCTTCAATTTGTAAGTTTTCCAGAGGCTTATTGACGATAATCCCCATTGCTCCGTTCTCATTATGTTCGCAGATATACACCACGGAACGGCGGAAAATTGGATCCTGGAGAGCAGGCATGGCAATTAGAAAGTGATGCTGTAAATTCATTGTCAGAGGTTCTGTTTCCTGGTTCAAAAAAGCAACAGCGCCCAGTATGTGGGCAAAGTGCGAAGATGTCACCCTCTGAAAATAGCTTGCCGGATGTCGGCTTTGCCTAATCCGGCCTACGGGGTGCAATTGTAGGCCGGATTAGACGCGAAATCGTCGCCATCCGGCAACGTATTTACTTCTGCAGACGGGCCTCAATGGCATCCATCAGCATACCGGTAATCGAAACCGGGAACTCCGCTTCAATTTCACGAATACAGGTTGGGCTGGTGACGTTAATTTCCGTCAGACGATCGCCAATGATATCCAGACCGACAAAAATCAAACCTTTCGCTTTCAGCGTTGGCCCAATGCGACGGGCAATTTCCCAGTCACTGTCGGTTAATGGACGCGGCTCGCCACGACCACCTGCGGCCAGGTTGCCACGGGTTTCGCCGCCCTGCGGAATACGCGCCAGGCAGTAAGGAACGGGTTCGCCATCGACCACCAGCACGCGTTTATCGCCGTCTTTAATGGCTGGCAGATAGTTCTGCGCCATGCAGTAGCGGGTACCGTGCTCGGTCAGCGTTTCCGCAATAACGCCGAGGTTCGGATCGCCTTCCTTCACGCGGAAAATAGAGGCCCCGCCCATGCCGTCCAGCGGTTTGAGAATGATGTCGCTGTGTTTTTGCCAGAAGGCTTTCAGCTGCGCTTTATTACGCGTGACCAGAGTTTCCGGCGTCAGATCGGCAAACCATGCGGTGAACAACTTTTCGTTGCAGTCGCGCAGGCTCTGCGGTTTGTTGACGATCAGCGTTCCTTTCTCTTCTGCACGTTCCAGAATATAGGTCGCGTAGATGAACTCGGTATCAAACGGCGGATCCTTACGCATCAGAATAACGTCCAGGTCTGCCAGCGGGAGATCCTGTTCGCTCTTAAATTCATACCATTTGTCGTAGTTCTGCTCTACGCTCAGGGTACGCGTATGGGCGCGGGCTTCACCGTTGATCAGATAAAGATCGGCCATCTCCATATAATGAATTTCGTAACCGCGGCGTTGCGCTTCCAGCAGCATTGCGAAGCTGGAATCTTTCTTGATGTTGATGCTTGCGATGGGATCCATCACGATGCCGAGCTTGATCATGTTCTTCTCCGTTTATGCCTTAGCCCAGATCGCCAAAACGCACCTGAAGCGCGGTAATGGCGGTGAGCGCAGTTGTCTCAGTACGCAGAACGCGAGGTCCTAACAGAATATCAGTAAACTGATACCGTGCGGTCATGGCAATTTCATCTGCCGACAACCCACCTTCCGGGCCAATCAGCAATCGGATGCGCTCCACCGGGAGCGGCAGCGTGTTAATGCTGGCGCTGGCGCGAGGATGCAGATTGAGCTTCAGTCCTTCGTCCTGTTCTGCGCACCATGCTTCCAGATCCATTGCCGGGCGAATTTCAGGCACCCGATTACGACCGCACTGTTCGCAGGCGGCAATAGCTATTTTCTGCCACTGCTGGAGCTTCTTGTTCAGGCGTTCATTGTCCAGTTTAACGCCGCAACGCTCAGAAAAAAGTGGCGTAATGAGGCTTACACCCAGTTCAATCGATTTCTGGATAGTAAATTCCATTTTTTCACCGCGCGACATTACCTGGCCCAGGTGGATATGCAACGGTGATTCCCGATCGTCGAGTTCAGCGTTAAGCACTTTCACTTCCACGCTTTTCTTACTGGCATGGGTAATTTCGGCGTCGAATACTTGATTGCTGCCATCAAACAGCTGTAGCGGCTGGCCTGGCCCCATACGTAGTACACGGCCGATATGGTTGGCAGCATCTTCACACAGTGAAATTTGGCTACCGGAAGCGAGTGGCTCTGGGTGATAAATGCGAGGAATGCGCATAGTTAAACATCCGCGTCATGGCCCTGGGCTGCAACAGGCCAGGGCATGGTTAAAAATATTGCCGCTAGTGTAGGTTAGCTCTTTTGCGCCTGGCAAGCGCGTTGCACATAGGGGTTATGATTCCCCTGTACCTTCGCGATGCGTTCGTCGCGCTCACACTCCCAGTCGGTGACCGGATACTGCTTATTCCAGGCATTAAAAAGCTGGGTTTGCTGGCGAGAGAGCGTCAGGTTGTATTGGTCGCGCATATAAAAATAGGTACGCGCGATGGCGCCACGGGCGCGGGCAGGCGGCTCGGCAACTTTCTCTTTGAAATCAACCTTCATCGCGCACTGTCCATACTGGCCTTCGCCACCGTTCCACTGGCTGTACATGAAGTTAGCGCGATCGCCATTCACTTCACCTACCGCAGGCTGCAGGTTATGCATATCGCTTTCCATTTTGCGATAGACCGGATCTTTAGCGCAGTTTTTACGCCCTCCGTCCTGCCAGCACTGCCGCTGATGACCAAACTGCCAGGCGGGGACAACGTGCTCCCATTCAATTCGACTGGCGCGGTTTTCGTTTTTTCGCACTTTATAGCCGCAGGATTCGAGGTCCACGACCCCTTTTTTGCCTTGCCAGTTAATTTTACAACCGCAGTAGAAATCGCCTGGCGCATCGGCGTCAACTTTGACGCCCGCCGCTTTTGCCTGAGAAAAACTGTTGATGCCTTCGGCTAAAGCCGGGCCTGAAAATGCTGCGGCTAACAGGGCCGCAGCAAAGGAAAAATTACGGTACATCACGAACTCCGTGTTAAAACGAGCCCGCAACGTAGCGAAAGTCATTCCTGTATGCAATCAGTTAGATCAGAAAAGTTCCTGATAATTCTGAAGATTATTCTGCAATCAGTGGTTCGCCGCAGTGAACGCAGCGGTAGGTGGCTTCGCCGCGTATCACGCGGTTATGGCGGCGTACGGTCAATTGGTGTTCCTGACACTTGCAGCGGTAAGTAAAGGTCTTACGCTGCACGGATTGCAGTTCGAACTGATGCGTGCGTCGGGCTGGCACGCCCAGCACGCTTTCCATCATCCATTTCCACTCTTTGCCGTGCGGCGGCACGCGGCCAAAGTATTTCCACACCAGTAAATGCGCCAGTTCATGGGGCACCACTTCGTTAACGAACGCGTCAACGTTCTCAATCAGCAGGACGGGATTAAGGCGAATTTCATAGGTTTGTAGCCACGCGGTACCCGCGGCGGTTCCGCGCTGTTGGTAAACCAGCGTTGGCTCCGGGTAATTGCGTTCGAGCTTGAGGTTGGCCTGAGCGAGCTTTTCCCGCAGGCTGCGCATAACGGCTTGCTGGATGGCGATAGGGAGACGGGAGGTTTTCATAGCGCCAGAGGATAGTGCGACAGGGAAGGGACTGCAAGAGGAAGGCTTCCTCCCGCGGGGGAGGAAGCTTTTCGTGATTAGTCGTGTGCGCCAATTTCGCGCAGTTTACGACCTTTCATCAGGTTACGTTCAATGTGTTCCAGAGAGACATTTTTAGTTTCAGGTATCAGCCACAGGGTCAGGAAGATGAACAGGACGTTCAAACCACCGTAGACCCAGAAAGTATTGGCGCTGCCCAGCGAGTTCAGCATCGTCAGGAAGGTTGCACCGACGATCATATTGGCAATCCAGTTGGTTGCGGTAGAGCAGGTGATACCGAAATCGCGGCCTTTCAGCGGTTGGATTTCAGAGCACAGAACCCAAATCAGCGGACCGGCGCTCATGGCAAAGCCAACGATAAACATCAGCAGCATCAGTACAGCGAAGTATTGCGCGGCCGCCGAGTGAATACCCACGTGCATCATCGTACCCAGCACGCCCATACCGACGGCCATGACGATAAAGCCGAGGATCAGCGTAGGCTTGCGGCCCCAACGGTCAACCAGGCCAATGGCGATAAAGGTTGCCAGCACGTTGGTCAGACCGACGATAACAGTCCCCCACATCTGCTCGGTGGTGTTGGTGTAGCCCGCCAGCTCAAAGATTTTCGGTGCGTAATACATAATGACGTTCATCCCGGTGAACTGCTGCATCACCTGTAACAGGACGCCAAGGAATACCGCGCGGCGGAAGTTGCTGTTTTCTTTAAACAGCGCCCAGCCGCTCTGCTTCACCTGCAGACTTTCACGAATTTCATCCAGCTCGCGTTTGGCTTCTGCGCTGGTATCACGCAAACGCAACAGAACACGTTCAGCATCGACGAAACGACGTTTAGCAGCAAACCAGCGTGGGCTGTCCGGCAGGAAGATAACGCCAACCAGCAGCAGCAGGGCAGGGATGATGATCACGCCCAGCATCCAGCGCCATGCGCCGCTGTAGCTAAACGCCGTATCGGAAAGATACGCACCCAAAATACCGATGGTGATCATCAACTGATACATAGAGATCATGCTGCCACGAATTTTTTCCGGGGCAATTTCAGACAGGTAAAGCGGCGCGGTATAAGACGCAACGCCTACCGCAAGGCCGAGCAGCACGCGGGAAACCAACAGCACTTCAACGTTTGGTGCCGCGGCGGAGAACAGTGAACCGGCAACAAACAGGATTGCGCCGATCATCAAACTCTTTTTACGCCCCAGTTTGAAGGAGAGCCAACCGCTGCCGACTGCACCCACGGCAGCACCAAACATCATCGAACTCACCACCCATTCCTGAGTGTGGGGGGTAATTTGGAACTCATCGGTGATGAAGGGTAAAGCACCGGCAATAACACCGATATCCAGGCCAAAAAGTAATCCAGCCAGGGCTGCAAGAAAGCAGACAAAAAATGTCATGGCTTTGTTGGAACGCCCCGTTTTTTTATTGTCAGGCATGATGCCCTCCGGTTGGGTAGCTAGTTTTGTTGATGTTAAGGGTAGGTGAGTACGGGGTAAAAAAATGAGAATCACATCACATTAGTGTAATCGGTTACACTGGCATTCACATGGATTATCAGTTATTTCATTGAAAAATAACGCTATTCATTTAGCGTGAATAAAGTTAATTGTCTGAATTTAAGATAATGCTGAAATATAATGTAACACTGATGCAATCATAGGGGCGAAGAGAAGTTAATTCAGTTTGGGTTGAGGTACTGTGATATGTAATCGCTTTCATTTGTTGTTTACAACAAGGGAGGTTAGCGTAGCTTTGGCTATGGGGTACGGAAGAGAAAAGGACATAAAAAAGACCAGCGCGAGGCTGGTCTTCATAAGCGTTGAACCGTGAGGGAATTACTTCAGACCGGCAGCTTCACGCAGCAGAGCGGCTTTGTCGGTTTTTTCCCATGGGAAATGTTCGCGACCAAAGTGACCGTAAGCAGCGGTTTCTTTGTAAATCGGGTGCAGCAGATCCAGCATCTGAATCAGGCCATACGGGCGCAGGTCGAAGAACTCGCGCACCAGCAGGGTCAGTTGCTCAGAAGGCACTTTTTCAGTACCGAACGTTTCCACCATGATAGAGGTCGGTTCAGCCACGCCGATTGCGTAGGAAACCTGAATCTCACAACGGTCAGCCAGACCAGCGGCAACAATGTTTTTCGCGACGTAACGGGCTGCATAGGCTGCGGAACGGTCAACTTTAGACGGATCCTTACCAGAGAATGCACCGCCGCCGTGACGCGCCATGCCGCCGTAGGTATCAACGATGATTTTACGACCTGTCAGTCCACAGTCGCCCATTGGACCGCCGATTACGAAACGACCGGTTGGGTTGATGAAGAACTTGGTCGAAGCAGTCAGCCATTCAGTCGGCAGTACCGGCTTGATGATCTCTTCCATAACGGCTTCTTGCAGCGATTTCTGATCGATGTCTTCAGAGTGCTGAGTCGACAGAACAACCGCATCAATACCGACGATTTTGCCGTCGTCATACTGGAAGGTAACCTGGCTTTTTGCATCCGGACGCAGCCAGGATAAGGTGCCGTTTTTACGCACTTCAGCCTGACGCTGCACCAGACGGTGAGCATAGGTAATTGGAGCTGGCATCAGCACGTCGGTTTCGTTGGTTGCATAACCAAACATCAGACCCTGGTCGCCTGCACCCTGTTCCAGCGGATCGGCGCGGTCAACACCCTGGTTGATGTCCGGAGACTGTTTACCAATCGCGCTCAGTACCGCACAAGAGTTGGCGTCAAAGCCCATGTCGGAATGCACATAGCCAATTTCGCGAACCGTATTACGGGTGATCTCTTCGATATCAACCCATGCGCTGGTGGTGATCTCACCGCCAACTAAAACCATACCGGTTTTGACGTAGGTTTCGCAGGCAACGCGTGCTTTCGGATCCTGCTCGAGGATTGCGTCCAGTACGGCGTCAGAGATTTGGTCAGCGATTTTGTCAGGATGCCCTTCTGATACGGACTCGGACGTAAAAAGGTGTTTTGCCATATTTAATTTCACCTAAGGAGAATTTGGTTAGCTCAAACTGTCGAGTGGAATAGCCATGTGTAGAAGATTCTACCATGAGTCTGCAGATGACGGACACTGGCAGTCTGAGTGTTAATCGGTATAGATGGATTAACATCTGGACGGCTATTTTAGGACAGTTCTTCGCCTGATTTCCAGCTTTTTTTGATTGAGGTCGCATTGTACTGAAAATGTAACTGGAAATTTTTCCTGACGGTGCTGGCAATGCGCGCATTTATCTTTTGCTTTTTGACTTCCTTATGGGTATAAAACGCGGCGCGCGGCTCATACAAAAGCACACGACGTTTTCATCGTGTTGCCACTTCCAGCCGGGTTAAGACTTTAGCTTTGGCTTGTGGGTTCGTTCCGTCAGGAGCAACCGTGGAGGTGATACGAGATAATGAACCGTTGTATTCTGCTGAATCTGTCGCACCGTTCTGGTGTACATATGTTCCCCGCAATCTGCATCTTGCATACCTGCCGATGTTATACCCATCTCGGCGCTTCTCAGGACTCCAGGGCCGGTAACGGTCACTAAGAACTGAACAAGGGCGCTCTTGGTAAACAAGAGTTTTCTCGTGGTTTCGCCGAACCGTCAGCATTAAGTTCGGTTACGTGTTTACATTGATATGAAAAAGAAACCGGTCGCACAGTCGGAGCGTCAGCACTATCTGCTGCAAATTCTGCCTGTATTTGGGTTGTTATCGCGTCTTCGGATTGCGATAGTAGTCAACTGTTTTACACTTGTTAATAAAATTTGAGGTTCGCTATGTCTGACGACATTTCTTTGGGTTCGCCTTCGTCAGCAGGCGAACACGGTGTACTACGCTCCATGCAGGAGGTTGCAATGAGTTCCCAGGAAGCCAGCAAGATGCTGCGTACTTACAATATTGCCTGGTGGGGTAATAACTACTACGACGTCAATGAACTGGGCCACATCAGCGTGTGCCCGGATCCGGACGTACCCGAAGCGCGCGTTGACCTTGCTGAGTTGGTGAAAGCCCGTGAAGCGCAGGGCCAGCGTCTGCCTGCATTGTTCTGCTTCCCGCAGATCCTGCAACATCGTTTGCGTTCGATTAACGCCGCGTTTAAACGCGCCCGTGAATCCTACGGCTACAACGGTGACTATTTCCTCGTTTACCCGATCAAGGTCAACCAGCATCGTCGCGTGATTGAATCGCTGATCCACTCCGGCGAACCTCTGGGGCTGGAAGCTGGTTCCAAAGCTGAATTGATGGCCGTTCTGGCCCATGCCGGAATGACCCGTAGCGTGATCGTGTGTAACGGTTATAAAGACCGCGAATATATCCGTCTGGCACTGATTGGCGAGAAGATGGGCCATAAGGTCTATCTGGTCATCGAAAAGATGTCTGAAATCGCTATCGTGCTGGATGAAGCTGAACGCCTGAATGTCGTTCCGCGTCTGGGCGTGCGTGCGCGTCTGGCGTCGCAGGGCTCTGGCAAGTGGCAGTCCTCCGGCGGTGAGAAATCAAAATTCGGCCTGGCGGCAAACCAGGTGCTGCAACTGGTAGAAATTCTGCGCGAGCGTGGTCGTCTGGACAGCATCCAGTTGCTGCACTTCCATCTCGGCTCCCAAATGGCGAACATTCGTGATATCGCCACCGGCGTACGTGAATCGGCGCGTTTCTACGTTGAGCTGCACAAGCTTGGCGTCAATATCCAGTGCTTCGACGTGGGCGGTGGTCTGGGCGTGGATTACGAAGGTACCCGTTCGCAGTCTGACTGTTCCGTAAACTACGGTTTGAACGAATACGCCAACAACATCATCTGGGCTATTGGCGACGCCTGTGAAGAACACGGTCTGCCGCATCCGACGGTAATCACCGAGTCTGGCCGTGCGGTTACCGCGCACCATACCGTGCTGGTATCTAACATCATTGGCGTTGAGCGTAGCGAAATCACCGAAGCGACGCCTCCGGCAGACAACGCGCCACGTTCCCTGCAAAGCATGTGGGAAACCTGGCAAGAGATGCATGAACCGGGAACCCGTCGTTCGCTGCGTGAATGGCTGCACGACAGCCAGATGGATCTGCACGATATTCACGTTGGGTACTCTTCAGGCACCTTTAGCCTGCAGGAGCGTGCGTGGGCAGAGCAGCTGTATCTGAACATGTGCCATGAAGTGCAGAAACAACTCGACCCGAGCAACCGTGCGCACCGTCCGATTATCGACGAGCTGCAGGAACGTATGGCGGATAAGATTTACGTCAACTTCTCGCTGTTCCAGTCGATGCCGGATGCGTGGGGGATCGATCAGCTGTTCCCGGTAATGCCGCTGGAAGGGTTGAATCAGGTGCCTGAACGCCGTGCGGTGCTGTTGGATATCACCTGTGACTCTGATGGCGCTATCGACCACTACGTTGACGGTGATGGCATTGCGACCACCATGCCGATGCCGGAATACGACCCTGAGAACCCGCCGATGCTGGGCTTCTTTATGGTGGGTGCGTACCAGGAGATCCTCGGCAACATGCACAACTTGTTTGGTGATACCGAAGCGGTTGACGTGTTCGTCTTCCCTGACGGCAGCGTAGAAGTTGAGCTGTCCGACGAAGGGGATACCGTGGCGGATATGCTGCAATACGTGCAGCTGGATCCGAACACCCTGCTGACGCAGTTCCGTGACCAGGTGAAAAACACCGATCTGGACGCTGAGCTGCAACAGCAGTTCCTCGAAGAGTTTGAAGCCGGTCTGTACGGTTATACTTATCTGGAAGATGAGTAACGATAAATGCCAGGTGGCGCTGCGCTTACCGTTCCTACGAAAGTAGGCCGGATAAGGCGAAGCCGCCATCCGGCAGTCGGAATCCGCGGGGGCAGCATTTGTGGCACTCACTTGAATCCGTACAAAATAACGGCGATAATTTGCCGTAAATATGCAGTTACCAAATCAATCCCTTCCTCGTCGGGCTTAACGACGCGGAGGGGATTTTTTTTCATCGATTTTTAAAGAGGTCAGTACATGAGCACCTTAGGTCATCAATACGACAACTCCCTGGTTTCTAACGCCTTTGGTTTTTTACGTCTGCCGATGAACTTCATGCCGTACGACAGCGACGCCGACTGGGTGATCACCGGTGTACCGTTTGATATGGCAACGTCTGGTCGTGCGGGCGGGCGTCATGGTCCGGCGGCAATCCGTCAGGTTTCCACCAACCTGGCCTGGGAGCACAACCGCTTCCCGTGGAACTTCGATATGCGCGAGCGCCTGAACGTGGTGGACTGCGGCGATCTGGTTTATGCGTTCGGGGATGCGCGTGAAATGAGTGAAAAACTGCAGGCGCATGCTGAGAAGCTGCTGTCTGCCGGTAAGCGCATGCTCTCCTTTGGCGGCGACCACTTCGTCACGCTGCCGCTGCTGCGCGCGCATGCCAAGCACTTTGGTAAAATGGCGCTGGTGCACTTTGATGCCCACACCGACACCTACGCTAACGGCTGCGAATTCGACCACGGCACCATGTTCTACACTGCGCCGAACGAAGGTCTGATCGATCCGAATCACTCTGTGCAGATCGGTATTCGTACCGAGTTCGACAAAGACAACGGCTTTACCGTGCTGGATGCGTGCCAGGTTAACGACCGCAGCGTTGATGACATTATCGCTCAGGTTAAGCAGATTGTCGGTGATATGCCGGTATACCTGACTTTTGATATCGACTGTCTGGACCCGGCGTTTGCACCAGGAACCGGTACGCCAGTGATCGGCGGTCTGACTTCCGATCGTGCTATTAAACTGGTACGTGGTCTGAAAGATCTGAACATCGTCGGGATGGATGTTGTTGAAGTGGCTCCGGCCTACGATCAGTCAGAGATCACCGCACTGGCGGCGGCAACGTTAGCGTTGGAGATGCTCTATATCCAGGCGGCGAAAAAAGGCGAGTAACGGTTTCGGGCTATTTTACTCGCCATTTTGAACCCGGGCAGTGCTCGCCATCCTCACGTACTACGTGTACGCTCCGGTGGCTGTGCGCTGTCCGGTCTCAAACTGGCTTCGCCAATAACGCCCGATCGCTGGACTAAATTTGTAATTCTGTAGGCCGGATAAGGCGTTCACGCCGCCATCCGGCACTGTTCGAAGATTATTTGATCCCGTCTGCGCTCATGCGATCGCGAATATGTTGCGCACGTTCTGCGGATGCCGGATGATCGTCAAACATTGAGCTTTGACGTCCTGCTTCCAGTTTTGCCAGTTTCTCAAAACTGGTGGCTAAGCCAGCCGGGTTGATCCCACGTTTGCGCAACAGATCATACGAGTAATCATCCGCCTCGGATTCCTGACGCTGGGAGAACTGCGAGTTCACCAGTTTCTCGCCAAGATCGCCCAATTGCGATTGCGACAGGCTGCCGACAATCCCGCCAGCGGAAGCCGCAGCTGCCCGCACGGCGTTCGTACCCAGCGCAACCTGCATCCCTTTTTTCACGTGACCCAGCGCAACGTGACCCATTTCGTGGCCGATCACCGCTTCGACTTCGTTGTCGGTCATCATATCCATCAGGCCGCTGTATACGCGGATACAGCCGTTCGCCATGGCAAAGGCATTTACATCTTTCGCCATATAGACTTTGTAGTTCACCGGCTGGCCGTTAATGTTATCGCCAAGCGCGGCGGCGATTTTGCCAAGACGCGTTGCATACTCGCTGCCAGCCGGGGCGATGGTAGCTTTGCTGTCCATATCCTTACAGGCCTGATCGCTCAGCGCTTTTACCTGCGCATCGCTCAGACTGTAGGCCTGAAAAGCCTCTGCGCCTGAGGAAAGCAGTCCGTTTGAGTCCATGTTCTGGCAGCCGGTCAATGCCGCCGCCATGCTCGTAGCAAGCAGTAAAGCGCGAATTTTCATTTTTTCTCTTCCGCACAAAGTCAGGATTATTCTAAAAAATGCGTCGTTTGCAGGTGAACCGACGCTCGGCATAAGTATAAAGAAAAGAACAATAAGCGGGCGAGAAGATTGCGCAACTTGCGCGCATGATCCAGAGATTTCTGAAGCGGTAAAAGGATGCTCCATGTACATGACACGCGGCTTGGGTTACATTGTTGGCACTTTTTTCCGGCGTAGCCCAAAACGCGCTGTCGTCAAGTCGTTTAGGGCGTGGCCTTCATTATCCGATCTGGAGTCAAAATGTCCTCACGTAAAGAGCTTGCCAATGCTATTCGTGCGCTGAGCATGGACGCAGTACAGAAAGCCAAATCCGGTCACCCGGGTGCCCCGATGGGTATGGCTGACATTGCCGAAGTCCTGTGGCGTGATTTCCTGAACCACAACCCGACTAACCCGTCCTGGGCTGACCGTGACCGTTTCGTGCTGTCTAACGGCCACGGTTCAATGCTGATTTACAGCCTGCTGCACCTCACCGGCTATGATCTGCCTATGTCCGAGCTGCAGAACTTCCGTCAGCTGCACTCCAAAACGCCGGGTCACCCGGAAGTGGGTTACACCGCGGGTGTTGAAACCACGACCGGTCCTTTGGGTCAGGGCATTGCGAATGCAGTGGGTATGGCTATCGCTGAAAAAACGCTGGCGGCGCAGTTTAACCGTCCTGGTCACGACATCGTTGACCACTTCACCTATGCTTTCATGGGCGACGGCTGCATGATGGAAGGTATCTCTCACGAGGTATGTTCCCTGGCCGGTACGCTGAAACTGGGTAAACTGGTTGCGTTCTACGATGACAACGGCATCTCTATCGATGGCCACGTTGAAGGCTGGTTCACCGATGACACCGCGAAGCGTTTCGAAGCTTACGGCTGGCACGTGATTCGTGGTGTAGATGGTCACGATGCTGACGCGATTAAACGCGCTGTTGAAGAAGCACGCGCAGTGACCGACAAACCGTCCCTGCTGATGTGCAAAACCATCATCGGTTTCGGTTCTCCGAACAAAGCCGGTACCCACGACTCTCACGGTGCACCGCTGGGCGATGCAGAAATCGCACTGACCCGCGAACAGCTGGGCTGGAAATACGCGCCGTTCGAAATCCCGTCTGAAATCTACGCGCAGTGGGATGCGAAAGAAGCCGGCCAGGCAAAAGAAGCCGCATGGAACGAGAAGTTCGCTGCTTATGCCAAAGCTTTCCCGCAGGAAGCTGCTGAATTCACCCGTCGTATGAAAGGTGAAATGCCGTCTGACTTCGACGCGAAAGCCAACGAGTTCATTGCTAAGCTGCAGGCTAACCCGGCGAAAATCGCCAGCCGTAAAGCTTCTCAGAACGCGATTGAAGCCTTCGGTCCTCTGCTGCCTGAATTCCTCGGCGGCTCTGCTGACCTCGCGCCATCTAACCTGACTCTGTGGTCTGGTTCTAAGGCCATCAACGAAGATACTGCCGGTAACTACATCCATTACGGTGTACGTGAATTCGGTATGACCGCTATCGCAAATGGTATTTCCCTGCATGGTGGTTTCCTGCCGTACACCTCCACCTTCCTGATGTTCGTGGAATATGCCCGTAACGCGGTGCGTATGGCTGCGCTGATGAAACAGCGTCAGGTGATGGTCTATACTCACGACTCCATCGGTCTGGGTGAAGATGGCCCGACTCACCAGCCGGTAGAGCAGGTTGCTTCTCTGCGTGTGACCCCGAACATGAGCACATGGCGTCCGTGTGACCAGGTTGAATCCGCAGTAGCATGGAAATACGGTGTTGAGCGTCAGGACGGCCCGACCGCGCTGATCCTCTCCCGTCAGAACCTGGCACAGCAGGAACGTACTGCAGAGCAACTGGCGAACATCGCTCGCGGTGGCTACGTGCTGAAAGATTGCGCGGGTCAGCCGGAGTTGATCTTCATCGCCACCGGTTCTGAAGTTGAACTTGCCGTGGCTGCCTGGGACAAACTGACCGCTGAAGGCGTGAAAGCGCGCGTGGTTTCCATGCCGTCTACCGATGCATTCGACAAGCAGGATGCGGCTTACCGTGAATCCGTACTGCCGAAAGCCGTCTCTGCTCGCGTCGCTATCGAAGCTGGCATTGCTGACTACTGGTTCAAATACGTGGGTCTGAACGGCGCTATTGTCGGTATGACTACCTTTGGTGAGTCTGCACCGGCAGAACTGCTGTTTGAAGAATTCGGCTTCACAGTAGACAACGTGGTCGCGAAAGCAAAAGAACTGCTGTAATTTCGATTACAGGTGAAAACGGGTCGCTCAGGCGGCCCGTTTTTTGCTTCTCAGGGGAGTTACGTGCGTAGCTGACCTGCTTCAAGACGTACTACGCGCGAAAAATGGCGCTGCGTAAATGCAGCGTCATGACTGATCGCTACAACGCTGGTGCCACGTGTACGACACACTGCCAGCCAGTTTTCGAAGACGCCAAGCCAGTGCGCATCAAAGTCCCGGCTGGGCTCATCCAGCAGTAGAATAGCGGGTTTGAGGGCTTCCAGACTGGCGACGGCAACCATACGTCGTTGTGCAGTATGCAGATCGAGCGGGTGCGCGTCGGCGACATCCTCTAACTGACATAATCGCAGCGCCGCCATCGTGCGTTGCGCAATTTCAGTCGCCGGAAGCTTCTGTAGCCGTAATCCGAAGGCCACTTCCTCTGCAACCTTGCTGTGAAAGATTTGATTCTCCGCTTCCTGAAACAGTACGCCGAGCACCCTGGCGCGCTCCCGGTTTTTCAGTTGCGCAATCGCACGATTTTGAACGGTTATTGTGCCGGATGAGGGCGTCAGTAGCCCGGCCATGATGCGCAAAAGCGTGGATTTTCCTGCGCCATTATCGCCCGTTAGCGCCAGCCATTCCCCCTCCTGGAGTTCCAGCGAAATATTGCGTAAACAGTCATCGGCGGCGTTCGGCCAGCGATAGCTGATCTGGTTTAGCGTCAGCATAGTGATGACAATGCTCCGTCGCGCAGCTGCCATGCCTGCTGGCAGTAGCTGAGAAAAGGTGAAGGGTTGCGTTCGAAAAATATCACCAAAGCATGCTGTTCCTGTGCCCACTGTTGCAGTCGCGCCAGCAGCATTGCCGTGGCTTGCGCCGTCAGGCGACTGAACGCTTCATCCAGAATCAATATTTTCGGCTGCATGGCGAGTGCGCTGGCAATGACTACCCGCTGGGTTTCCCCGCCGGAAAGGGTGCCGGGATGACGATGGCGCAGAGGCTGACATTCCGTCAGCGTAAGGGCGACATCTATGCGCTGCATAATTTCAGTCTCGGTAAGGCAGAGATTTTCCGGGCCAAACGCCACTTCTTCCTCCACGCTGAAAGTACAACCTGAAAGCTGCAGGTAAGGTGACTGCTGCACAAGCTGGATGGTACTCGACTGCTCGACCAGCGATAGTTGCCCGATGGGATTACCCAGTAGCGTGCCTGTGCCCTCAATTTCTCCCGGAAGGAAGTCGGGGTACCAGCCAGCCATCAGCTGTGCCAGCGTACTTTTCCCGCTGCCGTTCTCACCAAAAATAGCCACCATACCAGGCCTGGCGTAATGGAAATCGTAACAGGCGGATGGCCGCATAGCGTGCGTCGGAATATAGCGAAACTGCTCTAACGTAACCATATCCAGATTCCTGTCTCAACTGCCATCAGAACCACCATACCGTAGCGGGCCAGACGTTGTAAGGTGCTGTCTGGCGGCGCCCATAGCGTGGTGCGAGTGCGATGCAGGCGAAATCCCCGCATATCGAGCGCTGCACCGCGAACAGCCAAGTCATTGAGCGCGTTATGGGTGAGCGGCACAATTAATGCCGGCATAGCGCGTAAACGTTGGTACCAGGACTCATCCAGCGGTACGCCGCGTGCGCGCTGTGCCTCGTGAATAATCGCCAATTGGTGTTTGAGCTGTTCAACCACCAGCAGCGGGCCTGCGAACAGATAGGCAACGCCTGGCGGCAGGCGTGAAGCAAACAGGGCGCGCATAAAGCGCGCAACCGGCACGTACTGCATCCACATCTGCGATGTCGACACAATGGCCAGGATCCGTAGCCAGAGCGTAGCGGCATCGGCCCAGCGTTCTGGTGCGCGCGGCTGCCCGCTAATCCACTCGGTAAGCCATCCGCCGTGTACCAGCCATAGCCCCAGTCCTAAGGGGATCATCAGCCAGAGTACGTATTTCGCCCGCGACCGCGTAGCCTTCATACATAGCAAACCGACAAACGTCGCGGCGCTATACAAGCTGAGCGGCACTCCGGCTGGCAGCAGGAGCGTGGAGCAGGCGGCAAGCGCCCACAGAGTTAACGACGTAAACGGATGCATTTAGCGCACGGCAGACATCGTAGGGAAATGGCGCGTGGTGCGCAGCGGAAGTTGTCGCAGCAGCACCCAGACGATGATTGCCGTGAGGATTTTATCGACCAGATTCGCACCGATGACGGTGATGGCGACGGACTCCACCAGGTTCTGACCGACCGAGTGCATCCAGGCGACAAAAAGATCCGCGCCGCTGCCAGTGACACCACCGAACAGAGTCGTGCGAATCGGCACGGCAACGAGGGTCACGGCAAGCGTGATAATTACGCCGCTGACCACGACTTTAGGTAAGGTGCGAAACCATCCCGCCCGTGCCAGCCAACCGGCGACCAGTCCAATAACCATGGCAACGGGCGCAAAGGCGGCGGCGATCGGATCGGTCAGCAACCCCCACAACAGGTTAGTGAGTAATCCGGTTAGCATCCCCACAACCGGACCTAACAGCACCGCGCTGATCAACGTGCCAATCGAGTCGAGAAAAATAGGTAATTTCAACATGCTGATAAGCTGCCCACCGACCATGTTGATGGCGATAGCAATGACAATAAGAACCAGAGACTGGCTGGAAAATTGGCGACGCGCCATAAAAGACCTCGTATAAGTGAAGCGTTAGCGGGATGAAATAACCAGTTCGTCATAACCGGAAACTGCGCAGGGCTGACGGCTGAATGCCAGAGACGTCAACTCGCCAATCACCAGTTCCAGCGTGGTTCGCACGGTACAGCCCGGCATCATGTGTCCGCCCAGCATCGCGCCGTGTGGGTCAGCAACCGCCAGATGAAGATGCTCGCCGGTAAGTTCCAGCGTGCCGTTCAGAGAGATAATTTCCCACGTACCCGTAAGTAATGTGGTTTCTTCACGTCCGGCGAAGCGCAGAGCAATGTTGGTCAAACTGCCGGTGCAACCCGCTATCCAGGCTGCCTGTAGTTGATGCTGCTGGATAAAAGCGTGTAGCGCTGAAAAGACTTCCTGGCCCGGTAATAAACGCAGCGCATGAAAGCGAGCTTCAGATGGTTGGGGATAGAATGTTGCCATAGTTGAGGGACTCCGAGACTCGGACGTTGCGCTGATAATATAGACACGGGTTAGGGAGCTTTCTGATATAAATCAGGATTTGTGACATGGCAACGAAATAATCTTGCTACGGTTATTCGTAATTCTGGAATATGGAATAAAAGTTGCGTTGAAGGACGTTAAAATGTGACGTAAGTCAGATAACTGTGTTCTGTTGCTGGACAATCATTCCTTTTATTCCGCGTTTCGCTTATTCTAGCTGAAGCGTTTCAGTCGATTAAATGTTCGACAATTAACCAATTAGTCGCAGTTTGCGACAGGTAAGGTTTCCCTGAGCGATTTGCTGCATTACTCTGTCTGCCACATCGTTTCTGAGAAATCCTTGCAGGAGACCTATGACCGTACGCGTAGCGATTAATGGTTTCGGTCGCATCGGACGCAACGTGGTTCGTGCTTTGTATGAATCCGGGCGTCGGGCGGAAATCACCGTGGTGGCAATCAACGAACTGGCGGATGCTGCAGGCATGGCGCATTTGTTGAAATATGACACCAGCCATGGGCGTTTTGCCTGGGATGTTCGTCAGGAACGAGACCAGCTCATCGTTGGCGATGACGCGATCCGCATTCTGCATGAGCGAACGCTCGATGCGCTTCCGTGGCGCGAGCTGGGTGTCGACGTTGTGCTGGATTGTACGGGGGTCTTCGGCAGTCGCGAACACGGCGAGGCGCATATTGCCGCCGGCGCAAAGAAAGTGCTCTTTTCACATCCTGGTAGTCACGACATCGACGCAACCGTTGTGTTTGGCGTTAATCAGGATCAGCTGCGCGCTGAGCACCGGATCGTTTCTAATGCCTCCTGCACCACGAATTGCATAATACCCGTCATTAAATTGCTGGATGATGCTTACGGCATTGAGTCTGGTACCGTCACCACGATCCACTCCGCGATGCACGATCAGCAGGTTATTGATGCTTATCATCCTGACCTGCGTCGCACGCGAGCGGCCAGCCAGTCGATCATTCCGGTTGATACCAAACTGGCGGCGGGCATCACGCGAATTTTCCCGCAGTTTAACGATCGTTTTGAAGCGATAGCGGTGCGTGTACCGACCATAAATGTGACGGCGATCGACTTAAGCGTGACGGTGAAAAAACCAGTAAAAGCCAGTGAAGTCAACCAGTTGCTGCAAAAAGCAGCACAAGGTGCATTTCATGGTATAGTTGACTATACGGAATTACCGTTGGTCTCAGTAGATTTTAACCACGACCCGCACAGCGCCATCGTTGATGGTACGCAAACGCGCGTGAGTGGCGCTCACCTGATCAAAACGCTGGTCTGGTGTGATAATGAATGGGGCTTTGCTAACCGTATGCTCGATACGACGTTAGCGATGGCTGCTATTGGTTTCAGGCTCGACGCTTGAGCGTCGACAAAACTTTATGAATCAACGAGAGGATTCACCATGTCTGTAATTAAGATGACCGATCTGGATCTGGCTGGTAAACGCGTTTTTATCCGTGCGGACCTGAACGTACCAGTTAAAGAAGGGAAAGTAACCAGCGATGCGCGTATCCGTGCTTCCCTGCCAACCATCGAACTGGCCCTGAAACAGGGTGCTAAAGTGATGGTAACTTCCCACCTGGGTCGTCCTACCGAAGGCGAGTACAACGAAGAATTCTCTCTGCTGCCGGTTGTTAACTACCTGAAAGACAAACTGTCTGCTCCGGTTCGCCTGGTAAAAGATTACCTGGACGGCGTTGAAGTCGCTGCCGGTGAACTGGTTGTTCTGGAAAACGTTCGCTTCAACAAAGGCGAGAAGAAAGACGACGAAGCGCTGTCCAAAAAATATGCTGCTCTGTGCGACGTATTCGTTATGGACGCTTTCGGTACTGCTCACCGTGCGCAGGCGTCTACTCACGGTATCGGTAAATTCGCCGATGTCGCTTGTGCTGGTCCGCTGCTCGCTGCCGAGCTGGATGCACTGGGTAAAGCACTGAAAGAACCTGCTCGTCCGATGGTTGCTATCGTTGGTGGTTCTAAAGTTTCTACCAAACTGACCGTTCTTGATTCTCTGTCAAAAATCGCTGACCAACTGATTGTTGGCGGTGGTATCGCGAACACCTTCGTTGCTGCTCAAGGTCACAACGTGGGTAAATCCCTGTACGAAGCTGACCTGGTTGACGAAGCTAAGCGTCTGCTGACTACTTGCGACATCCCGGTCCCAACCGACGTTCGCGTTGCGACTGAATTCTCTGAAACCGCACCGGCTACCCTGAAATCCGTTAGCGATGTAAAAGAAGACGAGCAGATCCTGGATATCGGCGACGCTTCTGCACAGCAACTGGCTGACATTCTGAAGAATGCGAAAACCATTCTGTGGAACGGCCCGGTTGGCGTGTTCGAATTCCCGAACTTCCGCAAAGGTACTGAAATCGTTGCTAATGCCATCGCAGACAGCGAAGCATTCTCTATCGCAGGCGGCGGTGACACCCTGGCAGCAATCGACCTGTTCGGCATTGCTGACAAAATCTCCTACATCTCTACTGGCGGCGGCGCGTTCCTCGAATTCGTGGAAGGCAAAGTACTGCCAGCAGTAGCCATGCTCGAAGAGCGTGCTAAAAAGTAAGAATTTAATGGGCAGGGAAACCTGCCCTTATTTTAGCGCGCTTTAGGGCGCGCGCCCTTTCCAAGGCCGAAGATACAGGACTCGTAAAATGTCTAAAATTTTTGATTTCGTAAAACCAGGCGTAATCACTGGTGATGACGTACAGAAAGTTTTCCAGGTAGCTAAAGAAAACAACTTTGCTCTGCCAGCTGTTAACTGCGTGGGTACCGACTCCATCAACGCCGTTTTGGAAACTGCTGCAAAAGTTAAAGCGCCGGTAATCGTACAATTCTCCAACGGTGGTGCTTCTTTCATCGCTGGTAAAGGCGTGAAGTCCGACGTTCCTCAGGGCGCTGCAATCCTGGGTGCTATCTCTGGCGCGCATCACGTTCACCAGATGGCTGAACACTACGGTGTTCCGGTTATCCTGCACACTGACCACTGCGCGAAGAAATTGCTGCCGTGGATCGACGGTCTGCTGGACGCGGGCGAAAAACACTTCGCAGCAACCGGCAAACCGCTGTTCTCTTCTCACATGATCGACCTGTCTGAAGAGTCTCTGGAAGAGAACATCGAAATCTGCTCCAAATACCTGGCGCGCATGTCCAAAATGGGCATGACTCTGGAAATCGAACTGGGTTGCACCGGTGGCGAAGAAGATGGCGTGGACAACAGCCACATGGACGCTTCTGCACTGTACACCCAGCCGGAAGACGTTGATTACGCATACACCGAGCTGAGCAAGATCAGCCCGCGTTTCACCATCGCAGCTTCCTTCGGTAACGTACACGGCGTTTACAAGCCGGGTAACGTCGTTCTGACCCCGACCATCCTGCGCGACTCTCAGGACTATGTTTCTAAGAAACATAACCTGCCGCACAACAGCCTGAACTTCGTCTTCCACGGCGGTTCCGGTTCTACTGCTCAGGAAATCAAAGACTCCGTAAGCTACGGCGTAGTGAAAATGAACATCGATACCGATACCCAATGGGCTACCTGGGAAGGCGTTCTGAACTACTACAAAGCAAACGAAGCTTACCTGCAGGGCCAGTTGGGTAACCCGAAAGGCGAAGATCAGCCGAACAAGAAATACTACGATCCGCGCGTATGGCTGCGTGCTGGTCAGGCAACCATGATCACCCGTCTGGAACAGGCTTTCAAAGAACTGAACGCGGTTGACGTTCTGTAATTTACGCCGTTCCACGTGACATGAGGCCCGCAAATGCGGGCCTTTTTTATTGCTATGTCAACGTTCTGTTGGCAGAGAATTCTGTGATCTGTTTGGCAAAATCCAGGTTTATTGTTTACCCTTGTCAGGTTGCCAGTCCCGTCAGGGCGGCTTTATTTCTCCCGTTTGGGTAAGCAAAAAAGGAATATTGAATGGAAGATTTGAATGTTGTCGACAGCATAAACGGTGCGGGCACCTGGCTGGTGCGCAACCAGGAACTGCTGTTGAGCTATGCCGTCAACATCGTTGCGGCCATCGCGATTGTCATTATCGGTATGATCGTGGCGCGCATTGTATCAAATACCGTTAACCGCCTGATGCTGGCGCGTAAAATTGATGCCACTGTTGCCGACTTCCTCTCTGCACTGGTGCGTTACGGTATTATCGCTTTCACGCTGATTGCCGCTCTGGGCCGCGTTGGGGTGCAAACAGCCTCCGTGATCGCCGTTCTCGGTGCCGCAGGTTTAGCCGTCGGTCTGGCGCTGCAAGGTTCGCTGTCCAACCTCGCCGCAGGTGTCCTGCTGGTAATGTTCCGTCCGTTCCGTGCGGGTGAGTATGTCGATCTCGGCGGCGTGGCTGGAACCGTGCTCAACGTGCAGATTTTCTCCACCACCATGCGTACCGTTGACGGTAAGATTGTAGTGATCCCGAACGGTAAAATTATTGCCGGGAACATCATTAACTTCTCTCGTGAGCCGGTTCGTCGTAACGAATTTATTATCGGCGTGGCTTACGACTCCGATATCGATCAGGTGAAAAAAATCCTCACTGATATCATTCAGTCGGAAGATCGCATTCTTAAAGACCGTGAAATGACGGTACGCCTGAATGAGCTGGGGGCTTCCTCAATTAATTTTGTGGTACGCGTCTGGAGCAACAGCAGCGATCTGCAAAGCGTCTACTGGGATGTGCTGGAACGCATTAAGCGCGAGTTCGATGCCAACGGCATCAGCTTCCCGTATCCGCAGATGGATGTAAACTTCAAGCGTGTGAAAGAGCGCGCGGCAGAGTAATTACGCGTCCGGAGGCGCTATCGCTTTCCGGGCCGATAAAAACTTTCTTTCCATTAATTTCCCTAATCTACGATTAAAATTATCCATTTCCGCTAATGTTTTCCCCGCGCTATAGTCTGCTCCTAAGAGAAACAGTTCGGGATGATTAACGTGTTATCGTATTACTTTCAAGGGCTTGCACTTGGTGCGGCCATGATTCTTCCGCTTGGTCCGCAAAACGCCTTCGTGATGAACCAGGGCATTCGCCGCCAGTATCACATCATGATTGCTTTACTCTGTGCTATCAGCGATTTAGTGCTGATTTGTGCGGGGATCTTTGGCGGTAGCGCCTTGCTGATGCAGTCACCATGGCTGATGGCGCTGGTCACCTGGGGTGGGGTGGCTTTTTTACTCTGGTACGGTTTCGGGGCGTTAAAAACGGCGATGAGCAGTAACCTGGAACTGGCCAGTGCCGAGGTGATGAAGCAGGGGCGCTGGAAAATCATTGCTACTATGCTGGCGGTGACATGGCTCAATCCCCATGTTTACCTGGATACCTTTGTGGTGCTGGGGAGTCTGGGGGGGCAACTGGACGTTGAGCCGAAGCGCTGGTTTGCGCTGGGAACCGTCAGCGCTTCGTTCCTGTGGTTTTTCGGTCTGGCATTGCTGGCGGCCTGGCTGGCTCCGCGTCTGCGCACTGCTAAAGCGCAGCGCATCATCAATACGCTGGTAGGATTAGTGATGTGGTTTATTGCTTTTCAACTGGCAAAAGAAGGTGTTGCGCACGTTCATGCGTTGTTCAACTAAGTGTTGTCTGATGGACAACGCAGCGAGATCGTCTAAGCTTGCCTGCATGTGCCCTGAGTTTCGGGGTAATTATTGAAACATGGAGGAACGACCGTGAAGTTCAAAATAATGGCCCTGGCGGCATTAGTCGGATTCAGCGCACTATCGGTACAGGCAAATGAGCTGCCAAATGGACCGCACATCGTGACTTCCGGAACAGCAAGCGTGGATGCGACACCAGACATCGCTACGCTGGCAATTGAAGTGAACGTTGCTGCCAAGGATGCGGCTTCAGCGAAGAAGCAGGCCGATGAGCGCGTGGCGCAATATCTGTCCTTCCTTGAACAGAACCAGATAGCGAAGAAAGACATTAGCGCGGCCAACCTGCGTACCCAGCCGGATTACGACTACCAGAACGGTAAAAGTATCCTCAAAGGGTATCGTGCGGTGCGCACCGTTGAAGTCACGCTGCGTCAGTTGGACAAACTTAACGCTCTGCTCGATGGCGCGCTGAAGGCTGGTCTGAATGAGATCCGTTCGGTATCGCTTGGTGTTGCCCAACCGGATGCTTACAAAGATAAAGCGCGTAAAGCGGCAATTGATGATGCTATTCATCAGGCAGAACAACTGGCTGCGGGCTTCAATAGCAAACTTGGCCCGGTGTACAGCGTGCGCTACCACGTTTCCAATTATCAGCCTAGCCCGATGGTACGGATGATGAAAGCAGATGCCGCACCTGCTGCTTCTGCTCAGGAAACCTACGAACAGCCGGTTATTCAGTTTGACGATCAGGTTGATGTCGTCTTCCAGATTGAGCCGACGGCGGGGCAACCAGCCGCAACGCCAGCCAAAACTCAGTAATTGTTGCAGACCCGGCTTTCCAGCCGGGTTTTTTCTGTGAGCAACTGTAAAAATGAGACTTCACATCCGGTCTTTTTTTTCGCCGTAATGAGGATAGGCCATAGCGATTTTTAAGGGGACGCTATGGATATTTTTATCTCGAAAAAGATGCGTAATTTCATTCTGCTGGCGCAAACCAATAACATCGCCAGAGCGGCAGAAAAAATACATATGACCGCATCGCCCTTCGGTAAAAGCATTGCTGCACTGGAAGATCAAATCGGCTATACGCTGTTTACCCGCAAAGATAACAACATCAGCCTGAATAAAGCAGGACAAGAGCTGTATCAGAAGCTGTTTCCCGTTTATCAGCGCCTCTCTGCCATTGATAACGAAATCCATAACGCCTCTCGCCGCTCGCGGGAAATTGTTATCGGCATCGACAATACCTACCCAACGATTATTTTTGACCAGTTGATTAGCCTTGGTGACAAGTATGACGGTGTGACGGCTCAGGCCGTTGAATTCAGCGAGAATGGGGTGATTGATAACCTGTTCGATCGCAAACTGGATTTTATTATCTCGCCGCAGCACGTTTCCCCCCGCGTGCAGGAGCTGGAAAATCTGGCGATCAGCGAACTGCCTCCGCTGCGTCTGGGGTTTCTCGTTTCCCGACGCTATGAAGAAAAACAGCCGCAGGATCTGCTGCGCGAGCTGCCCTGGCTGCAAATGCGCTTCCAGAATCGCGCCAACTTTGAGGCGATGCTGGATGCATACATGCGACCCTGCGGGATCAACCCGACGATTATCTATCGTCCGTACAGCTTTATGGCGAAGATTAGCGCGGTGGAGCGCGGGCAGTTTTTGACGGTGATCCCTCACTTCGCCTGGCGGCTGGTGAACCCGTCGACGCTGAAATATTTCGACGCGCCCGGCAGTCCCATGTATATGCAGGAGTTTCTTTATTCGCTGAAAAATCATCGCTATACCGCCACCATGCTCCAGCATATTGCTGAAGATCGTGACGGTAGTGCAAGTTAACCTAGCATCGAGCCTGTTTCGAGAAGGTTGCGATGCAGATCGAACGCATGGCTGAGATCGTGATGGATATGCCCGCCGGGTGCTTTCTCCAGATAGCGGTGCAAGTAATCTCTGTAAAGCGGATGCGCACAGTTATTGATAATCGTGTGCGCCCGCTGCATCGGAGATAACCCACGCAGATCGGCAATCCCTTGTTCGGTCACGATCACTTTAACGCTATGTTCGCTGTGGTCGACATGGCTGCACATCGGTACGATGGTTGAGATTTTCCCGCCTTTGGCAATCGACGGCGCCATAAAGATAGACAGGTAGGCGTTGCGCTCGAAATCTCCGCTGCCGCCGATGCCATTCATCAGGTTCACCCCCGCAACGTGCGTGGAATTGGCATGACCGTAGATATCAAACTCCAGACCGACGTTGAGCGCAATAACCCCCAGCCGACGAATGATTTCCGGGTTATTGGAGATCTCCTGCGGGCGCAATACAATCCGGCTGGAGAAGAAGTCCATGTTGTCGTAAATCTTCTGTAGCGACGGGGCTGAAATGGTCAGGCTGGAGGCGCTGGCACCGCTTATCTTGCCCGTTTCCAGCAGATGCACCACCGACTCCTGCAACACCTCCGAATACATCATAAAGGGCGGGATATCCGGGTTCTCGCCCAGTCGAGCCATTACCGCGTTGTTGATATTGCCCACCCCGCTTTGTAAGGGCAGAAACTCAGCTGGAATGCGTTTGTGCGCCATTTCTGCCAGCAGAAAAGAGACTACGTTATCGGCAATTTGTTGGCTGACCGGATTGGTTTTATCCGATGCATTTCCTGCATCGGGCAGTTCGGTATCCACCACCGCAACCACCTTTTTGGGGTCTATCTGTACGCACTGACTGCCTACGCGATCCATGGTATGAAAAATGGGTACGCTGTTACGCCGCGGCGGCGCACCGGGTATCACGATGTCGGCAAACTCCGCCACACGCGGATTATGGTAATGATTCAATTCAATGATCACTTTTTTCGCCCGCAGCAGCCAGGTGGGGGCATTACCGATACCGCTGGACAGCCAAATCCGGCCATCCGGCGCGATGGCTGAGGCTTCAATGACGGCAACATCGATCTCGCCAAAAAAGCCGTAATTAACCATTTGCGCCACTTCGCTCAAATGGAGATCGACAAACCTCACCTGGCCCTGATTAATTTTGTCGCGCAGGCCCGATGACGTTTGATAAGGCGCACGCCAGGAAACGGCATCTGCCGCGGATAGTACATCATCAGCGGCGGCGCCAATTGATGCTCCGGTCAGCAGGCGGATCTGAAAAGGCTGTCCGTTCTGATGCTGTTCGCAGGCGCGTTGGGCAATTGCGGTGGGTAACGCTTTTGGCGAACCCGCGGGGGTAAAGCCGCTAAACGCCACCATATCATCGTGCTGGATAATTTCTGCCGCCTGTTCGGCGCTCATCCGTTTCATGGCCGTCTCCTTCCTCAGACGTGATTAATGGCCGACAAAATTAGGTTTACGTTTTTCCATAAACGCGTTCATCCCTTCCTGATAATCCTCGCTGTCGTACACCGCGCGGCGCATGCCCTGAATGCGCTCGAACTCATCGGAATTCATGGTGTGCGCTTCACCCAGCACGCGCAGCTCTTCTTTAATGACTGCGATCGCTAGTGGTGCTTTCTCCGAGATGTGGTGCGCCATTTGCAGAGTGAAATCCTCCAGTTCGTCTACAGGAACCACATGGTTGAGGATCCCGACGGCCATCGCACGCTGAGCGGTAATCGGTGAGGCGGTAAAGATCAGCTCTTTCACGATGTGAAAACCGGCGTCGCGAGTCAGGTTGTGGATGCCGACCAGGTTATACGGCACGCCGAGGTTGACCGGGGTCATCGAGAAGGTGGATGTTTCAGCGGCGATGATCAGATCGGAACTCATGATCATCTCAAATGCGCCGCCCCAGACGCTGCCTTCAACCATAGAGATCACCGGTTTTGGATATTTTTGGATCATGCGGGTTATCTGACGCAGCGGATCGTCATAGGAGAGCGGATCGCGACGTCCGGTAGGGAGTTCATGAATATCATGCCCGGCGGAGAAAACTTTGGCTCCACTCGGAGCGCGCAGAATGATGCAGCGAATGTCCGCACGATTGAGATCGCTCAGCGCCTGCATCAGATCGTCAATAAACACTTTACTCAGGGCATTGAGCTTGCGGGCGTAATTGAACTCAATAACCGCGACTTTCTGGATGATGACCACGTTGACGTATTGATAAGACATAATGTTCTCTTTATTGAAAGTAATGATGCTGGATAAATTCGCTGATGTGCCGCAGACCGGTGCGCGGCGACAGATCGTTATTTTTGACGGCCTGTAGCGTCTGCTGGAAATAGCGGTTGAAATCAGTCCGCGCAAACAGCAGATGTAGGGCTTCTTCTTCAGCCTGCTGGTGTAACCAGTCCACCGCCTGCTGCTGGCGGACTTTTTCCAGTCGACCGCTGGCGGTAAGGCACGTTTTAAAGTCGGTTATTGCCTGCCAGACCTCCTCAATACCGCGTTTTTCCAGGGCGCTACAGGTCAGAACCAGCGGCTGCCACTCGTCATATTTGCGGCGCAGAATATGCAGGGCGGATTCGTACATATGGCGGGCGATGGCCACGCTGGCATGGTTCTCACCGTCGTCCTTGTTGATGACGACCAGATCCGCCATTTCCATCAGACCTTTCTTGATGCCTTGCAAGTCGTCGCCACCGCCAGCGATTTGCAGGGAGATAAAGCAATCCACCATGCCTGCGACTTCGGTTTCTGACTGCCCAACGCCGACGGTTTCTACAATCACCACGTCAAAGCCAGCCGCCTCGCACAACAGCATTAATTCGCGGGCGCGGTGGCTGGCTCCGCCTAAATGACCGCTGGAAGGGACCGGGCGAATAAACGCAGATTCGGCGCGAGACAGCTCCGTCATGCGGGTTTTATCGCCAAGAATGCTGCCGCCGCTGACCGGGCTGCTGGGATCGACGGCGATCACCGCCACCCGTAATCCGTGACGGATTAACAGCATGCCGAAGGCTTCCAGAAAGGTGCTTTTGCCCGCGCCCGGCGTACCGGTTATCCCCAAACGCAGGGCGTTACCGGTGAACGGCATAATTGCGTCCAGCAACTGCGTACTCAGCGGCTGGTGGCGCGGGTGGCTGCTTTCGACCAGCGTCATCGCCTGGGCGAGCGTAGCCCGCTCGCCAAGCCGCAAGCGGCGGACGGTATCCTCAAGCGTGGCGGCGTTAATCATGATGCTGACTGATACGGATTAACACATCGCGGACGCTGTCGAGCATTGGCGTGCCGGGGCCATAAATGGCAGCCACACCATGCTCGTGCAGGAAGGCGTAATCCTGTGGCGGAATAACGCCTCCTGCTACCACGCAGATATCTTCACGCCCCCATTTTTTGAGCGCGGTAACCAGTTCCGGGATCAGCGTTTTATGACCTGCCGCCAGTGACGATGCGCCTATTACATGCACATCGTTTTCTACCGCCAGACGGGCAATTTCCTCCGGAGTGGAGAACATCGGACTGAGGTCAACATCGAAGCCGAGATCGGAGTAGGCGCTGGCGATCACTTTCGCGCCGCGATCGTGACCATCCTGGCCCATCTTGGCGATCAGGATCCTCGGTCGGCGACCATTTTCCGCGAGGAACTGTTCGGTTTGCGCAACAATGGCGTCGAACTCATCGGCGGATTTGTCGGACTGGTGATAGCTTTGCGCAATCACGCCGGTTACGCACTGGCTGGGAACCAGATAGCGGTCAAAAGCGGTTTCCAGCGCGTCGGAGATCTCACCAAGCGTGGCGCGAACGCGGGCTGCGTTAACGGCGGCGGCCAGTAGATTTTCATTATGCTGCGCGGCGTGGGTCAGCGCCGCGAGTGCGGCATTGACGGCATCTGTGTCGCGAGTTGCACGGATATGCTGCAACGAGGCAATTTGCTCGTTGCGTACCTTCACGTTGTCGATTTCCAGTACCGACGTTTCGTCTTCTTTATCCAGCTTGTACTTATTCACACCGACGATAACGCGTTTACCCTGGTCGATCAGCGACTGCTCGCGCGCGGAAGCTTCTTCGATCATCCGTTTAGGGAGCCCGGCTTCGATCGCTTTCGCCATGCCGCCTGCCTCATCAATTTGTTTGATGATCGTGCGCGCCTGCTTCACGATTTGATCGGTGAGTGACTCGACGTAATACGATCCGGCCAGCGGATCGACGGTGCGGCAGATCTCTGACTCTTCCTGAATGATGATCTGTGTATTACGCGCGATGCGGGCGGAGAAATCGGTGGGTAGCCCGAGCGCCTCATCAAAGGCGTTGGTATGCAGAGACTGGGTGCCGCCAAGCGTAGCGCCGAGCGCTTCAATGGTCGTGCGGATCACGTTGTTGTAAGGATCCTGCTCGGTCAGACTCCAGCCGGAGGTCTGGCAGTGGGTACGCAGAGCGAGAGATTTCGGGTTGTTTGCGCCAAAACCGCTGACTGCTTCACTCCACAAATAGCGAGCCGCGCGCAGCATGGCGACGTTCATAAACAGATCCATGCCGATGCCGAAGAAGAATGACAGGCGCGGCGCGAAGTCATCAATTTTCAGCCCGGCAGACAGCGCGGCTTTGATGTACTCAATGCCGTCAGCTAGCGTAAACGCCACCTGCTGGACGCAGTTCGCCCCGGCTTCCCCCATGTGATAACCGCTGATACTGATGGTGTTATAGCGCGGCATATTGGCGGAACACCAGGCGATGATGTCGGCGATGATGCGCATTGAAGGTTTTGGCGGGTAAATGTAGGTGTTGCGGCACAGGTACTCTTTCAGAATATCGTTCTGAATGGTCCCGGTGAGTTGCTCCGGCGTTACGCCTTGTTCTTCTGCAGCGACGATATAAAACGCCAGTACCGGCAGCACCGCGCCGTTCATGGTCATTGATACCGACATCTTATCCAGCGGAATCTGGTCGAACAGCACCTTCATATCTTCTACAGTATCGATCGCCACGCCCGCTTTGCCGACGTCACCTGCCACGCGCGGGTTGTCAGAGTCATAGCCGCGATGGGTGGCAAGGTCAAAGGCGACGGAAAGTCCTTTTTGCCCGGCGGCGAGGTTGCGGCGGTAAAAGGCGTTGGACTCTTTGGCGGTAGAGAAACCAGCGTACTGGCGAATGGTCCACGGCTGCGCGGTATACATGGTGGCGCGCGGGCCACGCACGTAAGGCGGTAGGCCGGGAAGAGTGCCCGTGACTTCCAGATTATCGAGGTCCGCTTCAGTGTACAGCGGCTTGATGGCAATTCCTTCCGCCGTCTGTCTTTCCAGCGATTCGACGGTTTTTTCCCGTCGACTGAGTTCTTTATTAGCGAGTGTTTGCCACTCCTGCACGTTTGCCATTTTTTGCTCCGTATTACGCAATAAGTTGAATCTTTGCGGATACGGTGAGCTTTTTCATTTGGCTTGTCGCCAGCAAAAAATAGCCAACAGGGCGTCGTTTTTTGCCGCATGGCGTGTTTGATTTTGTGATTTATTTCAAAGACGTGGCGGGAATAGCATGAATAGAGGGTAAAGGCTTGTCGGCCGGATAAGGCGTTACGCCGCCATCCGGCACTCTGGAGCAATAAACGGTTTAATCCTGACGCAACACCTTGTGCCCGTATTCCAGCAGCGCGTCGGTGACGTTGCGCATCATGCGGCTTTCCGGCGCAAAACGGTGCCAGTACAGCATCCGACGCTGGAACAGACCTGGCGTTAAGTCGATCAGCTCGCCGCTTTCCAGCTCTTTCTCAATCTGTAAGTGCGGGATCATGCAGCAGGTGGTGCCCTGACGGGCCAACTGGACGAAGGCTTCAGACGAGTTAACGATGTGGCACGGCACGCTGCCCGGCGGCAGGTCGAAGTTTTGTTGCAGGAACGCCTGGTGCATATCATCAAGATGGTCAAACGCTACCGCCGGGGCTTTCAGCAGGGCGGAGCGGGTGACGCCGTTAGGGAAATAACGTTCGGCGAAAGGTTTGGAGCCAACAAACAGGTAGTCCAGCGCGCCAAGTTTATCCACCAGACAGCTTGGCAGCGCCTGATGTTGGATACTCACCGCACCGACCACTTCACCACGACGCAGACGTTCCTGGGTGCGCGTTTCATCCTCAACCTGCAGATTCAGCCGAATCGGTGAATTGGCCAGTACCGGGGCTAACGCCGGAAGCAACCAGGTCGCCAGACTGTCGGCGTTCACTGCCAGTGAGAGCAGCAGCGGCGTCGATCCGGTTTGTTCATCACCCAGCCACTCGTCTTCCAGCAGTTCAACCTGACGCAAAAGTGCCAGTAGTTTCTGCCCCTGTTCGGTTGGGCGTGGTGGTACGGTACGCACCAGCAGCGGTTGTCCGAACATATTCTCAAGCTGTTTTATGCGCTGTGAAACCGCGGATTGCGTGATGCACAGCTTTTGCGCCGCGCGCTCAAATCCTCGTTCACGAATAACCGCATCCAGTGCTTGTAGTGTTCTGTAGTCCGGACGTTTCATTGCTTTGACGCACTCCTGAAAATTTTGCTTGTTCTGCACTATGACACAAATTTAGGTTGGGTAAAGACGAAATCCGCCGCTTGCGAGCGGGTGTGGGGACATTTTTCTGCACAATGTTCTATAATGCGCGTGAATTTTCCCACCATATTCACACCACAGGCGAAACGATCATGACGCAGGATGAACTGAAAAAAGCAGTAGGATGGGCGGCACTTCAGTATGTACAGCCCGGTACCATTGTGGGCGTAGGTACAGGTTCAACAGCCGCACACTTTATTGATGCGCTGGGCACAATGAAAGGTCAGATTGAAGGTGCTGTGTCCAGTTCGGACGCTTCAACCGAAAAACTCAAAAGCCTTGGCATCCACGTGTTCGATCTTAACGAAGTTGATAGTCTCGGCGTATACGTTGACGGCGCGGATGAAATCAACGGCCATATGCAGATGATCAAGGGCGGCGGTGCAGCGTTGACCCGTGAAAAAATCATTGCTTCCGTGGCGAAGAAATTTATCTGCATCGCGGATGCGTCCAAAGAAGTCGACATTCTCGGCAACTTCCCGCTGCCGGTTGAAGTGATCCCAATGGCGCGCAGCGCTGTGGCTCGCCAGTTGGTGAAGCTGGGCGGTCGTCCTGAATACCGTCAGGGCGTAGTGACGGACAACGGCAACGTGATCCTTGATGTACACGGTCTGGAGATCCTTGACGCCGTGGCCATGGAAAACGCCATCAATGCGATTCCGGGCGTGGTAACCGTCGGTCTGTTTGCCAACCGTGGTGCGGATGTCGCGCTGATCGGTACCCCAGACGGCGTGAAAACTATCGTAAAATGATCTGATGGGAGTGTCTTCTCCCGTTAAAAAAATTTTGGCAGGGCAAATTTGGTGACTTGTGTCACGTTTATAATATTGTCCTGCCGATCTCTCCAAAGAAAAAGTTATCGCCAGTATTTTCCTCTGACATTTCTCTCTGAATGACATTTCTTCAGCACGGCGACGCAAACGTTCATATTGCCGCAATATTATTTTTTGATATGTTGAAGAGGCGGATGAAAATCCCACACACAACACATCAGTTTGAACAAAAAAAGACAGGGTCGGGGAAATGGCAAAGGTATCACTGGAGAAAGATAAGATTAAATTTCTGCTGGTAGAAGGCGTGCATCAAAAAGCACTCGAAAGCCTTCGTGCAGCAGGTTATACCAACATCGAGTTTCACAAAGGTGCTCTGGACACTGAACAACTGAAAGAGTCCATCCGTGATGCCCACTTCATTGGCCTGCGATCCCGTACCCATCTGACTGAAGATGTGATTGACGCCGCAGAGAAACTGGTCGCGATTGGCTGCTTCTGTATCGGCACCAACCAGGTTGATCTGACCGCTGCGGCAAAGCGCGGGATCCCCGTGTTTAACGCGCCATTCTCTAACACGCGTTCCGTTGCGGAACTGGTGATTGGCGAACTGCTTCTCCTGCTACGCGGTGTACCCGAAGCGAACGCCAAAGCACACCGCGGCGTGTGGAACAAACTGGCTACCGGCTCCTTTGAAGCGCGTGGCAAAAAACTGGGGATCATCGGCTACGGCCACATTGGTACTCAGCTAGGCATTCTGGCGGAATCGCTGGGGATGCATGTCTATTTCTATGATATAGAAAATAAACTCCCACTCGGCAACGCCACGCAGGTGCAGCATCTTTCCGACCTGCTCAATATGAGCGACGTGGTCAGTTTGCACGTACCGGAAAATGCCTCCACCAAAAATCTGATGGGCGCGCGTGAGATTGCGTTGATGAAACCAGGCGCGCTGCTGATTAACGCCGCACGTGGTACGGTTGTTGATATTCCTGCGCTGTGCGACGCGTTAGCGACCAAGCACCTGGCAGGGGCGGCAATCGACGTATTCCCAACCGAGCCGGCAACCAACAGCGATCCTTTCACTTCGCCGCTGTGTGATTTCGACAACGTGATCCTGACGCCGCACATTGGTGGTTCAACGCTGGAAGCGCAGGAAAACATCGGTCTGGAAGTGGCTGGGAAACTGACCAAGTATTCCGATAACGGCTCTACGCTGTCTGCAGTTAACTTCCCGGAAGTTTCGCTGCCGCTACACGGCGGTCGTCGTCTGATGCACATTCACGAAAACCGTCCGGGCGTACTGACCGCGCTGAACCAGATTTTTGCCGAGCAGGGCGTCAACATTGCCGCACAGTATCTGCAGACTTCCGCACAGGTAGGTTACGTGGTTATTGATATTGAAGCGGATGAAGATGTGGCAGAGAAAGCGTTGCTGGCGATGAAAGCCCTCCCGGGTACTATTCGTGCTCGTCTGCTGTACTGATTTCCTCTACATGGGCAGGCGGTTGACCTGCCCATCTTTCCTCTGATTTTCCTGCCTTACTATCTCTTTGTGTAACGCATGCATTCCGTTTTCGACCCTTGCCGCAATTGGTAATTAAAGGCTGCGCTCTGCGTTGTACATCAATAAAAGGAATTTACGATAGGGGCTCAGCATCGTGCTGAAACGGGAAAGCCCCAACCGAAGCAGGGGCTTTAAAAAGGAAAGGGACGATGATGAGATACGTCATCATGCTGCTGATCCTGTTAATCATCGCTTCGCCAGCATATTAACAGAGAGTACGCAGGAGGGAGGCTCGCCTCCCTCACCCTTCGCCGAGAAAGTTAGTTTAAAAAAACGGCGCTGTCAATCGACAAAAAAGCTACCATTCCCATACTTTTGATGGCGTCACCACCGCAGGTAGCGGGATATCCCATTCTTCAACAGGCAGCTTTTCTACTCGCTGACAATCGTGCGCGTAGCCTACGGGCTGGATCTTATGCTGCTGCCAGTTTTGTAGCGTGCGGTCATAAAATCCGCCGCCCATGCCCAGGCGTTGCCCATATTCATCAAACGCCACTAACGGCGTAATCAGTACATCCAGCTGTGACAGCGGTAATACGTCACGTACATCAAGTCGTGGTTCCTGGATCTTTAAGCGATTGGTTACCAGGTCGCTATGCGGATGATAGTGCAGGAACAGCAAATTACCGGCGCTGAAGGGATGAAGAACCGGAAGATAAACGCGCTTGCCCGCTCGCCACAGCTGATCTATTAGCGGCTGGGTATCGAGTTCGCCATCGAACGAGAGGAATACTGCCACCGTATGAGCGAGTACAACAGGGGGAAAGCTGAGCATTCGGGTCGCGGCTTGCTGACCGTATTGTCGTTGCTGTTCGGAGGTAAGCGCACGACGACGCTGCCGAATCAGTTGACGAATTTCTTGCCGGGATAAAGGGAGTTCAGAAAGTAATGTCATGGCTGTTGCCAGGTAGAAGGGAATCTCCGAGATGCCGCCGCAGGCTGTAACCCTTGAACCCTTGGTTCAAGGTGAATGTGTCGTCACAGTTTTAAGGCTTCTCGGACGGGCCGAGCATGCTCACCAACCGTGGAGCGCCACATTCTTGTGGTATGAAATATCGGCTCAGGGGACTGGCCCGCTTGCAAACATCTCAGAGAAATTTTGTCTTCACGGTCACTCTACCACAGTAAACCGAAAAGTGTTATTCAAAGTTTTGGCCCGTTTTTTCGGTTATGCGACCCTGATCAAGCAACGCCTGTTCGATGGTCTGTTGTAGCATCCGAATACGTTGTTCCATGCTCGCCGCGTACTCACGCGTCTTCGCTTTTTCCTGAGTTAATTCATAGCTGATGTTCAACGCGGCGATGAAAACCAACTGCTCAGTATTTGTGACTCTAGTGCGAACTTTCAGATCTTGCAATCGCTGATTGAGATCGTCCGCAGCCTGATTCAACGCATCCCTTTGTTCAGGCGGGCAATTCACTCGCAGTGAACGGCCAAATATTTGGATATCGACGGGTTGTGCAGACATGCCACCTTCCTGCTGATTGACTGCGCTGCCTTCGTCTCCAGACCGTGGGTCCGCGAAGGGGCGACACTATAGCTACCCTGGTATCAAGATACAAGCCCTTTTCTGGTCCACCAGGGTCCAAAGTGGTAGCATACCATGAATATTCCTCCCTTTGATGACGAATGCTTATGTCTATACAGAACGAAATGCCTGGTTACAACGAAGTTAGCCAGTTTTTGAACCAACAAGGGGCTGGATTAACCCCGGCCGAAATGCACGGCTTGATAAGCGGAATGATTTGCGGTGGAAACAACGACAGCTCATGGCAGCCGCTGTTGCACGACCTGACGAACGAAGGTCTGGCCTTTGGTCACGAGCTGGCTCAGGCGCTGCTGAAAATGCACTCTGCCACCAGCGATGCCCTCGAAGACGACGGCTTCCTTTTTCAGCTTTATCTGCCTGAAGGGGATGACGTCAGCGTGTTCGATCGCGCCGATGCGCTGGCGGGATGGGTAAACCACTTTTTGCTGGGCCTTGGCGTCACGCAGCCGAAGCTCGACAAAGTAACCGGCGAAACCGGGGAAGCGATTGACGACCTGCGCAATATCGCGCAGTTAGGGTATGACGAAGACGAAGATCAGGAAGAGCTGGAAATGTCGCTCGAAGAGATCATCGAATACGTGCGCGTAGCCGCTTTGCTGTGTCATGACACGTTTACGCGTCAGCAGCCGACTGCGCCGGAAGTTCGTAAACCGACTCTGCACTAAGAACGAAACGCAAAGGAGAGTGTGATGAGCGAGATATCTCAGCAAGAATTCCAGCGTCGTCGCCAGGCTTTACTGGCACAAATGCAGCCCGGCAGCGCCGCGCTGATTTTTGCCGCGCCTGAAGCGACGCGCAGCGCGGACAGTGAATACCCGTACCGCCAAAGCAGTGATTTCTGGTACTTCACCGGTTTTAACGAACCTGAAGCCGTGCTGGTGCTGATTAAAAGCGATGACACTCATAACCATAGCGTTTTGTTCAATCGGGTTCGCGATCTGACGGCGGAGATCTGGTTTGGTCGCCGTCTGGGCCAGGATGCTGCCCCGGAAAAACTTGGCGTTGACCGGGCGCTGGCCTTCAGTGAAATCAACCAACAGCTGCACCTGTTGCTCAATGGCCTGGACGCGGTCTACCACGCACAGGGCGAATATGCCTGGGCCGACGAGATTGTGTGCACGGCACTGGATAAACTGCGTAAAGGCTCCAGACAAAATCTGCACGCACCTGCCGCGATTATCGACTGGCGTCCAATGGTGCATGAGATGCGCCTGTTCAAATCACCGGAAGAGATTGCGGTCATGCGTCGTGCCGGAGAAATCACCGCGCTGGCGCATACCCGTGCGATGGAAAAATGCCGTCCGGGAATGTTTGAATACCAGTTAGAAGGGGAGATTCACCACGAATTTACCCGCCATGGTGCGCGTTATCCGTCCTATAACACGATTGTCGGCAGCGGTGAAAACGGCTGTATCCTGCATTACACCGAAAATGAAAGTGAAATGCGCGATGGTGATTTGGTGCTGATCGACGCTGGCTGTGAATACAAAGGCTATGCGGGCGACATTACGCGCACCTTCCCGGTGAACGGTAAATTTACTCCAGCACAGCGTGAAATCTACGATATCGTGCTGGAATCCTTAGAGACCAGCCTGCGTCTGTATCGTCCCGGAACGTCCATTCAGGAAGTCACTGGCGAAGTGGTGCGCATCATGATTACGGGTCTGGTGAAACTCGGTATTTTGCACGGTGATGTCGATCAGTTGATTACCGAAAATGCACATCGCCCATTCTTTATGCATGGTCTAAGCCACTGGCTTGGGCTGGATGTGCACGACGTCGGCGTTTATGGTCAGGACCGCTCACGTATTCTTGAGCCGGGAATGGTGCTCACCGTCGAGCCGGGACTGTATATCGCGCCAGACGCCGATGTACCGCCGGCTTATCGTGGTATCGGCATTCGTATTGAGGATGACATCCTCATCACCGAGGACGGCAATGAAAACCTGACCGCCAGCGTAGTGAAGAAAGCGGATGACATTGAAGCCTTAATGGCTGCGGCGCGACTGCAATGAGCGTGATTATCGTTGGTGGTGGTATGGTTGGCGCGACGCTGGCGTTGGCCATTTCTCAGCTCAGCCATGGGACTCTGCCGGTTCATCTGATAGAAGCGAGCGAACCTGAAACTGACCGCCATCCCGGGTTTGATGCCAGGGCGATCGCTCTGGCGGCAGGAACCTGCCAACAACTGGCGCGAATTGGCGTATGGCAGGCGATTGCCGATTGCGCAACGGCCATTAAAACGGTTCACGTCAGCGATCGCGGTCATGCCGGATTTGTGACGCTGGATGCGCAGGAATACCGTATTCCGGCTCTGGGCCAGGTGGTAGAACTGCACGACGTCGGGCTGCGTCTGTTTGCGCTGCTGCGCAAAGCACCGGGCGTCACATTGCACTGCCCCGATCGCGTAGCCAGCGTGTCGCGCACGCAGGAGCGCGTAGAAGTTACGCTGGAAAATGGCGAAATGATTGATGGTCGCCTGCTGGTGGCCGCCGACGGTACGCGCTCCGCACTGGCTACCGCCTGCGGTGTTGACTGGCTGCAACAGCCTTATGAGCAACTGGCGGTAATTGCCAACGTCATGACCTCTGTACCGCACGACGGGCGAGCGTTTGAACGCTTCACGCAATATGGTCCGCTGGCAATGCTGCCGATGTCTGACGGTCGCTGCTCGTTGGTGTGGTGCCATCCGCTGGAGCAGCGTGATGAGATTATGGCCTGGTCCGACGAACAGTTTTGCCGTGAACTACAAACCGCTTTTGGCTGGCGACTGGGACGTATTACCCAGGCCGGTAAACGCAGCGCCTACCCGCTTTCGTTAACTACAACGCTGAAGGCGATTACCCATCGTACCGTGCTGGTAGGAAACGCCGCCCAGACGCTGCATCCCATTGCCGGGCAAGGTTTCAACCTGGGCCTGCGTGACGTAATGAGCCTGGCTGAGACGTTGACGCAGGCGGAAAACGGCGCGGAAGATGTGGGTGATTATGCGGTGCTGGCACGCTATCAGCAGCGCCGCGAAAGCGATCGTGATACGACGATTGGTGTGACCAATAATTTAGTGTATTTGTTTGCCAATCACTGGGCCCCGCTGGTTGTTGGGCGTAATGCCGGGCTGATGGCGATGGAATTATTCCCCCCTGCGCGCGATGCGCTGGCGGAGCGGACCCTGGGCTGGGTTGCGCGCTAAATATAATCTGTAGGCCGAATTAAAGAAGTAGGCCTGATAAGCGCAGCGCCATCAGGCAATGTCGCGGAATTGATGCCGGATGGCGGCTTTGCCTTATCCGGCCTACGGTTTTTGATTGTCCTATTTTCAGGAGCAAACAGTGCAAAGTGTTGATGTAGCAATTGTTGGTGGCGGCATGGTAGGACTGGCGGTTGCCTGCGGCTTACAGGGCAGCGGGTTGCGCGTTGCTGTATTAGAACAACATGTTCCGCAGCCGTTGGCGGCGGATGCACCTCCTCAGCTTCGTGTTTCGGCCATTAATGCCGCCAGCGAAAAACTGCTTACCCGTCTTGGCGTCTGGTCCGACATTGTTGCCCGTCGCGCTTGCTGCTACCACGGCATGGAAGTCTGGGACAAAGACAGCTTTGGGCGTATTGCGTTTGATGACCAGAGCATGGGCTACAGCCATTTGGGGCACATTGTCGAAAACTCAGAGATTCATTATGCGCTGTGGCAAAAGGCGCAGCGTTCAGCGGATATTACGCTGATGGCACCTGCTGAATTACAGCAGGTGGCCTGGGGTGAGAACGAAGCATTTCTGACCCTGAAAGATGGCGCAATGCTGACGGCCCGCCTGGTCGTCGGTGCTGATGGTGCTAACTCCTGGCTGCGCAACAAAGCGGATATTCCGCTCACCTTCTGGGATTATCGTCATCATGCGCTGGTGGCGACTATCCGTACGCAGGAAGCGCACGGTGCGGTTGCGCGTCAGGCGTTTCACGGCGAGGGGATCCTGGCATTCCTGCCGCTCAGCGATCCACACCTGTGTTCTATCGTCTGGTCGCTCTCGCCGCAGGAAGCAGAATGTATGCAGCAGGCAAGCATTGACGAGTTTAATCAGGCGCTGAATATCGCTTTTGATAATCGTCTGGGGCTGTGCAGCCTTGAAAGCGAACGTCAGGCGTTTCCGCTGACGGGACGTTATGCCCGTCAGTTCGCCGCCCATCGTCTGGTGCTGGTGGGGGATGCGGCGCATACCATCCACCCGCTGGCGGGTCAGGGGGTTAACCTTGGCTTTATGGATGCGGCGGAGCTGATCGATGAACTTAAGCGGCTACAGCGTCAGGGTAAAGATATTGGTCAGTATCTTTATTTACGCCGCTACGAACGCAGCCGTAAGCACAGCGCAGCGCTGATGCTGGCAGGGATGCAGGGTTTCCGTGAACTGTTTGCAGGCGAGAATCCGGCGAAAAAACTGCTACGCGATATTGGGCTGAAACTGGCCGATACCCTCCCGGGCGTAAAACCACAACTCATCCGTCAGGCGATGGGACTGAACGATCTTCCCGAGTGGTTACGTTAGTGTCCGTAAGGACAATCTTAAGAGTTTGAGACCCGTCACACTTTCCTCTCCCGGCCTGCGCGCCGGGGTGCTTCTCTCATTTGAAATAATCTAATTCCACGCCTTTTTTCGCATTAGTTTTTTTAATATCACGTTTTTTTCATAACGCCATTTTTGACATTTTTTCCACATTTAATGTGGATTGGTGCTGTAAGTTTGCGCTTATCTTTGTTTGTTATTCTGGTTTATTACTACATACGTGGAGTTTTATTCTGTTGGCGATCAGGCTGTTTTTCGCCATAAGCTAATGTGATGGTTAATTTTGACTTATGGTTTAGCGTCTGTTTCGGTGGTAAGTTCAGGACAAAGAGAACGTTTGCGTCGTAGCCCCTGGAGCGGCTGCGGTGCTGGGTTTCGTGGCGAAAATTTCACCGCGAAAGAGTTGGTAGCCCCGCTTATTCAACGAGGAAAAGATGGCTCAACAGACTCCTTTGTACGAACAACACACGCTATGTGGCGCGCGCATGGTCGATTTCCATGGCTGGATGATGCCACTGCATTACGGTTCTCAGCTCGATGAACACCATGCTGTTCGCACCGATGCCGGAATGTTTGATGTGTCGCATATGACCATCGTCGACCTGCGCGGTAGCCGCACCCGGGAGTTCTTGCGTTATCTGCTGGCAAACGACGTCGCAAAGCTAACGAAGACGGGTAAAGCCCTCTACTCCGGTATGCTTAACGCTTCGGGCGGCGTGATAGATGACCTGATTGTCTACTACTTCACTGAAGACTTCTTCCGCCTCGTTGTAAACTCCGCCACCCGCGAAAAAGACCTCTCCTGGATTACCCAACACGCTGAACCATACGCTATCGACATCACCGTTCGTGATGATCTGTCGCTGATTGCGGTACAGGGTCCAATCGCACAGGAAAAAGCAGCTACGTTGTTTACTGACGAGCAGCGTCAGGCGGTAGCAGGCATGAAGCCGTTCTTCGGCGTTCAGGCGGGCGACTTGTTTATCGCAACCACCGGTTATACCGGCGAAGCAGGCTATGAAATTGCCATGCCGAATGAAAAAGCGGCAGATTTCTGGCGTGCGCTGGTACAGGCTGGTGTCAAACCCTGCGGTCTCGGCGCACGTGACACGCTGCGTCTGGAAGCCGGTATGAACCTGTACGGTCAGGAGATGGACGAAGGCATTTCTCCGCTGGCGGCCAACATGGGCTGGACCATCGCATGGGAACCGGCTGACCGCGACTTTATCGGTCGTGAAGCGTTGGAAATGCAGCGTGAAAAAGGCCACGAACAACTGGTCGGGCTGGTGATGACCGAGAAAGGCGTGCTGCGTAATGAACTGCCGGTGCGCTTCACCGATGCTTCCGGCAACCAGCAGGAAGGCATTATCACCAGCGGGACATTCTCCCCAACTCTTGGTTACAGCATCGCGTTGGCGCGAGTCCCTGCGGGTATCGGCGAAACTGCGATCGTGCAGATCCGTAACCGCGAAATGCCGGTAAAAGTGACTAAACCTGTTTTTGTGCGTAACGGCAAAGCCGTCGCGTAATTCATCCTTTTTTGGAGATTGATTGATGAGCAACGTACCTGCAGAACTGAAATACAGCAAAGAACACGAATGGCTGCGCAAAGAAGCTGACGGCTCTTACACCGTTGGTATCACCGAACACGCTCAGGAGCTGTTAGGTGACATGGTTTTCGTTGACCTGCCAGAAGTTGGCGCAACCGTCAGCGCGGGCGATGATTGTGCCGTTGCGGAGTCCGTAAAAGCGGCATCCGATATCTATGCGCCAGTAGGTGGTGAGATTGTGGCGGTTAACGACGCGCTTAGCGACTCCCCGGAACTGGTCAACAGCGAGCCATATGCGGGCGGCTGGATTTTCAAAATCAAAGCCAGCGATGAAAGCGAAATTGAATCGCTGCTGGATGCGGCCGCATATGAAGCATTGTTAGAAGACGAGTAAATACGCTTTTGCCGGATGGCGCTGCGCTTATCCGGCCTACAAAGCATGCGTAGACCCGGTAAGCGCTAGCGCAGCCGGGCTCGTAGACAGAGACAATCACGATTCACTGCACGTTTCAGGAACCATCGCCCATGACACAGACGTTAAGCCAGCTTGAAAACAGCGGCGCTTTCATTGAACGCCACATCGGACCGGACGCCGCGCAGCAGCAAGAGATGCTGAATGCGGTTGGCGCCGAGTCGTTAAACGCGCTGATCGGCCAGATTGTGCCGAAAGACATTCAGCTCGCAACCCCGCCGCAGGTGGGCGAGGCGGCGACCGAATACGCTGCGCTGGCTGAATTAAAAGCCATCGCTGGGCGTAACAAGCGCTTCACGTCCTACATTGGCATGGGCTACACCGCCGTGCAGTTGCCACCGGTTATCCTGCGCAACATGCTGGAAAACCCGGGCTGGTACACTGCGTATACGCCGTATCAGCCAGAAGTTTCTCAGGGGCGCCTGGAAGCGCTGCTCAACTTCCAGCAGGTGACGCTGGATCTGACCGGTCTGGACATGGCCTCCGCCTCTCTGCTGGATGAAGCCACCGCGGCGGCTGAAGCGATGGCGATGGCAAAACGCGTCAGCAAACTGAAAAACGCCAACCGCTTCTTTGTGGCTGCTGATGTTCATCCGCAAACGCTGGATGTTGTGCGTACTCGTGCACAAACCTTTGGTTTTGACGTCATTGTTGATGACGCGGCGAAAGCACTGGATCACCAGGATGTGTTTGGCGTGCTGTTGCAGCAGGTTGGCACCACCGGTGAAGTGCATGACTACAGCAAACTGATTACCGAGCTGAAATCCCGTAAAGTTGTGGTCAGTGTCGCTGCCGACTTTATGGCGCTGGTACTGCTGACTGCTCCGGGCAAACAGGGCGCGGATATCGTTTTCGGTTCTGCACAACGCTTCGGCGTACCGATGGGTTACGGTGGCCCACACGCGGCATTCTTCGCCGCGAAAGACGAATTCAAACGCTCCATGCCAGGCCGTATTATCGGCGTCTCCAAAGATGCGGCGGGCAATACCGCACTGCGCATGGCGATGCAGACTCGTGAGCAGCATATCCGCCGCGAGAAAGCGAACTCCAACATTTGTACCTCGCAGGTCCTGCTGGCCAACATCGCCAGCCTGTATGCCGTTTATCATGGTCCGGTTGGCCTGAAACGCATTGCTAATCGCATCCACCGCCTGACTGATATCCTGGCAGCCGGTCTGCAACAGAAAGGATTGAAGCTGCGTCATGCGCATTACTTCGACACCCTGTGCGTTGAAGTAGCCGATAAGGCCGCAGTGCTGGCGCGTGCCGAAGCGGCAGAAATCAACCTGCGTAGCGATATCCATAACGCGGTAGGTATTACGCTCGATGAAACCACCACCCGTGAAAACGTGGTGCAGTTGTTCAATGTACTGCTGGGCGACAGTCACGCTCTGAACATCGATACGCTGGATAAAGACGTGGCGCTCGACAGCCGTTCTATTCAGGAAAGCATGCTGCGTGACGATGTGATCCTCAGCCATCCGGTGTTCAACCGCTATCACAGCGAAACCGAGATGATGCGCTACATGCACTCACTGGAGCGTAAAGATCTGGCGCTGAATCAGGCAATGATCCCGCTGGGTTCCTGCACTATGAAGCTCAACGCCGCTGCCGAGATGATCCCTATCACCTGGCCTGAATTCGCTGAGCTGCATCCGTTCTGCCCGCCAGAGCAGGCTGAAGGTTATCACCAGATGATCGGCCAGCTTTCCGAGTGGCTGGTAAAACTGACCGGTTATGATGCCGTCTGCATGCAGCCGAACTCCGGCGCGCAGGGCGAGTATGCGGGTCTGCTGGCGATTCGTCATTATCACGAAAGCCGTAACGAAGGTCATCGCGATATCTGCTTGATCCCGGCTTCTGCCCACGGTACCAACCCGGCGTCTGCACAGATGGCGGGTATGCAGGTAGTGGTTGTCGCCTGTGATAAGAATGGCAACATCGATCTGGACGATCTGCGAGCAAAAGCAGAACAACATGCCGACAACCTTTCTTGCATCATGGTGACCTATCCATCCACCCACGGCGTTTATGAAGAAACGATCCGTGAAGTGTGCGACGTTGTGCACCAGTTCGGCGGCCAGGTTTACCTTGATGGCGCGAACATGAACGCTCAGGTTGGGATCACCACGCCGGGCTTTATTGGCGCAGATGTCTCGCACCTCAACCTGCATAAAACATTCTGCATTCCGCACGGCGGCGGCGGCCCAGGTATGGGACCGATCGGCGTGAAATCACATCTGGCGCCGTTTGTACCGGGCCACAGCGTAGTGCAGATTGAAGGGATGCTGACCCGCCAGGGCGCAGTTTCTGCGGCGCCGTTCGGTAGCGCATCCATTTTGCCAATCAGCTGGATGTACATCCGTATGATGGGCGCAGAAGGTCTGAAGCAGGCAAGCCAGGTGGCGATTCTTAACGCTAACTACATTGCCAGCCGTCTGAAAGATGCTTATCCGGTACTGTATACCGGTCGCGATGGTCGCGTGGCGCATGAATGTATTCTCGACATTCGCCCACTGAAAGAAGAGACCGGCATCAGCGAACTGGATATTGCCAAGCGCCTAATCGATTACGGTTTCCATGCGCCGACTATGTCATTCCCGGTCGCGGGTACCCTGATGGTTGAACCGACTGAATCTGAAAGCAAAGTGGAACTGGATCGCTTTATCAATGCGATGCTGGCAATCCGCGCTGAGATCGATCGCGTGAAAGCCGGTGAATGGTCACTGGAAGATAACCCGCTGGTTAACTCACCGCACACGCAAAACGAGCTGGTCGCGGAGTGGAATCACGGTTATAGCCGCGAAATCGCCGTCTTCCCGGCGGGTGTGGCGAACAAATACTGGCCAACCGTGAAACGCCTTGATGACGTTTACGGTGACCGTAACCTGTTCTGCTCCTGTGTACCGATGAGCGAATATCAGTAATCTGCTGATTCAACTATCTTTTAAAGGCGCTTCGGCGCCTTTATTTTTTAGGAGAAACGTTATGGCTATAGCATTGGTGACGGGCGGCAGTCGTGGCATTGGTCGAGCAACCGCGCTGCAACTGGCGCAAGAGGGTTACACGGTCGCCGTGAATTTTCATCACCATATTCGTGCGGCAACCGAGGTGGTGAACAACATCGTCGCTGCAGGCGGTAAAGCATTTGCTTTGCGTGCGGATATCAGTGATGAAAGCCAGGTGGTGGCAATGTTTGAGTCTATTGACCGTGAAGGCGAGCAACTGACTGCCCTGGTGAATAATGCCGGGATCTTGTTTGAGCAAAGCACGGTCGAAAACTTAACCGCCGAACGAATTAATCGCGTACTGGCAACCAACGTTACCGGCTATTTTCTGTGCTGTCGGGAAGCGGTAAAGCGCATGTCGTTCAAGCACGGCGGTCAGGGTGGATCGATTGTAAATGTCTCTTCGGCGGCATCGCGGCTTGGTGCGCCATTCGAATATGTTGATTACGCGGCCTCGAAAGGCGCTGTGGACACGCTCACCACCGGCCTGGCGCTGGAGGTTGCGGCGCAAGGGATCCGCGTAAACTGCGTGCGACCAGGTCTTATCTACACTGAAATGCACGCATCAGGCGGCGAGCCGGGAAGAGTCGATCGCGTGAAATCACTGTTGCCTATGCAGCGTGGCGGGCAGCCGGAAGAAGTCGCGCAGGCAATTACCTGGCTGTTGAGCGAGAAGGCATCTTACGTAACGGGCAGTTTTCTGGAACTGGCAGGCGGGAAGTAGGGATTTAATTGCCGGATAGCGCTGCGTTTATCCAGCCTACGGGAGTATAACCTGTAGGCTGGATAAGGCGTTTACGCCGCCATCCGGCAAAAAATTACAGATTCTCGCCGTTGCTGGCAATCACCGCTTTATACCACTCAAAACTCTTCTTTCGTGAACGCGACATATCGCCGGTGCCGTCGTCATGTTTGTTCACGTAGATAAAGCCGTAACGTTTGCTGTACTGACCGGTGGTAAACGATACGCAGTCGATGCAGCCCCATGGCGTGTAGCCCATCAGGTCTACGCCATCATAGGTCACCGCTTTCATCATTTCTTCGATGTGGGCGCGCAGATAGTCGATGCGATAGTCGTCGTTGATGCTGCCGTCTTCTTCTACTTTGTCATAAGCGCCAAACCCGTTTTCAACGATAAACAGCGGCTTCTGGTAGCGTTCATACAGCTCACATAAGGCATAGCGTAGACCGACGGGGTCAATCTGCCAGCCCCAGTCGGAGGCTTTTACGTGCGGGTTCGGTACGCTGCCCTCAAAACCAGAAATGGCATCGCCGCTGCCGCCTTCCGCTTTTACCGCGTTGGTCATGTAGTAACTGAATCCGAGATAGTCACAGGTGCCTTCACGCAGGATTTGCTCATCGCCGGCTTCTATTTGGATGTTGAATTCGCGGCGTTCCCACTCGTTCAGTACATATGATGGATAGTAGCCGCGCAGCTGAACGTCAGTGAAAACGTAGCGCTCACGCATCGATTCCTGCGCGAACATTACATCCTCAGGCTTACAGGAGAACGGATACAGTGGCACCATCGCCAGCATGCAGCCGACTTTCATTTCCGGGTTGATGCGACGTGCCGCCTTTACCGCCAGCGCGCTGGCCACGAACTGGTGATGCAGCACCTGGTACATAGTCTCTTCAGGGTTTTCATGCTCGGTATACACCACGCCGGAGCAGCAATAGCCAAACAGCGGCGCGCGCCAGTTACGCTGGTTGTTGATCTCATTGAAGGTCATCCAGTATTTGACCTTGTGCTTATAGCGCTCAAAAACGACTTCAGCAAAACGGACAAAGAAATCGACGACTTTACGATTGGTCCAGCTACCGTACTGTTGAACCAGGTGCAGCGGCATTTCAAAGTGGGAAAGGGTGATGACTGGTTCAATGTTGTACTTCAGCAGTTCATCGAACATGTCGTCGTAGAACTTTAGCCCTTCTTCATTCGGTTGGATTTCGTCCCCTTTGGGGAAGATACGGGTCCAGGCGATGGAGGTACGGAAGCATTTGAACCCCATCTCGGCAAACAGCTTGATGTCTTCTTTGTAATGACTGTAAAAATCGACAGCTTCGTGGTTGGGGTAGTACTTACCGGGCTCAACTTCCTGAGTGATTTCTCGCGGAACACCGTGTGCCCCTCCGGTCAGTACGTCGCAAATGCTGGGGCCTTTGCCACCTTTGTTCCAGCCGCCTTCAACCTGGTGCGCCGCAACCGCGCCGCCCCATAAAAAATCGTTTGGTAAGGTAAGTTTTTTCATCTGCGCTCAGTCTCAAATTAATACAATCTGATTTTGAGTCTAACAAAGGAAAGATAAATGTCACGATATAACAAAATAGCGTAAATGTGATTTGTTACATCAAAAAAACAGATTGTTTTTTTACGCTATTCTTTTCGCCAGCTTGCGACCGAGTGATTCCAGAATATAAATAACGGGGATCTGCGTGGTTATATCGTATACCCCGGCAATACGTGTTTGTGGAACATGCCAGGAGAGGTTAAAGTCGGCGAGTTTCGCCAGGCGAGAGTGTTCATGGCTGGTGACCGACAGAACCTTACAGTTGTGCAGACTGAACTGGCTGGCAAAGCGCAGGATCTCTTCTGTTTCACCAGATACGGAAAGCACGATCGCCAGCGCGTTTCTGGCCATGTCGTTAGTGACCGGGAAATAAGGATCGTCAATGTGATTACTGAATTTACCGACGTTTGAGAAAAAACGTGCGCCATATTTTGCCAGCGCTCCAGACGTTCCCGCTCCGACGAATATAATACGTTCGGACGATAATATAATATCAACAGCCTGATCGAGCAGTTTATCGAATTCGTCGTTATTGACGCCTTTAAAGAAACTGATAATTTCGCTGGCACCGAAATTAGCCTGTTGCGGTTCATTCTGCTCTAAATATAATTTGAAGCGCACGCGAAATTCTGAGTAACCCTCACATTTAAGCTTGCGGCAAAAGCGCAGTACGGTGGTAGTGGAAACACCCACGGCATCGGCCAGTTCGCGAATGGTCATGTACATGACTTTGTCACGGTTTTTGATGACATAGTTGTAGACCAGCATCTCAAGATTGTTGAGACTGGCGATGGCAGCGTGGGAGAACATACTCACAATGGCAAAACTCACTCATCAGACTTCATCTACAGGGAATAATAACATGCAGCCAAATGACATCACTTTTTTTCAGCGTTTCCAGGATGACATTCTGGCCGGACGCAAGACCATCACCATTCGTGACGAGTCCGAATCACACTTCAAAGCCGGGGACATTTTACGGGTTGGGCGCTTCGAAGATGACGGTTACTTCTGCACGATTGAGGTTGTTGGCACCTCAACCGTCACGCTGGATACGCTAACGGATAAACATGCCCAGCAGGAAAACATGACGCTTGAAGAACTTAAACATGTGATTGCCGAGATTTACCCGAATCAGACGCAATTTTATGTGATTGATTTTAAATGTCTTTGATTTAAAGAAACATCTGTTAGTTGAAAAATCACTTACAACACAATGATTTTAAAGGATTAATATTAATGTGATATTTATTTTAGCTAACAGGTGTTCACTGGAACCATTCTCAGTTACGCTAGAGGCGCAATAACGAAAGTGTTCGTTTCTGGGGAGTAACTTATGGTTCAGAAGCCATTAATCGCGCAGGGATATTCGTTGGCAGAGGAAATAGCCAATAGCATCAGTCACGGTATCGGGCTGGTGTTTGGGATTGTCGGACTGGTGTTATTACTGGTCCAGGCAGTAGATACCAACGCCAGCGCTATGGCCATTACCAGCTATAGCCTGTACGGCGGCAGCATGATCCTGCTGTTCCTCGCCTCAACCTTGTATCACGCGATCCCCCATCAGAGAGCGAAAGTCTGGCTGAAAAAATTTGACCACTGTGCGATTTATCTGCTGATTGCCGGGACCTACACGCCATTCCTGCTGGTGGGGCTTGATTCGCCGCTGGCACGTGGACTGATGATTGTTATCTGGAGCCTGGCGCTGATCGGTATTTTATTCAAACTGACCATTGCGCACCGATTTAAGGTTCTGTCGCTGGTAACCTACCTGACAATGGGCTGGCTATCGCTGATTGTGGTGTATCAACTGGCGGTTAAGTTGGCAGCGGGAGGCGTGACGTTGCTGGCTGTTGGCGGTGTGGTGTATTCCCTGGGCGTTATTTTCTACGTCTGTAAGCGCATTCCTTACAACCATGCGATCTGGCACGGCTTTGTGCTGGGCGGCAGCGTTTGCCACTTCCTGGCGATCTATCTCTACGTTGGTCAGGCGTAATCATTGACGCCGGATGGAGGCTAGCGCCTTATCCGGCCTACAAAACAAAAGCCAGCATGCCTGATAGACGCATCGCAATCAGGCATTATTCATTTACTCTTCCAGCGAATACGGCAGCGGTACGATTTGCAGCGTTTTTGCGTCGTCACGAACGCGGAACACGCTGTCGGCCTCCATGTCGTTATTCATCACAACCTGCACCAGTACCTGACCATCGGCCAGTTTTACTGCGGCAAGTACGGTACCGGTACGACGCCAGTTCTCGCCCATTTTTAATTCAAGGTCTTCGCCAGCTTCCGGTACTCGACCGGCGGCACCCGCCAAAGTCCACATGGCGCGTTTATTGGCTCCGCGGAATTTTGCACGAGCAACCATTTCCTGACCGGTGTAGCAGCCTTTTTTAAAGCTGATCCCGCCCAGAGCCTGCAGATTGGTAGCCTGTGGAATAAACTGTGCACTGTTGGCTGTATCAATAACGGGGATACCCGCTTCGATATCCAGCGCCAGCCACTGCTGGCTGTTATTTAACTCTGCTTCGCCACGCAGCTTTTCAACCAAGGTTTCTGCTGTGGTGGCATCAACGATCAGCAGAAAACGTTCAGCAGGGTGTTCGAACCACAATACCGTGGAGGCACCTTCGGTAATGACCTGCTTATCACTGTTCGGTAATTCGCTAAAGAGATTGGCCAGCGCTGCACGTGCCTGGAATCCCGCTACGCCCAGCAGGACACGCTCGTCATCCGGAGCAATCGCCACCTTCGAGAAGACCGCGTATTTTTTCAGCTCGGTGAGCTGCGCATCACGCAGGCTACGGCGCTCAAGCCATGCAAAACCGTCACCCTGTCGGAACAGACGCAGGTTGCTCCACATTTTACCTTTGGCGTCACAATGTGCAGCTAACAGGTGCTGATTCTCGGTCATCTGGCTGACATCCGCCGTGACCTGACCCTGAATATACTTCTCACTGTCGACACCGGTGATGGTGGCGAGCGCCCAGTCATCGAGCGTCATTAGCGTCAGAGGCAAACGCGTTGACGCGAAAGGCTGGCGAGGAGGAAAAGATGTAAAAGCCATAATAATGTCCTGATTTGCTTAACGCAGTGATAATGACTAATGGTAAAAGAGCTATGGCCCATTGCAAGCGGTTTAAACAGGCTATTTGTGCCATATATTGCGCTTTGCGAGGAAACATCAAAAAATGGTGAATCCTTTGGCTTAATAAGGTTTTATTTAGCGAGCGAGCTTCAGTTTACTGATATTCCCGTAAAAGAGCGGGAAAAACACGTTACAATAGCGGGATACTTCGTTTTCGCGAGACAGGGAGAAGAACATGGATATTAACAACAAAGCACGTATTCATTGGGCATGCCGCCGCGGTATGCGCGAGCTGGACATCTCGATCATGCCGTTTTTCGAACATGAATATGACAGCTTAAGTGACGAAGAAAAACGTATCTTTATCCGTCTGCTAGAATGTGATGATCCAGATTTATTTAACTGGTTGATGAATCATGGGAAACCAGCTGATGCTGAGCTGGAGCAGATGGTGCGACTTATCCAGACACGGAATCGGGAACGTGGTCCAGTGGCAATCTGATTTACGCGTATCATGGCGCGCGCAGTGGCTTTCACTGCTAATTCATGGGCTGGTCGCGGTGTTTATTTTATTGATGCCCTGGCCATTGAGCTACACCCCATTATGGCTGGTTTTGCTCTCTCTGGTGGTATTCGATAGCGTTCGCAGTCAGCGTCGAATCAACGCTTGTCAGGGTGAGATTCGGCTGTTGATGGATGGTCGTCTGCGCTGGCAAGGGCAAGAGTGGTCTATCGTTAGCGCCCCCTGGATGGTTAAAACAGGCATGATGCTGCGTTTGCGCTCTGATGCCGGAAAACGTCAACATTTGTGGCTGGCGGCAGACAGTATGGATGATGCTGAGTGGCGGGATTTACGGCGGTTGATGCTGCAAAAGGCGAAGCAGAAGTAGTACTGACGGTAAGGTTGCGACCTTAGCCGTCAGTCGGCAGAAATTCAGGACCAGTGCTCGGCCATTTCGCCAAGAATTTGCTCGCACCAGGCCTGAATGCGTTCATCGCTGAGATCGTACTGGTTCGTTTCATCCAGCGCCAAACCAACAAACAGCTGTCCATCGGCAATGACGGGTTTATCGCTGGTGAATTCGTAGCCTTCGGTGGGCCAGTAGCCGACAAACTTTACACCTTTGGTGATCAGTTTATCGTGCAACATACCCAGCGCATCCAGGAACCATTCACCGTATCCCAACTGATCGCCCATACCGTAAAGTGCGACAATCTTTCCTTCCAGGTTGAGGTCGTCCAGTTGCTCCCAGACAGCTTCCCAGTCCTCCTGAATTTCACCGAAATCCCAGGTTGGGATGCCCAAAATGAGCACGTCATACTGCTCCATTAGGGTCGGGGAATCGTCTTTGAGGTTGTGCAGTGTCACCAGTTCGGGACCCAGGATATCGCGGATTTTTTCTGCTGCCATTTCGGTGTAGCAGGTGCTGGAACCGTAAAAAAGACCCATGTTCATGACGTAAACATCTCAATTCTGCTGTAGCGTTGCGGGTAGTGTAACAGAATCGCCGCAATCCCGGCACAATGAGGCATAATGCATCAAAAAATGAGAGTGGAATAAGGGGCGCGAGTGGAACAGGATCTGGCGCGCATCGAGCAGTTTCTTGATGCCCTGTGGCTGGAACGAAATCTGGCGGAAAACACATTAAGTGCGTATCGTCGCGATCTGACCATGCTTGTGGAATGGTTACATCACCGCGGCGCTTCGCTTGCGACCGCGCAAAGTGATGATCTGCAAGCCTTGCTGGCTGAGCGGATGGATGGAGGGTATAAAGCCACCAGTTCTGCACGTTTGCTCAGTGCGACGCGACGTTTTTTTCAGCATATGTACCGCGAAAAATATCGCGAAGATGACCCCAGCGCCTCGCTTGCATCACCTAAACTTCCGCAGCGTCTGCCCAAAGATCTCAGCGAAGCGCAGGTAGAACGACTGCTGCAGGCGCCGCTTATCGATCAACCGCTGGAGCTACGCGACAAAGCCATGCTGGAAGTGTTGTATGCAACGGGCCTGCGCGTGTCTGAACTGGTAGGACTGACGATGAGTGACGTCAGCCTGCGTCAGGGCGTGGTACGGGTGATCGGTAAAGGTAACAAAGAGCGCCTTGTCCCGTTGGGTGAGGAGGCAGTGTACTGGCTGGAAACATACCTGGAGCATGGGCGTCCATGGTTGCTCAACGGCGTATCGATTGATGTGCTGTTTCCTAGTCAGCGGGCGCAACAGATGACCCGTCAGACCTTCTGGCATCGTATCAAACACTATGCTGTGTTGGCGGGAATCGACAGCGAAAAGCTGTCACCGCACGTCCTGCGGCACGCATTTGCCACGCATCTGCTCAACCATGGCGCAGATCTGCGCGTGGTGCAGATGCTACTGGGGCATAGCGATCTCTCGACAACGCAAATTTATACTCATGTCGCAACGGAGCGCTTGCGGCAACTACATCAACAGCATCACCCGCGAGCGTGAGTGCTGACAGGATAGGATAGGCTATGAAAAAACGTTTTATGATGTTCACCCTGCTGGCGACGGCGTTTTCCGGCATGGTACATGCAGACGACGCGGCAATTCGCCAGTCATTAGCAAAGCTGGGTGTGCAGAGCACCGAGATTCAACCTGCTCCGGTTGCGGGCATGAAAACCGTACTGACCAATAGCGGCGTGCTGTACGTAACTGAAGACGGTAAACATATTATTCAGGGACCGATGTATGACGTGAGCGGCGCAAGTCCGGTGAACGTCACCAACCAACTGCTGATGAAGCATCTGAACGCGCTGGAAAAAGAGATGATCATCTACAAAGCGCCGCAGGAAAAACACGTCATTACCGTTTTCACCGACATCACTTGTGGTTACTGCCACAAGCTGCATGAAGAGATGAAAGATTACAATGCGTTGGGGATCACCGTACGTTATCTGGCCTTCCCACGTCAGGGGCTGGACAGCCAGGCTGAGCAGGACATGAAGTCTATCTGGTGTGCTAAGGACAAAAACAAAGCCTTTGACGACGCGATGACTGGCAAGGGTGTAAAAGCGGCGACCTGTGATGTGGATATCGCTAACCACTATGCGCTGGGCGTACAGTTTGGCGTCAGCGGTACACCGGCGATTGTGCTGAGCAATGGCTATGTCGTACCTGGCTATCAGGGCCCGAAAGAGATGAAAGAATTCCTCGACGCACATGCAAAACAAACCAGCGGTAAATAATTCGCGTGAAACAACAGATACAACTTCGTCGGCGTGAGGCCGACGAGACCGCCGAGCTACCTGCAGACTTGCCGCCACTGCTGCGCCGTTTATACGCCAGCCGTGGTGTACGTAGCGCGCAGGAGCTTGAGCGTAGCGTGAAAGGCATGCTGCCGTGGCAGCATTTGAACGGCGTCGAAAAAGCGGTTGAGATCCTCTACAACGCCTTTCGCGAAGGAACCCGAATCATCGTTGTCGGCGATTTTGACGCTGATGGTGCGACCAGCACGGCGCTAAGCATCCTGGCGATGCGCGCGTTGGGCTGCAGTAACGTTGACTACCTGGTGCCAAATCGTTTTGAAGACGGTTATGGTTTAAGCCCGGAAGTCGTTGATCAGGCCCATGCCCGGGGCGCTCAGCTGATTGTCACCGTAGACAACGGCATCTCGTCTCACGCGGGTGTCGAACATGCCAGAACGTTGGGGATCCCGGTCGTTGTGACCGATCACCACCTGCCAGGGGATACGCTGCCGGGCGCAGAGGCAATCATTAATCCTAACCTGCCCGACTGTGAGTTCCCGTCGAAATCGCTGGCAGGCGTTGGTGTAGCCTTCTATCTGATGCTGGCGCTGCGTACTTTCCTGCGTGACAAAGGCTGGTTTGATGAACGCGGCATTGCACCGCCGAACCTGGCGGATTTGCTCGATCTGGTTGCACTTGGCACGGTGGCGGACGTGGTCCCGCTGGATGCCAATAACCGTATTCTGACGTGGCAAGGCTTAAGCCGCATTCGTGCCGGAAAGTGTCGCCCTGGTATTAAAGCGCTGCTGGAGATTTCCAATCGCGACCCCCTAAAGCTGGCAGCCAGTGATTTAGGTTTTGCCCTCGGGCCACGGCTGAATGCGGCGGGCCGTCTGGACGATATGTCCGTTGGTGTGGCGCTGTTGCTGTGCGACAACATTGGCGAAGCGCGTGTGCTGGCCAATGAGCTTGATGCGCTCAACCAGACGCGCAAAGAGATCGAGCAGGGTATGCAGGCCGAAGCACTGACTTTGTGTGAAAAGCTGGAACGCAGTAGCGATACACTACCGGGCGGCCTGGCAATGTATCATCCTGAGTGGCATCAGGGCGTTGTGGGGATTCTGGCATCGCGTATTAAAGAGCGATTCCATCGCCCAGTAATAGCGTTTGCCCCGGCAGGTGACGGTACTCTCAAAGGATCCGGGCGTTCGATTCAGGGGCTGCACATGCGCGATGCGCTGGAGCGCCTGGACACCCTTTATCCGGGCATGATCCTCAAGTTTGGCGGTCACGCCATGGCGGCGGGTTTATCGCTTGAAGAGGCGCAGTTTGAGCGTTTCCAGCAGCGTTTTGGCGAGCTGGTAACCGAGTGGCTGGATCCTGCCTTACTGCAAGGTGAAGTGGTGTCGGATGGCCCACTGAGCGCGGCGGAGATGACCATGGAGATCGCACAAATGCTGCGTGATGCCGGACCGTGGGGGCAAATGTTCCCGGAACCGCTGTTTGACGGGCATTTCCGTTTGCTCCAGCAGCGTCTGGTCGGTGAGCGTCATCTGAAGGTGATGGTCGAGCCCGTGGGCGGTGGTCCGCTGCTGGACGGTATTGCGTTTAATGTCGATACCACCTGCTGGCCGGACAACGGCGTGCGCGAAGTTCAGCTTGCCTACAAACTGGATATTAACGAGTTTCGCGGCAACCGCAGCTTGCAGATTATAATCGACAATATCTGGCCACTTTAGCGTCACTAATCGCTATAAAAAAGGGCGTGGATTAGTTACAATCCCGCTCTTATCACCGCATTTTGACTAGTCCAATAAAAGAAATCAGACAATGTTTGAAATTAATCCGGTAAATAACCGCATTCAGGACCTCACGGAGCGCTCTGACGTTCTTAGGGGGTATCTTTGACTATGATGCCAAGAAAGAGCGTCTGGAAGAAGTAAACGCCGAGCTGGAACAGCCGGACGTGTGGAACGAACCCGAACGCGCTCAGGCGCTGGGCAAAGAGCGTTCCTCCCTTGAGGCCATCGTTGATACGCTCGATCAGATGAGCCAGGGCCTGGAAGATGTCTCCGGCCTGCTGGAACTGGCTGTAGAAGCCGACGACGAAGAAACCTTTAACGAAGCCGTAGCAGAACTCGATACGCTGGAAGATAAGCTGGCCCAGCTGGAATTTCGTCGTATGTTCTCCGGTGAATATGACAGCGCGGATTGCTATCTCGATATTCAGGCAGGTTCTGGCGGTACGGAAGCGCAGGACTGGGCAAGCATGCTGATGCGCATGTATCTGCGTTGGGCTGAAGCGCGCGGCTTTAAGACTGAAATCATTGAAGAGTCTGAAGGTGAAGTCGCGGGTATTAAATCCGTGACCATCAGAATTGCTGGTGAATATGCGTATGGTTGGCTGCGTACTGAAACCGGCGTACACCGCCTGGTACGTAAGAGTCCGTTCGACTCCGGCGGACGTCGCCATACGTCGTTCAGTTCGGCGTTTGTTTATCCGGAAGTTGACGATGATATTGATATCGATATCAACCCGGCGGACCTGCGTATCGACGTTTACCGTGCCTCCGGTGCAGGCGGTCAGCACGTTAACCGTACGGAATCTGCGGTGCGTATTACCCACATCCCGACCGGGATTGTGACGCAGTGTCAGAACGACCGTTCCCAGCACAAGAACAAAGACCAGGCCATGAAGCAGATGAAAGCGAAGCTTTATGAACTGGAAATGCAGAAGAAGAATGCCGAGAAACAGGCGATGGAAGACACCAAGTCAGATATCGGCTGGGGTAGCCAGATTCGTTCTTATGTCCTTGATGACTCCCGCATCAAAGATCTGCGTACCGGGGTTGAAACCCGTAACACGCAGGCGGTGCTGGATGGCAGCCTGGATCAATTTATCGAAGCAAGTTTGAAAGCAGGGTTATGAGGAACCAACATGTCTGAACAACACGTACAGGGCGCTGACGCGGTAGCCGACCTTAACAATGAACTGAAAACGCGCCGTGAGAAGCTGGCGAGCCTGCGTGAGCAGGGGATCCCGTTCCCGAACGATTTCCGTCGCGATCATACCTCAGACCAACTGCATGCTGACTTCGACGCGAAAGAAAACGAAGAGCTGGAAGCGCTGAACATTGAGGTATCCGTTGCTGGCCGTATGATGACCCGTCGTATTATGGGTAAAGCATCATTCGTTACGCTGCAGGACGTTGGCGGCCGTATTCAGCTGTACGTTGCTCGCGATGACCTGCCGGAAGGCGTCTACAACGAGCAGTTCAAAAAATGGGATCTGGGCGATATCCTCGGCGCGAAAGGTAAGTTGTTCAAGACCAAGACCGGTGAGCTGTCTATCCACTGCACCGAACTGCGTCTGCTGACCAAAGCGCTGCGCCCGCTGCCGGACAAATTCCACGGTCTGCAGGATCAGGAAGCACGCTATCGTCAACGTTACCTGGATCTCATCTCTAACGATGAATCCCGCAATACCTTTAAAGTGCGTTCACAGATTATGGCTGGCATCCGTCAGTTCATGGTTGCTCGCGGCTTTATGGAAGTAGAAACCCCGATGATGCAGGTGATCCCAGGCGGTGCGGCAGCGCGTCCGTTTATCACTCATCATAACGCGCTGGATCTGGACATGTACCTGCGTATCGCGCCGGAACTTTACCTCAAGCGTCTGGTGGTTGGCGGCTTCGAACGCGTATTCGAAATTAACCGTAACTTCCGTAACGAAGGCATCTCTGTTCGCCATAACCCAGAGTTCACCATGATGGAACTCTACATGGCTTATGCGGACTACAAAGATCTCATCGAACTGACTGAATCTCTGTTCCGTACGTTGGCGCAGAACGTTCTGGGAACGACTGAAGTGCCTTACGGTGAAGAAGTCTTCGACTTCGGTAAGCCGTTTGAAAAACTGACCATGCGCGAAGCGATTCAGAAATACCGTCCGGAAACCAACATGGCCGATCTGGATAACTTCGACTCTGCAAAAGCGATTGCTGAATCTATCGGCATCAAAGTTGAGAAGAGCTGGGGTCTGGGTCGTATCGTGACCGAGATCTTTGAAGAAGTTGCAGAAGCGCACCTGATTCAACCAACCTTCATTACCGAGTATCCGGCAGAAGTTTCTCCGCTGGCGCGTCGTAATGACGAAAACCCGGAAATCACCGATCGCTTCGAATTCTTCATCGGCGGACGTGAGATCGGTAACGGCTTCAGCGAGCTGAACGATGCCGAAGATCAGGCGCAGCGTTTCCAGGATCAGGTTAACGCCAAAGATGCGGGTGATGACGAAGCGATGTTCTACGACGAAGACTACGTTACCGCTCTGGAACACGGTCTGCCGCCGACTGCGGGTCTGGGCATTGGTATCGACCGTATGGTTATGCTGTTCACCAACAGCCACACCATCCGTGACGTGATCCTGTTCCCGGCGATGCGCCCGGTTAAGTAAGATGTGAAATGCCGGATGGCGGCTGACGCCTTATCCGGCCTACGATTCGTTATGTAGGCCAGATAAACGTAGCGCCATCAGGCAATAATTTGTTGGCAGTAATTCTGCAACAGCGCACGCGCTTCTTTGTTTGCAACCTGCATTACCATCCACGGACTGAAAGCCCACGGCGTCGCGTCAATCCCGCTTAAGACATCCTCAAGATTGCTCCACTGGCAATCCATCACTTCATCTGGGTTTAGCTGTAGCTCACTGACGATATGTGCGGCATAAACCGGACATACTTCGTTTTCAACTATCCCACTCGGGTCTGTGGCGCGATAACGAAAATCAGCGTATACGGGGGTTAGCAAGTTGATATCTGCACCCAGTTCGAAGCGAGCCCGGCGGACAATAGCCGCTTCGTTGGTTTCGCCCAACTGCGGGTGACCGCAGACAGAGTTGGTCCAGACACCTGGCCAGGCTTTTTTGTGCAGCGAGCGGCGGGTGACCAGCAGTTGGCCCTGCTCGTTAAATATCCAGCACGAGAAAGCGGAGTGCAGGGGGGTTGTGGCGGTATGCGCCGCATACTTTTCCAGCGTTCCGCAGGGTTGGTCCTGCTCATTCAATAAAATGACATGTTCCTGTCGCATAGCGTCCACCATCAATCTTAAGCACTCACATTATATGCTTAATTAAGTCAGAGTGATTAACAGAGGGTGTGAAATGCCAGAGCCGCCGGTTCGTTGCGCGATATGATTTGGCATCCGGTTTCTGGCTGCTATGATAAAGCGTCTGAAAATGTTGCGAGGTATTGTTTTGAGTGCAGGACGCCTGAAGAAAAATGGCCTGGGTATCGTGATGCTGCTGTGTGTCGGTCTGCTGTTAGCGGGCTGTTCCGGGAGCAAGTCGTCTGATACAGGAAGTTATTCCGGCTCCGTGTATACCGTGAAGCGGGGAGATACGCTATACCGTATTTCGCGCGCCACCGGTACCAGCGTGAAAGAGATCGCTCGCCTGAATAATATTTCACCGCCCTATACCATTGAAGTGGGGCAAAAGCTGAAGGTCAGCGGCGGCGCGAAAACCAGTTCTGGAGCTGGCAAAACAACCAAGAAATCCTCAACCAAAACGGCGGCGGTCAGACCATCTTCTTCTGTGCCGCAGTCGTCCTGGCCACCAGTAGGGCAACGTTGCTGGCAGTGGCCTGCCAGCGGTAAGGTGATCCTACCTTATTCTACGGCGGACGGCGGCAATAAGGGCATCGATATCTCGGCTGCGCGCGGTACGCCGATTTATGCGGCCGGAGCAGGGAAGGTGGTTTATGTCGGTAATCAGCTGCGGGGCTACGGTAATCTCATCATGATTAAGCACAGTGAGGACTACATCACTGCGTATGCGCATAATGACACCATGCTGGTGAACAACGGTCAAAACGTGAAGGCCGGGCAGAAGATAGCGACGATGGGCAGCTCGGATGCGACGACGGTGCGCCTGCATTTCCAAATCCGCTACCGGGCAACGGCTATCGATCCGCTGCGTTATTTACCGCCGCAGGGGAGTAAGCCAAAATGCTGACGGTGAATTAATCGCCAGTCAGTCGGTTAGTCCCTTGCCAAGAAGAGCGTAAGGTTTATAATCCCTTACGCGCTTCAATGCGGGCGTAGTTCAATGGTAGAACGAGAGCTTCCCAAGCTCTATACGAGGGTTCGATTCCCTTCGCCCGCTCCAAAACTCTCTCCTGTAGTTATTCTTTATAAATGTTAAATAGCGACACCGAAATCCGGTGGCAGTGTGCTGTTACCTTCACCCAGATTACGTTGTAGCAATACCGTGTCGAGCCATAGTCCATGTTTGAAGCCAATGTTTTTCAGTGTGCCGATTTCCGTAAATCCGGCCTGCTGATGGACTTTTAACGATCCCTGATTATTGCTGTCGCCGACGATGGCAATCAGTTGCCGATAGCCCTGTGCTTCAGCCCAGCCGATCACATGACGCAGTAAAGCTTTTCCTACACCCTGACGCTGAGCCGTTGGAGCAATATAAATCGAATCCTCAAGGGTATAGCGGTAGGCATAACGCTCGCGATAGCGGGTGAGGTAGCAATACCCGATGACCTTATCTTCCTGTAGCGCGACGACCCACGGCAGCCCGAGGCTGCGGATTTTTTCCAGACGAGCAAACATCTGGTGAGCATCCGGCGGGTCGGTTTCAAAGCTGCCGGTACCGTGAAGAACATGATGTGCATAAATATCGCGTATGGCGGGGATGTGCTTTTCTTCTGCGTTAACGATTTTCATTGACCGGCTCCCATTGGCGTCTTTGCCCAGATTACCTGAAAGACTGAGGGGAAGGTAAGTGCAAAAAATTATGCTTCGAACAGTTGCTTGCAATGCTAATAGGCTTTCATATTGTAAGGGGAAATAATTGATTGTGGTTGATGTTGTCAATAATACGCAAGGTTGGTAAATACATTAACTTGTAGAGTAATACACAATTATTCGTGCATGTTTTCGAGCGTGTATCCAAATGCCAATTATGGTAGGTTTCGAAAAATGATGAAGAAAGTTATTTGATTTCAATGTGTTGTTTCTGTATCTAATTCTTCTTGCGCCTGTACCCTTATTTTCATTTCATTGGCCCTGTTTGAGCCCTAAAAATTAAGTTATATTTTGTTGTTAGCAGAGAGCCTATTATCAGATTTTTCTCTATTCATCTCTCAAAATAGTTACCATGCAAACAGTTGCGCGGTGTAGCTATGCTAACCAGCAATAGTAAGCATCGTCACATTATGTCACCGGGCAAACTTTGTTTAAATCCAGAATTCAATCCCAAGAGTATTAGGATTATTTAGTCTAAAATACTTTTTTGACTAAGACTTTTCTTATTACGTAGCCATGAACTACATGGAGTGATAAAATTCCCGAGTTTATGCCTCCTGCTCAACGATTAGAGGACGCGGTGCGGGTAGTCAATAAGACGAAAGAATTAATTGCTTTATAACCCTATTACGAAATAAGCGGCAGTGCATCTTACATGGTCGGCAATCGTCAGGGATTGACCTTAACTTATTGAAAACGCTTATTTTTACTCTGATGTAAGATATAAGGGCAGATATGTTCAGTATGCGTCGACATGCCAACTTCATTAAACGTTTTAAGTCCGTAAGCTGTTTATTTACGGCCAGCATTCTTTTCCCTATGCAAATCTCTGCTGCGGTATCTGATTATGATGCTTTGGTTATTGAAGCGCGGGGGGGGAATAGTGCGCCGCTATTGCGCTACCTTGAGGATCAGGGAAAGAAAAGCGCGCTAACGCCAAACCAGGTTGCCGACTGGCTGCAAGTTTCCAGTTGGGTTGAGAACAACGATAAAACAACAATTGAAATCTGGCAGCGGTATCGTGGGCAGATGGATGTACCTGCACGGGGAAAAGTCGCCGCAGCGCGTGCGTATCGTAACCAGAAAAACTGGAATGATTCATTGGCGGTGTGGGAAAGCGTTTTACAGCAAGAACCTGATAACGTTGATGTACGCACCGGCTGGATAATGACGCTGGCAGATGCGCGCTACAATCAGCAAGCCCTTACCGAAGCGAATAAATGGACTCAGGCACATCCGGGCGCAGATTCCGACGCATTGCTTGCCTATGTATATCATTCTCAGGGGAAAAATTGGGATGCACTGTTGGTTGCCAGCCAGGCGGATGACGTCGATCCTGGCAACAAAAATGCAAAATCCACGCTGTTGTCTGCGCTGTCAGCGAACCGTGTTTCCGGACCAGCCTTAAATATGGCGGAAGTCGTACCCACGGCAGATCCGGTGAAGCGTCGCCTTGAGCTTGATGCGGCGGCTGAAATGGTCCGATCCTCTTATACGTCCGCACGTAATGAAGAAGAACGTTTTATCGTAGCAGATAAAGCGCTGGCCCGTTATGACCAGTTGTTGGCGGCCTGGAAAGATGAGCCGTCTGCGCAGAATGATGTCCGTCGGGCGAGAATAGACCGTATGGGTGCCCTGTTGGTGCGTAAACGTACTGCCGAAGTGATCGAGGAATATGAGTCCCTTTCCGCAAGCGGCGAAGTACCAAACTACGCAAAACGTTGGGTGGCATCAGCATGGTTAAGCGAGCGTCAGCCGGAAAAAACCGAAGCGATGTTGGCGAGCATCTACTACCCGAATGGGCCTATTCCGGTGACGCCGCTCAGTCCAGAGGATCAACAAGATCTGTTCTATGCACACATTGATAATGAAAACTTCGATGCTGCCAAAAAACAAGTCGATTATTTGATCAAAGAGAGTCCGTATCTGCGGCGTATCTATGGCTCGCCAACGCCGCAACCTAACGATAACTGGCTGCTCGGACAGTCGCTGCTGACGCAATATCATATCGCTGCCAATGAACTGCCAGAGGCAGAAAAGCTCGCAGAGCATCTGGCACGAACAGGCTCCGGTAACCAGGGACTGCGCATTTCCTATGCCTCTGTGCTTGAAGCGCGTGGATTGCCGCATGCGGCGGAGAAAGAGCTTAAGCTGGCGGAAGTGATTGAGCCAAGCAACCTGGAGCTGGAGCGTCAGCAGGCTTACGTTGCGCTGGATCTCCAGGAATGGAAGCAGGCCGATGAACTGACGGATGACGTTATTGCCCGTAGCCCGGATGATGAAGCGACGCTGCGCCTTGCGCGTATTCGTGATGTCCACAAAATGTCGGAAGTGCGCATTAGCGGCACGCAGGGGATCTCGTCCGATAGCCCGGTCAGCGGTAAGAATGACTTCAACATCAACACGGCTATTTACAGTCCGCCGATTAATGACAACTGGCGACTGTTTACTGGATTCAACTTCGCTACCGGTGAATTTGAGGAAGGGAAGGGCATCAGCCGCGATCTGGCGGCGGGTGCAGAATGGACTTCCCGTGATTACTGGGCGGAAATGGAAGTGTCTGGCCGAAATTATGGCGATGGTCAGAAGATTGGTGGGCGTCTATCCGGCTGGCATGACTTTAATGACAACTGGCGCGTAGGCGGTTCGGCCGAGCGCTTGTCGCGTAATACGCCATTGCGCGCGCTGCGTAGCGGTGTGTATGCCAACGGCGGCGATATGTTCGTTCGCTGGTATCAAAACGAGCGACGTGAATATCAACTGTCGTTTGCTGCATCACATTTCTCAGACGGTAACGATCGCATCGAATACGGACTCAGCGGAAAAGAGCGCATCTGGACCACGCCTCGCTTCACGCTGGACTTTACGCCGGGCATTGGCGGGAGCACCAACACCAAAGAGAATGTGCCGTATTACAACCCGAAGAGTGATTTTTCGGTTGTCCCTGGCCTGAGCGCAGAGCAGGTTCTTTACCGCCACTATGATACCGTCTGGACGCAGCAAGGTCTGGCAGGCGTAGGTGGCTACTGGCAGCAAGGTGAAGATGCAGGCGCTATCGTCCAGGTCGGATACGGACAACGGCTTAAATGGAACAACGTCGTAGATGGCGGGGTGATGCTGATTTGGGATAAACGCCCCTATGACGGTAAACGTGAGCGGAATATCTCCCTCGCTTTCGATTTAAATGTCAGGTTTTAAGGATTGTTCATGCTGAAAAGATGCCTGTGGCTTAGCGCATTAATCGCTGGCTGGTTGATGATTACCGCGTGCAGCAGCGCGCACAATACAACGCCTCGCTATGTTCCTCCTGGGGAGAGAACGCCGCTGACGGCGGATCATCAGTGGCCGAAAAATAGTTTTCTGGTACTGGGTTATCACGATGTTGAAGATGGTGCTGCCGACCAGCGTTACCTCTCTGTGCGTACCAGCGCGTTGAGCGACCAAATGGCCTGGCTGCGTGATAATGGCTATCAGCCGATCAGCGTGCAGCAAATTCTGGATGCCCATGACGGTAAAATTGTACTGCCGGAAAAAGCGGTATTACTCACCTTTGATGACGGGTATAGCAGTTTTTATACCCGCGTCTGGCCATTGCTGAAAGCCTACAACTGGCCTGCGCTCTGGGCGCCAGTAGGCAGTTGGGTTGATGCGCCAGCCAACAAAAAAGTCGATTTTGGCGGCTTAATGACAGCGCGAGATAAATTCGCCACCTGGAAAATGGTCGAAGAAATGGGGAAATCGCCGTTGGTGGAAGTCGGTGCGCACACCTGGAACTCGCACTTTGGCGCTGAGGCCAATCCGCAGGGGAGTAAAGAGCCAGCGGTAGCGAACCGCCTGTATGATAAGAAAACCGGCACTTACGAAACGGACGAACAGTACACGCGACGTATAAACACGGATATTTCTCTGATCACTAACAAGATCAAATCGGTGACAGGGAAATCGCCGCGCGCGTGGGTATGGCCGTACGGCGCAGCCAACGGCACGACGTTAAACCTGGCCAAAGAGCATGGCTATAAGATGGCCTTTACGCTTAATGAAGGGTTGGCGAATGCCGCGTTTCTCGATGATATTCCGCGCGTGCTGATCTCTGATAACCCATCCCTTAAGCGCTTTGCCAGTCAGGTCGCTCAGGTCCGTGAGCCACAGACAATGCGCGTGATGCATGTCGATCTGGATTACGTGTATGACAAGGACCCTGCTCAGCAGAAGCGAAATATCGATAAGCTGATCCAGCGCGTTTATGACATGCGTATTTCTCATGTCTTCCTGCAGGCGTATGCCGACCCTAAAGGTGACGGGAATATTCGTGAGGTCTATTTCCCCAACCGCTGGCTGCCGATGCGTGCCGATCTCTTTAACTATATCTCCTGGCAATTACAAACGCGGGCAGGGGTGACGGTATATGCCTGGATGCCGGTTCTGGCGTTCGATCTCGACGCGTCTATTCCACGCGTAACCGCATGGGATCCGAAAACGGGACGTACTGCTATCAATCACGAGAACTATGTCCGCCTTTCACCCTGGAGCAGCGAAGCGCGTCAGCGCATCACTGAAATCTATGAAGACCTGGCGAAGCACGCCAGTTTCAAAGGTATTTTGTTTCATGACGATGCTTTCCTGACGGACTTTGAAGATGCGTCACCGGATGCGTTAGCCGCCTACCGTGCCGCAGGGCTTCCGGGCAGTATCGAGCAAATACGTAATAATCCTCAGGCGTTCGAGCGCTGGACGCGCCTGAAAAGTAAGATGCTGATCGACTTCACCAAACAGCTGACCCAGTCTGTGCGTAATATTCGCGGTCCACAGGTGCAAACTGCGCGCAATATTTACGCCATGCCGGTACTGGAGCCTGAAAGTGAAGCCTGGTTTGCACAAAACCTGAATGATTTCCTCAATACCTATGACTGGACGGCGCCGATGGCGATGCCATTCATGGAACAGATCCCGGCCAATGATGCCAACGCATGGCTTGACCGACTGGTGAATGCCGTTGCACAAAACCCTGGGGCGCTGGATAAAACCGTGTTTGAACTGCAGGCACGAGACTGGCGTAAATCCGGGGATCAGGCTGAAATCAGCGGAAAACAAATAGCCGAATGGATGCGCCAGCTGAAGTTAAGCGGTGCAGGTAACTACGGCTATTACCCGGATGATTTCATCAGCGACAAACCTGAGATGTCAGAGATTCGCTCGACGTTCTCCTCATACTGGTATCCGCAAAAATGACCGATCGCATTATTGCTTTCCTGATACTTTGCCTGATGTTCAGCCTGCCGTTTGGCGTGGCTGTCATCTTTACAGGTGAAGTGATGTTGAACTTCGTCTTCTTCTGGCCTTTGTTCATGTCTGCTTTGTGGATAAGCGGCGGAGTCTATTTCTGGTTTTACCGTGAACGTCACTGGAAATGGGGAGATGACACGCCACCACCGACCCTGCCGGGGAATCCACTGGTTTCCATTCTGATCCCCTGTTTTAACGAAGGGATCAACGCGCGTGAAACCATTGAGGCCGCACTGGCACAGCGATATAAGAATATCGAAGTGATTGCCATCAACGATGGTTCAACGGATGACACTCACGACGTGCTGGAACAACTGGCAGTGGAATACCCCAGCCTGCGGGTGATTCATCTGGCTGAAAACCAGGGCAAAGCGCTGGCGCTCAAGACTGGTGCGGCCGCGGCGCGCAGCGATTACCTGGTGTGCATTGATGGCGATGCGTTACTGGATCGTGATGCCGTTGCCTATATTGTGGCTCCGCTGATCCAGTTCCCGCGCGTTGGTGCGGTGACGGGGAATCCGCGTATTCGAACCCGCTCTACGTTAATCGGCCGTGTGCAGGTCGGTGAGTTCTCTTCCATTATCGGTTTAATTAAGCGTACTCAGCGAGTCTATGGGCAGATCTTTACCGTTTCAGGCGTAGTTGCGGCGTTTCGTCGTCGCGCGCTGGCCGAGGTCGGTTACTGGAGCCCGGACATGATCACTGAAGATATCGATATCAGTTGGAAGCTGCAATTGCGCCACTGGTCGGTATTCTTTGAGCCGCGCGCACTGTGTTGGATCCTGATGCCTGAAACGTTAAAAGGGCTGTGGAAGCAGCGTTTGCGCTGGGCGCAGGGTGGTGCAGAGGTGTTTATCGTTAACATGCGTCGTCTCTGGTCGTGGGAGTTCCGTCGCATGTGGCCGCTGTTTCTTGAGTTTTGTTTTTCTACCGCCTGGTCGTTTGCCTATGCGATCAGTATCGTGCTGTTCCTGTTAGGGCTGATGATCCCGATGCCGGACTCGCTGTATGTGCAGCATCTGTTCCCGCCAGCCTTTACCGGACTTATCCTCGGCGTGGTGTGCTTGCTGCAGTTTGCGGTGAGCCTGATGATTGAACGACGTTATGAAAAAGGCATTGGCGCCTCGTTGTTCTGGATTATCTGGTTCCCGGTGGTGTACTGGATGCTAAGCCTGTTCACCACGCTGGTCGCGTTCCCGAAAGTGATGCTTAAACGCAAACGCGGCAGAGCGCGTTGGGTGAGTCCTGACCGTGGAATTGGGAGGATCGAATCGTGAATCAGCCACTGATCTTTACGGAGCGGCGTCTGCTGCCTCGCATTATCGATGTGTTGTTGACGCTCATCGCCTGGGTTGGTTTCTTATACCTGATCTATAAAGGATTGATCACGGCCCTGGCGCATTCACCGTATATGGGGGTGCGACCCTTTTTCACCACGCTGGATACGGTCACGTTTTATATCCTTGTCGCCCTGGTCAACGGCCTGGTGTTGATTGGCTGGGCTAAGTACAACCAGTTTCGTTTTCGGGTGGAACGCCGCAGTCGCAGACCCGGGCTGGAAGACCATGAGCTGGCAGAAAGTTTGCGTATTACCCGGGAGCTGGTTACGGAACTGAACAAGGCGAGGGTGCTGACGGTCCACCATCATGAGAATGGCGAAATCAGTCATATCGATGTGGATAGGGATATTGCCGATAACCGCCTCCCGCCGCCAACGCCTGCGATGCTGGAGTATTTGCCACCAGAGCAGCAGCCGTTGTTGCAGAAAAGGCCCGAGTGATATTTCTGCTTTCAGCAGCTTCCTTCAGCCTCGCATAGGTCTATGATTAGACCCAGACAATAAAAAAATGTGAGGCAATGTCGTGGATAAGGAACTACTGGATGCAGGTTACCGGGCCTATACCGGCGAGAAGATTGACGTCTATTTCAACACGGCGATATGTCAGCATTCGGGCAATTGCGTGCGGGGAAGCGCGAAACTGTTTAACCTGAAACGTAAACCGTGGATCATTCCGGATGAAGTGGATGTCGAGACGGTCATCAAGGTCATCGATACCTGTCCGAGCGGTGCGCTGAAATATCGCCAGAAATGAGTGAGGGGACCATGGAAATTCTTGCAGGCCACAACAAGTTTTATGTCAATGATGCTGAGGGCAACCAGGTTGCCGAGATTGTATTTGTGCCGACGGGCGAGCATCTGAGCATCATTGAACATACCGATGTCGACCCCAGCCTGAAAGGTCAGGGCGTCGGCAAACAGCTGGTGGCGAAAGTGGTAGAGAAGATGCGCGCTGAAAACCGCAAAGTTATTCCGCTGTGCCCGTTTGCCAAACATGAATTTGATAAAACCCGCGAGTACGACGATATCCGCGCCTGATCATCTTATGTGTACCGGAAGGTATAACAGCCATCCGGTTCATCACTCCCGATGCAGCAGATCCTGATAAATCCCCGTCAGTATCCCTTGTGGCCCAAACTCTTTTTTAATCCACTGAGTTACACGACCGGTTGCCGAATGCTGGGTGGCCAACAGCATTCGTGAATCCTGACGCGGGTTGTGGATCTGCCGCGTCACCAGCAACGACTTTTCCATCGCCTCGCGCACCATGTAGTCCGGCAGAAAACCGATGCCTTCACCCAGGATCTGGCACTGGCACTTGGTATTAAAATCGGGAACCAGAATCGACTCCTGTCCGTGTAACAGCCAGCCGACCTTCTTGTTGATGGTGTGTGCGGTGTCTTCCACCATGATGTTCGGGTACAGGCGTAACTGGCTCTCAGAAATGGGTTCCGGCATAAAGGCGAGGGGATGATCCGGGGCAATCGCAAACGACCAACGGATCGCGCCGATCTCGGTGTAATCAATTCCGCCGCCATCCAGTAACGTATCGGGCGCGCCAATGGCGATATTAGCCAGGTTGTTGATGATCGAATCCCAGACGCCGTTATACACCTCGGTGGTGACGGTTATCTGGCAGGTTGGAAACTGTTTCTTGAGTACCTGCAGCAGCCGCGCTGTATGTTGAGGGGTATACAACAGCTGGTTAATGCAGATGCGTACCCGGGCTTCAATGCCCTGAGCGATGGTATCAATGCTGCGCTTGATGGCGTGGAAATCGTTGAGCAGGTCGGTCGCCTTGCGAAACAGGTAGCGCCCGGACTCGGTCAGTTCAATGCTGCGAGTACTGCGGGTAAACAGCACCACGTCGAGACCCATTTCCATGCGCTTAATGGTGTAACTAATTGCAGATGTGGTTAAGCCAAGCTCTTCAGCCGCCTTGCTAAAGCTGCTGTAGCGGGCTGCCATCGTAAACGCCAGCAGGTTTTCCTCGGTAAATATTGAATTCATCTTTCTCCCCTCCGGCGACAATGCGCATCCGCAACACGATGATTGTTGAATGTATTTGTAATCCTTATACAGAGCAATCAGTTTTGAACAAAATTTAACACTAGTTTTACATTTGATTTGAAGGCAATCACACTTCTGTATTTTAATTGCAGGCCGCTATCCGTGCAGCATACCGCCTGATTCACCGGACTACTGATTAGTGGCTAAAAGGGCCCCAGCCATAAGGGAAAGATTGCACTACAGCACGTTTTGTTCTCATTGTTAAAATTGATTCAATAATCGATGCGCTAACGATGAATGAAATTTAAGCGGATGTTATTCTCTGCACTCTGTTGCTATTCTCAGGTTATCGGATATTTAAAAAGTCTAAAAAACTGCAGGAGAGCGATTATGTCAGAGAAAGAACTCATTACTGAATTTCTGCTGGCGGCAGAACAGGGCAATGCCGATGGATTAAAATCCTGTCTGGCAAAAAATGTGGATATTAATGCCACTAACCGCCAGGGGCGTACTGCCATTATTATTGCCAGCCTGAATAAACATTATGACTGTGTTTCTTTATTGATTGCTGAGGGTGCCGATATTAATAAACAAGATAAAACTTGTTTTAACCCCTTCCTGATTAGCTGCTTGACGAATGATTTAACGCTGTTGCGTACGGTATTACCGGCTAACCCTGACCTTAATTGTCTGAGCCGTTTTGGCGGTGTCGGTATTACGCCAGCCAGCGAAAAAGGTCATGTTGAGATCGTGCGTGAGCTGCTGCTGCGTACCGATATCAATGTCAACCATACTAATTTTGTTGGCTGGACGCCGCTCCTGGAAGCCATCGTACTTAATGACGGTGGCGCGAAGCAGCAGGAGATCGTTAAGCTGCTGCTCGACCATGGCGCAAATCCGCACATGACGGATAAATACGGTAAAACCCCGCTGGAACTGGCGCGAGAGAAAGGGTACCACGAGATTGCCGAGCTGCTGATTGCGGCCGGAGCCTGACACAGGAGCGCCATTATCGCTACGCCATCACGGCGATGCGTACGGGCGCTAACCGCAGACAGCGCGTTTCTCACTTTCCGGGGAACGGGGCGGGTTGAACAGGTTTTTTCCCACGCGGTAAACCTGTTGATACCTGAACAGCAGCGGTTGCTGACGTTACTGAGTGAAGATTGTGATAACGCACCTAACAGCTGTCGGCTGGCGCTGACGCATTGTGAAGACCTGTTTCATCCCGGTGAGCTGGTCAATTTTAGCGGATCGGGAATAGTTGTTGGCAATGATAAATGGATAGAAACCGCCGGTTGTCTGCTGTGGCGAATACCACGGTGGACATCTGATGCAGCAAGTCTTGCCGCAGTCGGCTGGCAGCATTGGGAAGAGGTTATCCGCCAACAGCTAAGAAGCGACGACACATTATTTCTGTATCAGGGTGACAATCCGTTTTTTCAGGAAATCACCCGTCAATTACACAACCGCCGACAAACATTACTGACGGCGTTGCGTACAGGAGAAAATATCTCTACAGCGGTCAGCCATTTAATTGGTCTGGGGATTGGTCTGACGCCCTCATCGGATGATTATTTAGTGGGCTTAAGCACTATTCTATTTATTCCCGGACATCCGTTGAGGAAATATCGTGAAGATTTTTTAGCAGCTTTACAATATGCCGGAAATAATACGACGCTACTCAGCAAAATAACGTTAGAGGAAGCTTTTCATCAGCGTTATCGGGAAAGCGTTGGACGGCTGCTGAACCAATTTATTACTGAGCAAAAACCCGTTTCTACGCAATATATTACTGACATTAAAAATATTGGCTCAAGTTCTGGCTGCGACATGCTGTATGGCATGGCGGATGCCTGCGCCCTGAGCCACAGGTCTGGAGGGAATTATGTCGATCAGGATAGTTGTTAAAAAGAACACGTATTTTGATTCTGTCTCACTGATGTCTATCTCCACGCGCGCAAATAAGCTCGATGGTGTTGAGCAGGCGTTCGTGGCTATGGCGACAGAAATGAATAAGGGCGTGCTGAAGAATCTCGGCCTGCTCACGCCTGAGCTGGAAGAGGCGAAGAGTGGCGATCTGATGATTGTCATTAAAGGCGCGAGCGACGAAGCAAACGCGCAAACGCTGGTGGCGATTGACGATCTGTTTACGCATAAAGAGCAGGGTGGCCAGCACGAAGCGCGCTATGCCACGCTCGCCAGCGCGAAGAAGCACGTTCCCGACAGTAACCTGGCGGTGATCTCGGTCAATGGCCTGTTTGCCGCGCGTGAAGCGCGTCAGGCGCTGCAAAATAACCTCAACGTGATGTTGTTCTCTGACAACGTCTCTCTTGAAGACGAGCTGACGCTTAAGCAACTGGCGCACGAAAAAGGACTGTTGATGATGGGGCCAGACTGCGGAACCGCCATCATTAACGGCGCGGCGCTGTGTTTTGGCAACGCAGTGCGTCGCGGCAACATCGGAATTATTGGTGCGTCCGGTACCGGTAGCCAGGAGCTGAGCGTACGCATTCACGAGTTTGGCGGCGGAATTTCTCAACTGATTGGCACCGGTGGACGCGATCTGAGTGAGAAGATTGGCGGCCTGATGATGCTTGACGCGATTGGCATGCTGGAGGCCGATCCGCAAACTGAGATCATCGCGCTTATCTCCAAACCTCCTGCGCCAGCGGTGGCGCGCAAGGTGCTGGAACGTGCGCGCGCCTGTTATAAGCCCGTGGTGGTGTGTTTCCTCGGACGTGAAGCCGCGCCTGCGGATGAAAAAGGCCTACAGTTTGCCCGCGGTACTAAAGAGGCGGCGTTGAAAGCGGTACTGCTGACCGGCGTGAAAAAAGAGAGCCTGGATCTGCATCCGCTCAACTGGCCGCTGATTGAAGAGGTTCGCGCCCGTCTGACCCCGCAACAAAAGTACATCCGTGGCTTGTTCTGCGGTGGCACGTTGTGCGATGAGGCGATGTTTGCTGCCATGGAAAAACATGCCGAAGTTTACAGCAACATTCATCCGGATCCGGCGTTCCGCCTGCAAGATCTCAACCGCAGCGTGGCGCATACCTTCCTCGATTTCGGTGATGACGATTTTACCAACGGTAAACCGCACCCGATGATCGATCCCACCAACCGCATTAGTCGTCTGTTGCAGGAAGCGCGCGATCCTGAAGTCGGCGTGATCGTGATGGACTTCGTCCTTGGTTTTGGATCGCATGAAGATCCAGTTGGCGTGATGCTCGACGCGATCGTTGAAGCCAAAGCGATCGCCGCCTCAGATGGTCGTCCGCTTGAGATTCTCGGCTATGTGCTGGGAACCGATCTTGATACGCCGTCGCTGGAAAAACAATGTCAGATGCTGACTGATGCGGGCGTTATCTGGGCGAGCAGTAGCACCAACACCGGATTGCTGGCGCGTGAATTTATCTGTAAAGGGGAGGAAGCCTGATGAGCCAGACACTGTTTAACCAGCCGCTGAATGTGATTAATGTCGGTATCGCGATGTTCAGCGATGACCTGAAAAAGCAGAACGTTCCCGTGACCCAGCTCGACTGGACGCCGCCGGGCCAGGGCAACATGCAGGTGGTTGCTGCACTGGACGAGATTGCCGATTCGCCGCTGGCAGACAAAATCGCTGCCGCTAACCAGCAGGCGCTGGAACGTATTATCCAGTCGCATCCGGTGCTGATTGGCTATGACCAGGCAATCAATGTCGTGCCGGGGATGACCCGCAACACCATCCTGCATGCCGGGCCGCCGATCCGCTGGGAAAAAATGTGCGGTGCAATGAAGGGCGCGGTAACCGGGGCGCTGGTGTTTGAAGGACTGGCGAAAGATCTGGATGAAGCTGCCGAACTGGCCGCCTCGGGTGAAATTATCTTCTCACCATGTCACGAGCATGACTGCGTTGGCTCGATGGCGGGTGTGACGTCAGCGTCGATGTTTATGCACATCGTTGAGAACAAAACCTACGGCAACCGCGCATATACCAATATGAGCGAGCAGATGGCGAAGATCCTGCGTATGGGCGCGAACGATCAGAGCGTTATTGATCGTCTGAACTGGATGCGTGATGTGCTGGGACCGATGCTGCGCGACGCCATGAAGCTGGCGGGAGAAATAGACTTGCGCCTGATGCTGGCGCAGGCGCTGCACATGGGCGATGAGTGTCATAACCGCAATAACGCCGGGACGGCGCTGCTGATTCAGGCGCTGACGCCGTGGATTATTCAGACCGGCTATCCGGTTGAGCAGCAGCGTGAGGTGTTCGAGTTCGTCCTCAGCAGCGATTACTTCTCCGGACCGACCTGGATGGCGATGTGTAAAGCCGCAATGGACGCTGCACACGGCATTGAATACAGCACCGTGGTGACGACGATGGCGCGTAACGGCGTTGAGTTTGGTCTGCGCATCAGCGGCTTACCGGGTCAGTGGTTTACCGGTCCGGCGCAGCAGGTGATTGGCCCGATGTTTGCGGGCTACAAGCCGGAAGATTCCGGACGTGATATTGGCGATAGCGCGATCACCGAAACCTACGGCATTGGCGGTTTCGCCATGGCGACGGCGCCGGCCATCGTGGCACTGGTGGGTGGTACGGTCGAAGAGGCCGTTGATTTCTCTCGCCAGATGCGTGAAATCACTCTCGGCGAAAACCCCAACGTCACCATTCCGCTGCTTGGTTTTATGGGCGTACCGACCGCTATCGATATTACGCGCGTGGGCAGCACCGGCATTCTGCCGGTGATTAACACCGCAATTGCGCACAAAGATGCGGGGATCGGCATGATCGGCGCCGGAATAGTCCACCCGCCGTTCGCCTGTTTTGAAAAGGCGATCCTCAACTGGCGCGACCGCTACTGCCAATAACAACAATCGGGGCTAACGCGGTTAGCCCCACAGTAGCGAAGCGAAAAACGTTGCTTACCTGCAGGGCTGGGCGATCTCCGCGATCGCAAACGATGCTTAACCTGTTAAGGATATTCCATGAACAGCATAAAACTAGAATGGAAACGTGGTGACTGGGCAGCTTACTTTGGGCTGATGACCAACAACCTGACTAACCTGCTGACAATGATGGGGCTGCTCATTTTTGTTGTCGGGATCCCTACCGAAATTGTCTATGGTCGCATTGCGCCTGCCTTTGGTCTGGCGGTGCTGGTGGCCAGCGTCTGCTACGCCTGGTTTGGCCTGCAGATGGCAAAACACACCGGGCGTAAAGATGTGACGGCGCTGCCGTCCGGACCGAGCGCACCGTCAATCTTTACCGTAACCTTCCTGGTACTGATGCCGGTTTATCAGCAAACCAAAGATGCCAACTTTGCTATCCAAATAGCCCTGGTGTGGTGCTTTGTCGAAGCGTTGATCCTGGTCGGCGGCTCCTTCCTGGGCGAGACCATCCGCAAGATGATTCCACGTACGGTACTGCTTTCTTGTCTGTCCGGCCTGGGACTGTTGCTGCTGGCGATGAACCCGATGCTGCAGGCATTCGAAGCGCCGACCGTCTCCTTCATCGTCCTGTTGCTGATCTTCATTAACTGGTTCGGTAAGAAGCCGATTTTTGCCCGCATTCCTACCGGCTTGCTGCTGCTGATTGCCGGTACGGCCCTGGCGTGGATCTCCGGTTTACAAAGCCCGGAGGCCATTAAAGCGTCGATGTCTTCCTTTGGCTTCAACCCGCCGGAAATTCATGTCGACAGCTTCCTGCAAGGTTTGCCACATGCACTGCCGTATCTGGCTTCTGCGGTTCCTCTGGGTCTGGCGAACTACATTTTCGACCTTGAGAACATTGAAAGTGCGCACGCGGCGGGGGATGAGTACAACACCCGTAAGGTGATGATGGCGAACGGCTTTGCCTCCATGCTTGGCTGCATGCTGGGCAACCCGTTCCCGGTGACCGTGTATGTTGGGCATGCTGGCTGGAAAGCGATGGGCGCCAGCATCGGCTATACCCTCGCTTCAGGCATCACCATGTTCCTGGTACCGCTGTTTGGCCTGGGCGCGTTTATGCTCGCCATTATTCCGATGACTGCGATAGTGCCGATTCTGGTGTTTATCGGTGTGGTGACCGCCAACCAGGTGGTGCGAGAAACGCCCAAAGTCGAGGTTCCTGTCATCTTCATCTGCCTGTTCCCGTGGATCGCTAACTGGGCATTGACCATCGTTAACAGCGTGATGGGCGCCGCCGGAACATCCGCGGGGAAACTGGGTAGCGACTTACTGCACAGCAAAGGTGTCTATTACGACGGACTGGTGCATCTGGGAAGCGGTGCGCCGCTGGCCAGCATGCTGTGGGGCTGCGTCGCTATCTTCGCCATTATGAATAAGCCGCTGCGCGGGGCGATTGCCGCAGCCTTTGGGGCACTGTTATCGCTGTTTGGCGTGATCCACTCCCCGGCAGTTGGCTTTGCTGAGGGCAGCTCGATGATGTTTGTTGTGGCCTACCTGATGATGAGCGGCATGTTTGTCCTCAAGCATGTTCTTGATAGCCGTGAAGCGGTGACTGCGCCTGAGCAGGAACCGACGAAAACGACCTGAATCGCCTGTAAGCGGAAGATAACACTATGAAAGAACTTGTGGTCGTTGCCATTGGCGGCAACAGCATTATCAAAGATAACGCCAGCCAGTCGATTGAGCACCAGGCTGAAGCGGTGAAGGCGGTGGCGGATACGGTGCTGGAGATGTTGGCATCGGACTACAACATTGTGCTGACGCACGGTAACGGGCCGCAGGTGGGGCTGGATCTCCGACGTGCGGAAATCGCGCACGAGCGTGAAGGGTTGCCGCTTACCCCGCTGGCAAACTGCGTCGCCGATACGCAGGGGGGCATCGGCTATTTGATCCAACAGGCGCTGAACAACCGTCTGGCACGACGCGGCGAGCAGAAGGCGGTCACGGTGGTCACGCAGGTGGAGGTCGACAAAAACGATCCCGGTTTTGCTAACCCGACCAAGCCTATCGGGGCGTTCTTTAGTGCAGCGCAGCGCGATGAGTTGCTGCGGGTCAATCCAGGCTGGCGCTTTGTTGAGGATTCGGGGCGTGGCTACCGCCGGGTTGTGGCTTCCCCTGAACCAAAACGTATTGTTGAAGCAGAGGCGATCAAAACGCTGACCCAGCAGGGGTTTGTAGTGATTGGTGCGGGTGGTGGTGGCATCCCGGTGGTGCGTAGCGATCAGGGGGATTACCAGAGCGTGGATGCGGTGATTGATAAAGATCTCTCCACGGCGTTGCTGGCACAGGAAATCCGTGCCGACATTCTGGTGATCACCACCGGCGTCGAGCAGGTCTGTATTCATTTTGGCAAACCTAACCAGCAGGCGCTGGATACGGTGGATGTCGCCACGATGACCCGTTACATGCAGGAGGGACATTTCCCGCCGGGCAGCATGTTACCCAAGATTGTTGCCAGCCTGGCGTTTCTGGAGCGTGGCGGTAAACGAGTGATCATCACCACGCCGGAATGCCTGCCCGCCGCACTGCGCGGCGAAACGGGCACCCATATTGTCCATTCCTGAGAGGAGATGCGAATGAAGGAAAGTAACAGCCGCCGTGAATTTTTAAGCCAGAGCGGAAAAATGGTCACTGCTGCCGCGCTGTTTGGCGCAGTCGCCCCGGTCGCGTATGCTGCTAATCCTGTCGGGAACACCTGCGGGTCGAAGAGCACAATGACGATTAACGATAAGCACTATTACCTGGATAACGTCCTGCTGGAAGCGGGGTTTGATTACGAAAACTCAGTGGTGGTGCACACCCGTACCGCGCTGCAAACCGTTGAAATCCAGAACGGGAAAATAGTTGCGCTGCGCGAGAATAAGCAGCATCCGGATGCGACGCTGCCGCACTACGATGCGGGTGGAAAGCTGATGCTGCCCGCCATGCGCGACATGCATATCCATCTGGATAAAACCTTTTACGGCGGTCCCTGGCGTTCGCTGAACCGTCCGGCGGGCACCACCATTCAGGATATGATCCGCCTGGAACAAAAGCTGCTGCCTGAACTCCAGCCTTACACCCAGGAGCGGGCGGAAAAGCTGATCGATTTGCTGCAATCAAAAGGCACCTCGATTGCCCGCAGCCACTGCAACATAGAACCGGTTTCCGGACTGAAAAACCTGGAGAACCTGCAGGCGGTGCTGGCGCGTCGCCAGCCGGGTTTTGCCTGTGAAATTGTGGCATTTCCACAGCATGGTCTGCTGTTATCAAAATCTGAACCGCTAATGCGTGAAGCGATGCAGGCGGGAGCGCATTATGTCGGCGGTCTGGACCCAACCAGCGTGGATGGGGCGATGGAAAAATCACTCGATACCATGTTCCAGATTGCGCTCGATTACAACAAAGGCGTGGATATCCATCTGCATGAAACCAGTCCGGCGGGCGTGGCGGCGGTGAATTACATGGTAGAAACGGTGGAGAAAACGCCGCAGTTAAAGGGCAAACTGACCATCAGCCACGCGTTTGCGCTGTCTACGCTGAACGAACAGCAGGTGGATGAACTCGCAACCCGCATGGCGGCGCAGCAGATTACCATTGCCTCGACGGTGCCGATTGGCACGATGCACATGCCGCTAAAACAGCTGCGCGACAAAGGCGTGGAAGTGATTACCGGGACCGACAGCGTGATTGACCACTGGTCGCCGTACGGCCTGGGAGACATGCTGGAGAAGGCGAATCTGTACGCGCAGCTCTATATTCGCCCGAATGAACTCAACCTGTCGCGGGCGCTGTTCCTCGCTACCGGTGATGTGCTGCCGCTTAACGATAAAGGTGAGCGCGTCTGGCCGAAAGCGCAGGATGAAGCCAGCTTTGTGCTGGTAGATGCCTCATGCTCAGCGGAAGCGGTCGCGCGAATCTCCCCACGCACTGCGACCTTCCATAAAGGGCAACTGGTGTGGGGGAATGTCGCAAGCTAGTTTGGTTTTCCGCGCAGCGGCTATCGCTGCTGCGCTCTCATATATTAACCGACGATCCCCATATAGCCGTGAATCCCCATATATAAGCCGACCATTGCAATGAGCACGCTGGAAAAATAGGGCGCTTTGCGTGCCAGCGTGTTAAATCCGCTCCAACGCTTGGCCGCCTGCTGCACGCTGATTGCCGCACCCACGCCCACAGTTACCAGTGTCAGCGCCAGCCCGAGGCTGAAGCACAGCACCATGGTGGCGCCCAGCGTGAAGGCTTTGAGCTGGATGCATATCAGTAGCACCGTAATGGCAGCTGGGCACGGGATCAGCCCGCCAGTCAGACCGAACAGTAATATTTGGCCGTTGGTGACCTCTTTGCCCGCAAAGCGGCGCTGAATATCGGTGGCATGCGCCCGTTCGTGGGCATCCTGATACTCTTTCGAACCCTCGCTCAGTCCTGCTAACGCGGCATGGTTATGATCGTGGTCGTGGTCATGATGATGGTGATGATCGTCATCGTGATCATGATGATGGTGGTGATGGTCGTCATGATCATGGTGATGGTGATGCCCGTGATCGTGGTCGTGATGCGTCTGGGCCAGCCAGTTCTGCTCTCCCTGCCAGGTTCGCCAGAACATCCAGAATGCGGTCCCGAGAATAATTATCGCCGAGACAAATTGCAGCCAGGGCTCAACGGCCTGGGCGGTAAACGCTTTACTGATATACATCCCACCGAGCGCAATCAGCCATACTACGGCGGTATGCGACAGCGTTGCTGCCAGCCCCAGCATCACCGCCTGTTTGATGGTCCCCTTAATAGCAATAATAAAGGCCGCCATCATCGTCTTGGAATGCCCTGGTTCCAGACCGTGCAACACACCTAATAGAATCGCGCTGGGAATGAAAAACCAGGCGTTGCCTTGCTGAAGAAGCGTAGAAAACTCACCCATGAGAATGATTCTTAGTTGTTTAATTTCGCCTGATTCTACTCCCCCCCAGTATCAAATACTACCCCCCAGTAGAATGTCGATGGTATTGTCCCTACAGCCAGACGTTAAAAAGGTAAAGTTATGTCACATACGATCCGCGACAAACAAAAGCTGAAAGCCCGAACCAGCAAGATTCAGGGGCAGGTAGCGGCGTTGAAAACCATGCTGGATGAACCGCATGAATGCGCGGCGGTATTGCAGCAAATAGCGGCGATCCGCGGGGCGGTAAATGGATTAATGCGCGAAGTGATTAAAGGTCATCTGACCGAGCACATTGTGCATCAGGGCGATGAAATAAAGCGCGAAGAAGATTTGGATGTGATTCTGAAAGTACTGGATTCGTACATCAAATAAGCCAGTTTAACGGCTCATCCACACACTGATGAATGAGCCGTTGATAACGTCATTTAGCCAAAAAACATCACAGATACGCACAGCAGACCGACAATCAGGGTGATCAAGTTACCCACTGAACGGTATGGCTTCAGCGCCGGGATCAGATAGGTAGACAATGTCGGCATGATAAACAGAATCATGGCAATCAGCGGCCCACTAATCGCGTAAATCATTGAAATAGCATTAGGATTAATGCAGCAGATGATAAACGTGATAGCCGAGACCAGCATGATGGACAGGGCGCGGTTAAAGGCCCGGCTTTTCTTCACACCCACCTGATGCAACGATGTTTTTACTACCTCCGTTGCCCCTTCAATCACGCCAAAGTAGGTGCCAAGGAACGATTTTGACATCGCCACGACGGCAACGATGATCCCTGAAATCGACAGCCATGCCGGTGCGTTAGGCATCATCGATAGTGCTGACAGAATGGTCACGCCTTCATTTTTTGCATCCTCGATATAGTTTGTCGGAATCGAAAGCAAACAGCTGAAAACGAAAAACAGCACGCTCAGGCAGATGATGACGTAGGCTACCTTCATGATTTTTTTGCATTTACCCATGGCCTGCTCGCCATATTTCTCACGTCGATCAATGGCAAACGTGGAGATAATTGGCGTATGGCTAAAAGCGAAAACCATCACGGGAATAGATATCCAAACCTGATGAAGCGTGTGCTGATCGACAGACATCTGGCCGGTGAGTAACGTTGGCTGCCAGCTTCCGGTCAGGTAGAGCGAAAGGAATAAAAAATACGCGATGAGCGGGAACACCAGAAAGCCCATCACCCGGATGGTGGCTTGTCGACCCATCAGAAAAATTAAATTCAGCACCAGTACCACGCCCAGACTGACCAGCATACGCACGCGAAGATCTATCTCGATATGTTTTGCCAGCTGTTCGGTGAGTGAGTTGGTTATCGCCACGGCGTAGATCAGTACCACCACAAAGAAGGCAATAAAATAGAGGGTGGTGATCAGGCTGCCAATCTTCTTGCCGTAGTAGTGTGTAACCGCGCCAGTGATCCCCTCACCAGCCGACGTTTTTGAAGACAGGATAAACTGGCACAGCGCCTTGTGCGGCCAGTAGGTTAAAGGCCAGGCGACGAGAGCGGTGATAAACAATACCACCGCGCCTGCAGAACCCAGCTGTATGGGGAGGAAGAGGGTTCCTGCGCCGACGGCAGTCCCATATAGTGCGAAGCTCCAGAGAGTCTCTTCTTTTGACCAAAATTTCGACATTATTTGAACGTATCAACTATAAAATAAACAAAAAGAAGCGCAATTTACCACAAATGGCAGGGGCTGGGGGAGGTGTGAACAAGCGGGCTGGTGAATGGATGAATAGCCGGAACCGAGAAAATTCCGACTATTATTTTAATTATCAGGCAGTAACGCGCTGCTGGCGACGCTTCATAACACGCTCGCGTAACGTGTCATAAGCCCAGTTATAGAACATGGTATACGGCAGGAAGAACAGGAAGAAACCTATTTCCAGCGTGAATGCCTGAAACAGGCTGACGTTCAGCACATACGCCACGATGCTCACCCCAATCACAATAAAACCACTCTCAAAACCTAAGGCGTGAAATGCTCGCACTTTTGCCGTACGTTTTACCAGGTGCGACGGCCACAGACGGTCAAACAGGGCGTTATAAATGATATTCCAGATCATCGCTGTAGTGGCGAGAAGAATGGTCAGTCCGCCCATTTCCAGCACCGAGCGCTGCATCAACCATGCGGTGGTTGGTGCGAGAACAGCGGTGGCAATGCCTTCAAAGCAGACGGCATGAAAAATACGCTCTACTAACGAGCGGCGTTGGACTGTATCGTGTTGCATAACCTAAAACCTTCTTTGATGCCCGGATAACGGAATGGTGGCAATTTTATCGTTTAATGTGATATCTAAAAGATAGTACCCATCGATAAAGTAGATAGTTCATGCGTTACTCTCCTGAAGCGTTAACGGCATTTGTGGAGACCGTTTCCTGCGGTTCATTTTCTGCGGCGGCCCGGCGGCTGCGCAAAAGCCAGTCCACCATCAGTACGGCCATTGCGCATCTGGAAGCCGACCTTGGTTTTGCGCTGTTTGACCGTTCATCACGCCAGCCAACGCTGACCGAAGAAGGTAAGCGGGTGCTGGGTTATGTGCAGGCGATTCTGACGGCCAGCGAACGACTGGATGAAGCGGCGATCTCGCTGTCGGGTGAAACGGAAGCGCGTCTGACCTTCGTGTTGTCAGACACGCTGCATCCGGATGTGCTGGAAGAGTTGATGGTGCAGTTTGATCGCAAGTTTCCCCATACTGAGTTTGAATGTCTGATTGGCGAAGACGAGGACGTGATCGATCTGCTGCAAAAAGGACGTGCTCAGGTGGGGTTGATCGAAGCGCGGGAGGATTACCCGACCGACATGGGCGTTACGCGTCTGCCGATGCAAACCTGGATGGGATTATACGTGGCGGTATCGCATCCTTTGGCGGCTCAAGAAAAACTGCAGTGGGAACAGCTGCATACCTGGCGCGAGCTGCGTCTGAATACCTATCTGGAAAGCGGGACTAACGTGGCGCGCGGTCCCGTCTGGTCGGCTCCTAACTACCTGTTATTGCTAAGTATGGCTGTTCAGGGATTCGGCTGGTGCGCGCTCCCGTGTGCGCTGGTGGAGGAGTTTGCGGCAGAAAAACCATTGGTTCAATTAAAGCTGCCCGGCTGGCCAAAGGCTATCTCTATCGATCTGTTGTGGAATAAGAAATCACCGCCTGGCGTGGCGGGAAGTTGGCTGCGCGACCATTTACAGCAGAGTGGCGTTCAGATGACCAATAAATGATACGAATTTCCTTTGTGATAAAAATCACCGTTTTTAAACAACCTTGATAACTCTTTTTAACAATCATCTACTATTGCGGTGTTATTTTGCGCTGAGGTGGTGATGAAAGAGGTTGTGATAGTCGGGGCGTTAAGGACACCGATTGGTTGCTTCCAGGGGACGCTGGCGCGCCATTCTGCCGTTGAATTAGGCAGCATGGTGGTCAGGGCTTTACTGGAACGCACAGGCGTGGACGTTCATGCTGTGGATGAAGTGATCCTCGGTCAGGTGCTTACCGCAGGTGCCGGGCAGAATCCGGCGCGTCAGTCTGCCATCAATGGTGGGCTACCCAATACCGTTTCCGCCATCACCATTAACGATGTCTGCGGTTCGGGCCTGAAAGCGCTGCATCTGGCGACCCAGGCTATCCAGTGCGGCGAAGCCGACATTGTGATTGCGGGCGGGCAAGAGAATATGAGCCGTGCCCCGCATGTCCTTACCGATAGCCGCACCGGCGCACAGCTGGGGAACAGCCAACTGGTCGACAGCCTGGTACATGACGGTCTGTGGGATGCCTTCAACGATTATCACATGGGCGTTACCGCGGAAAACCTGGCGCGAGAATACGGCATTAGCCGCGAATTGCAGGATGCCTACGCGCTGCACTCGCAGCACAAAGCGCGGATGGCAATTGATGCTGGACGCTTTAAAGATGAAATCGTGCCGGTGGTAACACAGCGTAATGGGCAATCATTGGTGGTGGATACCGACGAGCAGCCCCGTACCGATGCCAGCGCCGAAGGGCTGGCGCGTCTGGATCCTACCTTTGACAGGCTCGGTTCGGTAACGGCAGGTAACGCGTCATCCATCAATGACGGCGCCGCTGCGGTGATGATGATGAGCGAGGCCAAGGCGCAAGAGTTGAACTTACCTGTACTGGCCCGTATTCGCGCCTTTGCCAGCGTCGGGGTCGACCCTGCGCTCATGGGGATTGCGCCAGTGTATGCGACGCGCCGCTGCCTTGAGCGTGTGGGCTGGCAACTGGCAGATGTTGATCTTATCGAAGCTAATGAGGCCTTCGCCGCGCAGGCATTATCCGTTGGGAAAATGCTGGAGTGGGATGAACGGCGGGTGAATGTTAACGGCGGAGCCATTGCGCTCGGTCACCCGATTGGCGCATCTGGCTGCCGAATTCTGGTTTCGCTGGTGCATGAAATGGTGAAGCGTCGGGCGCATAAGGGCCTGGCAACGCTGTGTATCGGTGGTGGTCAGGGGGTGGCGCTCGCTATCGAACGAGATTAACGATCTTACATTTACCGTCTTAAACGCCTTTCTAAGTGTTTTCCCTGCACCTGTAAAAAAGCCCTCCAGCAGGAGGGCAAGGCCAGTTACAGAAACATACACTCTAAACACAGTCAACTTATCAAAACATTGTTTCATTTCATGTGATTAACTGCGCACTTTGTTAGAAAAGGTGTCTTTTCGACTGATCATCTCGGCTGAATTTTCCATTTTTTATCCCTGCCCCTAATGAATAAATAAATTTATCGTATTGTTATTCAATCATTTTATTAAGGTCCATTTCGCTATTCATACGCGCTAGCGTGATCGCACTTACACTTTTGATAATAAGATGCGAAAAAAGTGAAACATCGTTTTATTTATAATTGAAAACACATTCAGGGAGGAATATCATGAGTGCATAAGATAAAACGGAACAGCGTTTTGCTATTCGTTTAAGCATTCACGGTCAATTTATCACTGGAGGTAAATGTGGACGTAAGACAAAGCATCCATAGTGCGCATGCGAAAACCCTGGACACTCAGGGGCTGCGTAATGAGTTTTTGGTCGAAGAAGTATTTGTCGCAGATGAATACACCATGGTCTACAGCCACATCGACCGCATCATTGTTGGCGGCATTATGCCAGTGGCCAAAACCGTCTCTGTGGGTGGCGAAGTCGGCAAACAGCTGGGCGTAACCTATTTCCTCGAACGTCGTGAGCTGGGTGTGATCAATATCGGCGGCCCGGGCACGATTACCGTTGACGGTCAGTGCTATGAAATTGGCCATCGCGACGCGCTGTACGTCGGAAAAGGGGCAAAAGAAGTGGTATTCGCCAGTATTGATACGACAAAACCGGCGAAGTTTTACTACAACTGCGCGCCGGCCCACACGACTTACCCAACTAAGAAAGTCACGCCTGCAGACGTTGCGCCAGTGACGCTGGGCGATAACCTCACCAGTAACCGTCGTACCATCAACAAATACTTTGTGCCGGATGTTCTGGAAACCTGCCAGTTGAGCATGGGTCTGACTGAACTGGCACCGGGTAACCTGTGGAACACCATGCCGTGTCATACCCATGAACGTCGTATGGAAGTCTATTTCTACTTCAATATGGAAGAAGATACCTGCGTATTCCACATGATGGGGCAGCCTCAGGAAACGCGTCATATTGTGATGCACAACGAGCAGGCGGTGATTTCTCCAAGCTGGTCTATTCACTCCGGTGTCGGCACAAAAGCGTATACGTTCATTTGGGGCATGGTCGGCGAAAACCAGGTCTTTGATGATATGGACCATGTTGCAGTAAAAGATCTGCGCTAGTTGCGGGCGACTGCCGTGCCTGCTGCGGCGGGCATTATAAAAAATTAAGGATTTACAATGATTTTGAATGCATTCTCTCTTGAAGGTAAAGTCGCCGTTGTGACCGGTTGTGATACCGGTTTGGGTCAGGGTATGGCGCTGGGCCTGGCTGAAGCGGGCTGCGATATCGTCGGTATCAACATTGTTGAACCGACAGAAACCATCGAACGTGTGACCGCACTGGGCCGCCGTTTTTTAAGCCTGACCGCCGATCTGCGTCAAATCGACGGTATTCCGGCGCTGCTGGAGCGCGCAGTGGCAGAATTCGGCCATATCGATATTCTGGTCAACAACGCGGGTCTTATCCGTCGTGACGATGCGATCGACTTCAGCGAAAAAGACTGGGATGACGTGATGAACCTGAACATTAAGAGCGTGTTCTTTATGTCTCAGGCCGCGGCGAAGCACTTTATCGCCCAGGGTAACGGCGGTAAAATTATCAACATTGCCTCTATGCTTTCCTTCCAGGGCGGGATCCGCGTGCCGTCTTACACCGCGTCTAAAAGCGGCGTAATGGGTGTTACCCGTCTGATGGCGAACGAGTGGGCAAAACATAACATCAACGTCAACGCGATTGCACCGGGTTACATGGCGACGAATAACACTCAACAGCTGCGTGCTGATGAGCAGCGTAGCGCAGAAATCCTCGATCGTATTCCGGCGGGGCGTTGGGGTCTGCCGAGCGACCTGATGGGGCCTGTCGTGTTCCTGGCGTCCAGCGCATCTGACTATATCAACGGCTATACCGTTGCGGTAGACGGCGGCTGGCTGGCGCGTTAATTGCTTTCCAGAGCCAACAAACCCTGCTAAATGGCAGGGTTTTTTTTACTTTTGAATCATTAAAATCCATATTGTGGTTATAAATTATTCCATATTAAATTTCATACGTATCACTTTATTGTTTTTAATATTCTTTAATATCAATAAATTAAATTTAATTGAGTGATTGTCGGTAAATTTTAAAATTGGAATATCCATCACATAACGATGTGGTGTAGCTATTTAATCCATGTTTTTGCCGTTTCCCGCCTGACGCTTCCTGCAAGGGATCCCTTACTTTCAATGGCATGGTTACTCTGTATCTGGCAGGAAAAAATGGTCTCAATAAATAATGATGCTGCTTTAGCGTCGCGCCCAGTGCGCGATACGCGACGTATGAATATGTTTGTTTCTATCTCTGCGGCTGTCGCAGGGTTGTTATTCGGCCTGGATATTGGCGTGATTGCCGGGGCGTTGCCTTTCATCACCGATCACTTTGTGTTGACCAGCCGCCTGCAGGAGTGGGTGGTCAGCAGCATGATGCTGGGCGCGGCAATTGGTGCGCTGTTTAACGGTTGGCTGTCATTCCGCCTGGGACGTAAATACAGTCTGATGGCGGGGGCGATCCTTTTCGTCGTCGGATCTCTGGGCTCGGCGTTTGCCTCCAGCGTAGAAATGCTCATTTTTGCCCGCGTGGTACTGGGCGTTGCGGTGGGGATCGCCTCTTACACCGCACCGCTCTATCTCTCTGAAATGGCCAGCGAAAACGTGCGTGGCAAGATGATCAGTATGTATCAGCTGATGGTGACGTTGGGCATCGTTCTGGCCTTTTTGTCTGATACCGCGTTCAGCTACAGCGGTAACTGGCGCGCTATGCTGGGCGTGCTGGCTCTTCCGGCTGTATTGCTGATTATTCTGGTTGTGTTCCTGCCCAACAGCCCGCGCTGGCTGGCGGAAAAAGGTCGCCACATTGAAGCAGAAGAAGTATTGCGCATGCTGCGCGATACGTCAGAAAAGGCCCGCGATGAGCTGAACGAAATCCGTGAAAGCTTGAAGCTGAAGCAGGGTGGTTGGGCGCTGTTTAAAATTAACCGTAACGTGCGCCGCGCAGTTTTTCTTGGGATGTTACTGCAGGCGATGCAGCAGTTCACCGGGATGAACATCATCATGTATTACGCGCCGCGCATTTTCAAAATGGCGGGTTTTACCACCACAGAGCAGCAGATGATTGCCACGCTGGTGGTTGGCTTAACGTTTATGTTCGCTACCTTTATTGCCGTCTTCACGGTCGACAAAGCAGGACGTAAACCGGCGCTGAAAATTGGTTTCAGCGTAATGGCCATCGGGACGCTGGTGCTCGGATATTGCCTGATGCAGTTTGATAACGGCACGGCTTCCAGTGGACTATCCTGGCTGTCAGTTGGCATGACGATGATGTGTATTGCAGGCTATGCGATGAGCGCCGCGCCGGTGGTGTGGATCCTGTGTTCGGAAATTCAGCCGCTGAAATGCCGTGATTTTGGTATTACCTGCTCCACCACCACCAACTGGGTGTCGAACATGATCATTGGTGCAACGTTCCTGACGCTGCTCGATAGCATTGGCGCCGCCGGTACGTTCTGGCTATATACTGCGCTGAACGTCGTGTTTATCGGTATTACGTTCTGGCTGATTCCAGAAACCAAAAACGTCACGCTTGAGCATATCGAACGTAAGCTGATGGCAGGTGAGAAGTTAAGAGATATTGGGGTGTAAATGTTGACACGGAGTGTCGGATGACGTCTCATGTAAGCCGGGTAAGCGATACCCGGCTTTTTTATTTAGCGCTTTACCCGTGTAGAAAATCTTCGCGTATGGGCGTAAAGGTATCCAGCAGCGTTCCCGGTTTTAAACAGACGCAGCCATGCATAATGTTGGGTTGTTTATACAGGGTATCGCCCGCCCTAACGACATGCTTTTCTTCGCCGATGGTAAATTCAAACTCACCGGACAACACGTAAGTCAGCTGCTCGTGCGGATGATTGTGCATCGGGCCTATCGCGCCTTGCTCGAAGTTCACCTCAACCGCCATCATGTTACCGTCGTGAGCAAGAATGCGCCGGGTAACGCCATTGCCCAGATCGTCAAGTGTGGTCTCTTTATGAAAAATAAACATCCGGCCTTCCTGTAATTAATTAAAACAATGTTTCATTAAACCTATATCAGAAAATTAAAAAAAGAAATGCACGCCAACATATGTGGAAAGTTGATCACATCTTTGGTTCACTGGAGAGACAACAACGAGTCAGGGGAAATGATGAAAACGATCGGTCTGTTAGGCGGTATGAGCTGGGAATCTACCATTCCTTATTATCGACTCATTAATGAAGGGGTAAAACAGCGCCTGGGCGGCCTGCATTCAGCGCAGATCCTGCTGCACAGCGTGGATTTTCATGAGATTGAGTTGTGCCAGAGTCGCGGTGAGTGGGATAAAGCAGGCGATATTCTGGCGCAGGCGGCGCTGGGGTTACAGCAGGCGGGTGCGGAAGGGATTGTGCTGTGTACCAACACTATGCACAAGGTTGCTGAGGCGATTGAAGCCGCCTGTGATGTGCCATTCCTGCATATTGCCGATGCGACGGGTCGGGCGATACAAAAGCAGCAGATGCGCAATGTGGCGCTACTGGGCACGCGTTACACCATGGAGCAGGATTTTTATCGCGGGCGTTTACAGACTGAATTTGGCATTAGCACGCTGATTCCTGACGCTGATGACCGTCAGAAAATAAACCAAATTATTTTCGATGAGCTGTGTCTCGGTGAATTCAGCGAGTCCTCCCGCGACTATTACCTGAGCGTCATTAACCAGTTAGCGAAACAGGGGGCGCAAGGGGTGATATTTGGCTGTACCGAGATTGGTCTGCTGGTTCCCACCGAGCGAAGCCCACTACCGGTTTTCGACACCGCGGCAATCCATGCGCAAGATGCGGTGGCATTTATGCTTTCGGTTGTGGATGCAAAATAGCCTCCAGCGGGTCAATAAGACTTGGTAGATGGTCCTGAAGATGCGCCGTAAAAGCATCAACCAGCGCCGAGGCGGGGCGATGAAGTGGGTGAATCAGGCTGACCGTAAAGGGTACCGAAATACTGAAGCGGCGGATGACGACCCCGCTACTGGCGTAATCCAGCGCGGTCAGTGGGTTTACCACCGAGATCCCCACGCCTGCCCGCACCATTGCACAAATTGAAGCGGCGCTATGGGTTTCAATCACCATACGGCGCTTCACCTGGTGCTCATTAAACAGGCTATCCAGTAGCTGACGGTAACTGTCGGTCCGTGACAGGCTGATGTAGTTTTCCCCCTGAAAATCCTGCGGCGTTAACACCGCTTTCTTAGTCAGCGGATGCCCCTGGGGCAGCACACACACTTCATCCAGCGCCAGCAATTCGGTGCGTTTTGTTCCGGCAGGCGTATGCAGCGTTTCCGTTAACCCCAGATCGTGGCGCTGAGCCGACAGCCACTCTTCCAGTAGCGGTGACTCCTGCGGCACTATCTGAATATTGACCTGCGGATAGCGTGCGAGGAATGGCTGCAGTAGTGGCGGTAAAAAGGACTGTGAGAATACCGGCAGGCAAACAATCGACAATTCGCCCTGGCGGAACTCGCGCAGGCTTTCGGCGGCGCTCACAATTCTGTCCAGGCCATACCACGAACGTTGCACCTCTTCAAACAGACGTAACCCTTGCACGGTTGGGTGCAGCCGGCCACGCGTGCGTTCAAACAGCGTTAATCCCAGTACTTTCTCGAATCGGGCCAGTTCCCGACTGACGGTGGGCTGCGAGGTATGTAGCATGCGCGCGGCTTCCGTCAGATTGCCTGCCGTCATGATGGCGTGAAAAATTTCGATGTGTCGCAGGTTAACGGCGGGCATGGGCAATCCTCGAATGAACCAATCCATATCATTTTTGCATAGACTCACGATAAAACGATATTTTTTATTCTTTTCGGGCTGTGGCGTAATCATAAAAAAGCCAATACTGGAGCACACCATGCCACGCCCACTCAACAACACAGACACTGACCTGACCACCGACAACCTGCTGCGCCTGCCTGCCGAATTCGGCTGCCCGGTGTGGGTCTATGATGCGCAGATTATCCGCGCGCAGATTGCCAAACTGAGCCAGTTTGACGTGGTGCGTTTTGCCCAGAAGGCATGCTCGAATATTCATATTCTGCGCCTGATGCGCGAGCAGGGCGTGAAGGTGGATTCCGTCTCGCTGGGCGAAATTGAACGTGCACTGGCTGCGGGCTTTGAGCCAGGAAAAGATGAGATAGTCTTTACCGCCGATATGATCGATGACGCGACGCTCGCCCGGGTGCATGAATTGCGCATTCCGGTAAATGCCGGGTCGGTGGATATGCTGGAACAACTGGGTCAGGTCTCGCCGGGCCATCGCGTGTGGCTACGCGTAAACCCTGGCTTTGGGCATGGACACAGTCAGAAAACCAATACCGGCGGCGAAAACAGCAAGCACGGGATCTGGTATAGCGATCTTCCCGCGGCGCTGGAGGTGATTCAGCGCTACAAGCTGAAGCTGGTGGGGATTCATATGCATATTGGTTCTGGTGTGGACTACGCGCATCTGGAGCAGGTGTGTGGTGCGATGGTGCGTCAGGTAATTGAATTTGATCAGGATCTGGAGGCGATCTCTGCGGGCGGCGGTTTATCAATCCCGTATTGCGAAGGTGAAGAGGCGATCGATACCAATCACTACTTTGGATTGTGGAACGCTGCGCGTGAGCAGATTGCTAAACACCTGGGGCACCCAGTAACGCTTGAGATAGAGCCGGGTCGTTTTCTGGTCGCGGAAGCCGGCGTGCTGGTAGCACAGGTACGCAGCGTAAAAGAGATGGGTAGCCGTCACTTTGTGCTGATCGATGCGGGCTTCAACGATCTGATGCGCCCGGCGATGTACGGCAGCTATCACCATATCTCCGCGCTGGCTGGGGATGGTCGGTCTCTGGAACACGCCCCGCAACGGGAAACCGTGGTGGCCGGGCCGCTGTGCGAATCTGGCGACGTGTTTACCCAGCAGGAGGGCGGAAATGTGGAAACCCGTCTGTTGCCTGCGGTGGTGCCGGGTGATTATCTGGTCTTGCACGATACCGGGGCGTACGGCGCGTCTATGTCGTCAAACTACAATAGCCGTCCTCTGCTGCCGGAGGTTTTGTTCGATAACGGCGTGGCGCGGCTGATTCGCCGTCGCCAGACCATTAATGAGCTGTTAGCGCTGGAATTAATCTGATTACAGCGTGGTGAAATGCCGGATGGCGCTACGTTTATCCGGCCTACGAAATTAACTGTGGGCGCTGTTGGCCGGATAAGGCACTTGTGCCGCCATCCGGCATTTAATTACTTAAAATACGGCCCGAGCGTTACTGAGTCACGTAGTACCAGTTTGCCGGTAAACGGTGGGATTGGCTCGACGCTCTCGCCGTTGGCCAGCCGGATAGCCTGGTCGATTGCCGTGGTTATCATGGTATCAATCGGCAGATAAACGGTAGACAGCCCCGGCTCCAGCCATTTGGCGCTGGGTGCATCATCAAAACCAAACAGTGAGACGTCCGTTGGGATCCTCAGCCCGGCCTGATGTAACGCTTTTGATGCGCCCAATGCCATGTCATCGTTACAGGCGAACAGTGCGCTGAATTTCACCCCTTCCTCCAGCAGTTCACGACAGGCTTCATAGCCTCGTGTCATCGTGGAGTCGCCGTATTTGACCTTGTCGGGATCCCAGGGAATACCGTTTTTTTCCAGCGCTTTACGATACCCCATCAGGCGGGATTTACCGGTCGGGGTATGGCCTGGCACAGTGATACAAGCAATATCGCTATGGCCCTGGGAGATAAGATAATTGACCGCCTGATAGGCCGCGTCTTCCTGTTCAAAGAAAATCGCGCGATCGCGGGCCTGGCTGACATCACGGTTGATGACCAGCAAGGGCATAGCGATACTGTTCATCAGCGACATTATCTCTTTTTCACTCATATAGCGGGTATAGAGAATAATGGCGTCGCACTGTCTGTCCGCCAGCATTTGCACGGCTTCCTGCTCACGCTCTGGTGTGTCGTGTCCGTCGGTGACGATCAACTGCTTGCCGTGAGATTCCGTCTGGCGTGAAGCCTGTTGCAGCAGCCGGCCAAAGTAGAATCCATCAAATGTAGAAACCACCAGACCAATGCTGTTGCTGGTGCGGTTTGCCAAAGATCGCGCTAAAAAATTAGGCCGATAATCAAGTGCCTGCATGGCCTTAAACACTTTCTGGCGCGTGCTCTCTTTTACCTGACCCGTGCCATTCAGTACGCGCGAAACGGTCGCTTTTGAGACGCCTGCGTGTCGTGAAACGTCCAACATCGTAGTCATAACGCTATCCTGGTTAATCGTTTGACGATGAATTCCCCGGCTCTGTCAGCGTCGAAACGGAATGGCGACGCACCAGAGTTGGGTTAAAAACGTGGGTAATTTCAGGCACGGGGCGCTTCTCCGCCAGCGCGAGCGCCAGTTCGGCAGCCTGGGTTGCCATCGTCACGATCGGATAGCGTACCGTGGTCAGACGCGGGCGCACGTAGCGGGAAACCAGCACATCATCAAAACCAATCAGCGAGATTTCTCCCGGTACATCAATGCCGTTATCATTTAATACGCCCATGGCACCAGCCGCCATTGAGTCGTTGTAGCAGGCTACCGCAGTGAAGTTTTTGCCACGACCAAGTAACTCGGTCATCGCCTGTTCACCGCCGCTTTCATCCGGTTCACCAAACGTTACCAGGCGATCGCTGACCGGTATATTGCTCTCTGCCAGCGCGTCGTAATAGCCTTGCAGACGATCTTCCGCATCTGAGATTGTGTGATTGGAGCACAGATAGCCAATGCGCGTATGGCCCTGTTGAATGAGGTGGCGGGTCGCCAGCCATGCGCCGAAACGGTCATCAAGGGCAACGCAGCGTTGTTCGAATCCTGGCAGAATTCGGTTAATTAGTACCATGCCGGGGATTTGCTTCATTAGTGATGCCAGCTCAGCATCCGGGATGATTTTTGCGTGGACAACAAGGGCTGCGCAGCGGTGGCGAATGAGCTGTTCAATCGCCTGTCGTTCCTTCTGTTCGTTATGGTAGCCGTTGCCAATCAGTAAAAAATTACCGGTGTTATAGGCCACCTGCTCGACAGCTTTAACCATTGCCCCAAAGAATGGATCGGACACATCACCAACGACCAGACCGATGGTCTCTGTGGATTGTTGTGCCAGCGCACGCGCATTGGCGTTGGGGTGGTAGCTGAGAGATTCCATTGCACTCGTTACAGCCAGGCGCGATGCTTCGCTGGCTTTAGGGGAATCATTAATCACTCGAGAAACGGTGGCGACTGATACACCTGCTAGTCGGGCTACATCCTTTATGGTCGCCATGATAGTACCTGTTGTGGGTAAACGCTTACATTCCGTCAGTGTTACGGAAAATGGCTGGCTGTTCAAGCAGATTGCCCGTCAGAACGTCGCAAATGTGAGCGCACACGAGCGAAGTAAGACAGAAAATAGAAAATGCTAATTTTTGCTTACACTTTGCGATGTGCTGTTGCGATTGTTCGCTGGTGAGGGAACTGAGCAGATTGCTAGAGTTGAGATCCCAGAGGTATTGATAGGTGAAATCAACTTTCGGGTTGATCACTAGAATTACACCAGCCTGCGCAGATGCGCAGGTTTTTTTTTACCTTCAGCCTATCTGTAACAGTAACCGATAATTTACACAACTCGTTGCATTTGGGTTCATTCCTTTGCGTTTTCGCACTGGCGTATCTGGCTGCTGACGACCACAATCAAGATCCCAGAGGTATTGATTGGTGAGATTATTCGGTACGCACTTCGTACCTGTCTCTTGCACCAACCTGCGCGGATGCGCAGGTTTTTTTTCGAATTGTATTTAACAGTTACCTGTCGCGCCTATTCCCCAACTCGTATACTCTCCCACCATTGATGTTTATATAATTAATGGCACAGGGAGTTGAGATGCTATTTGGCTTTTTTCGTAATCTGTTTCGCGTGCTTTTCCGCGTTCGCGTCACGGGCGATGTCAGCGCGCTACAGGGAGAACGCGTTCTAATCACTCCCAACCATGTTTCATTTATAGACGGCATCCTGTTGGCGCTCTTTTTACCGATTCGTCCCGTCTTCGCTGTTTACACCTCGATCAGCCAGCAATGGTATATGCGCTGGCTAACCCCGCTGATTGATTTCGTACCGTTAGATCCAACCAAACCGATGTCGATTAAACATCTGGTTCGTCTGGTCGAACAGGGCCGCCCGGTGGTTATCTTCCCGGAAGGACGTATTTCGACCACTGGTTCGTTGATGAAAATCTATGACGGTGCCGGGTTTGTCGCCGCTAAGTCGGGAGCGACGGTCGTACCTGTGCGCATTGAGGGCGCAGAGCTTTCCCGCTTTAGCCGCCTGAAAGGTTTGGTTAAACAGCGATTCTTCCCGCGCATCCGCTTACACATCCTACCGCCGACACAACTGCCGATGCCGGAAGCACCGCGAGCTCGCGATCGCCGTAAAATCGCCGGAGAGATGCTACATCAAATTATGATGGAAGCACGCATGGCGGTTCGTCCGCGTGAGACGCTCTACGAGTCGCTGCTGGCGGCGAAATACCGTTTTGGCGCAGGCAAAAACTGCATTGAAGATATTAATTTCACTCCGGACAGCTACCGCAAACTGCTGACGAAAACGCTGTTTGTCGCGCGTATTCTGGAAAAATACAGCACCGAGGGTGAAAGAATCGGCCTGATGCTGCCAAATGCGGGAATCAGCGCGGCGGTCATTTTTGGCGCCATTGCGCGTCGACGCATTCCAGCCATGATGAACTACACCGCGGGTGTGAAAGGATTAACCAGCGCCATTACTGCGTCTGAAATAAAAACGATCTTCACATCCCGACAGTTTCTCGATAAAGGCAAACTCTGGCATTTACCGGAACAGCTCACCCAGGTGCGTTGGGTGTATCTGGAAGACTTGAAAGCTGATGTGACCTTTAGCGATAAGCTGTGGATTTTCTCACATCTGCTGGCACCGCATCTGGCGCAGGTGAAGCAGCAGCCGGAAGACGCTGCGGTGATCCTCTTTACCTCCGGTTCAGAAGGCCATCCGAAAGGCGTGGTTCACAGTCATAAAAGCATTCTGGCGAACGTTGAGCAGATTAAAACGATTGCCGATTTCACCGCCGATGACCGCTTTATGTCGGCGCTGCCGCTGTTCCATTCCTTTGGGCTAACGGTGGGATTATTCACGCCGCTACTGACTGGCGCAGAAGTGTTTCTTTATCCCAGCCCGCTGCATTACCGCATTGTGCCAGAGCTGGTATACGACCGGAACTGCACCGTGTTGTTTGGTACGTCAACGTTCCTCGGCAACTACGCGCGTTTCGCGCATCCATACGATTTCCATCGCCTGCGCTATGTGGTTGCGGGAGCGGAAAAACTGCAGGACAGCACAAGGCAACTGTGGCAGGAGAAATTTGGCCTGCGCGTCCTTGAGGGTTATGGGGTGACGGAATGTGCGCCGGTGGTGTCGATTAACGTACCGATGGCGGCAAAATCGGGAACGGTAGGGCGCATCTTGCCTGGTATGGATGCTCGACTGTTGGCCGTTCCGGGAATTGAGGACGGTGGGCGTTTACAGCTGAAAGGCCCTAATATTATGAGCGGCTATTTGCGCGTCGAAAAACCTGGGGTGCTGGAAGTGCCGACGGCAGAGAATGCGCAAGGTGAGATTGAGCGCGGCTGGTATGACACCGGAGACATCGTGCGCTTTGATGAAAACGGCTTTGTACAGATTCAGGGGCGCGCTAAGCGTTTTGCTAAAATTGCCGGAGAGATGGTGTCGCTGGAAATGGTTGAGCAACTGGCGTTGGCGGTATCAGCAGACAAAATGCATGCCACGGCGATCAAGAGCGATGCCAGCAAAGGTGAGGCGCTGGTGCTGTTTACCACCGATAGCGAACTCACGCGTGAAAAACTCCAGCAGTATGCGCGGGCGCACGGCGTACCTGAACTCGCCGTACCGCGTGATATACGCCACCTGAAGCAACTCCCATTACTCGGCAGCGGTAAGCCGGATTTTGTTACGCTGAAAAGCTGGGTCGATGAGCCGGAAAAACAACATGAGTGAGTCAGTGCACACTAACACGTCAATCTGGTCCAAAGGGATGATGTCCGTTATCGCCGCGCAGTTTCTGTCAGCGTTTGGCGATAACGCGTTGCTGTTTGCTACGCTGGCGTTGCTGAAGGAGCAATTTTATCCGGACTGGAGTCAGCCTATCCTGCAAATGGTGTTTGTGGGCGCTTACATTCTGTTTGCGCCGTTTGTTGGACAGGTGGCGGATAGCTTTGCCAAAGGCAGAGTGATGATGTTCGCGAACTCCCTGAAACTGCTGGGTGCGGCAAGTATTTGCTTCGGCATTAATCCGTTTCTCGGGTATACGCTAGTGGGGATTGGCGCGGCGGCGTATTCACCGGCCAAGTATGGCATTCTCGGTGAACTGACCACCGGCGACAAACTGGTGAAAGCCAACGGCCTGATGGAAGCTTCCACCATTGCCGCGATTTTGCTCGGTTCTGTCGCCGGCGGCGTTCTGGCCGACTGGCACGTGATTGCCGCGCTTTCTGCCTGTGCGCTGGCCTATGCTGGCGCAGTGGTCGCTAACCTGTATATCCCGAAACTGGCCGCGGCTCGCCCTGGCCAGTCCTGGCATCTGGGGAAAATGACGCGCAGTTTCTTCTGTGCCGCCTCTTCGCTGTGGCGCAACGGTGAAACACGCTTCTCGTTGGTGGGAACCAGCCTTTTTTGGGGGGCGGGCGTTACGCTGCGTTTTCTGCTGGTACTGTGGGTTCCGGTGGCGCTCGGCATCACCGATAACGCCACGCCGACCTATCTCAATGCCATGGTAGCGATCGGGATTGTCGTCGGCGCGGGGGCGGCTGCGAAGCTGGTGACGCTGGAAACCGTGTCGCGCTGTATGCCTGCGGGGATCCTGATTGGCGTCGTGGTGCTGATTTTTTCTCTTCAACATTCGCTGCTTCCGGCCTACGCATTGCTGATGCTTATCGGCGTGTGTGGTGGGTTCTTTGTGGTGCCGCTGAATGCGTTACTGCAGGAACGGGGTAAGAAAAGCGTCGGCGCAGGTAATGCGATTGCGGTGCAAAACCTGGGTGAAAACAGCGCGATGCTGTTGATGCTGGGTATTTACTCACTGGCGGTGCTGGTGGGGATCCCGGCGGTAGCGATTGGTATTGGGTTCGGTGCGCTGTTTGCGCTGGCGATTGCGGCGCTGTGGATTTGGCAGCGCCGCCATTAGTCTGTTATATGCTGTTGCAACCAGGCCTACAGGGAACGCTGTCTGTAGGCCTGATAAGCGCAGCGCCATCAGGCGCTAACTGTTAAGGTGCAGGATAGGTATACACCTGATGCACCGCTTCAATCTCTGCCAGCACTTCCTCGCTCAACTCCAGATGCAGACTTTCAACGTTGGTTTTTAGCTGCTCCATGGTCGTGGCGCCCAGCAAAGTGCTGGCGACAAACGGCTGACGACGCACGAATGCCAGCGCCATTTGCGCAGGATCCAGATTATGGCGTTTCGCGATATCCACATAGGCCGCAACGGCTTTCTGCGTCTGCTCGCCGCTGTAGCGCGTGAAACGGCTAAACAGCGTATTGCGTGCACCGGCAGGTTTCGCGCCGTTCAGGTATTTCCCGGTTAATGTACCGAAGCCCAGGCAAGAGTAGGCCAGCAGCTCAACGCCTTCATACTGGCTCACTTCTGCCAGTCCAACCTCAAAGCTGCGGTTCAGCAGGCTGTAGGGGTTCTGGATGGTGGCGATGCGTGGCAGATCGTGTTTGTCCGCCAGGTGCAGATAGCGCATCACGCCAAAAGCGGTTTCATTAGAAACGCCGATGTAGCGAATTTTCCCGGCGCGCTGAAACTCTGCCAATGCGTCCAGCGTATCCAGCAGGGAAACGACCGGCGCGGAGTCTGTCCAGCTGTAGCCTAACTTACCAAAGCAGTTGGTCGGGCGCTGCGGCCAGTGAACCTGATACAGATCCAGGTAATCGGTTTGCAGTCTTTTCAGGCTGTCGTGCAGCGCTTCACGGATATTTTTACGATCCAGCGCCTGATTCGGGCGGATGCCGCTGTCGTTGTTGCGTGATGGTCCACTGACCTTAGAAGCGACGATCAGCTTTTCGCGGCTGCCGTGTTTGGCGAGCCAGTTACCTACGTAGGTTTCGGTGAGACCCTGGGTTTCAGGACGCGGCGGTACCGGATACATCTCGGCAACGTCGATCAAATTAATGCCCTGTGCTACGGCATAATCGAGCTGTGCATGTGCGTCGGCTTCGCTGTTTTGTTCACCAAACGTCATTGTGCCCAGCCCCAGTGTACTGACTTCCAGCGAGCTGTGGGGTATACGGTGATATTGCATAGCCGTTTCCTTTTTATAATCACGACATAAGGATTATAAAAATGGCTGAGGGAAGCGAAAAAGGGAAGTAAAATTGTTAAGGCCAGCGCGCTGCTGACCTCAACCATCAGCGTTCAATGATTTGGGACACATCATCGCGGTTAATCTGCATCGCATTGCCCTGCTGGTCGTGATAGCTCACCAGACCGGTATCATCGTCAATTTCTGGTTTTCCATCGGTCAGGATCATTCGACCATCTTTTGTCGCCATTACATAATCGCTGCTGCATCCGGAAACGGCAAAAGCCAGTCCTACGGCGGAAATCAAAACTGCCCATTTTTTCATCTGCTTATCCTCACATGGCCTGCGTCTGACAATAGTTTAGTAATAACGCGAAGTTGTGCAGGGTGAAAGCAGTAAAATCTTAAACTGTGAGAAGGGGTAGGTGTGGTGGGCATTCGCTCCCCTTGCAGGGAGCGATGGATTTCATCAGAGCGGATTTTTTTTATTACGCCACAGGTTCAGGGTCTCTACCGCGATAGAGAAGAACATGGCGAAATAGATATATCCTTTCGGAACGTGGACGTCGAAACTTTCCAGAATCAGCGTAAAACCGACCAGAATCAGAAACGAGAGCGCCAGCATTTTTACTGAAGGGTGGCGATCGACAAACTCACCAATTGGGCGAGCAGCAAACATCATCACGCCTACGGCAATCACTACTGCCGCCATCATGATAAACAGATGATCGGACAAACCAACCGCAGTAATCACGGAATCCAGGCTGAAGATAATGTCTAACAACATGATCTGCACAATTGCACCCAGGAAAGAAGATACGCGGGTTTTTAACCCCTCTTCCTCACCTTCAATGGATTCGTGGATCTCCTTGCTGGCTTTCCAGATCAGGAACAATCCCCCCAGCAGAAGGATCAGGTCGCGTGCTGATATCGCCTCGCCAAACAACTCGAATAGCGGGTTTGTCAGTCGCGTTACCCAGGCGATAGAAGCCAGCAGTGCCAGACGCATGATCATCGCCGCCGCCAGCCCAATACGTCGGGCATGATTGCGTTGCGCTGTCGGGAGTTTGGCTACAACCAGAGAAAGGAAAATAATATTGTCGATCCCAAGAACGATCTCCAGCAGCGTCAGCGTACCGAGCGCAAGCCAGGCGTTAGGATCGGTTATCCATGCAAATAACATCGAACAAAGTCCTGCCAAAAAAAAGAAGCGGTAATTATAGGCTCGTAACGCGGCGGGTGAAAGGCCGGGCGGTGCCTATTGCGCCTGGAACAAGAAATGTCGCTCAAGCAATGCGCGGGTGAAGTTCTTTTTCAGGTAAAAGCCGCGTGGCAGGGTCAGGATGGGCTCGCCGTTGGCACCAATGGCCTCGGTAAGCGCGCGGGCGTTAGCGGCTTTAGGACGCAGTTGCAGTACTTCCCCATGGCGAGCGGTGATGCGTTCGACATGACCTAACACAATCATGTCCATTAATTCTTCCCAGTCCAGACGCAATTGCTGGTCCTCTTCTTCATTCGGGCTCCACAGCAGGGGAGAGCCGACGCGGCGCTCAGCCAGCGGGATGCTGCGTTCGCCTTCTACCGGGATCCACAGAACGCGTTTGAGTTTGTGCCGTACATGGCTGGTTTCCCAGGTGACGCCGGTATTGCCGGTTAACGGTGCCACGCACACAAAGGTGGTTTCCAGCGGTCTGCCAAGACTGTCCACAGGGATCGTTTTCAGCTCCACGCCCAGCGCCGCAAAATCCTGCTCTGGTTTACTGCCCGCGCTGGCACCGAGCCAGATTTCCAGTAGCACGCCAATCCAGCCTTTATCGCGCTTAAGATCCTTCGGCGTAACGATTCCCGCCATTGCCGCTAATTCTCCTAACGCGTAGCCCGAAAGCTGTCGTGCCTGGCTCAGCAACTGGGCTTCAGATTCAGGGGGAGAAAGCAACGGACGGAGTTCTGGCATCGGGTTAACCCTTAGGTGAAAAAATAAGCAATGATTTTATACCGTGTGGACAGAGTTTATCTTTTTCCACATGCTTTATTCAATTATATGATTTATATTGGTTTTTAGATTCACGTTTGCAGAGTTGCGCAACAGCGAAGCGGGTTTTCCAATTCTGGTCACTGACAATGAACAGGATCTTACACCATGTTATCCACAGAAAGATGGGATAACTGTGAAAAACCCCCACTACTGTTTCAATTTACAGCCTTGACGTGCGACGAAAATCGAATTTTCACACAAATTGTGCCTAACTTATTGGCATAATCTGTGGATAAAACCGACGCTGGTCGATCTTTCATCAGCGTGAAGATCGTATGAGTGATGTACATCACATTTCTGTGTGTTTATCTGCGTGGGTCAGTTTTAACTTTATGAATGTATAAGACTATTTTTACTCTGTGACGAATGTCTTATTCGGACTGTTCTGGGTTTTCCCATAGTAATTCCGTACTTCTTCACAACTATATCCACAGAAAAGGTGAATAAAATCGCCTTGCTAGCCCTTCTTCTGTTTATAACTCGGCCTTTAACTGTGAGTTATTCAATTGTTATTAGAATATCGCACCCTTAACAGAGTGGTTTACCGCCCCTCAGGAGTGTGAAACAATCGTTTGTATATAAGGTTTATGTTGAGGTAGTCCGGTGATTGATGACGATGGCTACCGCCCGAATGTAGGGATAGTAATTTGTAACCGCCAGGGGCAGGTCATGTGGGCCCGGCGATTTGGTCAGCACTCCTGGCAATTTCCACAAGGTGGGATCAACGCAGGAGAGACAGCAGAGCAGGCGATGTACCGGGAACTCTTTGAAGAAGTGGGTCTCAGTCGTAAAGATGTACGGATCCTTGCTTCTACTCGTAACTGGTTGCGTTACAAGTTACCGAAACGTTTGGTGCGTTGGGACACGAAGCCGGTTTGTATCGGCCAGAAACAAAAATGGTTTCTTCTGCAATTGGTCAGCAGCGATGCTGAAATCAATATGCAAACCAGCAGTACACCTGAGTTCGACGGCTGGCGCTGGGTGAGTTACTGGTATCCGGTTCGACAGGTGGTGTCATTTAAACGCGATGTCTATCGCAGGGTGATGAAAGAATTCGCAAGTGTTGTCATGGCGCTTCAGGAGAGCACTCCTAAGCCGCAAAGCACACCTGCGTACAGACGTAAAAGAGGTTAAGCTACGCAAATTATGCTCACCCGCCTGCGCGAAATAGTCGAAAAGGTGGCCAGTGCTCCGCGTCTGAATGAAGCGCTGAATATACTGGTTACCGACATCTGTCTTGCGATGGATACAGAGGTCTGTTCGGTTTATCTGGCCGATCACGATCGACGTTGTTATTACCTCATGGCGACCCGGGGACTGAAAAAACCACGTGGTCGCACTGTCGCACTCGCGTTTGATGAAGGTATCGTTGGCCTGGTTGGCAGGCTGGCGGAACCTATCAACCTCGCCGATGCGCAAAAACATCCCAGCTTTAAATACATTCCTTCGGTAAAAGAAGAGCGTTTTCGTGCATTCTTAGGCGTACCGATCATTCAGCGTCGCCAGCTTTTAGGTGTACTGGTGGTGCAGCAGCGTGAACTGCGTCAGTACGATGAAAGTGAAGAGTCTTTCCTCGTCACGCTCGCCACACAAATGGCGGCCATACTTTCGCAGTCGCAGCTAAACGCGCTGTTCGGTCAATACCGGCAAACGCGCATCCGTGCATTGCCTGCCGCCCCCGGCGTGGCAATAGCGGAAGGCTGGCAGGATGCGACGCTACCGCTGATGGAGCAGGTCTATCAGGCTTCAACGCTGGATCCGGTGCTTGAGCGCGAGCGACTGACCGGTGCGTTGGAAGAGGCGGCGAACGAATTCCGCCGCTACAGCAAGCGTTTTACCGCTGGGGCGCAGAAAGAAACGGCGGCGATCTTTGATCTTTACTCGCACTTGCTTTCCGATACCCGTCTGCGCCGCGAGCTGTTTGCGGAAGTGGATAACGGTTCGGTGGCCGAGTGGGCGGTTAAAACGATCATCGAAAAGTTTGCCGAACAATTTGCCGCGCTGAGCGATAACTACCTCAAAGAGCGGGCCGGAGATTTACGCGCGCTCGGCCAACGTCTGCTGTTCCACCTCGACGACTCTATCCAGGGGCCGAATGCCTGGCCGGAACGCTTCGTGCTGGTGGCGGATGAACTTTCGGCGACCACGCTGGCGGAGCTTCCTCAGGACCGGTTAGTCGGCGTGGTTGTCCGGGACGGCGCAGCCAACTCTCATGCGGCAATTATGGTTCGTGCGCTGGGTATCCCTACCGTTATGGGGGCCGATATCCAGCCGTCGGTGCTGCATCGTCGCACGCTGGTGGTGGACGGTTATCGCGGTGAACTGCTGGTCGATCCGGAACCGGTATTGATTCAGGAATACCAGCGTCTTATCAGTGAAGAAATTGAGCTGAGCCGCCTGGCGGAAGACGACGTCAACCAGCCAGCACAGTTGAAAAGCGGCGAGCGCGTGAAGGTGATGCTCAATGCGGGTCTCAGCCCGGAACATGAAGAAAAGCTGGGTAGCAGGATCGATGGTATTGGCCTGTATCGCACCGAAATCCCGTTCATGCTGCAAAGCGGTTTTCCTTCGGAAGAAGAACAGGTTGCGCAGTATCAGGGCATGCTGCAAATGTTTAACGACAAGCCGGTGACCCTACGTACGCTGGATGTCGGTGCCGATAAACAGTTGCCCTACATGCCGATCAGTGAAGAGAACCCGTGCCTTGGCTGGCGAGGGATCCGCATAACGCTCGATCAGCCAGAGATCTTTTTGATCCAGGTTCGCGCCATGCTGCGTGCCAACGCGGCAACCGGCAACCTCAGCATTTTGCTGCCGATGGTAACCAGCATTGATGAAGTGGACGAAGCGCGACGTTTGATTGAACGCGCCGGACGCGAAGTGGAGGAGATGATCGGTTACGAGATCCCGAAACCGCGTATTGGCATCATGCTGGAAGTTCCGTCGATGGTGTTCATGTTGCCGCATCTGACAAACCGGATTGACTTTATCTCAGTCGGAACCAACGATCTTACCCAGTACATACTGGCCGTCGATCGTAACAACACACGGGTAGCCAGCATTTATGACAGTCTGCATCCGGGGATGCTACGTGCGCTGGCGATGATTGCGCAGGAAGCCGAAAGAAGCGGTATCGATTTACGCCTGTGCGGTGAAATGGCGGGCGACCCGATGTGCGTGGCTATTCTGATCGGCCTGGGTTTCCGTCATTTGTCGATGAACGGTCGTTCTGTCGCTCGCGTTAAATATCTGCTGCGTCATATCGATTTTGATGAGGCGCAAACGCTGGCGCAGCGCAGCCTGGAAGCGCAGATGGCGGCTGAGGTACGCCATCAGGTAGCGGCCTTTATGGAGCGCCGCGGCATGGGGGGATTGATTCGCGGAGGATTGTAGGCCTGATAAGCGTAGCGTCATCAGGCATTACGGGGTAAAGATTACTTATACAGATCTTTTACATCTTCCCGGCATCCGCTTCTAACCCCTTGTGCTATCATTCGCACCTTTGGAGCGCCTGCATTATGCAGGCGCGCTTATCAATTGCTGTCTGACTTCAGCGAAATAACAAGAACTTGTGGTGACAGATGACCAGTAGCTATCTGCATTTTCCGGATTTCGATCCGGTCATTTTCTCAATCGGACCCGTCGCGCTTCACTGGTACGGCTTAATGTATTTGGTGGGGTTTATTTTTGCGATGTGGCTGGCGACGCGCCGCGCGAATCGCCCGGGCAGTGGCTGGACCAAAAATGAAGTAGAAAACTTACTGTATGCGGGCTTCCTCGGGGTTTTCCTCGGTGGGCGTATTGGTTACGTACTGTTCTATAACTTCGAGTTATTCCTCGATAATCCCCTGTATCTGTTCCGCGTCTGGGACGGCGGTATGTCCTTCCACGGTGGACTTATCGGTGTGATCCTGGTGATGATTATCTTCGCCAAACGCACCAAACGTTCGTTCTTCCAGGTTTCTGATTTCATTGCCCCGCTGATTCCGTTTGGTCTGGGTGCAGGGCGTCTGGGTAACTTTATCAATGGTGAGCTGTGGGGACGCGTTGACCCGAACTTCAAGTACGCCATGCTGTTCCCGGGCTCCCGTACCGAAGATATTTTACTACTGCAAACTAACCCGCAATGGCAGTCTATTTTTGATACCTACGGCTCGCTGCCGCGCCACGCCTCACAGCTTTATGAGATGGCGCTCGAGGGTGTTGTGCTGTTTATCATTCTCAACCTGTACATTCGTAAGCCGCGTCCAATGGGCTCGGTATCCGGTCTGTTCCTGATTGGTTATGGCGCGTTTCGTATTATCGTTGAATTCTTCCGCCAGCCGGATGCGCAGTTTACTGGCACCTGGGTACAGTACATCAGCATGGGGCAGATCCTCTCTATCCCGATGATTGTCGCAGGCATTATTATGATGGTTTGGGCGTACCGCCGCAGCCCACAGCAACACGTTTCCTGAGGAACCATGAAACAGTATTTAGAACTGATGCAAAAAGTGCTGGATGAAGGCACACAGAAAAACGACCGTACCGGAACCGGAACGCTTTCCATTTTTGGTCATCAGATGCGTTTTAATCTGCAGGAAGGGTTCCCGCTGGTTACGACGAAACGCTGCCATTTACGCTCGATCATTCATGAGCTGCTGTGGTTTTTGCAGGGCGACACTAACGTTGCCTATCTGCATGAAAACAACGTCTCAATCTGGGACGAATGGGCGGATGAAAACGGTAATTTAGGCCCGGTTTATGGTAAACAGTGGCGCGCGTGGCCTACGCCAGATGGTCGCCATATTGACCAGATCACCACCGTGTTAAACCAGCTTAAAAATGACCCGGACTCTCGCCGCATTATCGTTTCTGCATGGAACGTCGGTGAGCTGGATAAAATGGCGCTGGCACCGTGCCATGCGTTCTTCCAGTTTTACGTCGCGGATGGCAAGCTCTCCTGTCAGCTGTATCAGCGTTCGTGCGATGTGTTCCTCGGCCTGCCGTTTAACATTGCCAGCTACGCTTTGCTGGTACACATGATGGCGCAGCAGTGTGATCTGGAAGTGGGTGATTTTGTCTGGACCGGTGGCGACACGCACCTGTACAGCAATCATATGGATCAAACGCATCTGCAGCTTAGCCGTGAACCTCGCGCGTTGCCGAAACTGGTTATCAAACGTAAGCCTGAATCTATCTTTGACTATCGCTTCGAAGACTTTGAAATTGAAGGCTACGATCCGCACCCGGGTATTAAAGCGCCGGTGGCTATCTAACCAGCTTCATGCTGACACAACCGACGCCCGTGAGCGTCGGTTTTTTTTGTCTAAAATCACGTTCTTCGGCGAACATTCCTGAAATAGTGCAACGGTCTGCAACGCGACAAATATTTCCCGTAGCTCGCCGTAGAAACCGAATTTCCCGCTCGTTATTCATTTTCCTCACGCCATACTGGCGACATGAAAAAACAACAAGGTTACACGCTTCTCGAAACCCTGATTGCGATGCTGATCGTCGCGGCGCTTGGTGCATCTGGGCTGTATGGTTGGCAGCGCTGGCAGCAGCAACAGCGGCTGTGGCAGACCGCCTGCCAGGTGCGGGACTACCTGCTGCAACTGCGTGAAGATGCTAACTGGCGCAATCGTGATCACGTCATCAACGTGCTCCGCGAAGGGGGGACATGGTGTCTGGCAAGCTCAGCGACATCACAAGCTTCATGTCAGCCTGTTTCACCGTTGATATTTGCGCCACTCTGGGCTGATGTCGAAATGGCAGATATCACGCCTTCACTGGCTTTTTTTGGACTGCGCAATACGGCATGGGCCGGACATATACGCCTGAAAAATGCGGCAGGGGAATGGCGCGTGGTGGTGTCTGGCTGGGGGCGAATCAGGCTTTGTGAGCGCGATGAGGCCAGATTATGTCAGTAAACGAACGGGGATTTTCACTGCTGGAGGTGCTCATTGCCATGGCGATTAGCAGTATTTTATTACTTAGCTCAGCACGATTTTTACCGGCGCTACAGCGAGAGATTCTGCGTAACACGCGCCAGTTAGCGCTGGAAGATGAAATATGGCAGCGGGCCTACACCGTGGCGAAGCATCTTCAACGGGCGGGATATTGCCGAGGAAACTGTGTCGGAGAGGGACTGGTGATATCGGCTAAGGGGGACTGTGTCATTGCACGCTGGGATGCCAACGGCAACGGCGTTTGGGAGAGCAGTTCCGCGAAAGAGGCTGATGCTATCGGGTTTCGTTTACAGGACAAGGTATTGGAAACCCTGCGTGGAGCCACCGGCTGTACTGGAAAAGGATGGGAGAAAATGACCGATCAGACTACCATCCAGATTGAGGCATTCCAGGTTGAACGGCTGAATTTTAGCGGATATTCCCCGCTTCTTACGCTGCGTTTGCGTGGAGTGAGCAATGACGAACCACAAAAAGTTGTTGAAGCAGTCTACAGCGTTACGGGATTCAACCTGTGAACCGTGAGCGAGGCGTATCCTCTCTGGCAATGGTCCTGTTGCTGCTGGTGCTCGGTAGTCTGCTGCTGCAAGGCGTTAGCAGACAGGAGGCTAGTTTTGCTGCGCGTGTGGTCACACAAAGTCAGGCGCTGCAGCGTCAGGCGGTAGTGCAATCCGCGATGGAATGGGGGCGTATACAACCCTGGCGCTTACAACCCGTCGTACAGTGTCGGCGCGATCCCACGCAGAATGCCGCGGTTTGCCTGCGCCTGCTTACCAATAATTTCGTGCTGCTAATCGCCCACTATGAAGGAGTATTTTTATGGCGTCAGGGGGCGGTTATTGATGGCAACATAGAATTCTCGGCGCATGGCTGGAGCGATTTTTGTCCGCTTAAGGAGCAGACGTTATGCCAGATCCCTTGAACAGTCAGCGTGGCTTTAGTCTGCCGGAAGTTATGCTGGCAATGGTACTGATGATCATGATTGTGACCGCGTTGTCAGGATACCAGCGGGTGCTAATGAACAGCTTTATTATCAGAAACCAGTATCAACAACTCTGGCGTCACGCCTGGCAGCAAAGCCAGCTGTACCAGTTTTCATCGCCTGTGAACTGGCAGGTTAACCGAATGCAGACAACGAGAGCGGGATGTGTCAGCATCAACGTCATAATTTCTTCACCCCTCGGCAGGCAGGGTCAGATGACGCGTCTGCATTGCCCGAATCGTCAGTAGTCAGGAGTCGCTATGTTAAGGGTCTACCACTCCAACCGTCTGGATGTGCTGGAAGCGTTAATGGAGTTTATCGTTGAGCGCGAGCGGCTGGACGACCCCTTTGAGCCTGAGATGATCCTGGTTCAAAGTACCGGTATGGCGCAGTGGTTACAAATGACTCTTGCACAGAAGTTTAGTATTGCCGCCAATATCGATTTTCCACTGCCCGCGAGTTTTATCTGGGATATGTTTGTGCGCGTGCTGCCGGATATCCCGAAAGAGAGCGCGTTCAACAAACAGAGCATGAGCTGGAAGTTGATGACGCTGTTGCCGCAATTACTGGATGGCGATGACTTTGCATTGTTGCGCCACTATCTGACGGACGACACCGATAAACGTAAGCTTTTTCAGCTTTCCTCGCGCGCGGCTGACCTTTTCGACCAGTATTTAGTCTACCGCCCTGACTGGTTGACCCAGTGGGAAGCGGGGCGACTGGTTGAGGGACTCGGCGAGTCTCAGGCCTGGCAGGCACCGTTGTGGAAAGCGCTGGTGGAATACACCGCGGAGTTGGGCCAGCCGCGTTGGCATCGTGCCAATTTATACCAACGATTTATTCAGACGTTGGAAAACGCGTCCGAGTGCCCGCAGGGACTGCCTTCTCGCGTCTTTATTTGCGGCATTTCGGCGCTGCCGCCGGTTTATTTGCAGGCATTGCAAGCGCTGGGTAAGCACATCGATATTCATCTGCTGTTTACCAACCCTTGTCGCTACTACTGGGGAGATATTAAAGATCCTGCCTGGCTGGCGAAGCTGATGGCGCGTCAGCGTCGGCACAGCTTTGAAGAACGGCACCTGCCGCTGTTTCGTGATAACCAGAAAGCCGAAGGATTATTTAACAGCGATGGCGAACAGGATGTGGGCAACCCGATGCTGGCCTCGTGGGGCAAGCTGGGGCGTGATTACATTTATTTGCTTTCGGAGCTGGAAAATAGTCAGGAACTGGATGCGTTTGTCGACATTACGCCTGACAATCTTTTGCATAATATTCAATCGGATATTCTGGAACTCGAAAGTCATGCCGTGGCGGGCGTCACGCTGGAAGAATATTCCCGTAGTGACAATAAACGCCGGCTTGATCTGAACGATACCAGCGTGACTTTCCATGTCTGCCATAGCCCACAGCGCGAGGTGGAAATTCTGCATGATCGGCTGTTGGCCATGCTGGAAGCGGACCCAACGCTGACGCCGCGCGATATTATCGTGATGGTGGCGGACATCGATAGCTACAGCCCATTCATTCAGTCGGTCTTTGGCAGTGCACCAGCCGAGCGTTACTTACCTTATGCGATTTCCGACCGTCGGGCACGCCAGTCTCATCCCGTCTTACAGGCTTTTATTAGTCTGCTGTCTCTACCGGATAGCCGTTTTGTCTCAGAGGATGTCCTGGCGTTACTGGATGTCCCCGTGCTGGCGGCGCGTTTCAACATTGATGAAGAAGGGTTGCGCTATCTTCGCTTATGGGTCAATGAATCCGGGATTCGTTGGGGAATTGACGACGATAACGTGCGTGAACTGGAACTTCCGCCTACAGGTCAGCATACCTGGCAATTTGGTTTAACGCGTATGCTGCTCGGCTACGCGATGGAAAGCGCGCAGGGCGAGTGGCAATCGGTATTGCCTTACGATGAGTCCAGCGGTTTGATTGCCGAGCTGGTAGGGCATCTGGCCTCGTTGCTGATGCAGCTTAATCTCTGGCGTAGAGGGTTAGCGCAGGAACGACCGCTGGAAGAGTGGCTACCTGTTTGTCGGGAAATGCTTAATGATTTCTTCCTGCCGGACGCGGATACCGAAGCGGCGATGACGCTGATTGAACAGCAGTGGCAGGCTATTATCACTGAAGGTTTAGGGGCCGAGTACGGCGATGCTATACCGCTCTCTCTGTTACGTGATGAGCTGGCCCAGCGCCTTGATCAGGAACGCATCAGCCAGCGCTTCCTGGCGGGTCCCGTTAACATTTGTACGCTGATGCCGATGCGCTCCATTCCGTTCAAAGTGGTGTGCCTGCTGGGTATGAACGATGGCGTTTATCCACGCCAGCTTGCGCCGCTGGGCTTTGATTTAATGAGTCAAAAACCGATGCGGGGCGATCGCAGCCGTCGTGATGATGACCGCTATCTGTTCCTCGAAGCATTGATTTCGGCACAGCAGACGCTCTACATCAGCTACATTGGCCGCTCGATCCAGGATAACAGCGAGCGCTTCCCGTCGGTGCTGGTGCAAGAACTGATGGACTACATTGGGCAAAGCCATTATCTGCCGGGTGACGAATTGTTGACCTGCGATCAAAGCGAGACAAGGGTAAAAGCGCACATTACCCGTTTGCATACCCGTATGCCCTTTGATGCGCAAAACTATCTACCAGGCGAACAGCAAAGCTATGCCCGGGAATGGCTACCTGCGGCGAGCCTGTCAGGAAAAGCGCACACGGATTTTGTGCAGCCTCTTCCTTTTGAAATGCCAGAAACGCTAACGCTGGAAACACTGCAGCGATTTTGGGCACATCCGGTACGCGCCTTTTTCCAGATGCGTCTGAGGGTCAACTTCCGCTCTGAAGAGAGTGAGATCCCGGACACGGAGCCTTTCACCCTTGAAGGATTAACCCGCTATCAGCTTAATCAGCAATTGCTTAATACACTGGTTGAAGAGAACGACGCTGAACGACTGTTCCGCCGTTTTCGCGCGGCGGGCACGCTACCCTATGGGCCGTTTGGCGAAATTCTGTGGGATACGCAGCGTCAGGAGATGCAGTCGCTGGCTGAGCGTATTATCGCCTGTCGTCAGCCCTGTCAGAGCATGGAAATCGATCTTAACTGTAACGGCGTACAAATCACCGGTTGGTTGCCGCAGGTACAAGAGGACGGTTTGTTGCGCTGGCGCCCATCTTTGATCAGCATTGCGCAGGGCGTGCAACTTTGGCTGGAACATCTTGTCTATTGTGCGAGTGGCGGTACGGGAGAGAGCCGATTATTCCTGCGTAAAGACGGGGAATGGCGTTTTCCGCCGCTGGATGCAGAACAGGCGTTGCTGTATCTGTCGCAACTCATTGAGGGGTATCGGGAAGGCATGTCGTCACCATTGCTGGTATTGCCCGAAAGCGGCGGTGCATGGATAAAAACCTGTTATGACGCCGCAAATGATGCCATGTTAGATGACGATGCAACGTTGCAAAAAGCGCGCAGTAAGTTTCTGCAAGCCTATGAAGGCAACATGATAGTACGTGGCGAAGGTGATGATATCTGGTATCAGCGTCTTTGGCGTCAACTGGATGCTGATACGCTGGAGACTATTGTTTTACAGTCTCAACGCTACCTGTTACCGATTTTTCGCTTCAATCAGTCATGATGGCTGTATAAAAATTGCGCAATTCGATAGCTTCCACTATGATGCGCATTCTGTCACGGACTGATTCTTACAAAGAGAAGATGCTGGCTCGTTCAGCACATAGTCTTGCCCTGTTCAGACCATGTATTTATGCGTGGTTTGTAGTGAACAGGTGAATACGTTAATGATGAGGTTTGTGAATGCCCCGCAGCACCTGGTTCAGCGCATTACTGTTGTTCGTCGCCCTTTGGGTTCCCGTAAGTCAGGCAGATACCGGTTGGCAGCCTTTAGCTGAAACCATCCGTAAAAGCGATAAAGATACCCGTCAGTATCAGGCCGTGCGCCTTGATAACGGCATGGTTGTGCTGCTGGTATCCGATCCTCAGGCCGTGAAATCCCTTTCTGCACTGGTGGTTCCCGTGGGCTCGCTGGAAGATCCGGACGATCATCAGGGGCTGGCGCACTATCTCGAACACATGTGCCTGATGGGCTCGAAAAAATATCCGCAGCCGGACAGCCTGGCTGAATTTCTGAAAATGCACGGCGGTAGCCACAATGCCAGCACTGCGCCTTATCGTACGGCCTTCTATCTTGAAGTCGAAAACGACGCGTTGGTGGGGGCGGTGGATCGCCTGGCGGATGCTATTGCCGATCCATTGTTGGATAAAAAATATGCCGACCGTGAGCGTAACGCGGTTAACTCCGAGCTGACGCTGGCGCGTACCCGAGACGGGATGCGTATGGCGCAGGTGAGCGCTGAGACTATCAACCCGGCGCACCCTGGCTCGCGTTTCTCTGGCGGGAATCTAGAGACATTAAGTGACAAACCGGGCAACCCGGTGGTACAGGCGTTACAAAAATTTCATGAAAAGTACTACTCCGCGAACCTGATGAAGGCGGTGATTTATAGCAATAAACCGCTGCCAGAGCTGGCGCGGATAGCGGCTGACACCTTTGGGCGCGTGCCGAACAGAAATATCGAAAAGCCTGAAATTACCGTACCGGTCGTCACTGACGCGCAAAAGGGCATCATCATCCACTATGTTCCGGCAATGCCGCGTAAAGTATTGCGCGTCGAGTTTCGTATCGATAACAACAGCGCGCAGTTCCGCAGTAAAACCGATGAGCTGGTGACCTACCTGATTGGCAATCGTAGTCCGGGCACATTGTCTGACTGGCTGCAAAAGCAGGGTCTGGTTGAAGGTATTCGCGCAGACTCCGATCCGGTGGTCAACGGGAACAGCGGCGTGTTAGCCATTTCCGCGACGTTAACCGACAAGGGGCTGGCGAATCGCGATGAAGTTGTCGCGGCAATCTTTAGCTACCTCAATTTGTTACGCGAGAAAGGCGTCGATAAACGCTATTTTGACGAGCTGGCGCATGTGCTGGATCTCGATTTCCGTTATCCCTCCATCACCCGTGATATGGACTACGTGGAATGGCTGGCTGATACCATGATCCGCGTTCCCGTCGAGCATACGCTGGATGCGGTGAATATTGCTGACCAGTACGATGCGAAAGCTGTTGAGCAACGTCTGGCAATGATGACGCCGCAGAATGCACGTATCTGGTATATCAGCGCGAAAGAGCCGCATAATAAAACCGCTTATTTTGTCGATGCGCCTTACCAGGTGGATAAAATCAGCGACAAAACCTTTGCCGACTGGCAGCAAAAAGCACAGGGCATTGCGCTGTCGTTACCGGAGGTGAACCCCTACATTCCGGATGATTTCACGCTGATTAAGACGGATAAAAAATACGCTCATCCGGAGCTGATTGTTGATGAGCCGGATTTACGCGTGGTGTATGCCCCGAGCCAGTATTTTGCCAGCGAGCCGAAGGCTGACGTCAGCGTGATCCTGCGTAACCCGAAAGCCATGGACAGCGCCCGCAACCAGGTCTTATTCGCACTTAACGATTATCTGGCGGGGATTGCGCTCGATCAGTTAAGTAACCAGGCATCGGTAGGTGGAATTGGTTTCTCTACCAACGCTAACAATGGGTTGATGCTTAACGCCAACGGCTACACCCAACGTTTGCCGCAGCTTTATCAGGCGCTGCTGAGCGGCTATTTCAGCTATACCTCAACGGATGAACAATTGGAACAGGCGAAATCCTGGTATGCCCAGATGATGGATTCCGCAGAAAAGGGTAAAGCCTACGATCAGGCTATTATGCCGGTGCAGATGCTTTCTCAGGTGCCTTATTTTTCACGTGATGAGCGCCGTCAGTTGCTGCCTTCCATCACCCTGAAAGAGGTGATGACCTACCGCGACGCCTTAAAAACTGGTGCGCGACCTGAATTCCTGGTCATTGGTAATATGAGCGAAGCTCAGACAACGAGCATGGCGCGGGATATCCAAAAACAGCTTGGTGCGAACGGGTCACAGTGGTGTCGCAACAAAGATGTGGTTGTGGACAAGAAGCAGTCCGTCATCTTTGAAAAAGCAGGCAGCAGCACGGATTCAGCACTGGCGGCGGTATTTGTGCCAACCGGATACGATGAATACGCCAGTTCAGCCTACAGCGCCATGTTGGGGCAGATTGTTCAGCCGTGGTTCTACAATCAACTGCGTACTGAAGAACAGTTAGGTTACGCCGTATTTGCTTTCCCGATGAGCGTTGGCCGTCAGTGGGGAATGGGGTTCCTGCTGCAAAGCAGTGATAAGCAGCCGTCTTACCTCTGGGAGCGTTATAAAGCGTTCTTCCCGACGGCGGAAGCGAAGCTGCGGGCGATGAAACCTGAAGAGTTCGCGCAAATTCAGCAGGCGATTATTGCGCAAATGCTGCAGGCGCCGCAAACGCTGGGGGCAGAAGCCTCACAGTTAAGCAAAGATTTTGATCGCGGCAATATGCGCTTCGATTCACGTGATAAAATAGTGGCTCAGATTAAACTGCTGACGCCGCAAAAACTTGCCGACTTCTTCCATCAGGCGGTGGTTGAGCCGCAAGGCATGGCGATATTGTCACAGGTTTCCGGCAGTCAGAACGGGCAAGCAGAATATGTGCACCCGGAAGGCTGGAAAGTGTGGCAGACCGTCAGCGCGTTGCAGCAAACCTTACCCCTGATGAGTGATAAGAATGAATGATGCCGCTGAGTCCCTTGATCCACTGCGTTTGCCCCTGACGGGCGAGCGTCTGATTGAAGCCTCTGCGGGCACCGGTAAAACCTTTACCATCGCCGCCCTGTATTTACGTTTACTGCTTGGACTGGGCGGCTCTGCCGCCTTTCCTCGTCCTCTGACCGTCGAAGAACTGCTGGTAGTCACCTTCACTGAGGCGGCTACCGAAGAGTTGCGCGGTCGAATTCGTAGCAACATTCATGAACTGCGAATTGCCTGCCTGCGTGAAACCACCGACAACCCGCTATATGCCCGTTTGTTAGATGAAATTGCCGATAAAAAACAGGCCTCTCAGTGGCTGTTATTGGCTGAAAGACAGATGGATGAAGCGGCGGTGTTTACCATCCACGGTTTTTGTCAGCGTATGCTCAGCCTTAACGCCTTTGAGTCTGGCATGCTGTTCGAACAGCAACTGATAGAAGATGAATCGCTGCTGCGCTATCAGGCCTGCGCGGACTTCTGGCGTCGGCACTGCTACCCGCTGCCCCGCGACATTGCGCAGGTGGTTTTTGAAACGTGGAAAGGACCGCAGGCGCTGCTGAGAGATATCGATCGCTATCTGCAAGGGGAAGCACCGGTTATCAAGGCTCCTCCGCCCGATGACGAAACACTGGCCTCCCGGCATGAACAAATTCTTGCACGCATTAACCAGATCAAGCAGCAATGGCGTGATTCTGTTGATGAGCTGGATGGTCTGCTGGAAGCCTCCGGGATCGATCGGCGTAAATTTAATCGCGCTAACCAGGGTAAGTGGATCGAAAAGATCAGCGCGTGGGCGCAGGAAGAAACTCAAAGCTATCAGCTGCCTGATGCGTTGGAGAAATTCTCCCAGCGCTTTTTAGAAGAGCGAACCAAAGCGGGCGGGATAACTCCTCAGCACCCGCTTTTCGTCGCTATTGATGAACTGCTTAGCGAACCGTTAACCCTGCGCGATCTGGTGATCACCCGGGCGCTGGCGGAGATCCGCGCGGCGGTTGCCGAGGAGAAACGCCGCCGCGGCGAGCTGGGTTTTGACGATATGCTCAGCCGTCTGGATGCAGCGTTGCGCAGTGAAAGCGGCGATGCGCTGGCGACGGCTATTCGCACCCGTTTTCCGGTTGCCATGATCGATGAATTCCAGGATACCGATCCGCAGCAGTACCGTATTTTTCGTCGGATCTGGCAGCATCAGCCGGATACCGCACTTCTGCTGATTGGCGATCCAAAACAGGCGATTTACGCGTTTCGCGGCGCGGATATCTTCACCTATATGAAGGCGCGCAGCGAAGTCAGCGCACACTATACGCTCGATACTAACTGGCGTTCGGCCCCTGGCATGGTCAATAGCGTGAATACGCTTTTCAGCCAGATGGACGACGCCTTTATGTTCCGCGAAATCCCCTTCAGTCCGGTAAAATTCGCAGAAAAAAACCAGTCGCTTCAGTTTGTTTTACACGGTGAAACGCAGCCAGCCATGAGTATGTGGCTGATGGAAGGGGAAAGCTGTGGCGTAGGCGACTATCAGAACTACATGGCGCAGGTGTGCGCCATGCAAATTCGCGACTGGCTTAAGGCCGGGCATTCTGGCGCTGCGCAACTGGTCAGTGGCAAAGCCTCCAGCCCGGTACGCGCGTCGGACATCAGCGTACTGGTACGTAGCCGCCAGGAGGCGGCGCTGGTCCGCGATGCGCTGACGCAACTGGCCATTCCCTCCGTCTACCTCTCTAACCGTGACAGCGTATTTGAAACGCTGGAAGCGCAGGAGTTGCTGTGGGTGCTGCAGGCGGTGATGACGCCGGAGCGTGAGAACACGCTGCGTAGCGCGCTGGCGACCTCAATGATGGGGCTGAATGCGCAGGATCTTGAAGCGTTAAATAATGACGAAAATGCCTGGGATGCGGTGGTCGAGGAGTTCGATGGTTATCGTCAGATCTGGCATAAACGCGGCGTGATGCCGATGCTGCGCGCGCTGATGGCTGCGCGCCAGATTGCGGAGAACCTGCTGGCGACGGCGGGGGGTGAACGTCGACTGACCGACATTTTACATATCAGCGAACTGTTGCAGGAAGCGGGCTTGCAGCTGGAAAGCGAGCATGCGCTGGTGCGCTGGTTGTCCCAGCATATTCTTGAACCCGACAGCAATGCGTCCAGTCAGCAGCTCAGGCTCGAAAGCGACAAGCATTTGGTTAAAATCGTCACCATCCATAAATCGAAAGGGCTGGAATATCCGCTGGTCTGGCTGCCATTTATCACCAATTTCCGCGTCCAGGATCAGGCTTTCTACCACGATCGCAGCTCCTTTGAAGCGGTGCTGGATCTCAGCGATGCCGAGGAGAGCGTTGAGCTGGCAGAAGCGGAACGTCTGGCGGAAGACCTGCGTTTGCTGTATGTCGCGCTAACCCGTTCGGTATGGCACTGCAGCCTTGGTGTTGCGCCGTTGGTACGACGTCGGGGCGATAAAAAAGGGGATACCGATGTGCATCAGAGCGCCCTTGGTCGCCTGTTGCAAAAAGGCGAGCCGATGGATGCCGCGGGTCTGCGTGGCGCGATTGAAGCGCTGTGCTGCGACGATATTGCCTGCCAGATTCCCGCGCAGCCTGACGGCGAACCCTGGCAGGTTGCGCAGTCTGTTAGCAGTGAACTGAGTGCAAAAATACTGCAGCGTACGCCCGGCGATAGCTGGCGCGTGACCAGTTATTCCGGTCTGCAACAGCGTGGACATGGTATTGCGCAGGATCTGATCCCTCGACTGGATATCGATGCCGCAGGCGTCGGTGAGGTTATTGAAGAATCAGGACTCACACCGCATCAGTTCCCGCGCGGCGCTTCGCCGGGTACGTTCTTGCATAGCCTGTTTGAAAATCTCGATTTTACGCAACCGGTGGATCCGCATTGGGTCGAGGAGCAACTGGCGTTGGGCGGTTATGACGCGCACTGGACGCCGGTTTTGACCGAATGGCTGGACGCCATTTTGCAGGCACCTCTCAACGAGACGGGCGTGAGTTTGAGTCAGCTTTCCGCGCGAGAAAAACAGGTGGAGATGGAGTTTTATCTGCCGATTTCGCAGCCGCTGATGGCCAGCCAACTTGATGCGTTGATTCGTCAGTACGATCCGCTCTCGGCGGGGTGCCCTGCGTTGGACTTTATGCAGGTGTGCGGCATGCTAAAAGGCTTTATTGACCTGGTATTCCGCCATCAGGGGCGCTATTACCTGCTCGATTACAAATCGAACTGGCTGGGTGAAGACAGCTCCGCCTATACGCAGCAGGCGATGGCCTCTGCCATGCAGGCGCATCGCTACGACCTGCAGTATCAACTTTATACCCTGGCGTTGCATCGCTACTTGCGCCATCGCATTGCTGATTACGATTATGAACGCCATTTTGGCGGAGTTATCTATCTCTTCCTGCGTGGCGTTGACCGTGAAAATCCGCAGCAGGGAATTTATGCGACCCGACCTGACGGAGAGTTAATCGCTTTGATGGACGAGTTGTTTGCCGGTGTGCCGCTGGAGGAGATGTCATGACAATCCAGAAACGATTACTGGAAGCCGTTGAGCAAAAGCAGCTCCGCCCTCTGGATGCCCAGTTCGCGCTGGCGGTTGCCGGAAATGATAACCCTGCCGTTGCGCTGGCAGCGGCGTTGCTCAGCCGTGAAGCAGGAGAAGGGCACGTCTGCTTACCGCTTTCGCGTCTATCCCGAAGTGAGGACGCCCATCCTCTGTTAAGCGCCTGGCTCGCTGAAGCGGGAGAGCCCGAAGACTGGGCGGAATGCCTGCTGGCCTCCGGGGCGGTAAGCCGTGGCGAGCAGCCCACACCGCTGGTGCTGTACGGCGATCGTTTGTATCTGAACCGGATGTGGCATAACGAACGCGCGGTGGCGCGCTTTTTCGGCGAAGTTAACTACGCCATTGAGGTGGATGAACAACGGCTGACTCACACGCTGGCAGCGCTGTTTCCGCCCGTTGAAGGCGTTAACTGGCAAAAAGTGGCCGCTGCTGTCGCGCTTACCCGTCGTATATCGGTGATCTCCGGCGGACCGGGGACCGGAAAAACAACAACGGTGGCGAGGCTTCTGGCGGCGTTGATTCAGATGGCGGACGGTGAACGCTGTCGTATTCGTCTGGCGGCGCCCACGGGAAAAGCAGCAGCACGTCTGACCGCCTCGCTGGGCGCGGCGTTGCGTGAACTGCCGCTGACCGATGAGCAAAAGAAGCGCATTCCCGATGATGCCAGTACGCTGCATCGATTATTAGGCGCTCAGCCTGGTAGCCAACGCTTGCGGCATCATGCAGGAAACCCGCTGCATCTTGACGTGCTGGTAGTGGATGAAGCCTCGATGATCGATTTGCCGATGATGTCGCGCCTTATCGATGCGCTACCGCCACACGGGCGGGTGATTTTTCTGGGCGATCGCGACCAGCTCGCTTCTGTTGAAGCGGGGGCGGTACTGGGGGATATCTGTGCTTTCGTCGGTGATGGTTTTACCCCGGAGCGTGCCCGCCAGCTTAGTCGCCTGACTGAAACCACTATTCCAGCTGGTTCGGGAACTCAGGCGGCTGCTCTGCGCGACAGTTTGTGCCTGCTGCAAAAGAGCTACCGTTTCGGTAGCGATTCCGGAATCGGTCAGTTGGCTGCGGCGATTAATCGTGGTGACAAAGCCGCGATAAAAACGGTCTTCCAGCAGGGATTTGGCGACATCGAAAAACGCGCTCTGCACAGCAGCGAAGATTACGCTGCGATGCTGGAGGAAGCGCTGGCGGGTTATGGTCACTATCTGGATTTACTGCGCGAGCGCGCCGAGCCGGATGCTGTCATTCAGGCCTTCAATGAGTATCAGCTATTGTGTGCCCTGCGGGAAGGACCGTTTGGCGTGGGTGGTTTGAATGAACGCATTGAGCAGGTGATGGCGCAAAAACGCAAAATTCACCGTTCGACGCATAGCCGCTGGTATGAGGGAAGGCCAGTGATGATCGCGCGCAATGACAGTTCGCTGGGATTATTTAACGGTGATATTGGCATTGCCCTGGATCGTGGGCAGGGTCTGAGGGTGTGGTTTGCGCTGCCGGGCGGTTCTATCAAATCGGTCCAGCCCAGCCGCTTGCCTGAACATGAAACCACCTGGGCAATGACGGTGCACAAATCGCAGGGATCTGAGTTTGACCACGCGGCGTTGATTTTACCCAACCAGCATTCACCTGTGGTGACTCGCGAGCTGGTCTATACCGCCGTTACCCGCGCACGCCGTCGTTTGTCGCTGTATGCCGATGAGCGGATATTGAGTGGCGCCATTGCCACCCGAACCGAACGCCGCAGCGGATTGTCGGCGTTGTTTAATGATGGCATGATGTAGGCCGGATAAGCGTCAGCGCCATCCGGCTGTGTGCCTGATGGCGACGCTATCGCGTCTGATCAGGCCTACGATCTGCATACCAAAGATGTGCCAGCGAACTTTATGCCGCATCCGGCAACTACTCCTATGCCAAATCCGCCATCAGCACTTTTGACCGCCGCTGATAGTTGTACATCTCTTTTTTGCTTTCCGGCAGCAGGTCGATATCTACCGGCGTGAAGCCTCGCTCCTGAAACCAGTGAATGCTGCGCGTGGTCAGCACGAACAGCTTGCTCAGCCCCATTTGCCGGGCCTGCGCGGCGATCCGTTCCAGCAACACTTCCCCGCGCGACGAGCTACGGTAGTCCGGATGTACCGCTACGCATGCCATTTCGCCAATTCTCTCTTCCGGGAAAGGGTACAGAGCGGCACAGGCGATAGTCAGGTTATCACGCTGAATAATCGTGAATTTGTCGATCTCCATTTCCAACTGCTCGCGCGAGCGGCGGACCAGAATACCTTGCTGTTCCAGCGGACGGATAAGCTCCAGAATCCCGCCGATATCGTTAATGGTAGCGCGACGGATCTGCTCGGCGCTTTCCATCACGATCTGCGTACCGATGCCGTCGCGGGAGAACAGTTCTTGCAGCAATGCACCATCTTCCTGATAGCTGATCAGATGGCAGCGGCGTACGCCACTGCGACAGGCTTTCACTGCTCCGCGCAGGAAGCGCACCGTACCGGAGCTGTAATCGCCTTTCTCTTCCTGCAACTCAACGCGAGCCTGAGCTTCGTTAGGAAACAACTCGGAAATAATATCGCCATCATCGTTGATGACACCCTGAGACGAGCAAAAACCGATCATTTTCTCTGCCTTCAGTTTGATAGCCAGCTGCGTGGCGACCTCTTCTGACGTCAGATTAAAGCTCTCACCAGTGACGGAAACGGCGACCGGGCCCATCAACACAATCGCGCCGCTATCTAACTGGCGGTGAATGGCATCTTCATCGATGCGACGAATACGCCCGCTATGGCAGTAATCTACGCCGTCATCAACGCCCAGCGGCTGGGAGATAATAAAATTACCGCTGACCACATTGATGTGTGCACCCTGCAATGGCGTATTATTCAGGCTCATCGACAGGCGGGCGGTAATATCAAGCTGAAGTAGCCCCGCAGCCTGTTTGACCAGCTCCAGCGTTTTCGCATCGGTGACGCGCGTGTTTTTGTGGTACACCGGCTCATGATGATGCGCCGCAAGATTGGCATCAATCTGCGGTCGAGCGCCATAGACCACGACCAGGCGGATGCCGAGGCTATGAAGAAGACCAATGTCATTGACGATACTGGAAAAGTTTTCATGCTCGATGGCTTCACCGCCCAGCATAATGACAAACGTTTTTCCCCGATGGGTATTGATATAGGGAACAGAATGGCGGAATCCCTGTACCAGTTCGGTTCTACGCTCCTTCACCACGGCACACCCTCATTGCATGATTATTCGTAATTTGTGTATTTTTATTCTGTTTTGGTTCTGTGCGCAAGCGTAATTTTTACCCATGCTGAAGATTTTTATCAGTAATACCGTGAATATAAAAAGAATGTTTACCCTTTTATAGATGACAGATTATGCGTCATTCGCTAAAGTTTCCGGTCAATTCGGACGTTTTACGTATTACTCATTACAGATTTCTTTTGCTCGGGAGAAGCATGTCGGGATCCAACTCAGCAATCAGTCGCCGCCGTTTACTGAAAGGTGCGGGTGCTATGTGGCTTTTAAGCGTCAGCCAGGTGGGTCTGGCTGCCGCGAGTCAGGTCGTTGCCGTACGTATCTGGCCTGCGTCCAGCTATACCCGCGTCACGGTAGAATCTAACCGTCTGCTGAAATACAAACAGTTTGCCCTGAGTAATCCTGAGCGTGTGGTTGTGGATATTGAAGACGTTAATCTGAATTCGGTGCTCAAGGGCATGGGAGCGCAGATTCGTCCTGACGATCCGTATATTAAGTCGGCGCGCGTTGGCCAGTTTGATCCAAAGACCGTGCGGATGGTGTTCGAGCTGAAACAGAATGTGAAGCCGCAACTTTTTGCCCTGGCACCGGTGGCGGGCTTTAAAGAACGTCTGGTGATGGATCTCTATCCCGCAAATGCCCAGGATGTTCAGGATCCGCTGCTGGCATTGCTGGAAGATTACAACAGGGGCGATCTGGATAAACAGGTACCGCCTGCGCAGAGTGGCCCACAGCCGGGCAAAGCGGGACGCGATCGCCCCATTGTCATTATGTTGGATCCGGGCCACGGCGGGGAAGACTCCGGTGCGGTGGGGAAATACAAGACGCGTGAAAAAGATGTGGTACTGCAGATTGCCCGCCGTCTGCGAGCCCTCATAGAGAAAGAGGGCAACATGAAGGTCTTTATGACACGAAATGAAGATATTTTCATTCCGCTTAAAGTCCGCGTGGCGAAAGCGCAGAAGCAGCGTGCAGACCTGTTTGTCTCTATTCACGCCGATGCCTTTACCAGTCGACAACCCAGCGGTTCTTCGGTGTTTGCGCTCTCGACCAAAGGCGCGACCAGTACCGCAGCGAAATATCTGGCGCAGACCCAGAACGCCTCGGATCTCATTGGTGGCGTCAGTAAGAGCGGTGACCGTTACGTCGACCACACCATGTTTGACATGGTGCAGTCGCTGACCATCGCCGACAGCCTGAAGTTTGGTAAAGCGGTATTGAATAAGCTTGGTAAAATCAACAACCTGCATAAGAACCAAGTTGAACAGGCCGGGTTTGCGGTACTAAAAGCGCCGGATATCCCGTCCATTCTGGTCGAAACGGCATTTATCAGTAACGTTGAGGAAGAGCGCAAACTCAAAACGGCGACCTTCCAGCAGGAAGTTGCAGAGTCGATTCTGGCAGGGATTAAAGCCTATTTTGCCGATGGGGCGACGCTGGCGAGAAGGGGATAACAAAAAAGCGCTGAAAAGCGCTTTTTTTACGGACCGCAGATACAAAAAAACACCCGTCAGGGTGTTCATAATGTTGGTTGCGGGGGCCGGATTTGAACCGACGACCTTCGGGTTATGAGCCCGACGAGCTACCAGGCTGCTCCACCCCGCGTCCGTCTTTACTCTTCATCGAGTAAACTTGTATCAGATTGTATTGGTTGCGGGGGCCGGATTTGAACCGACGACCTTCGGGTTATGAGCCCGACGAGCTACCAGGCTGCTCCACCCCGCGTCCGTCATTACTCTTCCATCGAGTAACGTTACTGCTTCTGATTTTAATTGGTTGCGGGGGCCAGATTTGAACTGACGACCTTCGGGTTATGAGCCCGACGAGCTACCAGGCTGCTCCACCCCGCGTCCGTGGATGCGCACTATACTCTGCTCGCATTTTCATGCAACCCTTTTTTCACCTTGATCACGTTTTTAGGGTGAAAATGAACAAAAACAACGCATTCTGGATTATTTTTTGCTCAAAATTTGCGTTCGGGTATGTATACGCATTTCATTAGGTTCGGGGGTTTGTTATCTTCGTCTCGCATTCAGGCAACATAAGACGAGAACAATGAAAGGACGTTGGGCAAAATATCTTCTGGCGGGAGCAGTAGTCGCGATGCTCGCCGCGTGTTCCTCAAAACCCACCGATCGTGGGCAGCAGTATAAAGACGGGAAATTTACCCAGCCTTTCTCACTGGTGAACCAGCCTGATGCGGTTGGCGCACCAATCAATGCCGGTGATTTCGCCGAGCAGGTTAATCAAATTCGCAGCGCTTCGCCACGTTTGTACGGTAACCAGAGCAACGTCTACAACGCTATCCAGCAATGGTTACGCGCGGGCGGTGATACGCGCAGTATGCGTCAGTTTGGTATTGATGCCTGGCAAATGGAAGGGGCGGACAACTACGGTAACGTCCAGTTTACCGGTTACTACACGCCGGTTATCCAGGCGCGGCATACGCGCCTGGGCGAGTTTCAGTATCCTATCTATCGTATGCCGCCAAAACGTGGGCGCTTACCATCCCGTGCCGAGATCTACGCGGGCGCGCTAAGCGACAATTATATTCTGGCATACAGCAACTCCCTGATGGATAACTTCATTATGGATGTTCAGGGCAGTGGTTACATCGATTTTGGCGATGGCAGCCCGCTCAACTTCTTTAGCTATTCCGGGAAAAACGGCCACGCCTATCGCAGTATCGGTAAAGTGCTTATCGACCGTGGCGAAGTGAAAAAAGAAGATATGTCGATGCAGGCTATTCGTCATTGGGGTGAAACGCACAGCGAAGCCGAAGTGCGTGAGCTGCTGGAGCAGAACCCATCGTTTGTCTTCTTTAAACCACAATCTTTTGCTCCGGTGAAAGGGGCCAGCGCGGTACCGTTGATTGGCCGCGCATCCGTGGCTTCTGACCGCAGTATCATTCCTGCGGGCACAACGTTACTGGCGGAAGTCCCGTTACTGGACAATAACGGCAAGTTTACCGGCCAGTATGAACTGCGTCTGATGGTGGCGTTGGATGTGGGCGGGGCGATAAAAGGACAGCACTTCGACATCTATCAGGGTATTGGCGCAGACGCCGGACACCGTGCCGGGTGGTATAATCACTACGGACGCGTGTGGGTGCTGAAAACCGCGCCGGGTGCGGGTAACGTATTTAGCGGCTAGTTGCCTGATGGCGGCTAGCCTTATCAGGCCTACAAATTAGCGCGTAGGCCGGATAAGCGAAGCGCCATCCGGCAGCCATACTGCGTAGTATTAATGAATTTGAGGTGTTATGTCTGTGGTTATAAGTGATGCCTGGCGTCAGCGTTTTGGCGGTACGGCGCGTCTGTATGGCGAAAATGCGCTGCAACTGTTTGCTCAATCGCACGTTTGCGTGGTTGGGATTGGCGGAGTGGGGTCATGGGCGGCGGAAGCGCTGGCACGAACCGGCATTGGCGCCATCACGCTCATCGATATGGATGATGTGTGTGTCACCAATACTAACCGCCAGATCCATGCTTTACGCGATAACGTCGGCCTGGCAAAAGCTGAAGTGATGGCTGAACGTATCCGCCAGATTAACCCGGAGTGCCGGGTGAACGTGGTCGATGATTTTGTCACGCCGGATAACGTTGCTGAATATATGAGTGCAGGATTTTCGTATGTCATTGATGCGATTGATAGCGTGCGTCCAAAAGCGGCGCTGATCGCGTACTGTCGGCGTAACAAAATTCCGCTGGTGACCACCGGTGGTGCGGGCGGACAGATAGATCCTACGCAGATTCAGGTCGTTGATTTGGCAAAAACCATCCAGGATCCGTTGGCGGCCAAGCTACGTGAACGGCTGAAAAGCGATTTTGGCGTGGTGAAAAACAGCAAAGGCAAGCTGGGCGTGGACTGTGTGTTCTCGACCGAAGCGCTGGTGTACCCGCAGGCAGATGGCTCGGTATGTGCGATGAAAGCGACGGCGGAAGGGCCGAAACGTATGGATTGCGCATCCGGGTTTGGCGCGGCCACGATGGTGACCGCCACCTTTGGTTTTGTTGCCGTCTCCCATGCGCTGAAGAAGATGATGGCCAAAGCGGCGCGCCAGCCCTGATTGTGTCGGATGGCGCTATGCTTATCCGACCTACGGTTTGTGCGGTGTTGTAGGCCGGATAAGATACATCAGCGCCGTCATCCGGCTTTCTGGGCAGCCTCGATAATTGCCTCGTTAAGAGCATGTAGCCCCTGGCTACGCGAGGCGCTGAGCTGCGCGCGTAAACCCAGCTCGTCAAATAATTCCATTGGTGAATGCGCCAGTAACTCGGCGGCCGTTTTACCTTCGACCGCGGTGAGTAATACCGCCAACAGCCCGCGTACTATTCGACCTTCGCTGTCACCAAAGAAATGCAGAGTGCCATTCTCATGAAGAGTATGCCCCAGCCAGACGCGGTTTTCACAACCCGCGATTTCTTTGGCCTGTGCTTTTAGCGCATCCGGAAGTGCCGGCAACTGCTTACCCAGCAGTATCAGCTGACGATATTTATCTTCCCACTGAGTGAGCGGGATAAAGGTATTGCGTAACGTCTCTTCGGTTACGGTTGTGCCAAACGGGTGTCCGGCGAACAGAGGGCTTGTCATTAATCCACCAATATTTCCAGCGCGCGGTCGACGGCTGCGACCAACGCATCCACATCGCTTTGTGTATTATAAGGGGCAAATGAGGCGCGTAGTGTCCCGGATACGCCCAGTTCTGCCAGTAGCGGTTGCGCGCAGTGTTGCCCCGCGCGCAGCGCAATGCCATATTCGGCCAATAGCGTAACCATATCGCTGTGATGAACACCCGAGAAATCAAAGGCTAACAGACTGGAATCCTGGCAGCGGAAGGACCGAAAGCCGGGGCGTTTCGCCAGCGCATCTTCTGCCAGCGTCGCCAGACCCCGGCTCCAGTTTTCGGCCTGTGCAACGTCGACGTCCGCCAGCCATTCGAGCGCTGCGCTTAGCCCGATAACGCCAGCAACGTTAGGCGTACCGGCCTCCAGCTTCCATGGGGCTGCCTGGGTGGTGAAACCGTCGAAGCTGACTTCGCTAATCATCTTTCCGCCGCCGAGCCACGGTGACATAGCTTCCAGTAATCCAGGCTTACCGTACAGCACGCCAATGCCGGTTGGACCATACAGCTTGTGGCCCGAGAACGCATAGAAATCAATATCTAACTGTTGTACGTCGGCAGGAAAATGGACAATCCCCTGGGCACCATCAACCATCACCACCATGCCAGCCGCATGGGCGAGCGTGATGGCGCGGGCCAGATCCGGGCAGCCACCGGTGACGTTCGACATTTGCCCGAGTGCCAGAATGCGGCTGCGCGGGGTAATGAGTTGCGTGAGGCGCTCAACGTCTGGCAATAAATCGGGGGTGAGTGGGAGTTTGACGACCTTAGCCCCCGTTTGCTCCGCGACCATCAGCCAGGGCACGAGGTTGGCGTGATGTTCCGCTGCGCTAACGATAATCTCATCACCCGGCTGAAGGCGTGGACGCGCATAGCTTTGAGCAACCATGTTGATCGCTTCCGTTGTGCCGCGGGTCCAGACGATGGTTTTGTCATCCGGCGCATTAATCAGGCTTGCGACTTTTTCCCGCGCGGCTTCATAGCGTGCGGTCAGGCGCTGGGCTTCAGCAAACTGGCTGCGATGGACGTTTCCGGCGCTCAGGCTATAAAACTGGTGGGTAGCCTCAATCACCGCCTGTGGCTTCAGCGCCGTAGCAGCGCTGTCGAGATAGACGCCAGCATCGTTGAGTGCGGGAAATTGTGCGCGAAACTGCGCGGGGTTAAAAGCGTTCATGGTATTCCTCAGTTCAGTAAACAGATCGTGGCGCAAAAAGGGCATTGATACAAGGGTTGCGCTAACCATCGGAATACTCTGGATATCCTGGCAAAGCCCGCTCAGTGTCTTATGCTAAATAGCGTTAGGCGAGCAATTTTGCCTGTTACGGAGTGTGTTTTTAATAGCATAAATCGCTTTAAGGAGAAGAAGATGAAAAAGACTGCCGCAATTATCTCTGCCTGTATGCTGACTTTTGCCCTGAGCGCCTGTTCCGGTTCGAATTACGTGATGCATACCAACGATGGTCGATCAATCGTAGCTGACGGTAAGCCACAGACCGATAATGAAACGGGGATGATTTCGTATAAAGACGCTAACGGCAACAAACAGCAGATTAACCGCACTGACGTGAAAGAGATGGTAGAACTGGATAACTAACCGGTCATCCATCGACAAAGAGTCGGACAAAAAAAAGCACCGCAATTTGGCGGTGCTACATTAATCACTATGGACAGACAGGGTAAATGTACAGGAAGTGAAAAAGGGTAGCTTTGCTACCATGGTCTGAATCGCAGACCAATTGCAAACACAACAACACAACATCACAACCGTAAGCCAAAAGCCCACCAGAACACGCATTCCGATAAAACTTTTCGTTCCGGCTTCAGGAAGTGCCGCCACTATAGGTATTTGCTGGTAGAACCTCAACGGACAATTTATAATGGCTCAGATAAAAAAAACTAATAGGTTACAGCCTGTTAGCTAATTGTTAAATTCATTTAACATCAAAGCCTAAAAGTCATGTCAAAACGATTACCACCTTTAAATGCGTTGCGTGTTTTTGATGCTGCAGCGCGTCATTTGAGTTTTACTCGCGCAGCAGAAGAGCTTTTTGTGACGCAGGCCGCAGTAAGTCATCAAATCAAGTCTCTTGAGGATTTCCTGGGGCTGAAGCTGTTTCGTCGACGCAATCGATCTTTGCTGTTAACGGAAGAAGGCCAAAGCTACTTCCTCGACATCAAAGAGATTTTTTCGCAATTAACCGACGCGACGCGTAAACTTCAGGCACGTAGTGCAAAAGGTGCACTTACCGTCAGTTTATTGCCCAGTTTTGCGATCCAATGGCTGGTGCCCAGACTCTCTAGCTTTAACTCAGCTTATCCGGGAATCGATGTCAGGATCCAGGCGGTGGACCGTCAGGAAGACAAACTGGCGGACGATGTAGATGTGGCGATTTTCTACGGACGCGGTAACTGGCCGGGTCTGCGCGTTGAAAAATTGTACGCAGAATATTTATTGCCGGTCTGCTCGCCGCTATTACTCACCGGTGATAAACCGTTGAAGACGCCCGACGATCTGGCTAAACACACATTATTGCACGATGCGTCGCGCCGTGACTGGCAAGCCTATACGCGCCAGCTTGGCTTGAATCATATCAACGTACAGCAGGGACCTATCTTCAGCCATAGCGCCATGGTGCTACAGGCTGCTATCCATGGACAGGGGATTGCGCTGGCTAATAACGTCATGGCGCAGTCCGAAATAGAAGCCGGACGTCTGGTCTGTCCGTTTAACGATGTTCTGGTCAGCAAAAACGCATTTTATCTGGTTTGTCATGACAGTCAGGCAGAACTGGGTAAAATAGCCGCCTTCCGTCAGTGGATTTTGGCTAAAGCGGCCACGGAACAAGAAAAATTCCGCTTTCGTTATGAACAATAATTTACGTAGGGTATTCACATGACCAGCCGTTTTATGCTGATTTTTGCCGCCGTAAGTGGCTTTATCTTTGTGGCGTTGGGTGCCTTTGGGGCACATGTTCTGAGTAAAACCCTCGGTGTCGTTGAGATGGGGTGGATCCAGACTGGCCTTGAGTATCAAGCGTTCCATACGTTGGCTATCTTTGGCCTGGCCGTCGCCATGCAGCGACGCATTAGCATTTGGTTTTACTGGAGTAGCGTATTTCTGGCATTAGGAACGGTGCTGTTTAGCGGCAGCCTGTATTGCCTTGCGCTCTCTCATTTACGCCTGTGGGCGTTTGTTACCCCCGTCGGCGGTTTCAGCTTCCTTGTGGGCTGGGCGCTGATGTTAGTGGGTGCTATTAGATTGAAACGTAAGGGCGTTAGCCATGAATAAGGTTGTGTTGTTGTGTCGCCCGGGTTTTGAAAAAGAGTGCGCCGCAGAAATTACGGATAAAGCAGGGCGCCGGGACATCTTCGGTTTTGCCCGCGTGAAAGACAATGCGGGTTACGTCATCTTCGAATGCTATCAGCAGGATGATGCCGAAAAGCTAGTGAAAGAGCTGCCGTTTAGCTCACTGATTTTTGCCCGTCAAATGTTTGTGGTGGGCGAACTGCTGCAATATTTACCGCCGGAAGACCGCATTACCCCGATCGTTGGCATGCTGCAGGGCGTGGTGGAAAAGGGTGGCGATCTGCGTGTCGAAGTCGCCGACACCAATGAAAGCAAAGAGCTGGTTAAGTTCTGCCGTAAATTTACCGTACCGCTGCGCGCGGCGCTGCGTGAAGCGGGCGTACTGGCAAAATATGAAACGCCGAAACGTCCGGTGGTTCATGTTTTCTTTATCGCCCCTGGCTGTTGTTATACCGGTTATTCCTGGCCTGACAATAACTCACCGTTCTACATGGGTATTCCGCGACTCAAATTCCCGGCCGATGCGCCGAGCCGCTCAACGCTGAAGCTGGAAGAAGCGCTGCACGTGTTTATCCCTGCCGATGAATGGGATGAGCGTCTGGCGAACGGAATGTATGCGGTGGATTTAGGGGCCTGCCCGGGCGGATGGACCTATCAGCTGGTTAAACGCAACATGTGGGTTTACTCGGTGGATAACGGTCCAATGGCACAAAGCCTGATGGATACCGGACAGGTCACCTGGCTGCGTGAAGACGGATTTAAATACCGTCCGAATCGCAACAATATTTCGTGGATGGTCTGCGATATGGTGGAGAAGCCGGCGAAGGTTGCCGCGCTGATGGCACAATGGCTGGTCAACGGCTGGTGTCGTGAGACAATATTCAACCTCAAGCTGCCGATGAAAAAACGCTACGAAGAGGTATCACAGAACCTGGCTTATATTCAGGCCCAGCTTGATGAACATGGCGTAAATGCCCAAATTCAGGCGCGTCAGCTGTATCATGACCGTGAAGAAGTAACCGTTCACGTACGTCGTCTGTGGGCGGCCGTCGGCGGTCGTCGCGACGAGCGATAAGGCTACAATCCAGGTCGGATGGCGGCGAAATCGCCCTATTCGGCCTGGATTGATTCAATCAGCTGTGTATCTGAAACAATATGCGTCACATCATCCAGATGCCCAATTCTGGCCCCTCCCGAACGATTAAATTTACTTTTATCGATCAACAATAAAGATTGCGATGCGCGCTTAAGCAGAATGGATTTGAAGTCTGCGTTGGTTGCATTTGAGTCCCAGAGCGCACCGTCGCTGTCGATCCCTTCGCAGGAAAAAATAAACAGGTCAATATCGAGGGATTTTAGCTGCGAGATAAGCGAGGGATTAACGTAGCAACCGTATTTGCGCTCAAGGCGACCGCCGGAGCTAATAAGCTGAATGTGTTCACGTTTAGCCAATTCCTGGCAGATGGGCTGGCTGTTGGTAAAAACGTGAATGTTGATGTCCGGTAGCTGTCGCGCCAGGTACCAGCATGTTGAGCTGGCGTCTAAAGCTATCACCATACCTTCTTCGATCCATGCCAGCGCTTCGCGGGCAATATTTGCTTTGTGGGCATAGTGGCTTTTTAGTCGTATATGGAACGGGTCGCCACTGTCCTGATTTTCCCGATGAATAGCCTTGGCCCGCCCGTGATTGCGTAGCACCTTGCCCTGGGTTTGTAATTCACTGAGATCGCGGCGGATGGTCTCTTTGCTAACGTTTAGCTGCAAAGACAGGGCTTCAGTTGTCAGGCTTTTGTGGTGGGTAAGCAGATCTACGATTGCCTGCTGGCGCGCCGCTTTCATGTTCAGATCCTCATCTGATGATAAATGCCCGTACCAGACGGGCATTCTGACCAGAGATTACGGCGTTACCCCTTTTTTTAAAAGAATATTCCCGTACTTTGCCCGCTCTCCTGTGATAACGATTGCAAACGCCTTTTGCGCTCGTTCGTAAAAGGCATAACGGTCAATACGCGTGATGTCTGGACAGGGGGCCTGCAATGAAAGCGCCTGTCGATAGCGAGCCTCGACGTCAGGATCGAGAGCGTCGCCTTCTACAGCGGCCATCATCACCAGCGGTGGGGCGTAGCTGTCCAGTTCAAAAAGCGGAATAATCGCCTGCAGCAGGTCGCTGACCAGCAGGCCGTCGGCGCGAATCACCTGCGGTCCCATGCTATGAGCCGGAAAATGAGCATCGGAAAAGATAATCTCATCGCCGTGACCCATTTCAGCCAGCACCTTCAGCAGGTCGGGGGAAATTAAGGGGGATATTGTTTTGAGCATGTTACTCGACTCCTGTCAGTTCGGATTCGGTTTGCGGATAGAAGTAACGGTACTGGTAGCGCACCTGTGCACGGGCCTGTTCCGGTGAGGGAAATTCCCTAATGCCTGACCAGGCAAACATCGCGGCGCCTGCGACGGTGGTTTCGGCGTCATCCAGCACTTTGACAGGGATCCCAAGCACATTAGCTTTAATCTGGTTCCACAATGCGTTACGGCTTCCCCCGCCAACCAATAACAATTCAGTGGCCTGGAAATGACCGATTTTTTCCAGCGTGTGTAAATTCCGCTGCAACTGTTCTGTCAGCCCTTCCAGTGCGGCGCGATAAAAATGCCCGCGGGTGGTATTGAGCGTAACCCCTTGCCAACCCGCATTCTGAGAGGTCAGCAGGTCGCAGTGCATCTTGACGCCTTCTGCGCCAGCAGGAATGGACCGGGCTTCGTCAATCAGCGTCTCCCAGGGCGATTCGGCAGTCCAAAACAGCTTACGCACCCATTCAAGCACGCCGGAAGCCAGCCACTGCATGCCGGGATTATACAGCCCGACCTGACTGTCTAATTCACAGGTGGAACCCGCATAATGGCTGAGCAGAGAGGTGTCCACCTGTGCGCTGCGTACCATCAGAATTTCCCATGTACCGGAAGAGAGCACCGGTTCGTCTGGCTGAGCTCCTGCGCCAAAGAGCGCAAACTGCGTGTCGTGCCCGGCAGATATCACAGGAATACCCACTGGTAGCCCGAGCTGGCTGGCGGCCTCGTTTTGCAGTACCCCAATCTGTTCGCCCGCTTCCACCAGGCGTGGAAACAGTCGGCGCGGTATGCCGGTCGCCTGCAAAATGTCATCACTGAAATCGCGCTGCTGGATGTTCAGCATCTGGCTGGTGCCCGCCATGGTGATATCTGTGGTGAACTCGCCGGTTAAACGGTGGTTGATAAGCGATGAGATAAACAGCCAGGCGTGCGCCTGTTCCAGTAATTGTGGATGGTTTTCTTTCAGCCACACCAGTTTATACAGCGTGTTAAAGCTAAACGCGCCGACGCCGGAGATTTCCTGCAACTGCTGCGGTGACATGTAGCGATGGATATTTTCCATTACTGCTGCGGTGCGTGGGCACTTCCAACTGATTACCGGATATAACTGCCTGCCGTGTTGATCGACCAGCGCACCGTCTACGCCGAAGGTGGTGACGGCGATCCCGCAGATACGGCAATTGGCCAGTTGCGTGGAGAGCCGCTGACAGCAGCCGGCGAAGCGTTGCAAAATGGCTTCCAGCGACCACTGATGCCAGATACCGTTCTCCGCGGCAATATCACTGGCGTTGGGCGTAGAGGCGCGGGCGATAATTTTTCCCTGACGGTCAACGGCTATGGCCCGCACGTTGGTCGCGCCACAGTCGAGGACCAGGATAACCTCTTGTTTCATAATTGCTCCTGGGAGATTACCTATTGCCGGATGGCGGCTTCGCCTTATCCAGCCTACAAAACCGTGCGCTTCGTAGGCCTGATAAGACGCGTAAGGGCCACCATCAGGCAATTGCTCGATGTTTAACGCTTATACAGCGGACCGTAGTTCTGGCAGGCGCGATAATCCTGGCCTTCCGTATCCATTCCGTGGGCTGCCCAGGCTGAAGGACGGTAAATTTTCTCGTCTTCCACGTTGTGCATGCAAACCGGGATACGCAGCATGGCGGCCAGAGTGATAAAGTCTGCGCCCACGTGACCAATCGTCAGCACTCCGTGGTTTGCACCCCAGTTAGCCATAACCGAATAGACATCGCTGAACGGGCCTTTACCGGTTAAGCGCGGGGCAAACCAGGTGGTCGGCCAGGTAGAGTTAGTGCGTGCATCGAGCTGGTCATGCATATCTTCCGGTAATTCCACGCTCCAGCCTTCGGCGATTTGCAGTACAGGCCCCAGGCCTTTGATGATGTTGATGCGAGTCATGGTGAACGGCACGCCGCCCTCGGTCAGGAAGCGAGAGGAGTAGCCGCCGCCGCGGAAGTATTCGTGAATAGCCGGACACCATTCGGTTGCCGCCAGGCAATCATCGACCTCTTTTTGCGAGATTTCCCAGTGCGGTTTCATGGTCGGTTTCCCTGCGTCGTCGCGCTGTTTGCAGGAGCCGTCCAGTGCTGCCGAGCCGGAGTTAATCAGGTGAATAATGCCGTGCTCAGCAAGGCCGGTCAGCGGTTTACCCGTGACACGCTCCACCGCTTCTGGCGACCAGTAGGTGCGCACATCGGCAAAGACCTGCGCCGTGCCGGTGAGTTGATGGCCGAACAGCATCGCCACGCCGTTCAGGCTGTCGTTTTCGGTGGCGACAACGAACGGTTCGCGTATGCCATTCCAGTCAAAGGAGCTGTTGAGCAGCGCTTCGGCGGTATCACCATTCGGATATTGATCGGTCCAGTGACGCTGGCCCTGGAAGCCTGCGGCAATCGCGTTGTATCCCAGCGACTCTTCAACCCGACCTTTGTCGGCCAGCTTCTGGTTACCCTGCATCATGTCGCGAATGCACATGGCCATTAGCAGACTCTCTTTCAGCACCGCACGGCTCTGTTCTGCATTGCGCTTATATTGCTGCGCGTTCTGATCCTCGCCGTAGCGGAAGTTTTTGTCCGCCCATGCCAGCGCCATTTCCAGCTCAGCTTCGTCATAGATTTTTTGGTCGATGCGACGACGCAGTTCGGTCATATCAACGGGTTGAACTTTCATTCCCAGCCAGGATTCAAAGAAGTTATGATCGACAATAGAGCCGGCAATACCCATTGAAACGCCGCCTACGGACAGGTAGGTTTTGCCTTTCATACCGGCGACGGCTAAGCCCGCGCGGGCAAAGCGCAGCAATTTTTCTTCCACATCGGCAGGGATCGTGGTGTCGCCGGCGTCCTGTACATCATGGCCGTAAATAGAGAAGGCAGGAAGTCCTTTTTGATTATGCGCAGCCAGCGCGGCGGCCAGATAAACGGCCCCCGGACGTTCTGTACCGTTGAAACCCCAGATAGCTTTCGGCCGCATTGGATCCATGTCGATGGTTTCGCTACCGTAGCACCAGCATGGGGTCACTGTGATGGTCACGCCCACATTCAGGCTGCTGAATTTTTCTTCGCAGGCGGCAGATTCCGCCATCCCGGCGATACAGGTGTCGGCAATGACACATTCAATTTGCGCGCCGCAGGCGTGACGAAGTTTCTCAGCGATCAGCGCAGCGGTGGCTTTAGCCATATTCATGGTTTGCTCTTCGAGCGATTCACGAACACCCATACGGCGCCCATCAATCACCGGACGAATGCCAATTTTCGGTAAGCTATTTTTTTTCATTCGAGGTTCCTCATCTCACTTTATGCCGTGCTGCAAAAGCGGATGTTGAACACCACCGTCGCAGTTGGCTGAATAACTCATTTTTGCTAACTCGAGTTAGCTTAGGTATTAGAGAGTTTTTTGCACAACTTTTTTGTTGTGGAACTGTGAGAGGCTTCACGAGAAGTGGTTAAAATTCGATCTGTGTCAAATAAACTAGAACGCATATTTTTGTATAAATTCTTTTAAATTAAGTATTTGCAATAAATTGTTTGTTCAGCGTCACAGATTTAAACCAAATGATTTGGCTAATTTGAGTAGCTAAAATAGCTTTAAAAGGCACTTCGCTAACTCGAGTTAGCATGATTGATAAAACGCATATGAACGTATAAGTAGCATTCGCATTAACGGTGACGATGGCTTCCTGGCAACCTTTTTTCGCCTGATTCACTGATTGCAGTTTCTGTATATTGAGGAAAGCAGCAATGTCTGAAACATTTTTACAGATGAGTCATATTACGAAACGTTTTCCCGGCGTATTAGCGTTGAGTAATGTGGATTTTGCTTTACGCAAAGGCGAGGTTCATGCGCTGCTGGGTGAGAATGGCGCAGGAAAGTCTACGTTAATGAAGATTTTATCCGGTGTTTATCAGCCTGATGAAGGAGATATTATTTTTGAAGGGCAATCTGTTTCTTTTGCGAACCCGTTGAGCGCACAAAGCGCAGGTATCACGATTATTCACCAGGAATTTAATCTTTTCCCTGAACTCACGGTAGAAGAAAATATTTTTATTGGCAGGGAGTTTTGCAAAAATAACCGCTGGCGTCTGGATGAAAAACAACAGCGACAGGCTGCTATCGATATTTTGCAAAAATTAAACCTGAATATCTCCCCAGAAACGCTGGTGGCCGATCTGACCGTCGCGCAACAACAAATGGTTGAGATTGCTAAAGCGATATCGGTGAATGCTAAGATCCTTATTATGGATGAACCGACGGCGGCACTGACGGAAACGGAAATCGACAGCTTATTTCAGGTGACCCGTTTGCTGAAAGAACAGGGAACGGGCATTGTTTATATCTCACACAGACTGGAAGAACTGGCGCTGATAGCCGATCGCGCTACGGTGATGCGTGATGGTCAGTTTATTGCCACTGTAGATTATGATGCGGTTAAAATTAGCGACCTGATTGCCATGATGGTTGGGCGGGACCTCGGCAATATCTATCCTCGCCGTGGACCTTTGGCTCAACGTAAGCCGGTGTTGGAAGTCAGCGGTCTGACTCGCAATGGTGTACTGAACAACATTGATTTCACCCTGTATCAGGGCGAAATATTGGGCTTTGCCGGTCTGATGGGCGCAGGGCGTACCGAGCTGGCGCGGGCGATTTTTGGCGCGGATCCCATTGATGGCGGAACCCTCAAGCTAAACGGAAAAGTGACGGTAATTAAAGATATTCCTGATGCTATCCAACAGGGTATCAGCTATTTAACCGAGGACAGAAAAAAAGAGGGGCTGGCATTAGGACTGTCCGTTGAGCGTAATATTATGTTGGGCAATTATCCTGAATATTCTGACCGCTATGGCAATGTGGACAGCAAACGTTGTCAGAAAACCAGCGAGGAACAGGTTAAAGCTCTACGGATTAAAACACCACATTTAGAGCAGGCTGCACTGAATTTAAGTGGCGGTAATCAGCAGAAAATTATTATTGCCAGATGGGTATGTAAAGATACCGATATTCTCATCTTTGACGAACCCACTCGCGGTATTGATGTGGGGGCCAAACTTGAAATTTATGAATTAATGAATCGACTGGTGGCAAAAGGGAAGTCAATTATCATGATTTCCTCTGAATTACCGGAAGTGCTGGGTATGTGCGATCGCATTTTGGTTATGCGTAATGGACGTATTACCGGGGAGTTAGCTTCTGATGACGCCACACAAGAAAAAATCATGCAATACGCGACGTTAGAGGACTAATTTATGACTATCTCTGTAACCTCTTCAGACAGCAATAATAAGAAAATAAAAATTAACAAAGAACTTTTAATGCGCCTTGCGCCGCTTTTGAGTCTGATTATTTTAGTAATATTTTTTAGTTTTGGTTCGCCATTTTTCTTTAACACTGAAAACATCATGACAATTGCCTTGCAAACGTCAGTGATTGGCATCATGGCAATTGGCGTTACCTTTGTCATTATCACTTCAGGAATCGATCTTTCTCTTGGCTCGGTAGTGGCCTTTTCTGGTGTTGCGGTAGGCATCAGCGCCACGCTGGGATTGCCTCTGCCCGTATGTATTCTGGCGGGGGTGCTGGCCGGGGGATTATGCGGCTATATCAACGGCCTGCTGGTTACCAAAATGACTATCCCGCCTTTTATCGCCACGCTGGGCCTGATGATGTCAGTCAGAGGCATCAATATGGTGATGACCGATGGTCGTGCGATTTATTTCGCTGATTACCCCACCTTCAAAATGCTGGCCCAGGGACGTTTGTTCGATGTGCTGCCATATCCCGTTTTTTACCTGGTGGTGGTGGCGTTAATTGCCGCCTACATCCTGAAGAAAACGGTGATTGGTCGCTATGTTTACGCCGTGGGTAGCAATGAGGTAGCCGCACATCTTTCCGGTATTAAAGTTCAGCGCGTCAAAATTTTCGTCTACGCCTTTTGTGGTCTGCTGACTGGGATTGCCGGGGTGATTCTGGCTTCTCGTTTGAACTCAGGACAACCAACGGTCGGCGTGGGGTATGAGCTGGAAGCCATCGCGGCGGTTGTTATTGGCGGTACGAGCCTGATGGGCGGAATTGGCACCATCGGCGGCACGATCATCGGCGCATTCATTATGAGCGTGCTGAAGAATGGTCTGAACCTGATGGGCGTTTCCCAGTTCTGGCAAATGGTTGCCATGGGCGTGGTGGTCATTGCCGCGGTTTATCTCGATACATTACGCAAAAAAATTCGTTGATTTACGCTCCCGGAAGTCACGGGGCATCATAACCCTGACGTTTAGGGTGACTCACTCAGAACGGAGTAAAACAATGAGAACCAGGAATTTTGTCTATGCGTTATCCCTGTTGGCCTGTATGACATCCAGCGTATTGGCTAAAGATATGAACCTTCCGGTGGTCAGTAAAGGTTTCCAGCATGAATTCTGGCAAACCGTGAAAATGGGGACGGAAGCGGCAGCAAAAGAGTTGGGCGATAAAACCAGCTATGTTGGCCCGGCGGATGAAACTCAAATTGCTGAGCAGATTCAGTTGGTTGAAAACGCGATGGCGCAAAAACCTAATGGGCTATTACTGGCCGCGTTAGATGCCAATGCGCTTGCGCCATTAGTTGAGACCGCAAATTCACGCGGTATTAAAGTTGTGACGTTTGACTCCGGCGTGAATTCCGATATTCCGGTGAGCTTTGTCGCCACGAATAACCGTAAAGCCGGTGCAGAAGCCGCAGACGCGCTGGCAGCGGAAGTGGGCAGTAAAGGGAAAGTGGGCATTATTGCGCACGTAGCAGGGACCTCTTCTGCGATTGAACGTTCGGAAGGGTTTATTGCCCGTATGAAGGAGAAATATCCGGATATTCAGGTGCTACCGGTCCAGTACAGCGATGGCGATCCGCAAAAAGCGATGGATAAAACCATCGATATGATCCAGGCCAATCCTGATATTGCAGGGATTTATGGCACGAATGAAGGTTCAACGCTGGGCGTAGCAAACGCTATTGATAGTCAGAACCTGAAAGGCAAAGTGAAAGTGATTGGTTTTGATAGCACAGAGGCAATTATTGCCTTCCTGAAGTCCGGAGTGATTCAGGGATTTGTGGTGCAGGACGCTTATCAGATTGGCTACCAGGGTATCAAGACGCTGAATGCAGCGGTATCGGGTCAGTCTGTACCGAAAGAGATTGATATTCCGGTGAAATTTGTCAGTGCGAAGAACATTGATACCCCGGAAATTGACAAATTGTTACACCCATTTGGTAAAAAATAAGACCGTTGGGGCGAGGTACTCGCCCCATCATTAGCCAGCGTCAGGGAGTTACTATGGGCAGTGGATATTTCCTCGGTGTGGATGTCGGTTCCGCCAGCGTCAGGGCTGGTGTCTTTGATGCCAGTGGCACACGGCTGGCTTTTGCGACACGCCCCATCTCGCAGTTTCGACCCGGTCCTGAGCGGGTTGAGCAGTCATCTGCAGAAATCTGGCAGCAGGTTTGCCAGGCAGTGAAGGAGGCGGTGTCGTCATCCGGGGTTTGTATTGAGGATATTCGCTCATTGGGATTTGATGCCACCTGTTCATTGGTGGTACTGGATGAACAGGGGCGGGGCCTGGCGGTTTCACCAGGCGAACCGTCAGACCATAACATCATCATGTGGATGGATCATCGTGCGTCGCAGGAGACGCAGCGTATTAACGCCACGCAGGATCCGTCTCTACGCTACGTTGGCGGTGAAGTCAGCGTCGAAATGGAGCTTCCCAAAGTGCTATGGCTGAAAAAACATTTTCCAGCCACCTGGGAGAGCGCACATCGCTTCTACGATCTGGCGGACTTTCTGGTCTCTAAAGCTACCGCTAATGATGTTGCAGGACTGTGCACGCTGACCTGTAAATGGAACTATCTGGCACATGAACAACGCTTCAGCCACTCCCTGCTCGACGCCGTTGGATTAACGGATTTGTTGGGCAAAATCCCGTCGCGTATTCTTCCGCCAGGCGCTGGCGTTGGAACGCTTAGCAGCGATTCGGCCCAGGCGCTGGGGCTGACGACTGCAGTGGTCGTCGCCAGCGGTATGATTGATGCCCATGCTGGCGGAGTTGCGCTTGCCGGGGTTGAGCCTGAGGGGACGTTGGCGCTGATTAGCGGAACGTCAAATTGCCATATGCTGTGCAGCGAGCAGGAAATTCATACGCCAGGTGTTTGGGGGCCTTATTGGTCAGCCATGCTGCCAGGCTACTGGCTGACGGAAGGGGGGCAGAGTGCTGCTGGGGCGTTAGTCGACTGGACGCTTCAGGAATCAGGAGCCAGTGCTGAGCTGTTTCACAAAGCTGAGGCCCGGGGCTGCCATCCCATTGTTTTAGTTAATGAATGGGTTGCCGCACTTGAGGAGCAGGAGTCTGAGCCTGGTCGTTATCTGCATGTGCTTGCCGATCACCACGGTAATCGTTCGCCGCGCGCACGGCCCGATGCTCGAGGCAGCATCTGTGGTTTGACGCTGGAACGAGGTGAGATGCAGGTAGCTCGCCTGTACCTGGCGACATTACAGGCGATCGCCTGCGGTACGCGGCATATTATGGAAGTGATGCGTGAAAACGGTCACACCATTTCCCGACTGACGCTGTGCGGCGGCGCAACGCATAACCCACTGTGGATGAGAGAATATGCCGATGCTACCGGATGCGATATTCATCTTATGCAGGAAGAGGATGCGGTGACGTTAGGTGCGGCTATCACTGGCGCGGTAGCATGCGGCGCGTGGGCAACTATACCGTCCGCATGCCGGGCGATGGTTCGATCGGGCGAGGTGATTAAGGCGAACCCGGCGCGGCGGAACTTCTATGATCGCAAATACCAGGCTTATCTGATGCTGTGGGATCAGCAGCAGGCGATTAACCAACTTATGCAGTAAGACAAAAGTTTAAAATACTTTTATGATTGTAGATTGACGTTTTTGGATGTGGACTGGGGCATATAGATGGCTAAAACAGTAGAACAGATAGCCAGCGATCTGAATTTATCGGTTACGACCGTACGACTGGTGCTGAACGGGAAAGCAGAGCAATATCGAATCAGTGTCAAAACCCAAACGCGTATTAATGAATATGTCGAGCGCTATGGTTACGTCATTAACCATTCAGCACGTAGCCTGAAATTAAATAAAACGGATACTTTGGGATTGATTGTACCCAATATTTCCAACGTCTTTTTTGCCACACTCGCAGAAAAACTTGAGCAACGCTGTCGTCGTTCAGGTTATCAGTTAACGATTAGCTGTACCTATGACGATGTTGATTACGAAAATAAACTGACCAAAGCGTTAATCGCCCGTAATGTCGATGGCCTTTTTATTGTTCCCTCAACGTTAGAGAATCAGCAACACCATTTACGTCAGGTCAGAAAACCGATGGTGTTACTTGACCGTGATTTTAAGTATACCGATAACGCACTGGTAGAAAGTCATAACATCTTGGGCGGCGAGAAATTGACGCAGAGTCTGTTTGACGCTGGAAAGTCGCCAATCTGGTTTTTAGTGGGGGATACTGGATTACCCAGCATTGGTGATCGTTTGCAAGGTTATCTTAATGCATTGAACAATAATGGCATTTCACATAGAGATTGGGTGCGCGAAGGTCCGGACAACACACCTGAAGGTGGTTATCGACTGATGGATGAGTTGATCGGCGAACAGGGCTGTCCGCAGGCGTTTATCGCCTCATCATTACCGGTACTGGAGGGGGCCATTAACGCTATTCGTAATCGTTTAGGCACAATTCCACCGGAAATTAATATTGGGACATTCGATGAACACCCAATGCTGGGATTCCTCGCCAATAATGTCTGGTCAATGCAACAGGATGAAAATGTCTGGGCGGAAAAAGCATTCGATATGATGATGAGTGCTATTGATGATCACCCAATTAAAGAAACTGTAAAAGTTGAGATGAAACTTATTAAGCGCGTAAGACAACCTTAATATGTCGCTATAAATAAATCGGCCAACTGAATCTGAATAAATACGTTCAGTGGCTGCCTGTACCTAAAACCTGACCCGTCTTATTCTGCGGCTGCATTTTTCGCAATAAAGACGAGGGGAAACTGTACCCGGAGAATCATTATGGAAAGAATGCGTTTGTCGCGAGAAATCATTGAAACCTGTCTGGAAATGACCAGCCTTGGATTGAATCAGGGGACGGCGGGAAATGTGAGTGCGCGTTATGAAAACGGGATGCTGATCACGCCCAGCGGTATTCCTTACGAAAGACTTACTGAAAACATGATCGTGTATGTAGATAACGACGGGAAATATGATAAAGGACAATTACCCTCCAGTGAATGGCGTTTTCACCTGGCGGCATACCAGACGCGTCCGGATGCCAATGCGGTTGTCCATAACCATGCCGTACACTGCACGGCCATTTCAATTCTTAATCGCCCTATCCCGGCAATTCACTACATGATTGCAGCGGCGGGGGGGAACTCTATTCCGTGTGCGCCTTATGCGACGTTTGGTACACGAGAGCTGTCAGAGCATGTGAGCGTCGCCCTGAAAAACCGTAAGGCAACGCTTTTACAGCACCATGGGTTGATTGCTTGCGAAGCGAATTTGGAAAAAGCACTGTGGTTGGCGCATGAAGTGGAAGTTCTGGCCCGTCTGTACCTGAGCACGCTGGCGATTGTTGACCCGGTGCCGGTGCTGAATGACGAGGAGATCGCTATTGTGCTGGAGAAATTCAAATCTTACGGATTACGCATTGAAGAGTAATTTCGCATAGCGAAAAGGAGAAATACAATGGCGAACAGAATGATTCTGAATGAAACGGCATGGTTTGGCCGGGGGGCTGTTGGCGCATTAACCGATGAAGTTATTCGTCGCGGTTATCGCAAGGCGTTGATTGTGACTGATAAAAATCTGGTGCAGTGCGGCGTTGTTGAGAAAGTGACTTCCCGAATGGATGCTGCAGGTCTGGCATGGGAAATCTATTCAGGCGTTATTCCTAATCCAACCATTGCGGTAGTGCAGGAAGGATTGAGTGTCTTTCAGCAAAGCGGCGCAGACTATCTGATAGCAATCGGCGGAGGCTCCCCGCAGGATACCTGTAAGGCGATTGGCATTATCAATAATAATCCTGAGTTTGCTGATGTACGCAGCCTTGAAGGGTTATCGCCGACACGCAACCCAAGTGTGCCGGTTATGGCTATCCCAACCACCGCGGGAACGGCGGCGGAAGTGACCATTAACTACGTGATCACCGACGAAGAAAATCGGCGCAAGTTTGTTTGTGTTGATCCACATGACATCCCGCAGGTGGCGTTCATCGATGCTGACATGATGGACGGCATGCCTGCTGCGTTAAAAGCCGCTACCGGAGTGGATGCACTGACGCATGCCATTGAAGGGTACATCACGCGGGCGGCGTGGGCATTGACCGATGCGCTGCACATCAAAGCCATTGAAATTATTGCCGGGGCATTACGCGGTTCGGTTGCGGGCGAAAGCCAGGCGGGTGAATCGATGGCGCTGGGCCAATACGTAGCCGGGATGGGCTTTTCCAACGTAGGTCTGGGATTAGTGCATGGCATGGCACACCCGTTAGGCGCGTTTTATAACACGCCGCATGGCGTAGCGAATGCTATTTTGCTGCCGCACGTGATGCACTATAACGCCGAATTCACTGGGGAAAAATTCCGCGATATCGCCCGGGTAATGGGGGTTAAGGTTGAAGGGCTGACATTGGCGCAAGCACGTAAAGCAGCAGTGGATGCCGTCTTCGCCCTTAACCGCGATGTAGGGATCCCCCTGCACTTACGCGATGTTGGCGTACGTAAAGAGGATATTCCTGCGCTGGCGCAGGCGGCATTAGACGATGTATGTACCGGGGGGAATCCGCGTGAAGCGAGCCTTGGGGATATCGTCGAACTGTACCATACTGCCTGGTAATCACCTGGCGTTTATCTGGCCTACAGGGTTATACGTTAAGTAGGCCGGATAAACGCAACGCCATCCGAAAATAAGACTACCGTGCCAGCCGTAGCTGCTGTAGGTTTCCGTCGATATGTAACTCCGTTTGCAGCCGCGCGATATCGCGGCACAAAAACGCCATCTCCCGATGTTCTTCGAGTTTCTTGCGCCATTTCTCCGGTACGTCATCCAGATGTTCATACAGTGCTTCCAGCGTTGGAAACTGCGTCAACAATTGTGTGGCGCTTTTAGGACCAATACCGGCAACCCCAGGTATCTTAGAACTGCTGATCCCTGCCAGTCCCCAGTAATCAGGCAACTGTTGCGGCAGTACGCCGAACTCTTTCTCGATAAACGGCGCATCCAGCCAGCGTTTCTGGAAATAATCGCGAATACGCAGTGTTGGGGAGAGTAGCTGACAATAGCCTTTATCGGTTGAGACGATGGTTGCCTGATGTCCGGCCTGGCTAACTTTCACCGCCAGAGTTGCGGCTAAATCATCGGCTTCATTCCCGCTGGATTCCCAGCAGCAGACACCGCGCTGTTCAAAAGCGGCGCGTAAGGCGGGCATTTCCTTGTGTAAATCGTCAGGCATTGGCGGGCGACCGGCTTTGTAGTCAGGTAAGCGTTGGTGACGCCAGCCGCTGTTGCGCGCTTCGTCATCAAATACCGCCACGGCGTGTGTGGGCTGACTGTGCACAATCAACTGATCGAGCGCGTGCTGGCACGTCTCCACGCAGGGTGAGCCCTGTACGGCGTGAATTCGGCGGATAAGATTCAGTGCATCGACAATGAGCAGATGGACGGCCACGGTGTTCTCCCTAACAAATCAGTCTGTAGGGTAACATTCACGGCGAGTGGAGGCGAAGATCTGATACAACATTTTGCCGGATGGCGGCTGAAGCCTTATCCGGCCTACAAATGAATACGGCACTGTAGGCCGGATAAGCTTGCGCCATCCGGCAATGGAGTGGGACTTAATCGCAGGTGACAATTTTCATTGCCAAACCGCCGCGAGATGTTTCGCGGTATTTGGCATTCATGTCTTTACCGGTTTCGTACATGGTCTCGATAACTTTATCGAGGCACACGCGTGGCTCACTGGTACGGCGCAGCGCCATACGTGCGGCGTTAACCGCTTTCACGGACGCAATCGCGTTACGCTCAATGCACGGTACCTGTACCTGGCCGGCAACTGGATCGCAGGTCAGACCCAGGTTATGTTCCATACCGATTTCCGCCGCGATGCACACCTGCATTGGACTACCACCCAGCAGTTCAGCCAGACCAGCCGCTGCCATGGAGCAGGCCACGCCAACTTCACCCTGACAGCCGACTTCGGCACCAGAGATAGAGGCGTTCATCTTATACAGTGAACCAATGGCGCTCGCGACCAGCATGTAGCGTGCCAGCGAGTTAGCGTTCACTTCACGGATAAACTTGTCGTAATACGCCAGTACGGCAGGAACAATCCCGCATGCACCGTTGGTTGGCGCGGTAACTACACGTCCACCTGCTGCGTTTTCTTCGTTCACGGCTAGCGCGAACATGTTGATCCAGTCAACAACCGCCATCGGGTCAGTGGTGGTTTTGTCGCTGCTGACCAGCATGCGACGCAGCGCAGCAGCACGACGCGGAACGCGCAGTTTGCCCGGCAATACACCTTCGGTGGTGATGCCGCGCTCAATCCCGCTACGCATCACTTCCCAGACGTTAGCAAAGTGCTGTTCCAGCTCTTCTTTGCTGTGCAGCGCCAGTTCGTTTTGCATCATCAGACCGGAAAGTGACAGGCCGGTTTCCTGGCAATGACGTTGCAAATCAGCTGCGGATTTATACGGATACGGCACGTTTACCGGAGAGTTATTCGGTAAACCAAAATGTTCTTCATCAACGATGAAACCACCGCCAATGGAATAGTAAGTCTGGCTGTAAATGGCTTTTTCGCCTGCCAGTGCGGTAATACGCATTCCGTTTTCGTGCAGGGACAGATTGTCCGCATGGAAATTCATGCACTTGTCGACCGGGAACTCGACCTCATGTTGACCGCCTGCCAGCAGCAAACGCCCATGAGTATTCACATCCTGGATAAATGAAGGGATGGCATCAATGTCTACGGTATCCGGCAGATTACCCGCCAGGCCCATAATAATCGCGATGTCGGTATGGTGACCTTTTCCCGTCAGAGATAAAGAGCCATAGACATCAACCACTACGCGGGTTACGTCAGTGAGAATTCCGCGTGCAATCAGGTCATCCGTGAATTGTTTGCCTGCTTTCATCGGGCCAACAGTGTGGGAGCTGGAAGGGCCAATGCCGATTTTGAAAATATCGAATACGCTAATCATGAGGCGTCCATTGTGTATCGAGATGCGCCGCCCCGAAGAGCGGCGCAGGGGAATTAACTGAACAGAGAGTAGAAAATAGCGGAGATAGCGATCAGGCCCATAATCACAACGAAGACGTTGCTGATATGGCCGCTGTACTTACGCATTGCCGGAACTTTCTGGATGGCATACATCGGCATCAGGAACAGAATCATCGCGATGATTGGGCCACCCAGGGTCTCAATCATACCGAGGATGCTCGGGTTCAGCGTCGCCACAATCCAGGTGGTTACCAGCATGAACAGTGCAGTGATTTTGTTCAGTTTGTTGATTTCGATGGATTTGCCTTTGCCGCGCAGAGACTTAATCACCATCCCGTTGAAGCCTTCACGTGCGCCCAGGTAGTGGCCGAGGAAGGATTTGGTGATAGCGATAATCGCGATGATCGGTGCCATCCAGGCAATAATCGGCGCGTTAAAGTGGTTCGCCAGGTAAGACAGAATCGAGATGTTCTGCTCTTTTGCTGCTGCCAGGTCCGCCGGAGTCAGGCTGAATACACAGCTGAAGACGAAGAACATAACGGTCAGTACCATCATGATGTGAGCGAATGCCAGAATCTTGGAGCATTTCTTCTCAGCTTCATCACCGTACTCTTCACGCTTCGCCACGGCGAAGGAGGAGATGATCGGGGAGTGGTTGAAGGAGAACACCATTACCGGAATCGCCAGCCACAGGGTCAACAGCAGGCCGTTCCCGGTGGTTGCCGCAGAGTCAAAAGACATGGTTTCCAGAATCGCACCGCTCCACTGAGGGATCAGATACAGCGCCAGCAGCATCAGAGCCGCAACGAACGGGAATACCAGGATGCTCATCGCCTTAACGATCATCTGCTCACCGAAGCGCACGATGGTCATCATGCCGACAATCAGGATCAGAGACAGGATTGCACGCGGCGGAGGAGTAATCGCTAGCTGATGGGTCAGGAAGCTTTCAACGGTATTGGTGATTGCTACGCTGTAAACCAACAGAATCGGGTAGATAGCGAAGAAGTAGAGCAGGGTAATCAGTTTACCTGCGCCAACGCCGAAGTGTTCTTCTACAACTTCGGTGATGTCTTCACCCGGATTTTTACCGGACAGCACAAAGCGAGTCAGACCGCGGTGTGCAAAGAAGGTCATTGGGAAGGCAAGGATCGCCATGATGATCAGCGGGATCATACCGCCTACGCCTGCGTTGATCGGCAGGAACAATACACCCGCGCCAATCGCCGTGCCGTAAAGGCCCAGCATCCACATGGTGTCTGTCTTGCGCCATGCGCTGCGGGTCTGGCCCGTAACGATAGTGCTGGTTTGAGTGTTTTCCATCTATTTCTCCTGGAGGAAGCTTAAAAAGCCGGGTTTGAGGTCAATCCAATGAGAAAGTACCCGGCTGTAAATCGAAATTCGTTGAGCGATTTTTATATAATTTTTCGCCGTAATAATTTTCGGGCGGAAAGATACATTTTAGTAATGAATGTATCAGTGATCGGGATCCCAAATGCAATAATCCACCTTTTATGTGGATAAATTTGGGCCATTAATCTGTTAAAAAATAGTCAAAGCGAATTTACGGGCGCGAAGGCTAACATTAACGACATATCTCATGAAAGCGAAGGCGCGAAGATAGGCGTGTTCAGCTGTAAAAACTGTTGTTTTTAGATGATTTCGGCGACTAATAATAATTTACTAAGATAAATCACGGTTGGTTTTTCAAGGTAATCGTTTGCGTGGCACGCTGTTTTTAATGAATCATCACTGGTATTTATGTGATTGTCAGAGCTATGTGACTGGTATCACTAAAAAAAGCCGGGAGGCAAATGCGCCAAACCCGGCTTTGATATGGACAAAACTGTCATCGCTATAGTGCTGCTAGCGGGTGTAGAAGGTTAGGCGCAGATCTCGTAACAAGGGATATACGCAGTGCCCGGTAACTTCATACGATGTTGTGCAACAAAGCCCTGCAGGAGATCGTCCATACGGCGCATCATTTCGCGGTCACCGTGGATTTTGTATGGGCCAAACTCTTCAATAGCGCGGATGCCGACTTCCTTCACGTTACCAGCCACAATACCGGAGAATGCGCGACGTAGATCGGCCGCCAGTACTTCAACGGGTTGATCCGGGTACAGCTTCAGGTTGGCCATGTTTTCATGGGACGGTTCGAACGGCATCTGCAGATCGGGCGCGATACGAATCGACCAGTTAAAGCTGTAAGCATCACCTGTGTCGCGACGGTTTTCTTTCACCAGCGGCATCGCTTTTTTCATCAGACGCGCCACTTCCGCTGCATCGTCAATGATAATGCGATAGTGGCGACGCGCATCTTCCCCCAGCGTGTGCACGATAAATTCGTCCAGCACGCGGAAGTAATCCGCACTCTCTTTTGGTCCGGTCAGGATCAGTGGTAGAACCTGATCTTTGTTGGCCGGATTCATAAGGATCCCCAGCAGATACAGCAGCTCTTCTGCTGTCCCTACGCCACCCGGGAAGATGATAATACCGTGGGCGATACGCACGAACGCTTCCAGACGTTTTTCAATGTCCGGCATGATGATCAGTTCGTTTACCAGCGGGTTAGGCGGTTCAGCGGCGATGATTGACGGTTCGGTCATGCCAATAAAGCGGCTGTCTTTGTATCGCTGCTGGGCGTGGCCTACCGCAGCGCCTTTCATTGGCGCTTCCATCGCTCCTGGACCGCAGCCGGTACAGATGTTCAGTTCGCGCAGGCCCAACTGGGTGCCGACGCGACGAGCGTACAGGTACTCATTTTCGTTGATTGAGTGACCGCCCCAACAGACGACCATGTTCGGCGCTTCACCGACGTGCAGCGCCCGGGCATTACGCAGGATCGAGAATACGAGGTTGGTGATATGGACCGAGCTTTCGAGATCCAGATGCTGAAAACGACCGGCGTTATGGATCTGGCCATTGACGAACAGAATGTCGCGCAGCACGGCAAACAGGTTAGCCTGTAGCGCACGAATAATGCGTCCATCAACAAACGCATCTTCAGGTGGGTTGATCAGTTCCAGCTTCACGCCCCGTTCGCGGCGCAGTACGTTAATATCGAAACTTTCAAAGCGTGACAGCAGTTCTTTACTGTTGTCGGTCAAACTGCCGGAGTTCAGAACGGCAAGCGAACAGTTACGAAACAGTTGATACAGGTCGCTGCTGGCCGTGCGTTTAAGCATATCGACTTCCAGCTGCGACAACATGTCCATTGAGCCAAGCGGGCTAATATGTGTAATCAAGTAAACTCCTTATGGGACGCAACACGTCATTCCCTGTGATTACAATAGCCCTGGCTTATGACCTTTCACAACCTTGTGCGCGGAATCCGACACGCAAAATTGAGAAAAAAGATTACTGACGCACCAGACGACCGGTTGCCGGAGTGAAATCGGTGTTGGTGCGCCATGGGTTAATGTCCAGGCCACCACGTCGCGTGTAGCGTGCGTAAACGCTCAGTTTCTCCGGCTGGCAGAAGCGCAGAATGTCATTGAAAATGCGTTCCACACACTGCTCGTGAAATTCATTATGGTGGCGGAAGGAGACCAGATAACGCAGCAGTTTCTCCCTGTCGATTTTCCGTCCGCGATACTGAATTTGTATGGAGCCCCAGTCGGGCTGATGGGTAATCAGACAGTTGGATTTCAGTAGATGGCTGACCAGTGTCTCTTCCACTGCCTTTTCACCGCTCACGGCATTTTCCAGATACGCAGTGCTGAACTGGTAGTTATCGATGACGATATCCTGATTGTCGATACAGGTGCCGTTAAAGTGGGCTATCGGCTGCCCTTCCAGTTCGTCAAGGCGGTACAGCGCCACGCTGACATCGCCCTGAGCGCAGGCGCGAAGATCGTTTTCCAGTGTCTGACGTACCGCATCCCAGGAATCAAAACGCGTCTGATTAAAACTGTTCAGGTAAAGCTTAAAGCTTTTCGATTCAATCAGATTTACGCTGGTGTAATCCAGTTCCACGTGACCGACTGCGACCTGGGGTAAGCCGTTGGTATTCAGCCACGACAGTTCATACAGCGTCCAGATATCTGCACCGTGAAAAGGCAGGGTATCGGCCTTTAAATCCAGCGGATCGCGGTTTAGGCTGCGCGGAACGCCCTGCAACAGACTTGCATCGTAATTGTCTCGGTAATCCGTTGATTTACCTAGAGTCAGGCCGTCAAGCGCCTGATGATTTTCATAAGAGGACATGTTTCACCGTCATAAACCAGATACACTATGCGACAAGTGTATCCTGGCTTTTGTGAAGAGAGAAATCAGTGGACGAATTGACAGCGCAGGCGTTGGTAGCCTTTACGACGCGTTATTGCGACGCATGGCATGAAAAAAACAACAGTTGGCCACTCAGTGAAGAGCTGTATGGCGTACCTTCTCCGTGCATCATTTCTTCCACAGACGATGCGGTATTTTGGCAGCCTCAACCTTTTGTCGGCGAAAAAAACCTCAATGCGGTTGAACGGGCATTTGATATTGTGATACAATCTGCCGTTCACGCTTTTTACACCACCCAGTTTGCCGGGGATATGCACGCGCAGTTTGCGGATGAAAAGCTGACGCTGCTGCAGACCTGGAGTGAAGATGACTTCAGGCGCGTTCAGGAAAACCTGATTGGTCACTTGGTTACGCAAAAGCGACTTAAGCTTTCGCCTACGCTTTTTATTGCCACACAAGATAATGAGCTTGACGTCATTTCGGTGTGCAATCTGTCCGGTGAAGTGTGCAAAGAAACGCTGGGAACCCGTAAACGAACGGTGCTGGCGGCCTCACTTGCGGAATTCCTCACTCAACTTAAGCCAGTTCTGTAATCCTGTTTGCCCTGAATCTTGTGAGAGATCTCTTACATCCCCTGTAGGACATTGCCAGGTGATAAGTAAAGACTTAATGAATTGATAAAATAATAATTTATTATTATTCAATTGGTTAGTCTTTTATTGTCAACTTTCATACGAAAATAATCGTAAGGGTAAGCCTGTAAGCATCTTGTAAGACAAAGCGAAACAGGCGATTCTATATCTGTCGACAAGGAGTCGCACAACGAAGAGAACATCAGGATGATGGCTCTTCACCTGGACACACCAGGACGGTGTTGCAAGGACAGGCTTCAGGACGAAGCAAAGAGGAAGACGCTGGATGCGTTAAAGGACACCTCCAGGACGGAGAATGAGAGCCGGTCAGGATGTTCGGCGGGTCAGGATGGCCAGGATACTTCAGGATGAAGTTTTCACATCGGGGTGATGTGAGCAGGATGCAAAAGTTCAGGATGAACAAGGTCGCAAGACCACAGGAAAAGTTGTCACGGATGAGCAGGGAGCACTAAAAGTAGCTGGAATGCTGCGAAACGAACCGGGAGCACTGTTTTTACAGTGCTCCCTTTTTTTATTTCCCTCCACTAGTGCTATTCTTCGCGCCAGATTTTTCATCATTGAGGTTTATTTCATGACGACTCATGACCGTGTGCGCCAGCAGTTACACGCACTTGAAGCGCTACTGCGTGAACATAATCACTGGCGGATGGATGAGCCAGCAGAGCATCTGTTTACCAGTACGCAGCCTTTTTGTATGGATACCATGGAGCCGGTCGAGTGGCTGCAGTGGGTGTTGATTCCCCGCATGCATACGCTACTCGATAACGCGCAGCCGCTTCCGCAGGCTTTTGCCGTTGCACCGTATTACGAAATGGCGCTAGCAGCCGATCATCCGCAACGCGACATTCTCCTGGCGGCATTGCAGGAGCTGGATGCGCTGTTTACCAGTGATAACGCCTGATGCTGGAAATTCTTTATCAGGACGAATGGCTGGTTGCAGTCAATAAACCTTCGGGCTGGTTGGTTCACCGCAGTTGGCTCGACCGGGATGAGAAAGTGGTGGTGATGCAAACGGTGCGAGACCAAATTGGTCAGCACGTTTTTACCGCCCATCGACTCGACAGACCAACCTCCGGTGTGCTGCTGATGGGACTGTCCAGCGAAGCCGGGCGTTTGTTGTCTCAGCAGTTTGAACATCATCAAATTCAGAAACGCTATCATGCGATTGTGCGTGGCTGGCTGATGGATGATGCCGTGCTGGATTACCCGTTGGTCGAAGAGCTGGATAAGATTGCCGATAAGTTTGCCCGCGATGATAAAGGCCCGCAGCCTGCCGTCACCCATTATCGCGGCCTGGCAACGGTAGAAATGCCGGTAGCGACCGGGCGTTATCCAACTACCCGTTACGGGCTGGTGGAGCTGGACCCTAAAACCGGTCGCAAGCACCAGCTCAGACGCCATCTGGCGCACTTGCGCCATCCGATTATCGGCGACAGTAAGCATGGTGATTTACGGCAAAATCGCAGCGCCGCAGAGCATTTCGGTTGTCAGCGATTAATGCTGCATGCCAGCCAGCTTGAGCTGACCCATCCTTTCACCGGCGAACCGCTGGTTATTCGCGCCGGGCTGGATGACGTCTGGATGCAGGCGCTATCACAGTTTGGCTGGCGCGGACTTCTCCCTGAGAATGAAAGGGTTGAGTTCAGCGGGCTGTCAGGTCAGGATGAGCAGATAGATTCTTAAGTCCCAGGAGATTACGGTTATGGCGGAAATTGGAATTTTTGTCGGCACAATGTACGGAAACGCGCTGCTGGTTGCCGAAGAGGCCGAGGCCATTTTGACGGCACAGGGTCATAAAGCCACGGTGTTTGAAGATCCGGAGCTTAGCGACTGGCAGGTATATCAGGATAAATATGTGCTGGTGGTGACCTCAACGACCGGGCAGGGCGATCTGCCCGATAGCATTGTGCCGCTGTTTCAGGGGATCAAAGATAATCTCGGTTTCCAGCCAAATCTGCATTACGGAGTCATTGCGCTGGGCGACAGCAGCTACGTTAATTTCTGCAATGGTGGCAAACAGTTTGATGCGCTGTTACAGGAGCAAAGCGCACAGCGCGTGGGTGAAATGTTGCTGATTGACGCCAGCGAACATCCTGAACCGGAAAGCGAATCCAACCCCTGGGTCGAAAACTGGGGAACCTTGCTCAAATAATCTCTCGCCCGTATGGGCATACAACTCCCATTTGAACCGTAGGCCGGGTCAGGCGAAGCCGCCACCCGGCAATAAAACCCCAATTACGTGAACTAACTTCCACTGCTTTGGGCTTATGCCCCAAACAACTTCTTACTGCCTCCCGAATGTTGTGTTCATGCACGGTGAGGGTAAGAGCCACTCCTTCATATACTTTTCCCGTCAGTTCCCGAAAAGGCAGCGAGTCAGAATAAAACGGCCCTGAGCTGTACCAAAACTGCCACACACTAACCTCTCATTCTGATCACCCTACAGGTGCTGTACAGAATGAACTGGCGAAAGCCAAGATTCAGGAGTGCAACAATGAGTTCATTAAGTCAGGCGGCGAGCAGCGCGGAAAAACGCACTAACGCTCGTTACTGGATCGTGGTGATGTTGTTTATCGTCACATCCTTCAACTACGGCGATCGCGCCACCTTATCCATTGCCGGTTCGGAGATGGCCAAAGACATTGGTCTGGATGCGGTAGGGATGGGTTATGTATTCTCCGCTTTCTCATGGGCCTATGTTATCGGCCAGATCCCTGGCGGCTGGTTGCTTGACCGCTTCGGTTCAAAACGTGTTTATTTCTGGTCCATCTTTATCTGGTCCATGTTTACCCTGCTGCAGGGCTTCGTCGATATCTTTAGCGGCTTCGGCATTATCGTTGCGCTGTTTACGTTGCGATTCCTTGTCGGTTTAGCTGAAGCACCTTCCTTCCCCGGCAATAGTCGTATAGTTGCGGCATGGTTCCCGGCACAGGAGAGGGGCACAGCGGTCGCAATCTTTAACTCTGCGCAGTACTTTGCCACCGTTATTTTTGCGCCAATCATGGGGTGGCTGACCCACGAAGTGGGCTGGTCGCATGTGTTCTTCTTTATGGGCGGCCTCGGGATTGTTATCAGCTTTATCTGGCTGAAGGTGATTCATGAACCAAACCAGCACCCGGGCGTAAACCAAAAAGAGCTGGAGTACATTGCTGAAGGCGGGGCGCTGATCAATATGGATCAGGCGGCCGCCAAAGCTAAAGTGCCGTTCAGCGTGAAGTGGGGGCAAATCAAACAGCTGCTGGGCTCACGGATGATGATCGGTATTTACATCGGGCAATACTGCATTAACGCGCTGACCTACTTCTTTATCACCTGGTTCCCGGTTTATCTGGTGCAGGCTCGCGGTATGTCGATTTTGAAAGCTGGTTTTGTCGCTTCGGTCCCGGCCATTTGCGGATTCGCCGGCGGCGTGCTCGGCGGCATTATTTCCGACTGGCTGATGCGCCGTACCGGTTCGCTAAATATCGCCCGTAAAACGCCAATCGTACTCGGCATGCTGCTGTCGATGGTGATGGTGTTCTGTAACTACGTCAACGTGGAGTGGATGATCATCGGCTTTATGGCGCTGGCCTTCTTCGGCAAAGGTATCGGTGCGTTGGGATGGGCGGTGATGGCTGATACTGCACCTAAAGAGATCAGCGGTCTGAGCGGCGGTTTGTTCAACATGTTTGGCAATATCTCCGGTATCGTCACGCCAATTGCTATCGGCTACATCGTAGGGACCACCGGCTCGTTTAACGGCGCGTTGATTTACGTCGGGGTGCATGCGTTGATTGCGGTGGTGAGCTATCTGGTACTGGTGGGCGATATTAAACGTATCGAACTGAAACCTGTCGCAGGACAATGATGATGACAACACAATCGAGTCCCGTTATTACCGATATGAAGGTCATCCCGGTGGCCGGTCATGACAGCATGCTGCTCAATATTGGCGGTGCGCACAATGCATATTTCACCCGCAATATTGTGGTTCTTACCGATAACGCCGGCAATACCGGCGTCGGTGAAGCGCCGGGCGGCGAAGTGATTTATCAGACGCTGGTTGACGCTATCCCGATGGTATTGGGTCAGGAAGTTGCGCGCCTGAATAAGGTGGTACAGCAGGTGCATAAAGGCAACCAGGCCGCTGATTTTGACACCTTTGGCAAAGGTGCCTGGACCTTTGAACTGCGGGTAAACGCGGTGGCGGCGCTGGAAGCGGCGCTGCTCGACCTGCTGGGTAAGGCGCTGAACGTGCCGGTTTGTGAACTGTTAGGGCCGGGCAAGCAGCGCGATGCGGTCACCGTACTCGGCTATCTGTTCTACGTGGGCGATCGCACAAAGACCGATTTACCGTATCTGGAAAGCACGCCGGGAAACCATGAGTGGTATCACCTGCGTCACCAGCAAGCGATGAACAGTGAGGCGGTGGTTCGTCTGGCTCAGGCTTCGCAGGATCGCTACGGCTTTAAAGATTTCAAACTCAAAGGCGGTGTACTGCCTGGCGAGCAGGAAATCGACACCGTTCGTGCGCTGAAAAAATGCTTCCCGGATGCGCGTATTACGGTTGATCCCAACGGTGCCTGGTTGCTGGATGAAGCCATCTCCCTGTGTAAAGGGCTGAACGATGTTCTGACCTACGCCGAAGATCCATGCGGCGCTGAACAGGGTTTTTCTGGCCGCGAAGTGATGGCCGAGTTCCGCCGTGCAACCGGTCTACCGGTAGCAACCAACATGATAGCCACCAACTGGCGTGAAATGGGCCATGCGGTGATGCTGAACTCAGTAGATATTCCGCTGGCCGATCCGCACTTCTGGACCCTTTCCGGCGCGGTACGCGTGGCACAGTTATGCGATGACTGGGGACTGACCTGGGGCTGCCACTCTAACAATCATTTTGATATTTCGCTGGCGATGTTCACCCACGTTGGCGCCGCTGCGCCGGGCAACCCGACGGCTATCGACACCCACTGGATCTGGCAGGAGGGCGATTGCCGTCTGACCAAAAATCCGCTGGAGATTAAGAACGGGAAAATTGCTGTTCCTGACGCGCCTGGACTGGGCGTAGAGCTGGACTGGGATCAGGTTAACAAGGCTCATGAAGCCTACAAGAGACTGCCCGGCGGCGCGCGTAATGACGCAGGCCCAATGCAGTATCTGATTCCTGGATGGACTTTTGACCGTAAACGTCCCGTTTTCGGCCGCCACTAATTTTGAATAAGGACTTAATTATGAGCGCACAATTTTCTACCCCATTGGTTACCTCTATGCAGGTTATTCCGGTTGCGGGTCATGACAGTATGCTGATGAACCTGAGCGGCGCACATGCTCCATTCTTCACGCGCAATATTGTGATTATTAAAGATAACTCCGGTCATACCGGCGTGGGTGAAATTCCCGGCGGAGAAAAAATCCGCAAAACGCTGGAAGATGCGATCCCGCTGGTGGTAGGCAAAACGTTAGGTGAATACAAAAACGTGCTGAATGCGGTACGCAATACTTTTGCCGATCGTGATGCGGGCGGTCGCGGTTTGCAGACCTTTGATTTACGTACCACTATTCATGTGGTTACTGGGATCGAAGCGGCCATGTTGGATCTGTTAGGTCAGCATCTGGGCGTAAACGTCGCCTCTCTGCTGGGTGATGGACAGCAGCGTAGCGAAGTTGAAATGTTGGGTTACCTGTTCTTCGTGGGTAACCGTAAGGCAACGCCGCTGCCGTACCAGAGTCAGCCGGATGAGAAGTGCGACTGGTATCGTCTGCGTCATGAAGAGGCGATGACCCCGGATGCGGTAGTGCGCCTGGCGGAAGCTGCGTATGAGAAGTACGGTTTCAACGACTTTAAACTGAAAGGCGGCGTGCTGGCCGGGGAAGAGGAAGCGGAATCTATCGTTGCGCTGGCGAAGCGTTTCCCGCAGGCCCGCGTCACGCTGGATCCGAACGGTGCGTGGTCGCTAAATGAAGCGATTAAGATCGGCAAATATCTGAAGGGTTCTCTGGCCTATGCGGAAGATCCGTGTGGCGCCGAGCAGGGCTTCTCTGGTCGTGAAGTCATGGCGGAATTCCGTCGTGCAACCGGTCTGCCGACCGCCACCAACATGATCGCCACCGACTGGCGTCAGATGGGGCATACGCTGTCGTTGCAGTCCGTGGATATCCCACTGGCGGACCCGCACTTCTGGACCATGCAGGGTTCTGTCCGCGTGGCGCAAATGTGCCATGAGTTTGGGTTGACCTGGGGATCGCACTCTAACAACCACTTTGATATTTCGCTGGCGATGTTTACGCATGTCGCGGCAGCGGCTCCGGGCAAAATTACTGCGATTGATACCCACTGGATCTGGCAGGAAGGCAATCAACGCCTGACCAAAGAGCCATTTGAAATCAAAGGCGGCATGGTGCAGGTTCCGGCAAAACCGGGTCTGGGCGTGGAGCTGGATATGGATCAGGTCATGAAAGCGCATGAGCTGTACCAGCAACATGGATTGGGGGCGCGTGATGATGCGATGGGAATGCAGTATCTGATCCCGAACTGGACGTTTGATAATAAGCGTCCGTGCATGGTACGCTAAGCGGGCTGGGACCGCTCCCATTGAGGGGCGGTTTTTATCCTAGTATATGCTTAACACAGTCAACATGCGTAAGGATGCTTTATGAAAATAGTAATCGCACCGGATTCCTATAAGGAAAGTTTGAGTGCGCTTGAAGTGGCAACGGCTATTGAGCAGGGGTTTCGTGAGATCTGGCCCGATGCGGATTACGTGAAGATTCCGGTTGCAGATGGCGGTGAAGGAACGGTCGAAGCGATGGTTGCCGCAACGCAAGGTCACCTTGTGCATGTTGATGTTACCGGCCCTTTGGGCAACACAATTCAGGCATTTTATGGTTTATCCGGTGATGAGCGCTCGGCGTTTATCGAAATGGCGGCCGCCAGCGGACTGGAACAGGTTCCTGCGGGGTTACGCGATCCGCTGAAAACGACATCCTGGGGAACCGGGGAGTTAATCCGTCATGCATTGGACGCTGGCGTTGAGCATATCATCATTGGAATTGGCGGAAGCGCCACCAATGATGGCGGTGCCGGGATGGTGCAAGCGCTGGGAGCAAAATTGCTGGATGCGCAAAATAACGATATTGCCCATGGCGGGGCTGGCCTCGAATCGCTCGCTCGGATTGATATTTCTCAGTTAGACCAGCGACTTGCTGCGTGTCGTATTGAAGTGGCTTGCGACGTGACTAATCCGTTGACCGGTGAAGAGGGCGCTTCTGCGGTTTTTGGCCCGCAAAAAGGGGCGACGCCGGAGATGATTACCCGCCTGGATCGGGCACTCACGCACTATGCGCAACTCATTGCCCGCGATCTGGACGTCAACGTGCTGGATCTGGCCGGCGGTGGAGCCGCTGGTGGTATGGGGGCGGCGCTATATGCGTTTTGCGGCGCACAGTTGCGCTGCGGTATTGAGATAGTAACGGATGCGTTGCACCTTGACGCCTGCGTTGCGGATGCGGATTTAGTGGTCACGGGTGAAGGGCGCATTGATAGTCAGACCATTCACGGTAAGGTTCCGGTTGGCGTGGCGAAGGTCGCAAAGCGTTACAACAAACCGGTTATCGGCATTGCCGGTAGCCTGACGGCGGATGTCGGTGTGGTCCACGAGCATGGGCTGGATGCGGTTTTCAGCGTCATCTATACCATCTGTACCCTGGATGAGGCGCTAAAGAACGCGAGCGACAACGTACGAATGACGGCGCGAAACGTGGCCGCAACGCTTAAAGCCGGGCAGCAATTACGCTGAGTTGTAGGTTGGATAAGGCGGTCACGCCGCCTTCCTGCGAATATCACCCCAACAACTTCTTCGCTTCGCGCGCAACGTTGTCCATTTCATCCAGAAGCTCTAAAAACTCAGGCTCCAGCTCTTCTTCCTTGGTCCCGCTACGTAATTGCTGCTCAATAAGCTGACACAGGTTTTTCATGCGGGGAACGCCGCTATAACCGCAGCTGCCGTGCAGCTTGTGGATCATATCCACCAGACCTTCAGGGTTTTCACCGACCAGCTGTTCTTCAATTTTGTTACGTACTTCGGGCAGAAAATCGAGCAGCATTTGCAGCATATCCCGCGCCAGATCGTTTTTACCTGCGGCTTGTCTTAATGCTAACTGCCAGTCGAGTGTGGTATTCGGATTGACTACCGGCTCAACGGGTTCAACGGCGATCGCCCTAAGCGCTGTGCTTGCGCCGGGTTTGTAGCGTAACAGCAGATTATGCAGCTTATCTTCTTCGATAGGCTTCGCCAGGTAATCGTTCATCCCGGCGCTGAGCAGCTTCTCTTTCTGCCCGGCCATGGCGTGTGCGGTGACCGCAATGACCGGTGTCTGCTGTTGATGAGGAAGCTGGTGGATTAGTTCACAAGCGCGAATGCCGTCCATGTCTGGCATCTGAATATCCATCAGGATCAGATCAAATTGCATTTGTCTGGCGCGATCCACCGCTTGATGCCCACTGTCGCAGAGCACGACGTGCTGCACCTTATCTTCCAACAGTGCGCCAATCAGCTTGAGGTTCGCAGGGTTGTCGTCTACCGCCATAACGGTCATCGCAATTTTGCTATCGTCTAACAGCAGCGGATCCGCGCTGTGATTCACCTGACAATACTCTGTCAGCGCAGGCAGTAAGCGAGTTGAGGTGAGAGGTTTCAACAGACATGCCGCCGCGCCGCCCTGTTTTAACTTCTCGGCGTTAATCTGCGCATGGCAAGGCAGGGCCAGTAACAAAAAGTCGGTCATCGCCGCAGCGTTTGCCAGCCGCTCATGCTGCATGGTGAGCGGTTCGCGTAAAGTAACCGGAATGCCGAGCAGCAGAATATCGTAGTGATCCTTCGGCAGCCCGGAGAATGAAGGGCTGTAAATCACCTCCAACGGCGTTTCGCTCAAGATATCTAATGTGCACTGTGCGGCAGTGGCGTTCGGTTCGACGTAGGCCAGTCTTTTACCGGCCAGGCAGAGCGTGGTTGAGCGGTCAACGAGAACGTTAGGGTTAAGATCGAGGCTGATATGGAACCAGAACGTGGAACCCCGGTTCGGTTGACTATGGAAGGAGATATCCCCGCCCATTTCGTTGACCAGTTTTTGCGTAATGACCAGGCCCAGCCCGGTACCGCCGTGGCGGCGGGAAATACTGGCATCCGCCTGGCGGAAGGCCTGGAACAAGCGTGACTGATCGCGCTCAGGAATACCAATTCCGGTATCGCGGATTTGTACTTCAATCTGCACTTTCGTGTTACTTAGGGCGCGCTTCTCGACCAGAATGTCGATATTGCCGCCTTCGGTAAATTTGATGGCATTGCCAACCAGATTAGTGATTACCTGCTGTAAGCGCAGCGGATCGCCGATGACGTTGTCCGGCACGTCATTCTTAATATTTAGCGTCAGCTCAAGCCCTTTATCATGGGATGAATGCGCTAACAGCGTAACGACGTCATCCAGCGTGCTGCGCAGCGGGAAGGGAATGCTTTCCAGAATCAGCTTGCCCGCCTCAAGTTTGGAGAAGTCGAGTACATCATTGATGATAGCCAGCAGATTGTTAGCCGAGCGTTCAATGGTATTCAGGTGATCGCGCTGCGTGGTGTTGAGCTCGGTTTTTAGCGTAAGACGGGTGAAGCCAATCACGCCATTCAGCGGTGTTCGCAGTTCGTGCGACATGTTAGCCAGAAACTCAGACTTAATACGCGCCGCTTCCTGAGCGCGTTTCTTCGCCAGATCCAGTTCGACGTTCTGGATTTCCATCTGCTCCAGCGTTTCACGCAGGTCAGAGGTGGCCTGATCGATGTTGTGCTGCATCTCTTCATGGTAAGCTGCAAGTGACATCGCCATCGAGTTGATACCATTTTTGAGCATATCCAGCTCGCCCAGCATGAAACCTTCCACGCGGCTGTCGAGCTGTCCTCTACGTATTCGGTCAACGGTATTCACCATATTGCGAATCGGGCCGGTTACGTCGCGCATCAGACGCCAGCCAAAAATTAACGCAATACCAATACAAAACAGCATCATTACGCTGGAGATAAAGATCTCTTTGTACTGCTGCAATCGCACGGACTTAAGATCCAGCTCAAGCGCCACATACCCCAGCATATTTTTGGTGTTTTTCGCATCGCTTACGGCGGATTCATCTGGTGAATAGCTTTCCGATATAATCGGGGTACGCAGGATCATGATATCCCCGTGCCGGGTGACGCTCAGCTTACGGGGAAACGGTGAACCTGTCGCCAACTGCATTTCAGACGGATCGAGATGAAAATTAGAGGTGACGAACAGTCGGTTATTTTCGTCATAAACAGAAATTGCCCGCACGATATCGGAATGGCGACGATGCAGCACGCTGATAAGCTGGCCGATAGATTCCCTGTTTTGCAGGTTCATGCCATATTCGCTGGAGACCGCGAGTGGTTCTATGATGCTGGCACCAGCATCTTCCAGTTGACGCTGCAAGTCGTTATAGCGATGCACAACAAAAAAGATACTGAGCAACAAACCTATCAGGACGGTCGGGGCCAGGATCAGAATCATCATGCGTGCGCGCAGGCTGTAGTTGGTCATGGAGTTCCGTTATGGGACAATTAGGGTCACACTGTTAAATAGAGAAATATCTCGTCGATGGCGCAATTCTACTCTGCAAAACGACGCGTGACGACGCGTCAGATCATAACCGTTACCGTCAATGACCTCGATCCTTTTGGTCAGGGCGTCGCTCGCCATAACGGAAAAGCGTTGTTTATACCGGAATTGCTACCCCAGGAAAGCGCCGAGGTGGTGATTACCGAAGATAAAAAACAGTTCGCCCGCGCGCAAGTAAAACGACGTTTGAACAACAGCCCTGAGCGTGAAGTGCCACGTTGCCCGCATTTTGGCGTATGCGGCGGTTGCCAGCAGCAGCATGCCAGCATCTCGTTACAGCAGCGTAGTAAAAGCGCGGCGTTGTCGCGTTTAATGAAATGTGACGTGTCGGATGTTATAGCTGATACGCCGTGGGGCTATCGTCGTCGTGCCCGATTGAGCCTGAACTATCGGCCAAAAGAACAAAAATTGCAGATGGGGTTTCGTAAATCAGGCTCCAGCGACATTATCGATGTCAAACAATGCCCTGTTTTGGTGCCCCAGCTTGAAGCGTTATTGCCCCATCTCAGGGCGTGTCTGGAAAGTCTTCAAGGGTTACGCCACCTTGGACATGTTGAACTGGTGCAGGCAGGGAGCGGAACCCTGATGATTTTGCGCCACACGGCGCCATTAAGTGCAGCGGATAAAGAAAAACTGGAATGCTTTTCGCATTCTCTGGGGCTGTCTTTGTTTCTGGCCCCGCAAAGCGAGATACTGGAATCAATATCAGAAGAATCACCCTGGTATGACTCAAATGGACTACGGTTAACCTTCAGCCCGCGTGATTTTATTCAGGTCAATGAAGGGGTAAACCAGCAAATGGTAGCCCGTGCGTTGGAATGGCTCGATGTTCAACCTGAAGATCGCGTACTCGATCTGTTCTGCGGAATGGGCAATTTTACTCTGCCGCTGGCAACTCGGGCAGCAAGCGTGGTTGGCGTGGAAGGTGTTCCGGCGTTGGTGGAAAAAGGTCGGGAGAACGCGCTGAATAACGGATTACACAATGTGACGTTCTTTCATGAAAACCTTGAGGAAGATGTTACCCGGCAGCCGTGGGCGAAAAACGGATTCGACAAAGTTTTGCTCGATCCTGCGCGTGCGGGGGCTGCAGGTGTGATGCAACATATTATAAAATTAGAACCTATACGCGTTGTTTATGTATCCTGTAACCCGGCAACGCTGGCTCGTGACAGCGATGCTTTGCTCAATGCGGGATACGCCATCCGGCGGCTGGCGATGCTCGATATGTTCCCGCACACTGGACACCTGGAATCAATGGTCCTGTTTGAGCGTTTGTAATGAACTTAATACCCATTGGATTTCGCCTTGTAATGCTGTGTGAAAGACAATGGGTTCGGCTTGTCGACTTCGACAGGCCATGCCCCTTAAGGAGAGGACGATGGTTGCGGTAAGAAGTGCACATTTAAATAAAGCTGGTGAGTTTGATCCCAAGAAATGGATCGCGAGTCTGGGGATCTCCAGCCAGCAGTCGTGTGAACGCTTAGCCGAAACCTGGGCGTACTGCCTCCAGCAGACACAGGGGCATCCGGATGCGGATCTGCTGCTGTGGCGTGGTGTGGAGATGGTAGAAATTCTCTCCATGTTGAGCATGGATATCGACACGCTGCGTGCAGCAATGCTGTTCCCACTGGCTGATGCCAACGTGGTAAGTGAAGACATCCTGCGCGAGAGCGTGGGCAAATCCATTGTTCATCTTATCCACGGCGTGCGTGATATGGCGGCGATACGCCAGCTTAAAGCCACGCATACCGATTCAGTTTCTTCCGAGCAGGTCGATAACGTCCGCCGCATGCTGCTGGCAATGGTAGATGACTTCCGCTGTGTGGTCATCAAGCTGGCAGAGCGGATTGCCCATCTGCGTGAAGTGAAAGACGCGCCGGAAGATGAACGCGTTCTGGCGGCAAAAGAGTGCACCAATATCTATGCGCCGCTGGCCAACCGTTTGGGAATTGGGCAATTAAAATGGGAGCTGGAAGATTACTGCTTCCGTTATCTGCACCCAGCTGAATACAAACGCATTGCCAAGCTGCTGCATGAACGTCGTATCGACAGGGAGCATTACATTGATGAGTTCGTTGGTCATTTGCGCTCAGAGATGAAAACGGAAGGCGTCAAAGCTGAAGTGTACGGGCGTCCGAAGCATATCTACAGCATCTGGCGCAAAATGCAGAAAAAGCAGTTGGCCTTCGATGAACTGTTCGATGTGCGCGCAGTGCGTATCGTGGCAGAGCGTTTACAGGACTGCTATGCCGCGCTCGGGATAGTACATACTCACTATCGCCATCTGCCGGATGAGTTTGATGACTACGTCGCGAACCCGAAACCCAACGGCTACCAGTCAATCCATACGGTTGTGCTGGGGCCGGGCGGGAAAACTATTGAAATTCAGATCCGTACCAAACAGATGCACGAAGATGCCGAACTGGGCGTCGCGGCACACTGGAAGTACAAAGAGGGCACTGCTTCAGGCGCCGCGCGCTCTGGTCATGAAGATCGTATTGCATGGCTGCGTAAGCTGATCGCCTGGCAGGAAGAGATGGCAGATTCTGGTGAAATGCTGGATGAAGTTCGTAGCCAGGTCTTTGATGACCGCGTGTACGTCTTTACGCCGAAAGGCGACGTTGTGGATCTGCCTGCAGGCTCCACGCCGCTCGATTTTGCTTACCACATTCATAGTGATGTGGGGCATCGTTGCATTGGCGCGAAAATTGGTGGACGCATCGTACCGTTTACCTACCAACTACAGATGGGCGATCAAATTGAAATTATCACCCAGAAACAGCCAAACCCAAGCCGCGACTGGTTGAACCCTAACCTTGGCTACGTAACCACCAGTCGTGGGCGTTCGAAGATCCACGCCTGGTTCCGTAAACAGGATCGTGATAAGAACATTCTTGCAGGTCGCCAGATCCTCGACGATGAACTGGCGCATTTAGGCATCAGCCTGAAAGAAGCTGAAAAACATCTGCTGCCGCGCTACAGTTTCAATGAGCTGGATGAACTGCTGGCGGCGATTGGCGGAGGAGACATCCGCCTCAACCAGATGGTGAATTTCCTGCAGGCGCAGTTTAATAAGCCAAGCGCTGCCGAACAGGATGCCGCCGCGCTGAAACAGCTTCAGCAGAAAACGCACGCACCGCAGAGTCGCCGTAAAGACGACGGTCGTGTCGTGGTGGAAGGGGTAGGTAACCTGATGCACCACATCGCTCGCTGCTGCCAGCCGATTCCAGGCGATGAGATTGTCGGGTTTATTACCCAGGGACGCGGTATTTCTGTGCACCGGGCGGATTGTGAACAGCTGACTGAGCTGCGCTCCCATGCGCCGGAACGTATTGTTGATGCGGTCTGGGGCGAAAGTTACTCTGCAGGGTATTCGCTGGTGGTTCGCGTCCAGGCCAACGATCGCAGTGGCTTGTTACGTGATATCACCACGATTCTCGCCAACGAGAAGGTAAACGTGCTGGGAGTTGCCAGCCGGAGTGATACCAAACAACAGCTTGCCACCATTGATATGACCATCGAAATCTACAACCTGCAGGTGCTCGGGCGCGTGCTCGGCAAGCTGAACCAGGTACCGGATGTGATCGACGCACGTCGTCTGCACGGTAATTAATCATAATGTAGGCCGGATAACCTTGTAGGCCTGATAAGACGCGTTAGCGTTGCCATCAGGCATTGCTATGTTGCCGGATGTTGCCTTATCCGGCCTACTGTATTGAAATTTCAGGATATTCCAATGAATCAAATCGACCGACTGCTCGGTATTATGCAGCGCCTGCGCGACCCGGAGAACGGCTGTCCGTGGGACAAAGAGCAGACATTCGCCACTATTGCTCCTTATACCCTCGAAGAAACTTATGAAGTGCTGGACGCGATTGCGCGAGAAGACTTCGACGACCTGCGTGGAGAGTTGGGGGATCTGCTGTTCCAGGTGGTGTTTTACGCCCAGATGGCTCAGGAAGAAGGGCGCTTCAACTTTGATGATATTTGCGCTGCGATAAGCGATAAGCTTGAACGCCGCCACCCGCATGTTTTTGCTGACGTTTCTGCCAGTAACAGCACCGAGGTGCTTACCCGTTGGGAGCAAATCAAAACCGAAGAACGTGCTGAGAAGGCACAGCATTCCGCGCTCGACGATATTCCCCGTAGTTTACCGGCATTAATGCGCGCCCAAAAAATCCAGAAACGCTGCTCAAATGTTGGCTTCGACTGGAAAACATTAGGACCGGTTGTCGACAAGGTTTACGAAGAGATCGACGAAGTCATGTTTGAGGCGAAGCAGGCTGTTGTCGACCAGGCTAAACTGGAGGAGGAAATGGGCGATCTGCTGTTTGCCACGGTCAATATGGCCCGGCATTTAGGCACTAAAGCAGAGACCGCATTGCAGAAAGCGAACGAGAAGTTTGAGCGGCGTTTTCGTGAGGTTGAGCGAATTGTGGCAGCTCGCGGTCTGGAAATGACTGGTGTTGATCTGGAAACTATGGAAGAAGTCTGGCAACAGGTAAAACGGCAGGAAATTGATCTCTAAGGGATTTCGTCGGTCAAGGGCGATTTGTGTGATTTTTTAAATAACAAGCGCTTGATTTACGTCAAAAACATTTACCCCAAAGGGGCTATTTTCTCACTCCCGATGTTAATGTGAGCCTGGTGAAGAGGAGGAATAATGAAAGTTTGTGGCGCTCGTCATGTTCGGGTATACTACTTTCCCGTCTTGGTAATTCCATCGTTTCACCCTAACTTCTCAGGTCCAGCATGACAACGAACTATATTTTTGTGACCGGCGGGGTCGTATCCTCTCTGGGAAAAGGCATTGCCGCAGCCTCCCTGGCAGCCATTCTTGAAGCCCGTGGCCTCAATGTAACCATGATGAAACTGGATCCGTACATCAACGTCGATCCAGGTACTATGAGCCCAATCCAACACGGGGAAGTGTTCGTTACCGAAGACGGCGCTGAAACCGACCTGGACCTGGGTCACTATGAGCGCTTCATTCGTACCAAAATGAGCCGCCGCAACAACTTCACTACGGGTCGTATCTACTCCGACGTTCTGCGTAAAGAACGCCGTGGCGACTACCTGGGCGCGACCGTTCAGGTTATCCCGCACATCACGAATGCCATTAAAGAGCGTGTTCTGGAAGGCGGTGAAGGTCATGATGTTGTTCTGGTTGAAATCGGCGGAACCGTTGGGGATATCGAATCTCTGCCGTTCCTTGAAGCGATTCGCCAGATGGCCGTAGAAATTGGCCGCGAGCACACGCTGTTTATGCATCTGACGCTGGTTCCGTACATGGCGGCGGCAGGTGAAGTCAAAACTAAACCGACTCAGCACTCTGTAAAAGAGCTGCTTTCTATCGGTATTCAGCCAGATATCCTGATTTGCCGCTCCGATCGCGCAGTTCCGGCTAATGAACGTGCAAAAATTGCATTGTTCTGTAACGTTCCGGAAAAAGCGGTGATTTCTCTGAAAGATGTCGATTCCATCTATAAAATCCCGGGCCTGTTGAAATCTCAGGGCCTTGACGATTATATTTGTAAACGATTCAGCTTGAACTGTCCGGAAGCTAATCTGTCAGAATGGGAACAGGTTATCTACGAAGAAGCTAATCCGGCAGGCGAAGTGACTATCGGTATGGTCGGCAAGTACATTGAACTGCCGGATGCCTATAAGTCAGTTATCGAAGCGCTGAAGCATGGCGGTCTGAAGAATCGTGTCACCGTCAATATCAAGCTGATCGATTCACAAGATGTCGAAACGCGTGGCGTTGAGATCCTGAAAGGTCTTGATGCAATCCTGATCCCTGGCGGCTTCGGCTACCGTGGTGTTGAAGGTAAAATCGCGACGGCGCGCTTTGCGCGTGAGAACAATATTCCTTATCTGGGCATTTGCCTGGGTATGCAGGTTGCGTTGATTGAGTTTGCACGTAACGTAGTGGGTATGGACAACGCCAACTCCACGGAATTTGTGCCAGACTGTAAGTACCCGGTGGTGGCCCTGATTACCGAATGGCGCGATGAAGACGGCAACGTCGAAGTCCGTACCGAGAAGAGCGATCTGGGCGGCACTATGCGTCTTGGTGCTCAGCAGTGTCAGTTGAGCGACGATAGCCTGGTTCGTCAACTGTACGGCGCGCCGACAATTGTTGAACGCCACCGCCACCGTTACGAAGTCAACAATATGCTGTTGAAACAGATTGAAGCTGCGGGTCTGCGTATTGCAGGCCGTTCCGGTGATGATCAGTTGGTCGAGATCATTGAGGTACCGAATCATCCGTGGTTCGTGGCCTGTCAGTTCCACCCGGAATTTACTTCCACGCCACGTGATGGGCACCCGCTGTTTGCCGGCTTTGTGAAAGCCGCCAGTGAACATCAGAAGCGTCAGGCGAAGTAAGAAGTAAATAAGTTAGAACGGCAATGCACCTATCAGGGTGCATTGTTTGTCTGGAGTTTTAGTTTAACTTGTACTGAGGAAAATCTAATGTCCAAAATCGTTAAAATCATCGGTCGTGAAATCATCGACTCCCGTGGTAACCCGACTGTTGAAGCCGAAGTACACCTGGAAGGTGGTTTCGTTGGTATGGCAGCAGCTCCGTCAGGTGCTTCTACTGGTTCCCGCGAAGCACTGGAACTGCGCGATGGCGACAAATCCCGTTTCATGGGTAAAGGCGTACTGAAAGCTGTTGCAGCTGTTAACGGCCCAATTGCTCAGGCTCTGCTGGGTAAAGATGCTAAAGATCAGGCTGGCATCGACAAGATCATGATCGATCTGGACGGTACTGAAAACAAATCCAACTTCGGTGCAAACGCCATCCTGGCTGTGTCCCTGGCGAACGCCAAAGCAGCAGCTGCTGCTAAAGGCCTGCCGCTGTATGCACACATCGCTGAACTGAACGGTACTCCGGGTAAATACTCCATGCCGGTTCCGATGATGAACATCATCAACGGTGGTGAGCACGCTGACAACAACGTCGACATCCAGGAATTCATGATTCAGCCGGTTGGCGCTAAGACTCTGAAAGAAGCCGTTCGTATGGGTTCTGAAGTGTTCCACAACCTGGCTAAAGTTCTGAAAGCTAAAGGTATGAACACTGCAGTTGGTGACGAAGGCGGCTACGCGCCGAACCTGGGTTCCAACGCTGAAGCTCTGGCTGTAATCGCTGAAGCGGTTAAAGCAGCTGGCTACGAGCTGGGCAAAGACATCACTCTGGCGATGGACTGTGCAGCTTCTGAATTCTACAAAGACGGTAAATACGTTCTGGCTGGCGAAGGCAACAAAGCATTCACCTCCGAAGAATTCACTCACTTCTTGGAAGGACTGACCAAACAGTACCCGATCGTGTCCATCGAAGATGGTCTGGACGAGTCTGACTGGGACGGTTTCGCATACCAGACTAAAGTACTGGGCGACAAAATCCAGCTGGTTGGTGACGATCTGTTCGTAACCAACACCAAGATCCTGAAAGAAGGCATCGAAAAAGGCATCGTTAACTCCATCCTGATCAAATTCAACCAGATCGGTTCTCTGACCGAAACTCTGGCTGCGATCAAAATGGCGAAAGATGCTGGCTACACCGCTGTCATCTCTCACCGTTCTGGCGAAACTGAAGATGCTACCATCGCTGACCTGGCTGTTGGTACCGCTGCAGGCCAGATCAAAACTGGTTCTATGAGCCGTTCTGACCGCGTTGCTAAGTACAACCAGCTGATTCGTATCGAAGAAGCTCTGGGTGAACAAGCACCGTACAACGGTCGTAAAGAGATCAAAGGTCAGGCGTAATCCTGTTCTTTAACTCTTAACGTAAAAACCCGCTGCGGCGGGTTTTTTTATGTCTGCAATTTATTCTTAATTGAAAATTTTGATGAACAATTTGATCTTTCTCACTTTGTTATTATTTTACTAAGAGTAATTTAATTATGTGATTGTTTTTTGTGTGTGTTTTTTATATTTATCATTAACAATAATAGAAATATTGAATGAATAACGAATTGGAAGACATACTGGCGAAATCGGGCATGAAAAAAAAGATGCTGCTATCCTGATAAAGTTGGCAAAACTGAAAAATATCAGCTTAAGTCGGGCATTTTTTCTCTATGCCTGGACATATTACGCCTGGAGTGCTGCTTTACTATTGGCTGTGATTTTTGCATCGTTTTCTGAGGGGATAGAGTTCTTTATAGTGAACGTTTTCTTCTGTATGGCTGTAGCTCTTGTTTCACTCTTCTTTACGCCCTTTGTCATAAATTTAATTTGGAGCATTAAGATTCAATATAAATTGCTTGGGAAATAACAGGAGGTTATTTTGAGTAGTTATGGATTAATGAATTTGCAACGTGAAAAAGAAAAGATTGACCGACTTGTCTATGATATTAGTTTTCAATATATTCATGATCCGGCTATACGTTCAAAATATATGATTGAGGAACGTAGGGTTACATCACGTTACCTTGATGAATATCGGTATGGGAAATTAGATTTCGGCAAGGCATTGGATAGATTACGTGAATATCATATGTCTTTAACTAAATATCATATGCAATTAAGGATGGGGAGTATAAAACTTTATGCTATTGCCCAGAAAGAGAGAGATGCTACGTCCTTGACGACACTTATGCTAAAAGGTGTCGGTTTCGCTAGTGGGCTATTTCAGATTCTTGGGGGCGTTGGGTTTTGCGTTAAAGATATCCGTAGCGCATGCGGCAAATTTGGTGTGCCATTAATGATTCAAGGTGGAGAAAATTCTTATGAAAATGGATATTATCTTTTTACACATAAAGAACCTACTCAAATACCTATCCGTCAGGCGTATCATTACATAGCTAAATTATTGGGCGGTGATGATAAGGCAGGAGATATCGCTTTTTCTTCAGTCGATATTGCTCTTTCGGTTGGGGCCCTGGGGAGTTTGACACGTATTGATGATGCCAGAAAACTCTTTTACTACATTCGTGAAGATTTTATACGTGGCTGGCAAGCCATGGGGGCTGCCGGTATTAGTACTGAACTTGTGGGCGATGCTTCCAGTGGATTTTCTATATATCAGGTGATTTCTCAGCCAGAAACCAATTGGTCTGAGCTAAAGGAGTAATAATGAATTCTAAAATCACTATTGAAAAGTTGGTAGCATTGGGGTTAACAGAATATAAGGCAAGGCATTTGATAAATTTTGCTCAAAATGAGAGCCTTAGTTTGCAAAAAGCTTATTATGAAAGTTATTGTCGGATTTTTAGAGCAGATATGGCATTATTAAGTATCTTTCTTTTTTTCTTTGTTAGTATTCTTGTTAGTGACGATCGTGATGGACTTTTTGTACTGCTTTTCTTGGCGTTATTATATGGGGTAGGAGAGCTTTTTTTTCGATTTCACAAAGGTTGTTGGAAAAAAGTCAAAATTTATTTTGCTCTAAAAGAATTGTGATTAATTGTATTAATATTACATCGTCACCACTCTTAGGAGGATTTTAGGGTTAAAGGTGAAGTTGTTTTTATATTTGCAAATGGTTTTTAAGGTTCTGTAATATGAATGATGACATAAAGAAAATACTCGTAAACTCTGGAATGAAAGAAAAAAAAGTTCGTTTCTTGCTTAAATTAGCGAGAAAGAAAAATATCAGCGTAAGCCGAGCTTTCTTTCTCTACGCCTGGAAATACTATGCCTGGGGTGGCGCGTTATTCTTCTCTATGCTTTTTCCTGCATCAATGGGAGGGTTTGAGCTATTTATAATGTGCATACTTTGTTGCCTCATCTTAGTCTTGATTTCAGTCTTCTTTAACCCTTTCTTTATCAATCTGGTTTGGAGTATCAAGTTACAGCTCAAACTAATGGGTAAGCGGTAGAAAAACTAAACTCGATATACTTTCTGGTGAACAGGGGAGTCTTACCTTAAACAAGCGCAGCGTACGACCCGTTTTCGGAATCTGGGAAAATTATTGCTTATCTTCATACTGAGAACGCTAACAATACCCATTCACGAGATGTTTCAGACTTCTTCAAGAAGAGGGGGACTTTGCCGGCATCCCCACTATTTCTATTTGTAATCCTGTTCTTTAACTCTTAACGTAAAAACCCGCTGCGGCGGGTTTTTTTATGCTTTTAAAGCAGTAGAGGAAGTGTTGCGCTGGCGGTTTGCTGGCTCACATCACTGTACTTTTCATCCAGCGCAATCAGCGACGTGGTGAGAAGTTCTACCAACAGCATCACACCCACCTTGGCGTTTAGCGCACCAGCACTCAACGGACCTTCTGGTTTGGCTGCGACCAGTTGAATATCGCTCAGCGAGGCCAGCGGACTGCGCGGCGTATTACTCAGCGCCAGTACGCGCACGCCTTGCTTACGCGCCAGTTTCACGACATGCAGCAGATCGCGCGTGGAGCCTGAACTGGAGATCGCTACCACGAGCGTATTTTTGCTAAGCGTAGTGGCATTCATGGCTGCGCGGTGCATGTCGCTGAACAGTTGCGCGGGTTTGCCGAGGCGCAGGAGTTTGTAATGTAAATACTCCCCCAGAATAGCGCTGGCTGCTACGCCATAAATCTGTACCGACTGAGCCTGATGTAGCGCCAGAGCGGCGGATTCCAGTAATGTCCTGTCGAGTAACTTTGCTGTGTCCTGCAGCGCTTGCACGGATTCATTGACCACATTGTCAATTTCATCCCCGCTGTGCTCTATCGGCTGTCCTTGCTGGAGATCGAGTGCCAGCGCCATTTTGAATTCGTTATAACCCTTACACCCAAGCGTGCGGCACAGACGTGTGACGCTCGCCTCGCTGGTGTCGCTTTCACGCGCCAGTTCGGTAATCGTCAGGTAGACAACTTTTGCCGGATCACTAAGCACAAACTCTCCCAGCTTCTGCTGTGTTCGGCTATATCCGTCAACGCCCTGGCGCAATCTCAGCAGCAGGTTTTCATTTTCTGACATGCAAAATCCTTAATGCGTTTCTCTGCTGATAGTGTGGCGGAAAGCAGGGGAGAGATGCCAGTCATTTTAAAAAAGTATGATCGGCTTCCTGGTTTTTGATGAAAATTTTCATTTATAAAATTAATTATGGTAAAAATTTTCATCATTAATCGGGGAGATGAAAAAATGATGCAAATGTTTAGCGGCGCCTCATCGGGCGCATGGTTTGAAAAGGCACAGCGGTTCGGCAAATCGTTCATGCTGCCGATTGCGGTACTGCCCGCTGCGGGGCTGTTGCTAGGGATTGGCGGCGCGCTGTCGAATCCAAACACATTGACGGCGTATCCGTTTTTGGACGTTGACTGGTTACAGGCAATCTTCACGATCATGACCAGCGCAGGTTCTATTGTGTTTGCCAACCTGTCGGTGCTTTTTGCGGTGGGTGTGGCAGTAGGACTGGCGAAAACGGACAAAGGCACCGCCGGGCTTGCTGCATTGCTGGCATTTCTGGTGATGAACGCCACCATCAACGCTTTATTGACACTCAACGGAACGCTGGCGCACGAGAATCCCGGTGCCGTAGGCCAGGGGATGACGCTGGGTATTCAGACGCTGGAAACAGGCGTATTTGGTGGGGTGGTGATTGGGCTTGTCACCTGCGCGCTGCATAGCCGTTTCAATAAAGTCTCGCTGCCTCAGTTCCTTGGTTTCTTCAGCGGTTCGCGCTTTGTGCCGATTATTAGCTCCCTTGCCGCGATTGTAGTGGGTGCGGTCATGACGGTGGTTTGGCCGCATTTCCAGAAACTCATTTTTGGACTGGGTGGTCTGGTGGATGCGACCGGTTATCTGGGTACGCTGTTGTACGGCTTCATCCTGCGTATGCTTGGCCCACTGGGGTTACACCATATCTTTTATTTACCGTTCTGGACCACAGCGCTTGGCGGGAGTGAAATCGTCAACGGCCAGTTGGTTGAAGGCACGCAGCGTATTTTCTTCGCGCAACTTGCCGATCCGAATACGCAGCAGTTCTATGCGGGCACCTCGCGCTTTATGTCCGGGCGCTTTATCACCATGATGTTTGGCCTGCTTGGCGCATGTCTTGCGATGTACCATACTGCCAAACCAGAGAACAGAAAGCTTGTCGCCGGACTGCTGTTGTCTGCGGCCCTGACCTCTTTCCTGACGGGGATCACTGAGCCTATCGAGTTCTCCTTCCTGTTTGTCGCACCTGTGTTATACATCATTCACGCCTTCTTCGATGGTCTGGCGTTTATGATGGCGCATATTTTACATATCACCATCGGGCAAACCTTTTCGGGTGGGCTTATCGATTTCCTCCTCTTCGGTGTGCTACAGGGGGAAGCTAAAACCAACTGGATGTACGTCCCTATGGTGGGGATCCCGTGGTTCTTCCTTTACTACTTCACCTTCCGCTATTTGATTAACCGCTTTAACTGGTTGACGCCTGGTCGTGAAAACGCAGCACCGACTGAATCCGGCCTGCCGCAAAGTGAGCGTGCTGCGGCTGTGATTGCCGGACTGGGAGGTAAAGAGAATCTGGAAGAGGTGGACTGTTGCGCCACACGTCTGCGCGTGACGGTAAAAGAGAGTAGCAAGGTCGATGAAGCGGCGCTGAAAGCGACCGGAGCGCGTGGCGTAATTATTCGCGGCAACGGGGTTCAGGTGATTTATGGCCCGCATGTCACCATCATCAAAAACGAAGTCGAAGAGATCTTATCGTAATGAAAACTGTACTGGATTCCCTGAAAGGTAAATTAATCGTCTCCTGCCAGGCGCTGGAAAATGAGCCCCTGCACAGTCCGTTTATTATGTCGCGTATGGCGCTGGCGGCAGCGCAGGGAGGTGCTGTAGGTATTCGTGCGAACAGCGTGGTGGACATTCGCGCGATCAAAGAGAGCGTCTCCCTGCCGGTGATTGGGATTATCAAGCGCGATTATCCGGGTAGCGATGTGTTTATCACGGCCACGCTCCAGGAAGTGGATGAGCTAATGACCGTTGATCCGGAGATTATTGCTCTGGATGCGACAGCGCGCCCGCGCCCAGGTGGACAAACGCTGGAAGAATTAGTTATGCAAATCCGCGCTCGCTACCCGTCTGTGCTGCTGATGGCGGATATCGCCACCATAGACGAGGCGGTGACAGCTGAGCGTCTGGGTTTTGACTGCGTGGGCACCACGCTCTACGGCTATACCGCTGACACTGCCGGGCATGTGCTGGCGGAAAACGACTGCGGTTTTTTACGTGAGGTATTGGCGGCGGTCAGCGTACCTGTCGTGGCAGAAGGAAACGTCGATACTCCGGAACGTGCCGCACGATGCCTGGAATTAGGTGCCCATACCGTGGTGGTTGGTGGCGCAATCACGCGTCCGCAGCAGATAACGGCACGCTTTGTCGCGGCGATCGCCTCGTAAAGCATCGATGGGGCATGATACTTTGGCGGGGATCTGCGATAATTATCGTTTATCCCCATATTGAGAGCGCTATGCAGTACCCGATTAACGAGATGTTCCAGACCCTGCAAGGTGAGGGTTACTTTACCGGCGTCCCCGCCATTTTTATTCGTTTACAGGGATGCCCGGTTGGCTGTGCCTGGTGCGATACCAAACACACCTGGGATAAGCTTGAGGATCGGGAAGTCTCCCTGTACAGCATCCTGGCCAAGACCAAAGAAAGCGACAAATGGGGGGCGGCGAGCAGTGAGGATCTGCTGGCGGTCATTTCGCGTCAGGGGTATACCGCCCGTCATGTGGTGATCACCGGCGGCGAGCCCTGCATTCATGACCTGATGCCGCTGACTGACCTGCTGGAAAAGAACGGCTTTAGCTGCCAGATTGAAACTAGTGGTACCCACGAAGTACGCTGTACGCCGAATACCTGGGTGACCGTATCGCCGAAGGTAAATATGCGTGGCGGTTATGATGTGCTGTCGCAGGCGCTGGAGCGCGCGAATGAAATCAAACATCCGGTTGGTCGCGTTCGCGATATTGAAGCGCTGGATGAACTGCTGGCGACGTTGAGCGACGACAAACCACGAATCATCGCCTTACAGCCAATCAGCCAGAAAGAAGATGCGACGCGTTTGTGTATTGATACCTGTATTGCGCGCAACTGGCGTCTGTCGATGCAAACCCATAAATATCTGAATATTGCCTGATAACTGTGCCGGGAGCGTTTCGCTTACCCGGCCAGAGTTTGTTGCTCGTTGCAGGCCGGATAAGACGCATTGCCATCCGGCAAGCCTACAATCACTCGCCGCGGTACACGCAGCCTGCTGTGCAGGTTTCTTTCACCATTACAGCACTTAGCAGAGGGACCACAGGTTTAATCTGATCCCAAATCCATTTGGCCAGCACTTCACTGGTTGGATTTTCTAAGCCAGGAATATCGTTCAAATAGTAGTGATCGAGTCTGTCGTAAGTCGGCTTAAACGCGGCTTTTAACTCAGCAAAATCCATGATCCAACCGGTATGCGGATCGACTTCACCGGTAATTTCAAGACGCACCATAAATGAGTGACCATGCAGGCGGCCACACTTATGCCCTTCCGGTACGTGCGGCAGGCGGTGAGCGGCTTCGAAGGTGAAATCTTTAAACAAGGTGGTGGACATTATTTACTCTCAAGAATGCGAAAAACCGCCGTAGGGTACCGTAAAGCACAATTTTTATCATTAGTTAAAAGGGCGCTAAGCATCAGAACGTCATATTTACGCTGTTAATGTTTGATAACTATTTATATATCATATAGTTATTAAATCGGTTTTGTCGTTAATGACTATAACTAAAACAGGTTAGTCCATTTGGTTATTTGTTATTTCTATCCCTTCTTTAATTGTTACTATCCCCGCCGTTAACCTTATCTTCAGTTTGGGTTTTATTGCTGAAATCCGCTTTGCTTACTGGAACATGACAACGCATGACGACACAGGCCCCACCTTCCGCTCTGCTACCGCTAAACCCGGAGCAACTGGCACGCCTTCAGGCAGCCACGACCGATTTCACTCCCGCACAGCTTGCGTGGGTTTCTGGCTATTTTTGGGGCGTGCTGAATCAGCAGCCTGGTAGCAATGCAGCGGCGCTTGCGCCTGTCGCTGAAATGCCAGGCATTACGCTTATCTCCGCCTCGCAAACCGGTAATGCGCGTCGTGTGGCGGAAGCCCTGCGCGATGATCTGATCGCCGCGAAGCTCAACGTCACTCTGATCAACGCTGGCGACTATAAATTCAAACAAATCGCCAATGAAAAACTGCTGATCGTGGTGGCGTCGACGCAGGGGGAAGGTGAACCGGCTGAAGAAGCCGTGGCGCTGCATAAATTCCTGTTCTCGAAAAAAGCGCCAAAGCTCGATAACACCGCTTTTGCCGTGTTTGGCCTTGGCGACACCTCCTATGAGTTTTTCTGTCAGTCAGGAAAAGACTTCGATGCGAAACTGGCTGAGCTGGGCGGTGAACGTCTGCTCGATCGTGTAGATGCCGACGTCGAATATCAGGCCGCCGCCGCGCAGTGGCGTGCCCGTTTGGTTGATGTCCTGAAAGCACGTGCGCCTGCGGTACCGTCTGTGCAAGTTGCCGCGAGCGGTGCGGTAAATGAAGTACACACCAGTCCGTACACCAAAGAAGCGCCGCTGACGGCGTCGCTTGCGGTGAATCAGAAAATTACCGGCCGTGACTCTGAAAAAGACGTACGCCATATTGAAATTGATTTAGGCGATTCCGGCCTGCGTTATCAGCCGGGCGATGCATTGGGCGTCTGGTATCAGAATGACCCGGATCTGGTTAAAGAACTGGTTGAACTGCTGTGGCTGAAAGGTGATGAGCCGGTGACGGTTGAAGGCAAAACCTTGTCGCTCGCTGAAGCGTTGCGGTGGCATTTCGAGCTGACGGTGAATACCGGCAATATCGTGGAGAACTATGCCACCTTAACCCGCAGCGAAGCATTGCTGCCGTTAGTGGGTGACAAAGCACAGTTGCAGCATTATGCCGCCACCACGCCCATCGTCGATATGGTGCGCTTTTCCCCGGCGCAACTGGATGCTCAGGCGTTAGTTGATCTTCTGCGTCCGTTGACGCCGCGTTTGTACTCCATTGCCTCTTCTCAGGCGGAAGTGGAAAGCGAAGTGCACGTCACCGTGGGCGTGGTGCGTTATGAGATAGAAGGTCGCGCCCGTGCTGGTGGTGCTTCCAGTTTCCTCGCCGACCGCGTGGAAGAAGAAGGTGAAGTTCGCGTGTTCATTGAACACAATGACAATTTCCGCCTGCCGTCAAACCCGCAGACGCCGGTGATTATGATTGGCCCGGGTACGGGAATTGCACCGTTCCGTGCCTTCATGCAGCAGCGTGCGGCTGATGGAGCCGAAGGCAAAAACTGGCTGTTTTTCGGTAACCCGCACTTTACCGAAGATTTCCTGTATCAGGTGGAATGGCAGCGTTACGTCAAAGAGGGCGTACTGAGCCGTATCGATCTCGCCTGGTCCCGCGATCAAAAAGAAAAAGTCTACGTACAAGATAAACTGCGCCAACAGGGCGCGGAACTGTGGCGCTGGATTAACGACGGTGCCCACATTTATGTCTGCGGCGACGCCAATCGTATGGCGAAAGACGTTGAGCAGGCGTTGTTGGAAGTGATTGCCGAATTCGGTGGTATGGATATCGAAGCGGCGGATGAATTTTTAAGTGAGCTGCGCATTGAGCGCCGTTATCAGCGAGATGTCTACTAATGAGCGAAAAACATCCAGGACCATTGGTGGTCGAAGGCAAACTGTCCGACGCTGAGCGTATGAAGCTGGAAAGCAACTATCTGCGCGGTACCATTGCCGAAGATTTAAACGACGGCCTGACCGGCGGGTTTAAAGGCGACAACTTCCTGCTGATCCGTTTTCACGGTATGTACCAGCAGGACGACCGCGATATCCGCGCTGAACGTGCCGAGCAAAAGCTGGAGCCGCGTCACGCGATGCTGCTGCGCTGTCGTCTGCCGGGTGGAGTGATCACCACCAAACAGTGGCAGGCGATCGACAAGTTCGCCCATGACAACACTATTTACGGCAGCATTCGTCTGACCAACCGTCAGACCTTCCAGTTTCACGGCATTCTGAAGAAGAACGTTAAGCCGGTACACCAGATGCTGCACTCCGTCGGCCTGGACGCACTGGCGACCGCCAACGATATGAACCGTAACGTGCTGTGTACCTCCAACCCGTATGAATCTGAGCTGCACGCCGAAGCCTACGAGTGGGCGAAAAAGATCTCCGAACATCTGCTGCCGCGCACCCGCGCCTATGCAGAGATCTGGCTTGATCAGGAAAAAGTTGCGACCACCGACGAGGAGCCGATCCTCGGTCAAACCTATCTGCCGCGTAAGTTTAAAACCACGGTGGTGATCCCACCGCAGAACGACATCGATCTGCATGCCAATGACATGAACTTCGTGGCGATTGCGGAAAACGGCAAATTGGTGGGCTTTAACCTGCTGGTGGGCGGCGGTTTGTCCATTGAGCATGGCAATAAGAAAACTTACGCCCGGACGGCAAGCGAATTTGGTTATCTGCCGCTTGAGCATACGCTGGCTGTGGCGGAAGCGGTGGTGACGACTCAGCGTGACTGGGGTAACCGTACCGATCGTAAAAACGCCAAAACCAAATACACGCTGGAACGCGTAGGCGTTGAGACCTTTAAAGCTGAAGTTGAGCGCCGCGCGGGGATCAAGTTTGAGCCCATCCGCCCGTACGAGTTCACCGGTCGCGGCGATCGTATCGGCTGGGTGAAAGGGATCGACAATAAATGGCATCTGACGCTGTTTATTGAAAACGGCCGTATCCTGGATTATCCGGGCCGTCCGTTGAAAACCGGTCTGCTTGAGATCGCGAAGATCCACAAAGGTGAGTTCCGTATTACCGCGAACCAGAACCTGATCATTGCAGGTGTTCCTGAGAGTGAAAAGGCGAAGATCGAGAAGATTGCGCAGAAGAGTGGCTTAATGAATGCGGTCACTCCGCAGCGTGAAAACTCGATGGCCTGCGTGTCGTTCCCGACCTGTCCGCTGGCGATGGCGGAGGCCGAGCGCTTCCTGCCAACGTTTATCGACAACATCGACACGCTGATGGCGAAGCACAGCCTGAGTGATGAAAATATTGTCATGCGTGTGACTGGCTGCCCGAACGGTTGCGGCCGCGCGATGCTGGCGGAAGTTGGTCTGGTGGGAAAAGCGCCCGGACGTTACAACCTCCATTTAGGGGGCAACCGTATTGGAACTCGCATTCCCCGGATGTTTAAAGAGAACATCACCGAGCCGGAAATTCTGGCATCGCTGGATGAACTGATTGGGCGCTGGGCGAAAGAGCGCGAAGCGGGTGAAGGCTTCGGTGACTTTACGGTGCGTGCGGGCATTATTCGCCCGGTGCTCGATCCTGCCCGGGATTTCTGGGAATAATGTGAAATTGACTTATCGGGTCTGCTGAATCGGCAGACCTGATAAGCGCAGCGCCATCAGGCAAGGCAAACAGTGAGGAACTTATGTCCAAACTCGATCTCAACGCGTTGAACGAACTGCCGAAAGTTGAACGCGTTATGGCGTTGGCGCAAACCAACGACCAACTGGAAAAATTGAGCGCCGAGGATCGCGTGGCGTGGGCGCTGGAAAACCTGCCTGGCGAATATGTACTGTCATCAAGTTTTGGTATTCAGGCGGCAGTGAGCTTGCACCTGGTAAATCAGGTTCGCCCGGATATCCCAGTGATCCTCACCGATACCGGTTATCTGTTCCCGGAAACCTACCAGTTTATTGACGAGTTAACGGACAAGCTCAAGCTTAATCTGCAAGTCTACCGGGCGAAGGAAAGTGCGGCCTGGCAGGAAGCGCGCTATGGCAAACTGTGGGAGCAGGGCGTTGAGGGCATTGAAAAATACAATGACATCAACAAAGTCGAACCGATGAACCGGGCATTGCTGGAGCTGAACGCGCAGACCTGGTTTGCCGGTCTGCGCCGTGAGCAATCGGGCAGTCGTGCGCATTTACCGGTGCTGGCTATTCAGCGTGGTGTGTTTAAAGTTCTGCCGATCATCGACTGGGACAACCGTACGGTTTACCAGTATCTGCAAAAGCATGGTCTGAAGTACCATCCACTGTGGGATCAGGGCTATCTGTCAGTCGGCGATACCCATACCACCCGCAAATGGGAGCCGGGAATGGCGGAAGAAGAGACGCGGTTCTTTGGGCTGAAAAGAGAGTGCGGGCTGCACGAAGGCTAACTGTTAAAAGCCCGGTAACGTTTATTTATTACCGGGCTTCTTCTTCAGGATTTACCTGCTTTCGCCAGTTCTTTTACCAGCGGCAGCATAATGCGTACTACGTCGCGGCTACGGCGCTCTATCCGGCCCGGTAAGGCTTTATCGATATGCTGCTGGTTATCCAGTCGCACATCATGCCAGCTGTTGCCAGACGGGAACGAGGCGCTTTTGGCGCGCTGTTGGTAGCCATCTTTCTTGCCCAGGTTCCAGTTGGTCGCTTCAACGGAGAGCACAGCAATACCCGCGTCGTCGAAGACCTCCGCATCGTTACAACATCCTGTACCCTTCGGATAGTCTTTGTTCAGGCCTGGATTGGTGCTGGCTACAATGCCGCGACTATGCGCGATAGCCAGTGCCCGGTCGCGCGTTAGTTTTCGCACCGCTTCCGGGGTTTTCTTACCGCTGTTGAAATAGAGCTTATCACCGACAATCAGGTTATCGAGGTTGATAACCAGCAGCGTGTTTTTCTTCTCGGCGGCGCTCATTCGCTTCAGGATGTTCTCCGCGCCCAGTTTGCCTTCTTCCTCGCCGCTGGTGGCGATAAATCGGATGCCGTACTGCGTCGGCACGTCTTTGAGTTTTTCCGCCAGTTCCAGCATCACGCCAACACCTGCGGCGTTGTCGTCGATCCCTTGCAGGGTTAATCCACCCAGATTGGCATCTGAATCGGCATCGCTTTGTGCGGCGTAGGTGTCGAGGTGCGCCATAATAATAATCTGCTGCGGCGCTTTGCCTTCATGTGCTGCAATAACGGTGCTTCCCGTTACGTTATGCCAGTTTTTTCGGTTATCTTTGGCGGTATAAACATAACGGCTATTAAACGTCCGAATATCACTGCTGTAGCCCATCTGCTGAAATTGCTGACGTATATAATCAGCAGATAACATTTCAGCCGGAGATCCCGTCACGCGGCCCGGGAAAAACGTTGCGATATATCGAGCCTGGGTATTTGCGATATCGCCAGGTTTGGAGGATGTTGCCTGTGCAGGAAGGATAAAACACGCGCCGAGCGCCATGGCAGCAATAAGGTGGCGCGTTGCGGAAAACATAATGAGTCCTTAAATACCAAGCAGAAATTTTCAGCCGCTAGTATGAAACTGTGATCGAGGTAAAACAATTTCATTTGCTCCTAAATGCCCGAAATCCGGTAGCTTAAGCACTTTTTGATATTTGCTTTTCCGGATCGTTATTCCTTTGAGGAACTACTCATTCCAATTCGTAATTTCATTCGCCCTCTTGCCCTCCCTATAGTCAGGTTATCTGAGCATCGTTAGCAAAATAACGGCATTACATAGGAACGGTTATGGATCAAAAACGACTTACCCACCTGCGGCAACTGGAAGCGGAAAGCATCCATATCATTCGTGAGGTGGCCGCCGAGTTTTCTAATCCGGTGATGATGTATTCCATCGGCAAAGATTCCAGCGTAATGCTGCATCTGGCGCGTAAAGCGTTTTATCCTGGCACGCTGCCGTTCCCATTACTGCACGTTGATACCGGTTGGAAATTCAGCGAAATGTACGAGTTTCGTGACCGTACGGCGAAAGCCTACGGCTGCGAACTGCTGGTGCATAAAAACCCGGAAGGGGTGGCGATGGGCATCAACCCGTTCGTCCACGGCAGCGCCAAGCATACCGACATTATGAAAACCGAAGGGCTGAAGCAGGCGCTTAATAAATACGGTTTTGATGCCGCGTTTGGCGGTGCTCGTCGTGACGAAGAGAAATCACGTGCCAAAGAGCGTATTTACTCTTTCCGCGATCGTTTTCATCGCTGGGATCCTAAAAATCAGCGCCCGGAGCTGTGGCACAACTACAACGGACAAATTAACAAAGGCGAAAGTATTCGCGTCTTCCCGCTCTCCAACTGGACCGAACAGGATATCTGGCAGTACATCTGGCTGGAAAATATCGACATCGTGCCACTGTACCTGGCGGCGGAGCGTCCGGTGCTTGAACGCGACGGCATGTTGATGATGATTGATGACGACAGAATCGATCTGCAACCCGGGGAAGTGATTAAAAAACGCATGGTACGTTTCCGTACGCTCGGTTGCTGGCCACTGACAGGCGCGGTCGAGTCGAATGCGCAGACGCTGCCGGAAATTATCGAAGAAATGCTGGTCTCAACCACCAGTGAACGTCAGGGCCGCGTGATTGACCGCGACCAGGCGGGCTCCATGGAGCTGAAGAAACGTCAGGGGTATTTCTAAGGAGCCGCCATGAATACGACACTTGCACAACAAATTGCTAATGAAGGCGGCGTTGAAGCCTGGATGGTCGCCCAGCAACACAAAAGTCTGCTGCGCTTTTTAACCTGCGGTAGCGTGGATGACGGGAAAAGCACCCTGATTGGTCGCTTGCTGCATGACACGCGTCAGATTTATGAAGACCAGCTTTCATCGCTGCACAATGACAGTAAACGTCACGGCACTCAGGGCGAAAAGCTTGATCTGGCGTTATTGGTTGACGGCTTGCAGGCCGAGCGCGAGCAGGGCATCACCATCGACGTGGCTTACCGTTATTTCTCTACCGAGAAGCGCAAATTTATTATTGCGGACACTCCCGGGCATGAACAGTACACCCGTAACATGGCGACCGGTGCGTCGACCTGCGACCTGGCGATCCTATTGATCGATGCGCGTAAAGGTGTGCTGGATCAGACTCGTCGTCACAGCTTTATCTCCACGCTGCTTGGGATCAAACACCTGGTGGTGGCGATCAACAAAATGGATCTGGTGGACTTTAGCGAAGAGACATTTAATCGCATTCGCGAAGACTATCTTACTTTTGCTGAACAACTTCCGGGCAACCTGGATATCCGGTTTGTGCCGCTCTCTGCGCTGGAAGGCGATAACGTGGCTTCGCAAAGCGCCAGTATGCCGTGGTACAGCGGTCCGACGCTGCTGGAAGTGCTGGAAACCGTTGAGATCCAGCGCAGTATTGATACTCAGCCGATGCGCTTCCCGGTGCAGTATGTGAACCGACCGAATCTGGATTTTCGTGGTTATGCCGGAACGCTGGCCTCCGGTAGCGTGAAGGTCGGGCAGCGCGTCAAAGTGCTGCCGTCCGGCGTTGAGTCCAGCGTAGCGCGGATCGTGACCTTTGATGGCGATTTACAGGAAGCGCATGCAGGTGAAGCGATCACCCTGGTGCTGAAGGATGAGATCGATATCAGCCGGGGCGACCTGTTACTTGATGCCGGTGAGGCGTTGCCGGCGGTTCAAAGCGCTGCCATTGATGTGGTTTGGATGGCGGAACAACCGCTGTCGCCTGGACAAAGCTACGACATCAAAGTCGCAGGCAAGAAGACCCGCGCACGCGTTGATAGCGTGCAATATCAGGTCGATATAAACAACCTGACCCAACGTGACGTTGAAGCGCTACCGCTGAACGGCATCGGTCTGGTTAATCTGACCTTTGATGAGCCGCTGGTGCTGGATACCTATCAGCAGAACCCGGTGACGGGCGGGCTGATAATTATTGACCGCCTGACCAACGTTACCGTTGGCGCGGGACTGGTGCGTGAGCCACTTGTTCAGGAGCACGCCACCGCTTCTCAGTTCAGCGCGTTTGAGCTGGAGCTTAATGCACTGGTGCGTCGCCACTTCCCACACTGGGGTGCGCGCGATCTGCTGGGAGGAAAATAATGGCGCTGCATGACGAAAACGTCGTCTGGCATGCCCATCCTGTTACACCGCAACAGCGGGAACAACGCCACGGTCATCGTGGTGTTGTACTGTGGTTTACCGGGTTGTCTGGTTCCGGTAAATCCACGGTAGCAGGGGCGCTTGAAGAAGCGTTGCATAAGCTGGGGGTGAGTACTTATCTCTTGGATGGCGATAACGTGCGTCACGGCTTGTGCAGCGATCTTGGATTTAGTGATGCCGATCGTAAGGAGAATATTCGCCGGGTTGGTGAAGTGGCTAACCTGATGGTGGATGCGGGGCTTGTGGTGTTGACCGCCTTTATCTCACCGCATCGCGCTGAGCGCAAAATGGTTCGTGAGCGAGTTGGCGAAGGGCGTTTTATTGAAGTTTTTGTCGATACGCCATTAGCAACGTGTGAAGCACGCGATCCAAAAGGGCTGTATAAAAAAGCGCGGGCGGGTGAGTTACGCAATTTCACCGGAATTGATTCGGTATACGAAGCGCCTGAATCGCCAGAGATTCATCTTGATGGTGAACAATTGGTAACAAATTTGGTACCCCAATTATTAGACCTGCTGAGGCAGGAAGATATTATCAGATCCTGAGACACCCGAGCTCACATGCCCGGTCAGTCACGGTCACAGGATTAGATATGCGTAACAGCCATAACATTACTATTACAGATTCAGATACCTTCGCCGCCGACGACGAAACCACCTGGTCACTACCGGGGGCGGTGGTCGGTTTTATCGCGTGGTTGCTGGCGCTGGGATTCCCGTGTCTGATGTATGGCCCTAATACACTGTTTTTCTTCATTTATACCTGGCCCTTTTTCCTCGCATTGCTGCCCGTGGCGATTGTCGCGGGTATTGCCTTGCACTCGCTATTGAAGGGGAGGTTGCTGCTGAGCATTACCTGTACCCTGCTGGTGGTTGGGGCGATGTTTGGCGCACTATTTTTATGGTTATTGGGTTAGGCAAACGCCTTTTTTTAACAATCGCCGACGTTGTTCACTCTCTGGTCATAATTCAAACCGTAACCAACAATGAGATTATGTTCTCCTTACACGGGGTATACGTAACAACGGGCAAATGTGGTACATTTGCCCGCGTTGTCGCGGCATTCCCGACCGTTGATGTAAAGTTGTCTGCGGAAGTTATGGGATATTAATGCCGTTTTTCAGGGGGCAGGATGGGTAAACTAACGCTGCTGCTGCTGGCTTTATTAGTCTGGCTGCAGTATTCGCTGTGGTTCGGTAAGAACGGCATACATGACTATAGTCGCGTCAACGATGATGTTGCTGCGCAGCAAGCTACAAACGCGAAACTTAAAGCGCGTAACGATCAGCTCTTTGCCGAAATTGACGATCTCAATGGCGGACAAGAGGCTATTGAGGAGCGTGCGCGCAACGAACTCAGTATGACTAAGCCGGGCGAAACTTTTTATCGTCTGGTGCCTGACGCGTCTAAACGCGCTCAGACTGCAGGGCAAAACAATCGATAAACCGTCCAGGGATTTAACATGGCAGCCACTTTATTGGACGTTTGCGCCGTGGTGCCGGCTGCCGGGTTTGGCCGCCGAATGCAAACAGAGTGTCCTAAGCAGTACCTCTCTATTGGCAATAAAACCATTCTTGAACACTCGGTTGATGCGCTGCTGGCTCATCCCCGGGTGACGCGAGTCGTCATCGCTATCAGCCCAGGCGACAGTCGCTTTGCCCAACTTCCACTTGCTGCGCACCCGCAAATTACGGTGGTGGATGGCGGCAACGAGCGTGCCGATTCTGTCCTTGCCGGTTTGCAAGCCGCAGGGGAGGCCCGTTGGGTGCTGGTGCATGACGCCGCGCGTCCGTGCCTGCACCAGGATGATTTGGCCCGTTTGCTGGCAATCAGCGAGTCCAGCCGTACCGGCGGGATCCTTGCCGCACCGGTACGCGACACAATGAAACGCGCGGAGCCGGGGCGAACAGACATCGCCCATACGGTCGATCGCACCGATTTATGGCATGCGTTGACGCCGCAGTTTTTCCCGCGCGAGTTATTGCACGATTGCCTGACACGTGCACTCAACGAAGGTGCAACTATTACAGACGAAGCTTCGGCGCTGGAATATTGCGGCTTTCATCCGCAGCTGGTCCAAGGGCGTGCTGACAACATCAAAGTCACCCGCCCGGAAGATCTGGCGCTGGCGGAATTTTATCTGACCCGAACTATCTAGATACATCATCCTTCAGGCTGCCTGGAGGACGCTGTGTATATCAGGAGAAGGCATAATGCGAATTGGACACGGTTTCGACGTACACGCTTTTGGAGGAGTTGGCCCAATTATCATTGGTGGTGTGCGCATCCCGTATGAAAAAGGATTGCTGGCGCATTCTGATGGTGACGTGGCGTTGCACGCGTTAACCGATGCTCTGCTGGGCGCGGCTGCGCTGGGGGATATCGGTAAGCTATTCCCGGACACCGACCCGGCCTTTAAAGGTGCAGATAGTCGTGAATTATTGCGTGAAGCCTGGCGGCGTATTCAAGCCAAAGGCTATACGCTTGGTAATGTGGATGTGACAATTATTGCTCAGGCGCCGAAGATGCTGCCGCACATTCCACAAATGCGTGTGTTTATTGCCGAAGACCTCGGCTGCCATATGGATGATGTTAACGTGAAAGCGACCACCACGGAAAAACTCGGTTTTACCGGGCGTGGGGAAGGGATTGCCTGTGAAGCGGTGGCGTTACTCATTAAGGCAACGAAATGACTGCGTTTGAAGATCTGACGTATCTCCATGGCAAACCACAAGGCCATGGCGTTCTGAAAGCGAATCCGGAAGACTTTGTCGTCGTCGAAGATTTAGGCTTCGAACCCGATGGCGAAGGCGAGCACATTTTGGTGCGTATCCTGAAAAACGGTTGTAACACCCGTTTTGTGGCTGACGCGCTGGCGAAATTCCTGAAAATTCATGCCCGCGAAGTGAGCTTTGCTGGCCAGAAAGACAAGCATGCGGTCACGGAACAGTGGCTGTGTGCGCGTGTGCCGGGCAATGCGATGCCTGATTTAAGCAAATTTGAGCTTGAAGGCTGTAAAGTGCTGGAGTACGCGCGCCACAAGCGTAAGCTGCGTTTAGGGGCGCTGAAAGGCAACGAATTTACGCTGGTGTTGCGTGAAGTGAGCGAGCGAAATGATGTTGAAGCGCGTTTGCAGGCAATTAACGAGCGCGGCGTACCGAACTATTTTGGCGCTCAGCGTTTTGGTATCGGCGGCAGCAACCTGCAAGGGGCGCTGCGCTGGGCGCAAAGCGATGCGCCGGTGCGCGATCGCAATAAACGCAGTTTTTGGTTGTCGGCGGCCCGTAGCGCGTTGTTTAATCAGATAGTCAGTGAACGCCTGAAAAAAACAGACTTTAATCAAGTTGTTGACGGCGATGCGCTACAATTATCGGGGCGCGGAAGCTGGTTTGTCGCCACACAGGAAGAACAAACTGAATTACAGCGTCGCGTCGATGAGAAAGAATTGATGATTACAGCGGCATTGCCGGGCAGCGGTGAGTGGGGAACTCAACGCGACGCGCTGGCGTTTGAAGAAGCCGCTGTTGCTGATGAAACCGCGCTGCAGTCTCTGTTATTGCGCGAGAAAGTCGACGCGTCGCGTCGCGCTATGTTGCTGTATCCACAACAATTAAGCTGGAACTGGTGGGATGACGTAACCGTTGAGTTACGTTTCTGGCTACCGGCAGGTAGCTTCGCCACCAGTGTTGTAAGGGAACTTATTAACACAATGGGTGATTATGCGTATATTGCTGAGTAACGATGATGGGGTTCACGCACCCGGTATACAAACGCTGGCGAAAGCGCTGCGTGAGTTTGCTGACGTACAGGTGGTTGCCCCGGATCGTAACCGCAGTGGCGCGTCCAACTCGCTGACGCTGGAATCCTCACTTCGCACGTTCACCTATGATAACGGTGATATCGCCGTACAAATGGGTACACCTACCGATTGCGTCTATCTGGGCGTTAACGCATTAATGCGTCCGCGTCCGGACATTGTTGTGTCTGGTATTAACGCAGGTCCTAATCTCGGCGATGATGTTATCTATTCCGGTACCGTTGCGGCGGCGATGGAAGGTCGTCACCTGGGCTTCCCTGCGCTGGCTGTCTCACTTGATGGGCATAAACACTACGATACTGCTGCCGCAGTAACCTGCCGTATCTTACGGGCGCTGAGTCGTGAACCGCTGCGCACCGGGCGCATTTTGAATATCAACGTGCCGGATTTACCGCTGGATCAGATTAAAGGTATCCGCGTCACCCGCTGCGGTAGTCGCCATCCTGCAGATCAGGTGATACCACAGCAGGACCCGCGCGGTAATACGCTGTACTGGATCGGGCCACCGGGCGAAAAGTGCGACGCCGGACCGGATACTGATTTTGCCGCCGTCGATGAAGGCTATGTTTCCATCACGCCGCTGCATGTCGATTTAACCGCATACGGCGCGCATGAAGTTGTTTCTGACTGGTTAGACAGCGTGGGAGCCGACACGCAATGGTAAGCAGACGCGTACACACTCTTCTTGAACAATTACGTGCGCAGGGCATCAGAGATGAGCTTGTTCTCGATGCACTTGCCGCCGTGCCGCGTGAAAAATTCATTGATGAGGCGTTTGAACATAAGGCCTGGGACAATATTGCCCTGCCGATTGGTCAGGGGCAGACGATTTCGCAGCCCTATATGGTTGCGCGGATGACCGAGCTGCTGGAGTTAACGCCACAGTCCCGGGTGCTGGAAATTGGTACTGGCTCTGGCTACCAAACGGCGATTCTGGCGCACCTGGTGCACCATGTGTGCTCTGTTGAGCGCATTAAAGGTTTGCAGTGGCAGGCGCGTCGTCGACTTAAACAGCTTGATTTACATAATGTTTCTACCCGTCATGGTGATGGATGGCAAGGCTGGCAAGCGCGAGCCCCTTTTGACGCTATCATTGTTACGGCAGCGCCGCCTGAGATCCCAACCGCATTGATGATGCAGTTGGATGAAGGCGGCATTCTCGTCTTACCCGTGGGTGACGAGCACCAGTTTCTGAAACGGGTGCGTCGTCGGGGAGGCGAATTTATTATCGATACCGTGGAGGCCGTACGCTTCGTTCCCTTAGTAAAAGGGGAGCTTGCGTAGATACAGGCTCTGAATACCTGGAGTTTTCCTGGATATTCTGGAATTAGTAAGCGTATCGTGGTCACGTTTCCAGTGCCCAGTCCGATGCCTTGCACGGTGATTACGTCACTGGTTTTAATCAAATTGTCCTGGGGGATAAATGAGCGCGGGAAGCCACAAATTTACCGTTCGCCGCATTGCGGCATTGTCACTGGTTTCATTATGGCTGGCAGGTTGTTCAAATACCTCGAATCCACCTGCACCGGTCAGTTCCGTTGATGGCGGTGCATCAACGAACACCAATTCCGGTATGCTGATTACGCCTCCACCAAAAATGGGCTCGACGTCGACAGTACAGCAAACGCCGCAGATCCAGCCGGTGCAGCGTCCGACCACACAGTCAACACAGATCCAGCCTGTTGCGGAACAACCTGTGCAAATGGAAAACGGTCGTATTGTGTACAACCGTAAGTATGGGAACATTCCGAAAGGTAGCTATACGGGCGGCAGTACCTATACTGTTAAGAAAGGCGATACCCTTTTCTATATTGCCTGGATTACCGGGAACGATTTCCGTGATCTCGCACAACGCAATAACGTTCCGGCCCCGTATGGCCTGAATGTCGGTCAAACTCTGCAAGTGGGCAATGCGTCTGGCGCACCGATTACCGGTGGAAATGCCATCACCCAGGCGGATGCAGCACAGCAAGGAGTTGTGACCAACCCTGCACAAAATTCCACCGTTGCTGTTGCTTCGAAACCAACAATTACGTATTCTGAGGATTCAGGTGAACAAAGTGCTAATAAAATGTTGCCGAACAACAAGCCTGCTGGGACTGTGGTCACAGCGCCTGTAACGGCTCCGGCAGTTAGCGCAACCGAATCAACTGCAAGCTCAACGTCAACCAGCTCGCCAATCTCTACCTGGCGCTGGCCGACCGACGGCAAAGTGATCGAAAACTTTGCGGCTACCGAAGGTGGCAATAAAGGGATCGACATTGCAGGCAGCAAGGGACAGGCTATTGTCGCGACCGCAGATGGACGCGTCGTCTATGCCGGTAACGCGCTGCGTGGTTACGGTAATCTTATTATCATCAAACATAACGATGATTACCTGAGTGCCTACGCCCATAACGATACAATGCTGGTCCGGGAACAACAAGAAATCAAGGCGGGGCAGAAAATAGCTACCATGGGTAGTACCGGAACCAGTTCAACACGCTTGCATTTTGAAATTCGTTACAAGGGGAAATCCGTAAACCCGCTGCGTTATTTACCGCAGCGATAATTCGGCGGAACCAGGCTTTCACGTGCTAGTTCCGTTAGGGATCACGGGTAGGAGCCACCTTTATGAGTCAGAATACGCTGAAAGTTCATGATTTAAATGAAGATGCGGAATTTGATGAGAACGGAGTAGAGGCTTTTGATGAAAAAGCCTTGAGTGAAGAGGAACCCAGTGATAACGACCTGGCTGAAGAAGAGCTGTTATCGCAGGGGGCCACACAGCGTGTGTTGGACGCGACTCAGCTTTACCTTGGTGAGATTGGTTATTCACCACTGTTAACAGCCGAAGAAGAAGTTTATTTTGCGCGTCGCGCACTGCGTGGGGATGTCGCATCCCGCCGTCGCATGATTGAAAGTAACCTGCGTCTGGTGGTGAAAATTGCTCGTCGTTATGGCAATCGTGGTCTGGCATTGTTGGACCTGATTGAAGAGGGCAATCTGGGACTGATCCGTGCAGTCGAGAAGTTTGACCCGGAACGCGGGTTCCGCTTCTCAACATACGCAACCTGGTGGATCCGCCAGACGATCGAACGGGCGATTATGAACCAAACCCGTACGATCCGACTGCCAATTCACATTGTAAAAGAGCTGAACGTCTATCTGCGTACCGCGCGTGAGTTGTCGCATAAACTGGACCACGAACCGAGCGCAGAAGAGATTGCTGAACAACTGGACAAACCGGTTGATGACGTCAGCCGTATGCTACGACTCAACGAGCGTATTACCTCGGTAGACACCCCGCTGGGTGGCGATTCCGAAAAAGCGTTGCTGGATATTCTGGCCGATGAAAAGGAAAACGGTCCGGAAGACACCACGCAAGACGATGATATGAAACAGAGCATCGTCAAATGGCTGTTCGAACTGAACGCCAAACAGCGTGAGGTACTGGCACGTCGCTTTGGTCTGCTGGGGTATGAAGCTGCGACACTGGAAGATGTAGGCCGCGAAATTGGCCTCACCCGTGAACGTGTTCGCCAGATTCAGGTTGAAGGTCTGCGTCGTCTGCGTGAAATCCTGCAGACTCAGGGACTGAATATCGAAGCGCTGTTCCGCGAGTAAGCACAAGTTCTATCAAGAAAGGCCTGTCTCATTGAGACTGGCCTTTTTCTATGTTTGTTGCCTGATGGCACTGCGTTTATCAGGCCTATGGGGAGCCGGACTTTGTAGGCCGGATAAGACATTTATGTCGCCATCCGACAGATTAGTTCATCATCTTACGCACCAGACGTGTGAACTGCTCACGTTCTTCATCAGATAATCGCCCCAGAAACTCATCATCCACGCTATCGCCTAACGGGGTTGCGCTGGCCAGTAATGCTTCTCCTTGCGCGGTCAAATAAACAAATCGCCGACGCTTATCCGCCGGGTCGTGTTCACGTCTGACCAACTCCCGTTTTTCCATCCGGCTCAGCATTTCCGCAAGCGTTGCCTTGGTACAGACTGCGGCTTCGGTCAGGGCGACCTGCTCAATGCCGGGATGCTCGGCAATGGCGCGCATCACCGCATACTGCGGTTTGGTCAGATCCGGTAATTCATGTTGCCAGCGAGCCGTATGTTGCTGAAAAAGTTGACGTAAAAGGTGAAAGGCTGTGTTTCTTAACGGCATGAGAGCTCCGGAATATCTGTCAGTCTCTATCTTAACGGGTAACGCGTCATAGTTTAACCATTGCTGCTTTAGCAATCTGTGCGAGGTGCTCTTGTCCGGAATGTATCGAGGGAGTATTTTAATAAAATGTTCGTACACGAACAAATTTGAGGGCGAAATGAGACTGATTGTAGGAATGACCGGGGCGACCGGCGCACCGCTAGGTGTGTCGCTATTGTTGGCACTGCGGGAAATACCGAGGGTAGAAACCCATCTGGTGCTGTCAAAGTGGGCCAAAACCACCATTGAACTGGAGACGCCGTACAGCGTCCGTGATGTGTCGGCGTTGGCCGATTATTGCCACAACCCGGCGGACCAGTCAGCGACCATATCCTCAGGATCGTTTCGTACTGACGGCATGATCATTATCCCCTGCAGTATGAAAACGCTGGCCGGTATTCGAGCAGGCTACGCGGAAGGACTGGTGGGGCGCGCTGCTGATGTGGTGCTTAAAGAAGGGCGCAAGCTGGTTCTGGTTCCGCGTGAAATGCCGCTCAGCACTATTCATCTGGAAAACATGCTCGCACTTTCCCGCATGGGCGTGGCGATGGTCCCGCCGATGCCCGCGTTTTACAACCACCCGCAAACGGTCGATGACATCACTCAGCATATCGTTGCGCGTGTGCTCGATCAGTTTGGTCTGGAGCATCCAAACGCCCGTCGCTGGCAGGGTTTACGGCAGGCGCAGAATTTTTCACAGGAGAATGAATAATGGCATTTGATGATTTGCGCAGCTTTTTACAAGCGCTGGACGACCAGGGACAATTGCTGAAAATCAGTGAAGAAGTCAACGCTGAGCCGGATCTGGCTGCGGCGGCTAACGCGACCGGACGTATTGGTGATGGTGCGCCAGCGCTGTGGTTTGACAATATTCGTGGTTTTACCGACGCCCGCGTGGCGATGAATACCATCGGCTCATGGCAGAATCATGCCATTTCATTAGGCCTGCCGCCCAATACGCCGGTGAAAAAACAAATTGATGAGTTTATTCGCCGTTGGGATAAATTTCCGGTTACACCGGAGCGTCGTGCCAACCCGACGTGGGCTGAAAACTGTGTTGATGGTGAGGAGATCAACCTGTTTGATATTCTGCCGCTGTTTCGTCTGAACGATGGTGACGGCGGTTTCTATCTTGATAAAGCCTGCGTGGTGTCGCGCGATCCGTTGGATCCGGACAACTTCGGCAAACAGAACGTCGGCATTTATCGTATGGAAGTGAAGGGCAAACGCAAGCTTGGCCTGCAGCCGGTGCCGATGCATGATATCGCGCTGCATCTGCATAAAGCTGAAGAGCGCGGTGAAGATCTGCCGATTGCCATCACGCTGGGTAACGATCCTATCATCACCCTGATGGGGGCCACGCCGCTGAAGTACGATCAGTCGGAATACGAAATGGCGGGAGCGCTGCGTGAAAGCCCGTACCCGATCGCTACCGCACCGCTTACCGGCTTTGACGTACCTTGGGGTTCGGAAGTGATCCTCGAAGGGGTCATTGAAAGCCGTAAGCGTGAAATCGAAGGGCCATTTGGCGAGTTTACCGGGCACTATTCCGGTGGACGTAATATGACGGTCGTACGTATCGATAAAGTCTCTTATCGCACCAAACCGATTTTTGAATCGCTATATCTGGGGATGCCGTGGACGGAGATTGACTACCTGATGGGGCCGGCAACCTGCGTACCGCTGTATCAACAGCTGAAAGCCGAGTTCCCGGAAGTGCAGGCGGTGAATGCCATGTACACCCACGGTTTGCTGGCGATTATCTCCACCAAAAAACGCTACGGCGGCTTTGCCCGCGCGGTGGGGCTGCGCGCAATGACGACGCCGCATGGCCTGGGGTACGTGAAAATGGTGATTATGGTTGATGAGGATGTTGACCCGTTCAACCTGCCGCAGGTGATGTGGGCGCTGTCTTCGAAGGTCAATCCGGCGGGCGATCTGGTGCAACTGCCGAATATGTCGGTGCTGGAGCTTGATCCGGGTTCCAGTCCGGCGGGGATTACCGACAAGTTAATTATTGATGCTACCACGCCGGTCGCGCCGGATAACCGTGGGCACTACAGCCAGCCGGTATGTGATTTACCGGAAACGAAAGCCTGGGCAGAAAAACTGACCGCCATGCTGGCCAACCGTAAATAAGGAGTAGCAGATGATTTGTCCACGTTGTGCCGATGAACATATTGAAGTGATGGCAAACTCGCCGGTAAAAGGTGTCTGGACGGTATATCAGTGCCAGCATTGTCTGTACACCTGGCGTAATACCGAACCGCTACGTCGTACCAGTCGCGAGCACTACCCGGAGGCGTTTCGTATGACGCAGAAAGATATCGACGATGCGCCAATGGTGCCGAGTATTCCACCGCTGCTGGCGGAAGGTAAGCGCTAATACTGAAGGCCCGGGATTCCGGGGCTTTTTTGCGAGCAGACTCGTAACGTATTGATAAATTGATTTGTTACAGCGGCATCGGGAATAGAATAGCGGCGGGTGCTTGAGGCTTTCTGGGCTTTGAGCATTTGTAAGGTCCCGGAAAGACAAAAGCCCCAGGAGATAGTTCTATCAACCTGAGGCTAGCGTACAAACCTAGACCATTTGGATGTTAGTCTCTTCTTTGCAGGGAGGCAAGACATGCTGACAAAATATGCCCTTGTGGCAATTGTAGTGCTGTGTTTCACGGTGCTGGGATTCACGTTAATGGTACGAGATTCTAAGTATTAAAGAACGTGGTATGGAGTTTAAAGCTGTTCTCGCTTACGAACCGAAGAAGTAGCAACAACGCGGGGGAAACCCCGCGTTTTGATGGTCCGGTTTCGTCCTCTTGCACCCATTCTCGCGTTGCCGTAGGCCCGATAAGCAAAGCGCCATCGGGCATTACAACGTTACACCAGACTTTTCAACCGGTAGATCCACTCCAGCGCCTGGCGAGGCGTTAGTGAATCCGGGTCGAGGTTTTCCAGCGCTTCAACGGCGGGCGAGGTTTCTTCAGGCACTGAAAGCAGCGACATCTGTGTTCCATCGACCTGGGTCGCAGCAACGTTTGGCGCAATGCTTTCCAGTTCGCGCAGTTTTTGCCGCGCGCGTTTAATAACCTCTTTCGGCACGCCAGCCAGGGCTGCTACTGCCAGACCATAGCTCTTGCTCGCTGCACCATCCTGTACGCTGTGCATGAAGGCGATGGTATCGCCGTGCTCTAATGCATCCAGATGCACATTCGCGACGCCCTCCATTTTTTCCGGTAACTGAGTCAGTTCGAAGTAGTGGGTGGCAAACAACGTTAATGCTTTGATTTTATTGGCCAGGTTTTCCGCGCACGCCCATGCCAGCGACAGGCCGTCGTAGGTGGAGGTGCCGCGTCCAATCTCATCCATCAGTACCAGGCTGTTCTCGGTGGCGTTATGCAGAATGTTGGCGGTTTCGGTCATTTCTACCATAAAGGTAGAACGACCGGATGCCAGATCATCCGCCGCGCCCACGCGGGTAAAGATCCGATCGATCGGGCCTATTTCCACTTTCTGCGCCGGAACGTAGCTGCCGATGTAGGCCAACAGCGCAATCAACGCGGTCTGGCGCATATAGGTACTTTTACCCCCCATATTCGGACCGGTGATGATCAGCATCCGTCGCTGAGGCGAGAGGTTAAGCGGGTTGGCGATAAATGGCTCGGTTAGCACCTGTTCAACCACCGGATGACGTCCCTCAGTAATACGAATGCCGGGTTTATCGGTGAAGGTCGGGCAGGTGTAATTCAGGGTATAAGCGCGTTCTGCAAGGTTGACCAGTACGTCCAGCTCCGCCAGCGCGCTGGCGCTCTGTTGCAAATCAGCCAGGTGCGGCAACAGCATGTCGAACAGCTCATCGTACAGCTGTTTTTCCAGCGCCAGTGCTTTGCCTTTTGACGTCAGAACTTTATCTTCGTACTCTTTCAGTTCCGGAATAATGTAGCGTTCAGCGTTTTTCAGCGTCTGGCGACGCACATAGTTAATCGGCGCCAGATGGCTCTGACCGCGACTGATCTGAATGTAGTAGCCATGAACGGCGTTAAACCCAACCTTCAGCGTATCCAGACCGGTGCGCTCGCGCTCACGGATTTCCAGTCTGTCCAGATAGTCAGTTGCGCCATCAGCCAGCGCTCGCCACTCGTCCAGTTCTTCGTTATAGCCCGGGGCGATGACGCCACCGTCGCGAACCAGCACTGGCGGAGCTTCCACAACGGCACGTTCCAGCAGTTCACGCAGCTCTGCAAACTCACCCATTTTCTCGCGCAGCATCTGCACGGGGGCACTGTCTACACTTTCCAGTTGCGCGCGCAGTTCCGGTAATTGCTGGAAGGCATGACGCATACGGGCCAGATCGCGCGGACGCGCAGTACGCAGGGCCAAACGCGCCAGGATACGTTCCAGATCGCCGACCTGACGCAGCACGGGTTGCAATTCACTGGTGGAATCCTGTAGCGCGCCGATAGTCTGTTGACGCTCGGTAAGGACTTTGGTGTCACGGACCGGCATATGCAGCCAGCGCTTGAGCATACGGCTGCCCATCGGCGTCACGGTGCAGTCGAGTACTGAAGCCAGTGTGTTTTCAACGCCGCCCGCCAGGTTCTGGGTAATTTCCAGATTGCGGCGCGTGGCGGCATCCATAATGATGCTGTCCTGTTGACGTTCCATGGTGATAGAACGAATATGCGGCAGCGAGGTACGCTGGGTATCTTTTACGTATTGCAGCAGACAGCCAGCAGCACATAATCCGCGCGGGGCGTTTTCCACGCCAAAACCAATCAGATCCCGCGTGCCAAACTGCAAGTTTAGCTGCTGGCGAGCAGTATCGATTTCAAATTCCCATAGTGGGCGACGACGTAATCCGCGACGCCCCTCAATCAGTGAGGTTTCAGCGAAATCTTCGGCATACAGCAGTTCAGCGGGATTGGTGCGCTGCAATTCTGCGGCCATGGTCTCGCGGTCGGCCGGTTCGCTGACGCGAAAACGCCCGGAGCTGATATCCAGCGTGGCATAGCCGTAACCTTTACTGTCTTGCCAGATAGCGGCCAGCAGGTTGTCCTGGCGTTCTTGCAACAGCGCTTCATCACTGATGGTGCCAGGCGTGACGATACGCACCACTTTGCGCTCAACCGGACCTTTGCTGGTTGCCGGATCGCCGATTTGCTCACAAATAGCGACAGATTCCCCCTGATTGACCAGCTTTGCGAGGTAGTTTTCTACCGCATGGTGAGGAATACCCGCCATCGGGATAGGCTCGCCTGCTGATGCGCCGCGTTTGGTCAGGGAGATATCAAGCAGCTGAGACGCGCGTTTCGCATCGTCATAAAACAGTTCGTAAAAGTCGCCCATGCGGTAAAACAACAGTATCTCCGGATGCTGGGCTTTCAGCTTGAGATACTGCTGCATCATTGGGGTATGGTTCGTGAAGTCCGTATCAAGTGACTCTTTCATATCGCTTTTGCTCTTTTTTTAATCTTTTGGGGTACCTGGGCAGTCTCATGTGAGCCCCTGGAAACTCACATAAACCCACAAATTTGTCATTCGAAAGCCGCCTGAAGGGCAGTAACGACGAGCGTTGGCTCGGCCTGAATGGTCTATCTTATCACCGACAACGGCTGAGATTCATCCGTAGGTTTTGCCGCCAGAACGCTTATTGATTATTCATTTTCCGGCAAAGCATAATTCTGGCAATACAGATAGGGGATCCCCTCTTTGGTAATCAGGTATGTCTCGCTGTTCAGCGCAAAAAAATCGACGTTGGATACGCTGGTGTTGGTCAGGAAAAAGTCGGGGAGGAGTTCCTGAATAAGGCTGGCGGGAGCCGTTTCGCGATTGGAAATTTGGATTTTCTGTGAAATCCAAACCGGGCTTGAGCCGTAGCTGGATTGTGTAAAAAGTACCATGCGTTGCACGGTCTGCTCATTATTTTCGGCATCTTTGATAATACCATCAATATTAACAATACCTTTACTGCCCCCGGTTTTGATATCAATAATCCCTCGGAACGAGCTTGTATTGCGTACAATTTCGATGGCAGAGCGGCAGGTAAGATCTTGTAACTCGCCATTGTTCTTACTGTACCGATAAATGACAGTAAGAATTAGCGTAGCAAAACAAAGCAGCAGGATAATACCTGTCTGGATGCGGGAGGTTCGGGGATATAAATTCATTAGCTATCATACCGTGGGTAATATACCGGCTGACAGGCGTTTTCCTGCCTGGCTTTTATCGGTGAGCGACACACCAGCGCGGACAGTTTCTTAGACTCAGGATAGGTTGTGATATAAATAAATTTATGGCTCTGACACAATCCTGGGTTTTTGTCGATAAACGCGGTATGCCGGGAAAAGTTACTGGCATCGCTATTGAAATAATACTGACAGTCTGTTGGTGTTTTGCTCGCGGCGATATAGCCGGAGAAATAATCATCGCTGGCTTGCCACGGATATAATATAAGCACACAAATTATCAGGGTAAGTGCCAACATTATCGTTTCTGCTGTCGTTATCAAAGGTTGACGCGGCGTGTCAGCCAAAAGTTCCTCAATGGTGGCATCTGGCGCTAAGGATTCTTCAGCAGAAGCAGAGTTATTCTCCGGTGTATCAATGACCTGAATATCAAACTCTTCTTGAATGATCAGCCCTTTGCGGGGAATCGTTGTGATCAGCGGTTGTTGAAGCTCCAGCTGCAGCAAGCTTTTACGCAACGAGAGAATACTTTGATAAAAGGCGTTGAAACTTACCTGGCGGTGATTTTTACCCCAACCGAATTCCAGCAATTCGTTTTGAGAAACCACTTGCCCGCGATGTTGAATAAGTAATAAAAGACATAACGACGCTGAGTGTTTGAGTTTTATCCGCTGATTGGGGTGATCTACCCGCGCCAGACATTGTGCGGCTGGCGTAAATATTATTTTATTTTCAATCAGATAACTGACATTGCCAGTCTCAGACATATTGTCTCTACTCTTGATGATGCGTCAGATGGTTGGGTAGTCATGATACCACTGAGCCTATAAAGACCACCAGCATGGACCTAATCCCACAGTGAGAACCGAGAAGTGTTGCAATTTAGTATCATGATATAACAAGAATGATAACTTTTTAATGAAAATAAAATTCATTGAAATCAATTGATTGTATCTTTTTTGCCACTATAAAAAGAACAGAAAGATGAAAAAATGTCGACAAAGATGATTGCCATTAATTCTTTATGGACAGCGCCATATACTGCCTGACACCACCACGCGAAAACAGCATGAACCTTAACGCGTCAACGCACCAGGGAATGCCGGTGGTAGATGTAGATGGGAATAAATATCAGCTTGTTTGCGAGCTGACATTTATTTTTAGTGCTGAGTAAATTTAACCATCTTTTTGACAAAGCCATAATTTGCGGTAGAGAGTCCCATGTTCCAGAAAGAAATTGAAAATGCTGTAGTGCTCGTTGGCGATGAAATGAAGAAGTCGGATAATGCCTGGCTGTCGTTACGTAAAAAACGTCAGCGTATTGATTTGAAGACCGATGGACATATCTTGTTTCTGGAGAAAGGGACTGTCTCTGTTTATCGTGTGGAAAACGATTTAGTCACGGTGAGTATTTCTGCACCTGCCATTCTCGGCCTGCCACAAATGCGTACGGAAGTGGCCGGCCACTATTTACGTTGTGATACTGATTGTGAAATGTGGGCGATGAGCGTACAAAATGCCGATCTCCTGTTTACAGCAAAAAACTTATGGAAGCAGGCGTTTGATATCTTAACGCATCATCTTCAACGTTATTTCCAGCGTGAGGCGTTGCAGTCGCACCGCACTATACGTGAGCAGATTATTGAACACGTAAAATATATCTGGGCGATGGATCCTGGGGTACGTGAGAAAACGTCCGTGTATACATTTATTCTCGCTCGAAATCATATCTCACGCAGTGCTATCCATAAAGTACTGCAGGAGTTAGTAAATGACGGAAAAATAATTATGAATCGAGGAAAACTCTCTTTGTTTATCTATTAAAGTTAACATTGATATCGTCTGAAGTGTTTACTGCACTCTATACGAAATTTCCATTTTTATCTATAAATTAGTATTTATTTATTAATTTGATATTCCTTCCAATAATAACAAAAGTTATATCGCCAATGATCAACGGCAGGCCGGAAAGCCCCGAGTCACAGCATAGCCGATGGTTTGGCAACCCTACTGCCGATACAACGGATGTTCGCGCTGCACTGCAGCACGCGTTGGATCACAACACCTTTGTCCTGCTGGCCCAGCCTATCGTCAGTACTCGTGGTGAAGAGCCTTATCATGCGCTACCATCCGCTGAGTTGTTTTTCCATTAACCTGGCGCCAGTGACGTTATGCTGTTCAGGTTTGGTTGCAAGATCGCGGAGTTGTTGCGGGAATATATGGTGATACCGCAACGGATTATTTTTGAGATAACCGAGGCTGATACCCTGTCAGATAAAGAGCAAACGGTAGAAGCGCTACGCTCACTACGTCAGTTGGGATACCGGATCGCGATAGATGACTTTGGGGCTGGGTTTGCAAGCTATGAACGTCTGATGAGCATTGAAGCAGATATTTTGAAGATCGATGGGTCTTTCGTTCGTGGGATTACAAAATGTAGGATTAGTCACTATATCATCGAATCTTTCTGCCAGGTTGCGGCAATGAAAGATATGCAGGTTGTCGCCGAATTTGTTGAAAATGCTGAAATCCAGATGTGCCTGGAGCAGATGAATATCGGGTGGTTACAGGGATACCATATTGGCAAGCCAAAACCCTTGCTCACGTTAGAGCAATCTAGCCTCCTGCGGAGGCTATTTAATATCAAAATCATTAGCTGACATATTATGAATCATTATTTATACATCATGCAGGCGTTGCCGTTCTAAACGGCGATCGCGCAGGGTGGAATAAATAAAGGTCATCACAAACAGCAGTGAAAATAGTACGACGATGGTGGGGGCCGGTGCACTGTCGATGAAAAAAGACAGGTACACGCCCATAAACGAGGTAACGACCGACATAATCACCGCCAGCCACAAGGCGTGAGAAAATTTTCGCGTCATTAAGATCGCGATGGCGCCGGGTGCAATCAGTAAGGAGATCGACAAAATAATCCCGACTGATTTTAGCGTGGCGACAATCGTCAGGGCGATCATGCACAGCAGGCCGTAATGTAGCAGTGCAGTGTTAAGCCCACTGGCCTTGGCCTGATGCGGATCGAACGCATGCAGCAGCAGATCTTTCCACTTAAGCCCAATGATAAGCGCGATCCCCAAAGCGATCGCCATTGTTTGCATGATATCGGTCAGTGATATACCGAGCATATCGCCGAACAGAATATGATCCAGATGCACTTCCGACTGAATGGAAACATACAGCACCAGTCCCGCACCGAACATCCCGGAGAAAACAATGCCCATGATGGTGTCGCGCTTAATGCGGCTGTTATCGTCGAGGTATCCGGTTGCTATCGCGCAGAACAATCCAGCGACAAATGCGCCAATTGCCAGCGGGATGCCTGCGATATAAGCCAGAACGATCCCTGGAAAAACCGCATGGCTCATGGCATCGCCCATCAGCGCCCAGCCTTTGAGAACTAAAAATACCGACAGCAGCGCGCAGGGCACGGCGACAATGGTGGAGATAACCAGCGCATTGACCATAAAGCTAAACTGAAAGGGTTCCAGCAGCGTTGTCAAGATCATATCAGCTCCTTATTGACCTGACGGGCGCGGCGGCGATTCGCCAGCAGACCATGTTTTGGTGCGAAGACAAATACCAGCAGGAACAGCAATGTTTGCAGAACGACGATAATTCCGCCGGTTGCGCCGTCCAGCCAGTAGCTCAACCAGGCGCCGAAAAAGCTGGTCAGGCTGCCGATAGCTACGGCGATGGTGAGCAGGCGTGGAAAACGATCGGTCAGCAGCCAGGCCGTCGCTCCGGGCGTAACCACCAGGCAAATCACCAGAAATGCACCGACGGTTTGCAGGGCGGCTACCGTTGAAACGGAAAGCAGCGTAAAAAACAACAACTTCAACCGACCCGGGTTTAAACCGATAGAGCGCGCGTGGTTTTCATCAAAAAAGACCACCATCAGATCTTTCCACTTCAAAAACAGGATAGTCAGCGAGATAACCCCGATGATGGCCAGTTGCAGAATATCTTCCGGTGCAATCGCCAGCACGTTGCCGAGAATAATGGTCTGAATGTTCACTGACATCGGATTGAGCGACACCATAAACAGCCCGATACCGAAAAAAGACGAAAAAATCAGTCCGATAATCGCATCTTCCTTCAGGCGCGAACGCTGATTAAGAAACAGCATACTGCCCGCCGCCAGGCCGCCGGAAAGGAATGCGCCCAGTGCGAAGGGAAGCCCTAACATATAAGCGCCTGCCACGCCCGGAACAATAGAGTGCGATAGTGCATCGCCAATCAGCGACCAGCCTTTGAGCATCAAATAGCAGGAGAGAAACGCGCACAGACCGCCGACCATCGCTGAGACCCACATGGCGTTGAGCATATACTGGTAACCAAACGGCTCTGTCAGCCAGTTCATGATTATTCCCCCTCGCTTGCCGCACGTCGCGAAATAAACGGGCGTTCATCGTCGGTAATCACGTGTTGTTCGCCGCCGCTCAGCGCAACGTGACGCAGTACGCCGCTGAATGCCAGCTCGAGATTCTCGGGGGTAAAGGTGGTATCGGTGGGTCCACTTGCCAGCACCGTGCCCTTAATCATCACCGTGTAATCACAAAACTCGGTGACGGATCCCAGATTATGGGTAGAGACCAGCATGGTTCGACCCTCATCACGCAGTTCACGCAGCAGGTCGATGATCCGGGCCTCGGTTTTTACATCCACGCCGGTGAAGGGTTCATCCAGTAAAATAACCTGTCCATCCTGTGCAATGGCGCGTGCCAGAAAGACGCGTTTTTTCTGCCCGCCAGAAAGTTCACCTATCTGACGATGGCGATAGTCCAGCATATCAACCCGCGCCAGTGCCGCATCCACGCAGGCGTGGTCGATCTGTTTTGGTCGACGCAGCCAGCCCATATGGCCAAAGCGTCCCATCATCACCACATCTTCCACCAGTACTGGAAACGACCAGTCCACCTCTTCTGATTGAGGGACATAGGCGATCAGATTCTGTTTGAGCGCCTTATTTACCGGCAGTTGCAGAATTGAGATTTCCCCTTGCGCCAGGCGGACAAAACCCATCAGCGCTTTAAAAAGCGTTGATTTTCCCGACCCGTTTACGCCGACCAGAGCGGCAATTGAGCCGCCCGGAACCTGAAAAGTGGCATCCCGCAATGCGGTATGACCGTTGCGATACGTCACCGTAACCTGATTCACGGTAATCGCAGATTGACTCATTTTTGGCTCCTTAACCCGTCGTTGATGCCGCTGACGATGGTTTCTGTCGTTACGCGCAGTAAATCCAGATACGTCGGTACCGGACCGTCGGCAGCACTGAGTGAATCGACATACAGCACACCGCCATAATGTGCGCCAGACTCGCGGGCGACTTGACGTGCAGGCTTGTCGGAAACGGTACTTTCGCTAAATACCGTTGGGATTTGATGCTCTTTGATCGCGTCGATCACTTTGCGTACCTGTTTGGGCGTGCCTTGCTGATCGGCATTGATCGGCCACAGATACAGCTCTTTCAGGCCGTTATCACGTGCCAGGTAGGAGAATGCGCCTTCGCTGGTGACCAGCCAGCGTTTATCGGCGGGGAGTTTTACCAGTTCAGCATGCAGCGGCGCCAGGGTCTGCTGGATTTTCGCTTTATAATTCTCCGCATTTTTCTGGTAAGTGGCGGCATTGTCTGGATCGTATTTCATCAGCGCATCGCGAATGTTATCCACGTAGATGAGTGCGTTCTCCGCTGACATCCAAGCATGCGGGTTCGGTTTGCCGTTGTACGGCCCTTCGCTGATACCCATTGGCTGGACGCCGTTTGAGACCATCACTTCTGGTACGCCGGACAAATTTTGGTAGAAGCGGGCAAACCATAGTTCGAGGTTAAGACCGTTGGAGAGAATAAGCTGTGCGCCTTGCGCTCGTTTAATATCACCTGGGGTTGGTTGATATTCGTGAATTTCTGCGCCAGGTTTGGTGATGGAACTGACCTCTGCTGCATCTCCCGCCACATTGCTCGCCATATCGGCAATCACCGTAAAGGTGGTTACTACCTTAAATTTTTCTTTCGCCCAGGCGGGCGACAGCGTCAGCGCTGTTAACGCACTGGCAAGGAGAAATGACTTGAGATGGGGCAGATGCGGCATAGTATCCCTCACAACAAAATGGTTAATTTATCATCGAATATAGCCTTTGCTATGTTATATAGCACATGGCATAAATAAATGAAAATAATTCTTATTTGCGTAGGGTGCTAAGGAATGGATGACCTCCAGCAATAGTCCTGTGCTTAGTTAAGGTGTATTATTTATGCAACTTAATTGTGGAGGCATTATGTCCGGCAAACGTATTGCACGTGAAAAAATGACGATCCAGAGAATGATCTCACTCTACGAGCGCCAGTGTCCGCAGGCTTCAGACGAGCCGGGGCATTACGATGCGTTATTTACCTATGCGCAAAAGCGCCTGGATAAGTGCGTGTTTGGCGAGGAAAAACCGGCCTGCAAGCAGTGTCCGGTGCACTGCTATCAACCTGCTAAACGCGAAGAGATGAAGCAAATTATGCGTTGGGCTGGGCCAAGAATGCTCTGGCGTCATCCGATTCTGACCGTGCGTCATCTGATTGATGACAAACGCCCTGTCCCGGAATTGCCAGAGAAATATCAGCGCAAGAAGTAATGTAACAATTCTATGCCGGATGGCGGCTGCGCCTTATCCGGCCTACAAATACAAACGCACCAGTGGATAGACCCGATAAGCAAAGCGCCATCGGGCGAACCGTTAAACCAGCGCATCCTTATCAATGCCTAGGCGTTTCATACGCGAGAGTAACGTGGTGCGTTTCAGCCCCAGCCGTTGTGCCGCGCCTTTAGGTCCGGCAACCACGCCGTTGGTCTCTTTCAGAACGCGCATGATCAACTGGTATTCATCTTCGCCGTCCTGTGCGACTTCGGTTGCCACCGGAGGCGTAGACGGCATCAAAGGGGCAATATCCGGCAGGGACAGTTGCAGTACGTTGCCTCGGGTAAGCAGAACCGCACGTTCTACCACGTTTTCCAGCTCGCGCACGTTGCCCGGCCACTCCATGCTGCTCAGCGTACGCAGCGCCTCGGCGGGAATGCTGTCGATATTGCGCCCCATCCGGCGAGCAATTTTAAAGGTAAAGGCTTTTACCAGCAGCGGAATATCTTCCGGGCGCTCACGCAGCGGCGGCAGATGGATCGGGAAGACGTTCAGTCGATAGTAGAGATCGTTACGAAACTCGCGATCGGCTACCATCTTTTTCAGATCGCGGTTAGTGGCGGCGATCAAGCGCACGTCGGTCTGGATCAGTTTATTGCTGCCCAGACGTTCAAACTCCTGCTCCTGCAAAACGCGCAGCAGCTTAGGCTGTAGCTCCAGTGGCATGTCGCCCACTTCGTCGAGGAACAGCGAGCTTTTATCGGCCAGTTCGAAACGACCAATCCGCTGCGTGCTGGCACCGGTAAACGCGCCACGCTCATGACCAAACAGATCGCTTTCCAGTAATCCGGCAGGCATTGCCGCGCAGTTCATCTTCACCATCCGACGGGCGTTACGTCCGCTCAGGTTGTGAATGGCCCGTGCGATCAGCTCTTTACCCGTTCCGGTCTCACCCAGAATCAGGACGGTGCTGTCGCTTTGCGCCACCATTTCGACCTGCTTGAGTACGCTGTACATCGCTTCGCTGCGGCCAATGATTTCGCCGAACTCACTCTCTACATTGTTGAGTTGTTCAGTCAGCGCCAGGTTTTCATCTACCAGACGTTCTTTCAGGCGGTGAATCTCCTGATACGCAAGCGCGTTATCCACGGCAATTGCCACACGCTCGGCAATTTGGCGCAATAGCTTGAGGTTAGCGGTAGTGAAAACTTTCTCTTCGCACTGTGCCAGCTTGAGTACGCCGAGCATAGTATTGCCGGACATCAGCGGTAACAGACACAGGGTTTGTAGCTGGTTGCCCCAGGTTTCGAACAGCATCCGTTCGTAAGGAGCGAGCGTATCGCGTTCGCTCAGATTAATCAGCAGCATCTCTTTGCTTTTGAACACGCGTTCGGAAAGCGTACCTGCTTCATCCACTTCACTTTGTTCGTGCGCTGGATGATGTTCATCCAGATAGTGGGTGGAATAAATGCTGAGCTTGTTTTTGCGATCGCTGCGTAACACGATGCTGATGGCATCAATGTCGAAGTAGTGATGGATCTCTTTGGCGACTTCGCTGACCAGTTCGTCAATATCCAGGCGGGAGAGTACCGCATTGGTGATGGCGACCAGGATGCGAAAGTTATCACGCTCGCGGCACAACAGATCGTAATCGACGTTATTGCTGACCCTGCTTTGAATTTGTTCAGCAACGACGCCGACTATCTGGGTGAAGGTCTGTAGACGGTTATATTCTTTTTCACTCCACGGACGATCCTCGTTACGGATGAACTCGCAACCGCCAAAGATGCGCCCATCTGCCGCCAGCGGCAGCAGGCAGTAGTGGCCAAATTCAGAATACAGTCCACCTGAAGCCAGCTGTGGCCAGGTTTCCGTAAACTCATGATAGTTGCAGTGCAGCGCATCGGGGCGAGACAAAATACGGCGTACCGGGCCATGGGCCAGTACCGTTTCGTCTTCATAATCGATGGGTTTACCATTTTCACGCGTCGCAAAATAACGCGCACGCTGCGTTTGTGCCTGCCATAAGACAATAGCCGCACAGTCGGCCAGCGCTGAACGCTTGACCAGCTGCGAAAGCGCCTCGCTAAGAGACGGGAGATCGGGCTGCTGTAATAATGTACGAGTAATATCGAACAGGCCTTGCTGTCCGAGGTCACTCATCGGTGTATACGACATATTGCTTTTCCAGGAAAAGCACCGCAGAACGGTGCGAAAACGGTAAATGAATTATAGGTATAAGTCGTAAATTATTGCCGGATAGCGATTTCGCTTATTCGGCCTACACGTTGCTGCTAATGGGCAGTTAGCATATACGAGGTAAAGGTTCGGCGTGTGGTAAATCGAGGGTTCGTTTCACGCCGTAAAGTCCGGCCAGACGCACACCTTTGCGTTCTACCACTTCGCCAATCATTGCGGCATCGCGTCCTAATGGATGCGCGCGCAGCGCGGTAAGCGCCGTTTCAGCGGCCTGACGCTCAACGGCAATCACCAGCTTACCTTCGTTAGCAAAGTTGAGCGCATCCAGTCCCAGCAGTTCGCAAACGCCACGCACAGCGGGCTTCACGGGTAGGGCCGCTTCAGACAGCTCAATACCAAACCCGCATGATGCGGCAAATTCATGCGTTACTGCATTCACGCCGCCACGGGTGGCGTCACGCAGCGCCTTCACGCCAGGAATATCACGTAGTGTCTGGATAAGCGGCGTCAATACCGCGCAGTCGCTGACCAGTTCGCCATCCAGACCCAACTGTTCGCGCAGGTTAAGGATGGTTGCGCCGTGATCGCCAAGCGTACCGCTGACCAGCAGCACATCGCCCACGCTCAGGGTCTGTGCGCCCCAGTGAATGTTGGCGGGGATCGCGCCCATTCCGGCGGTGTTGATAAAAAGCTTGTCTGCCGCGCCGCGCTGTACAACCTTGGTGTCACCGGTGACGATGGCGATACCCGCTTCGCGCGCGGTTGCCGCCATGCTGTTAACGACGGTTTTCAGCGTCTCCATTGGTAAACCTTCTTCGAGGATAAAACCGCAGGAGAGATAGCGCGGGATCGCGCCGCTGACCGCCACGTCGTTAGCCGTACCACAGATAGCCAGCTTGCCGATATTACCGCCCGGGAAGAACAATGGATCGATAACATAGCTGTCGGTTGAAAACGCCAGACGATCGCCTTCAGCGACCAGTTGCGCCAGTTCCAGACGTGCCTGATCTTCTTGTTCCGCCAGCCACGGATTCGCGAATGCCTCCATAAACAGACTGTTGATCAACTGCTGCATAGCCTGACCGCCGCTACCGTGGGCGAGTTGTACGCTGCTCATGCTTCACACTCCTGCTGACGATACTGATACCAGGCGGCACATGCGCCTTCTGAGGAGACCATCAGGGCGCCAAAAGCGGTCTCCGGGTTACACGTTTTGCCAAATAATGGGCACTGATGTGGTTTACATCTGCCCGTCAGCACTTCCCCACAACGCGCGCGCGGATCGTCATACACCTGCTGCGGCGCTGGCTGGAAATGGGCTTCGGCATCAAAACGCTGATAGTCAGGCGTCAGGTGAACGCCAGAGGATTCGATAACGCCCAGACCGCGCCATTCGCTGTCGCCATTGACGCAGAACACCTCGGCGATGGCCTGTTGCGCTAACGCGTTACCGGCATCCGGTACCACGCGGCGGTACTGGTTTTCTACCTGGCTGTGCGCGGCAATTTTCTGCTCAATTAACATCACCACGCCTTGCAGGAGATCGAGCGGTTCAAAACCGGCGACCACTAACGGACGATGGAAGTCTGAAGCAATGAAATTATAGGCATCTGTGCCAATCACCATGCTGACGTGGCCTGGTGCTAAAAAGGCGTCAATACCGTTGTCCGGCTGTTCCAGCAGGCTGCGCAGCGTAGGGATAAGCGTGATGTGCTGGCAGAAAAAGTAAAAGTTCTGCACGTCACGCTGCTTTGCCTGTTGCAGAGTGATAGCGGTCGTTGGCATTGTGGTTTCAAAACCCAGACCAAAGAACACCACCTTACGCGTTGGGTTTTCCTGTGCCAGCTTCAGCGCATCCATCGGTGAATAGACGATACGGATATCAGCACCGCGCGCCTTGGCTTGCAGCAGGGAGCCTTGCTTACCCGGGACGCGCATCGCATCACCAAAGGTGCAGAAAATCACTTCTGGATGGCTGGCGATTTCTACACAGCTGTCGATTCTACCCATCGGCAGAACGCAAACCGGGCAACCCGGACCATGAATAAACTCCACGTTTTCCGGTAGCAACTGGTCGAGGCCGAATTTGAAGATAGCGTGGGTATGACCACCACAAACTTCCATGATGCGCAGTGGGCGTTCAGCCGTGTAGGGGAGGTGGGCGGCACGTTCAGACAGGTGCTCTATCAGTTGCATCACCTGCTCTGGTGCGCGGTATTCGTCAACAAAACGCATTTATTTTTCCTCGCCGTACAGCAACGCGCCGACATCCGGCTCAACGTCAAACATGTTTTGCAGCGCGTCGAGCGTATCGCGCGCTTCAGCTTCATTAATGATGCTCATGGCAAAACCGACGTGGACCAGTACCCACTGGCCGAGGCGCGGTTGGCCATGCTCATCACAGCTACCGACCAGCGTCAGGTCGACGTCGCGCTGAATACCGCAAACGTCGACTTTGGCCTGGTTACCATCAATGGTGCGGATTTGACCCGGAACACCTATGCACATCGCTGCGTCTCCAGCCAGGAGAGCCATTGATCCATGCCTTCACCACTGGTGGCGGAAATCAGGATAATCTCAATTCCCGGGTTCACTTCCCGGGCGCTGGCGATGCATTTTTCAACGTCAAAATTGAGGTACGGTAGCAGATCCACTTTGTTGAGCAGCATCAGTGATGCGGCGGCAAACATATGTGGATATTTCAGCGGTTTGTCTTCACCTTCGGTGACGGAAAGCACGGCCACTTTATGGCGCTCGCCGAGGTCGAAGCTGGCCGGGCAGACCAGGTTGCCGACGTTCTCAATGAACAGAATGCCGTTATCGTCAAGCGGCAAACGCGGCGCGGCGTCAGCAATCATTTGTGCGTCAAGGTGGCAACCTTTACCGGTGTTGACCTGAATGGCGGGCGTGCCTGTGGCGCGAATACGGGCAGCATCGTTCACCGTCTGCTGGTCACCTTCAATAACGGCGCACGGCACGCTATCTTTCAGCTTCATCAGCGTTTCGGTCAGCAGCGTGGTTTTACCGGAGCCAGGGCTTGAAACAAGGTTCAGCACCAGATGCTGACGGGCCGCAAAGCGGGCACGGTTGCGCTCGGCCAGGCGGTTGTTTTTGTCCAGTACGTCAATTTCCACTTCCAGCATACGGCGTTGGCTCATACCTGGTGCGTGGGTTCCTGCCTCACCGTGACCGTAGTGCAAATCGCCTTCTTCGGTCTGGCTCGGTGTGAAATTTGAGGTCTTCACACCGGTAATATTCAGCGCTGGACGAGCCGCTGGGGCAAATGGCGCGCTGCGAAACGCCGAGTGGGGATTATGCTCATCACCCTCTATATATAGGTTGCCTTCAGCGCAACCACATGTCGTACACATCGCTCACTCCTGATCTTTTTACTTGCGATACATCTGTTGCCGGATGACTGCGTTGCCTTATCCGGCCTACAAACGAGCTCTTTCTGTAGGCTGGATAAGACGCTTAAGCGTCGCCATCTGGCGCTGGAGTCTGATCTATTTCAATACGTCGAATCTGTAAGCCGTCATCGGCCACAATTCTCAGCATATCGCTGTTGCATTGCGGACATCGGCGCACGCGTTGCGTCAGTAACGTGACGTATTGCTGACAAGATTCGCACCAACATTCGGCTTCTTGTTCTTCGAGGTGGAGTTTACAACCTTCTGCAAGGGTCCCGCGGCATACCAGATCAAAACAAAAGGAGAGAGCACTGGTTTCTACGCAAGAAAATGCGCCAATTTTGAGCCAGACCCCAGTTACTCGCTGAGCACCGTGTTGCGTGGCCTGTTGTTCAATCAATTCCAGTGCCCGTTGGCAGAGGGTTATTTCGTGCATACCGCCTCCTGTGAAGTTGCCGTATCAAAAGCAATAAGCATGCCAGGTTGAATTTTTTCATTCGTGACAATGACGACAATGACGAAATGACATGTCGTCACCCGCCTTTGATTTTTTATCTATATGAAAATTAAGTAATTTAATTTTGGCATGAAATGTGCTTAAGGCTGTTCATCTCTGCTAAACGGGTAACCTGACATGACTATTTGGGAAATAAGCGAAAAAGCCGATTACATCGCTGAACGGCATCGTCGCCTACAGGACCAGTGGCGTATTTACTGCAACTCGCTGGTTCAGGGGATCACCCTCTCGAAAGCGCGTTTGCATCATGCAATGAGCTGTGCGCCGGACAAAGATCTCTGCTTTGTCCTTTTTGAACACTTCACTATCTACGTCACGCTGGCGGATGGCTTCAATAGCCACACCATCGAGTACTACGTCGAAACAAAAGATGGTGATGATAAGCAACTGATTGCACAGGCACAGTTGACCATCGACGGTAAAGTCGATGAGCGTTTCAGCAACCGCGATCGCGAACAGGTGCTGGAGCACTATCTCGAGAAAATCGCCACCGTCTACGACAGCCTGTACACCGCAGTTGAGAACAATATGCCGGTGAATTTAAGCCAACTGGTTGAGGGACATAGCCCGGCTTAAGCCTCAGGTGCTGTCCACTTTGTCATGATTCGGTTTACATACTGCGTCACGATGTTTTAGGGAATGGGCATGTCGAAAAATGTCGAAATGACATTTTGCAGACATGTTTTCGTCAAAAATGACTATCACCTGAGGAATGCCTGGTGAATCGTTTTGTAATTGCTGACTCCACTCTTTGTATTGGCTGCCACACCTGTGAAGCCGCCTGCTCAGAGACACATCGCCAGCATGGCCTGCAGTCAATGCCGCGCCTGAAAGTGATGTTAAATGAAAAAGAATCCGCGCCGCAGCTTTGCCACCAGTGTGAAGATGCGCCTTGCGCCACCGTGTGTCCGGTTAATGCCATTAACCGCGTTGATGGCGCCGTACAGCTGAATGAAAGCCTGTGCGTAAGCTGCAAACTGTGCGGGATCGCTTGTCCGTTTGGCGCGATAGAGTTTTCCGGTAGCCGTCCGCTGCATATCCCGGCAAACGCCAATACGCCAAAAGCGCCTCCGGCTCCGCCAGCGCCTGCTCGCGTGAGTTCGCTGTTGGACTGGGTTCCTGGCGTTCGTGCCATCGCGGTGAAATGCGATCTGTGCAGTTTTGATGAGCAAGGTCCGGCCTGCGTGCGCATGTGTCCGACCAAAGCCCTGCACCTGGTGAGCAACATGGATATCGCCCGCGCTAGCAAACGTAAGCGTGAGCTGACTTTCAATACCGATTTCGGCGATCTCACCTTGTTTCAGCAGGCTCAGAGTGGGGATGCAAAATGAGCGCAATTTCACTGATTAACAGCGGCGTGGCCTGGTTTACAGCGGCTGCGGTTCTGGCATTTCTGTTTTCATTTCATAAATCGCTGAGCGGCTGGATTGCTGGAGTTGGCGGTGCGGTCGGCAGCTTGTGTACGGCAGCCGCTGGTTTTACCGTTCTGACTAATGTGCTGGCGGTGAGCGGCGTGATGCCGTTTATTGGGCACAGTCTGCAAATTACTCCGCTGAATGCTATCTGGCTGATTACGCTGGGACTGTGCGGCCTGTTTGTCAGCCTGTACAACATTGACTGGCATCGTCATCCGCAGGTGAAAGCTAACGGCCTGCTGGTGAATCTGCTGATGGCCGCGGCGGTATGTGCGGTGGTTGCCAGCAACCTCGGTACGCTGGTGGTGATGGCGGAAATCATGGCGCTGTGTGCCGTGTTCCTCACCGGATGCAGTAAAGAAGGCAAACTGTGGTTTGCGTTGGGGCGTATTGGTACGCTGCTGCTGGCGGTTGCCTGCTACCTTGTGTGGCAACGTTACGGCACTCTGGAGCTGCGTTTGCTAGACCTGCGCACCCAGGAGCTGCCGCTCGGGTCTGACATCTGGCTGCTGGGCGTGGCAGGTTTTGGCCTGCTGGCCGGGATTATTCCTCTGCATGGTTGGGTGCCACAGGCACACGCCAATGCCAGCGCGCCGGCTGCGGCGCTGTTCTCTACCGTGGTCATGAAGGTGGGGCTGCTGGGTATTCTGTCGCTGTCGCTGCTGGGCGGTAACGCGCCGCTGTGGTGGGGAATTACGCTGCTGGTGTTGGGCATGATCACCGCATTTGTTGGCGGTCTGTATGCGCTGATGGAACACAATATCCAGCGCCTGCTGGCGTACCACACGCTGGAAAACATCGGCATTATTCTGCTGGGGCTGGGCGCTGGAGTGACCGGGATTTCCCTGAATCAACCGGCGCTGATTGCGCTGGGTTTGACCGGCGGTCTGTACCACTTGGTAAACCACAGTCTGTTCAAAAGCGTTCTGTTCCTGGGCGCAGGCAGCATCTGGTTCCGTACCGGTCATCGTGATATCGAAAAACTGGGCGGTATCGGCAAACGCATGCCGGTTATCTCTCTGGCGATGTTGGTTGGCCTGATGGCGATGGCCGCGCTGCCGCCGCTGAACGGTTTTGCCGGTGAGTGGGTTATCTATCAATCCTTCTTCAAGCTGGGTAACAGCGGGGCGTTTGTCGGTCGTCTGTTAGGGCCGTTGCTGGCGGTTGGGCTGGCAATTACCGGCGCGCTGGCGGTGATGTGTATGGCGAAAGTCTATGGCGTAACGTTCCTTGGTGCACCGCGCACGAAGGAAGCTGAAAACGCCTGCTGCGCACCAGTCCTGATGGGCGTGAGCGTCGTTGCGCTGGCTATCTGCTGTGTGATTGGCGGCGTGGCTGCGCCGTGGCTGCTGCCGATGATCTCCTCTGCCGTTCCGCTGCCGCTGGAAACTGCGAACACCACCGTTTCTCAGCCAATGATCACGCTGCTGCTGATCGCATGTCCGCTGCTGCCGTTCATCATCATGGCAATTTTCAAAGGCAACCGTCTGCCGTCGCGTTCACGCGGTGCGGCATGGGTGTGTGGTTACGATCACGAGCAGTCAATGGTCATTACCGCGCACGGTTTTGCCATGCCGGTGAAAGAAGCCTTTGCCCCGGTACTCAAACTGCGTAAGTGGTTGAATCCGGTATCACTGGTTCCGGGCTGGCAGAATGCGGCTGCGCCGGTGCTGTTCCGTCGCCTGGCGCTGATTGAGCTGGCGGTACTGGTGGTGATTGTGGTTTCACGAGGAGCCTGAAAATGAGTGTTTTATATCCGTTAATTCAGGCGCTGGTGCTGTTTGCCGTTGCGCCGCTGCTGTCCGGCGTTACCCGCGTGGCGCGCGCGCGTTTGCACAATCGCCGCGGTCCGGGCGTTTTGCAGGAATACCGCGACATTATCAAACTGCTGGGCCGTCAGAGTATTGCGCCTGCGGATTCCAGTTGGGTCTTCCGCCTGACGCCGTTTGTGATGGTGGGCGTGATGCTGACTATCGCCACTGCGCTACCGGTAGTGACCGTTGGCTCACCGCTGCCGCAACTGGGCGATCTGATCACCTTAATTTACCTGTTCGCCATTGCCCGTTTTTTCTTCTCTATCGCGGGACTGGATACCGGTAGCCCGTTTACCGCCATTGGTGCCAGCCGTGAAGCGATGCTCGGCGTGCTGGTTGAACCTATCCTGTTGCTGGGGCTATGGGTAGCGGCACAGGTTGCGGGTTCAACCCATATCAGCAATATCGCCGATACCATTTACCACTGGCCTGCTGCGCGCAGCATCCCGCTGATTCTGGCACTGTGCGCCTGTGCTTTCGCCACCTTTATCGAAATGGGCAAACTGCCATTCGATCTGGCAGAAGCAGAGCAAGAGCTGCAGGAAGGTCCATTGACTGAATACAGCGGCAGCGGTTTTGCCGTGCTGAAATGGGGCATTAGCCTCAAGCAACTGGTCGTTCTGCAAATGTTCGTTGGTGTGTTCCTGCCGTGGGGACAGATGGAAACCTTCACCGCGGGTGGGCTGCTGTTGGCGCTGGTGATTGCCGTCGTCAAGCTGGTCCTCGGCGTGCTGGTCATCGCCCTGTTCGAAAACAGCATGGCGCGTCTGCGTTTTTGCGCCACTTCACGCGTGACCTGGGCCGGTTTTGGGTTTGCGTTTTTAGCGTTCGTCTCCTTGCTGGTGGCGTGATTTAAGAGAGTTTGAGCATGTCTGAAGAAAAATTAGGTCAACAATATCTCGCTGCGCTGCATCAGGCCTTTCCGGGCGTGGTGCTGGATGAAGCCTGGCAGACCAAAGATCAGCTGACGATCACCGTCAAGGTGAACTACCTGCCGGAAGTGGTGGAGTTCCTGTACTACAAACAGGGCGGCTGGTTGTCCGTGTTGTTTGGTAACGACGAACGCCAGCTGTGCGGCCATTACGCTGTTTATTATGTGATGTCGATGGAGCAGGGCACCAAATGCTGGATAACCGTCCGCGTTGAAGTCGATGCCAATAAGCTGGAGTTCCCGTCCGTCACGCCGCGCGTTCCGGCTGCGGTCTGGGGCGAGCGCGAAGTGCGCGATATGTACGGTTTGATCCCGGTAGGTTTGCCGGATGAGCGTCGTCTGGTACTGCCCGATGACTGGCCGGACGAACTCTATCCGCTGCGTAAAGACAGCATGGATTATCGTCAGCGCCCGGCGCCGACTACCGATGCTGAAACCTACGAGTTCATCAACGAACTGGGCGACAAGAAAAATAACGTGGTGCCGATTGGCCCGTTGCACGTCACCTCCGATGAACCCGGTCACTTCCGCCTGTTCGTGGACGGCGAGAACATTATTGATGCCGACTACCGTCTGTTCTATGTCCACCGCGGCATGGAGAAACTGGCGGAAACCCGTATGGGTTACAACGAAGTGACGTTCCTGTCAGATCGCGTGTGTGGTATCTGCGGCTTTGCGCATAGCACCGCCTATACCACCTCCGTTGAGAATGCGATGGGCATCGTGGTGCCGGAACGTGCGCAGATGATCCGTGCCATTCTACTGGAAGTTGAGCGTCTGCACTCGCACCTGCTGAACCTCGGCCTGGCCTGTCACTTCACCGGTTTTGACTCCGGCTTTATGCAGTTCTTCCGCGTGCGTGAAACGTCGATGAAGATGGCGGAGATCCTCACCGGGGCTCGTAAAACTTACGGTCTGAACCTGATCGGCGGTATCCGTCGTGATCTGCTGAAAGAAGATATGATCCAGACCCGTCAACTGGCGCAGCAGATGCGTCGTGACGTGCAGGAACTGGTCGATATGCTGCTCAGTACGCCGAATATGGAACAGCGTACCGTTGGTATTGGTCGTCTGGATCCGGAAATTGCCCGTGACTTCAGTAACGTCGGCCCGATGGTTCGCGCCAGCGGCCACGCTCGTGACACCCGCGCCGATCACCCGTTTGTCGGCTATGGTCTGCTGCCGATGGAAGTTCATAGCGAGCAAGGCTGCGACGTTATTTCTCGTCTGAAAGTTCGTATTAATGAAGTCTACACCGCACTGAATATGATCGACTTTGGTCTGGATAACCTGCCGGGCGGCCCGCTGATGGTGGAAGGCTTTACCTACATTCCTCACCGTTTCGCACTGGGCTTTGCTGAAGCGCCGCGCGGAGATGACATTCACTGGAGCATGACCGGCGACAACCAGAAACTGTATCGCTGGCGCTGCCGTGCGGCGACCTACGCCAACTGGCCGACGCTGCGCTACATGCTGCGTGGTAATACCGTTTCCGATGCGCCGCTGATTATCGGTAGCCTCGATCCTTGCTACTCCTGTACTGACCGTATGACCGTGGTCGATGTACGTAAGAAGAAGAGCAAAGTCGTGCCGTACAAAGAACTTGAGCGCTACAGCATCGAGCGTAAAAACTCGCCGCTGAAATAAGGAATCGCCATGTTTACCTTTATCAAAAAAGTCATCAAAACTGGGGCACCGACGTCGTCGTATCCGCTGGAGCCGATCGCGGTCGATAAAAACTTCCGTGGCAAACCGGAACATAACCCGCAGCAGTGTATTGGCTGCGCGGCCTGTGTAAATGCGTGCCCGTCGAACGCGCTGACGGTCGAAACCGATCTGGTCACCAATGAACTGGCGTGGCAATTCAACCTCGGTCGCTGCATCTTCTGCGCCCGCTGCGAAGAAGTTTGCCCGACGGCGGCGATCAAGCTGTCGCAGGAGTATGAGCTGGCGGTGTGGAAGAAAGAGGATTTCCTGCAGCAGTCCCGCTTTGCGCTGTGTAATTGCCGCGTATGTAACCGTCCGTTTGCGGTACAAAAAGAGATTGATTACGCCATTGCGCTACTTAAGCACAACGGTGATAGTCGCGCGGAAAACCACCGTGAAAGCTTTGAGACCTGCCCGGACTGTAAGCGCCAGAAATGCCTGGTGCCGTCTGACCGTATTGAACTGACTCGCCATATGAAAGAGGCCAGCTGATGAGCAATTTATTAGGCCCACGTGACGCCAACGGTATTCCGGTACCGATGACGGTGGATGAATCCATTGCCAGCATGAAAGCGTCGCTGCTAAAAAGCATCAAGCGTTCAGCGTACGTTTACCGTGTGGACTGCGGCGGCTGCAACGGTTGCGAAATCGAAATCTTCGCCACGCTTTCTCCGCTGTTTGACGCCGAACGTTTTGGTATCAAAGTGGTACCGTCCCCGCGCCATGCGGATATCCTGCTGTTTACCGGCGCGGTAACCCGTGCCATGCGCTCTCCGGCGCTACGCGCCTGGCAGTCTGCGCCAGACCCGAAAATTTGTATCTCTTACGGTGCTTGCGGTAACAGCGGCGGTATTTTCCACGACTTATACTGCGTCTGGGGCGGCACGGACAAAATCGTACCGGTGGATGTGTATATCCCTGGCTGCCCGCCAACGCCTGCAGCCACGCTGTATGGTTTTGCCATGGCGTTGGGTCTGCTGGAACAAAAAATTCACGCGCGTGCGCCGGGTGAACTGGACGAACAGCCCGCCGAAATTCTGCATCCGGATATGGTTCAGCCGCTGCGAGTGAAGGTGGATCGCGAGGCTCGCCGTCTGGCGGGATACCGCTATGGCCGCCAGATTGCTGATGACTATATGACGCAGTTAGGGCAGGGCGAGCATCAGGTGGCGCGCTGGCTGGAGGCGGAAAACGATCCGCGTCTGACCGAGATCGTCACGCATCTTAACCATGTTGTCGAAGAGGCGCGTATCCGATGAGTGAAACGGTGGTGTTCAGTCAACTGAGCCGTAAGTTTATTGATGAGAACGATGCGACGCCCGCTGAGGCGCAGCAGGTTGTCTATTACAGCCTGGCGATTGGTCACCACCTTGGGATCATCGATTGCCTGGAAGCGGCGTTAACTTGTCCATGGGACGAATATCTGGCATGGATTGCTACCCTTGCTGAGGGAAGCGAAGCCCGCCGGAAAATGGAAGGCGTGCCGAAATACGGCGAGATCGTTATCGATTTCAACCATGTGCAAATGCTGGCACGCGCGTTCGATGATGCGCGTGCCGTACAGACCCCGCAGCAGCAGGAGTGGAGCAAGCTGATGCTTAGCATGCTGCACGACATACACCAGGAAAGCGCCATCTATCTGATGGTGAGGAGACACCGTGACTGACGTTTTATTATGTGTGGGTAACAGCATGATGGGCGATGACGGCGCGGGCCCGCTGCTGGCTGAAATGTGTGCTGCAAATCCTCAAGGCAACTGGGTTGTCATCGACGGCGGTAGCGCGCCGGAGAACGATATTGTCGCCATCCGTGAACTGCGTCCGCAACGTTTGTTGATTGTTGATGCTACCGATATGGGGCTGAACCCAGGTGAAATCCGCATTATCGATCCCGATGACATTGCCGAGATGTTCATGATGACCACCCATAACATGCCGCTGAATTACCTGGTCGATCAGCTGAAAGACGACGTTGGTGAGGTGATTTTCCTCGGCATTCAACCGGACATCGTCGGTTTTTACTACCCGATGACACAGCCGATCAAAGATGCTGTTGATACCGTCTATCAGCGATTAGCCGGTTGGGAAGGACACGGTGGATTCTCCGAGCTGGAAGCGCCAGAAGAGTAAACTGTATCAGTGCCGGATGTGAACGACATCCGGCCTGTTTTCCCAGTGTATCCTCGTCATTCAATTGCCTGCTCAATAATTAATTTCCCCTGCATCACTGATACATTCACTGCCGTACCGGTCGGAAATCCAGCTTGTTCCAGCCAGTCGCCGTTCAGCGTGAGCGAGGCGTGCCGACTGATTCGTCGCGTGTAACCCGTTTTTGGATCTTCATGGCGTTTTCTGACATAGCTGACTTTCAAGCGACGTACCGGTTTGGTGATTACCTCTGCTGATTTACCCTTTTTATCAAACATGCACGCTTCCTTGTGGTGAACGGCCAGGATTAAAAACTACTGAATAAAATGCCAGTAAAAAAGGATGAGGGCAAACCTGAAACTGGAAGGACGATTCCACATCTGGAATGTAATAAATGAAATGAAAATATGTAATTCTGCCGGAAGACTGTAACCCCCTCCGGCAGATCTGTTATGCCAGATCGGCGCCGTTGCTGGCGATTACTTTTTTGTACCACCAGAATGATTTCTTACGGGTGCGCTCCAGCGTGCCGTTGCCCGCGTCATCGCGGTCCACATACACAAAACCGTAGCGTTTGCTCATCTCACCGGTTGAGGCAGAAACCAGATCGATACAGCCCCAGGTGGTGTAACCCATCAGGGGCACGCCATCTTCAATCGCGTCTGCCATGGCGCGAATATGTTCGCGTAAATAGCTAATGCGATAGTCGTCATTGATCTCACCATTGGCATCGATTTCATCCTTCGCTCCCAGCCCGTTTTCCACCAGAAATAGCGGTTTCTGGTAGCGGTCATACATCATATTCATGGTGATGCGCAGACCAAGCGGATCGATGCCCCAGCCCCATTCGCTGGCCGCAATATACGGATTACGCAGCGACTTCACCACGTTGGCGGCGCTGGTATTGCCGGTGTTCATTTCCGCCGAGGCGCAGCGCGATGCGTAATAGCTGAACGAGACGAAATCAACGGTGTTTTTCAGGATGTCGTCATCTTCTGGGGCTTTTTCTATGACCACGCCTTTTTCGCGAAACACGCGGGCAGAATAAGCCGGGTAGGCCCCGCGCGCCTGCACATCAATAAAGAACAGGTTTTCGCGGTCTTTTTCCAGCGCGGTCCACACATCTTCTGGTTTACAGGAATAAGGATAAAAATTACCGCCAGCCAGCATACAACCGACCTGGTTTTGCGGATTAATTTCATGGGCTATTTTAGTCGCCAGGGCACTGGCTATCAGTTCGTGGTGAGCGGACTGATATTTCACCTGATCCTGATTTTCACCTTCTTCAAATACCAGCCCGGCGCCTGAAAAGGGGCTGTGCAGCATAATGTTGATTTCGTTGAACGTCAGCCAGTACTTCACCAGACCGTCAAAGGCCTCGAAGCAGGTACGGGCGTAGCGGGTAAAGAACTCAACCATTTTGCGGTTACGCCAGGAGCCGTACTCGGTGACCAGATGCATTGGCACATCGAAGTGACACAGCGTGACTAATGGCTCAATACCGTATTTTTTACACTCGGCAAACACGCTCTGGTAAAACGCGATGCCCTCTTTATTCGGCGTCAGCTCATCGCCGTTAGGGTAGAGACGGCTCCAGGCAATGGAAGTACGAAATACCGTAAAACCCATTTCTGCCATCAGCGCGATATCTTCTTTATAGCGATGATAAAAGTCGATCGCCTGATGGCTAGGATAAAATTCGTTATCCCGCAGCGCAAAGCGCTTTTCCTGACCCAGCTTGACGGGCATCCGATGTGTGCCGTGGGGGATCATATCGACGGTAGTCAGTCCTTTGCCGCCTTCCCGGTATGCCCCTTCAGACTGGTTGGCGGCCAGTGCGCCGCCCCATAAAAATCCTTGCGGAAAAACAGACATAATTAACCTCAGTTCATACCAGTCAAATGCTGGCTCCATTGATATTGCCCGGTTGTGCGGCCTGGTTTTTTCTTGCCTGCGCGGCTGCATCTTCGACAGGGATATCTTCAAAGCCGAGAATCAGCGTTAATACAAAGGAAAGCACTACCGCCAGCGCCATCACGCCAAATACCCAAACGATAGTCATCGGATTGGCCGGATCGAAAAACTGGACGCTGGTGAACAGGCCAGGAGCTGCCATGGAGTGGCTTGCAAGTCCGGCCATTCCTGCAACGGCACCGCAGATAAAACCGCTGATAAGACTCGCAATCAGTGGTCGTTTCAGGCGGATCGCTACGCCATACAGCGCAGGTTCGGAAATCCCCGCCATGATGGCGGAGGCGGCTGCCGCTAACGCCGTCTGACGCAGTTCCGGGTTTTTGGTTTTCCATGCTACTGCCAGCGATGAACCACCTAACGACAAGTTGGCGCCGATTTCTGACGGCATCACCATGCCTTCTTTTCCGGTTTCGGCAATGGTCTGAATAATGGTTGGCGTAAAGACACGGTGCATACCGGTCATTACCAGCAGCGGCCACAGTGCGCCCATAATGGCCACCGACAGCCAGCCGAGATAGCCGTGAATGGTATAGACCAGCGCTGAAATTGCGCTACCGATCCAGATACCGATCGGGCCAATGATGACAATGGCGAGCGGCGCGGCGATCAGCACGATTAGCATTGGTTTAAGGAAGTTTTTGGTTACCGCCGGAGTGATGCGATCGACCCAACGTTCGATGTATGACAGGCACCAGGTCATCACCAGCGCCGGGATCACCGTGTAGGTGTATTTCACTGCTGTCACCGGGATTAGGGCAAACTCAACGTGCTCACCCTGCGCAGCCTTCGCCATCAGATCGATGAAGCTGGGATGCACCAGTACGCCCGCGATGGCGATTGCCAGCGACATGTTGGTTTTGAATTTGATAGCGGCCGACGCGGCGACCATCAGCGGCAGGAAGAAAAATGCGCCGTCACCGATAACGGTCAGAATGGTGAGCGTGGACGATCCTTTCTCCAGCACGCCGGTCATTTCGAGGATCATTGCCAGCAGTTTGAGCATTGATCCGCCGATAATTGCCGGGATCAACGGCGACATGGTGCCGATCAGCGCGTCGAGGATCCCCGCGCCAATCCGCTTCAGCGTCAGTCGGGGTTTGGTTTGCGGCTCAGCAGGCTGCATATTGGCAGGCAACAGGCTGACCACTTCGCGATACGCCTGCGAAACGGTGTTGCCGATGATCACCTGGCACTGGTTATCGCTACGCACCACGCCAAGTACGCCAGAAAGCGTCTTCAGCGTCGCGCTGTCGACCTGCGAGTCATCTTTGATAACGAAACGCAAACGGGTCATACAGTGGGTCACTGCTGTGATGTTGTCGACGCCTCCCAGAGCCGTCACAACGGAGCGCGCCAGCGCTGCATAATTCTTGGACATCGGATTTAATCCTGTTTTATCAGTAGGGTACGTTATGTTTTATCCGTTTACGTTGGGTCGCTTTTCTGGGTTATGAAACGCAAATAGGAAACCGGTTCCACAAAATCATGTTTAAAATATGAGTAATGAGCAAGATTTAATTTTGATCATTTTTTGTAATTGTGACTACGATCACCAGATGTCAGCGTCTGCGATTTAGCAGCAAGGACAGCGGCGAAACGGTGCAGTACACTGCGTCACATTGAGAGAATAGGGATGAGTAATATGACCACGATGCTGGAGGTGGCGAAGCGTGCCGGGGTGTCGAAAGCGACAGTTTCCCGGGTGCTTTCCGGGAACGGCTACGTCAGCCAGGAGACCAAAGACCGCGTGTTTCAGGCCATTGAAGAGAGTGGTTACCGCCCAAACTTGCTGGCGCGCAGTCTGGCGGCGAAAACCACGCAGACGCTGGGCCTGGTGGTAACAAATACCCTTTATCACGGCGTCTATTTCAGCGAGCTGCTGTTTCATACCGCGCGGATGGCGGAAGATAAAGGACGCCAGCTGTTACTGGCTGACGGTAAGCACAGCGCTGAGGAAGAGCGCCAGGCGATCCAGTACCTGCTCGACCTGCGCTGTGACGCGATTATGATTTATCCGCGTTTTCTCAGTGTGGATGAGATAGACGATATCATCGATGCCCACAGCCAGCCGATTATGGTGCTTAATCGACGCCTGCGGAAAAACAGTAGCCACAGCGTATGGTGTGATCAAAAGCAGACCAGCTTTAACGCCGTTACTCAGCTCATTGCCGCCGGGCATAAAGAGATTGGTTTTATTACCGGCTCGATGGATTCTCCAACAGGCTTGGAGCGACTTTCAGGCTATAAAGACGCGCTGGCACATCATGGTATCGCGCTAAATAATGATCTGATTGTTAAAGGGAAATGGACGCCAGCCTGCGGCGCAGCGGGTGTGGATACTTTGCTTTCGCGCAATGTCAATTTTACCGCGCTGGTGGCCAGTAATGACGATATGGCGATCGGCGCGATGAAGCAGTTGCACGAGCAAGGCGTGAGCGTTCCCGCACAGGTGTCGGTGATTGGCTTTGATGATATCGCCCTCGCGGCATACACTATTCCGGCGCTTTCCAGCGTTAAAATTCCGGTAACAGAAATGATTCAGGAAACGATTGGGCGTCTGATCTTTATGTTGGGTGACGGGGCGTTTAGGCCGCCAAAGACCTTCACCGGTGAACTCATCCAGCGCGACTCAGTTGCGCCGCCCGCTTCGCGCTGACGGCTGTCATTTGTCATCGTCACTAGTGACGATGACACGCCCTTCTTGCGTTCTTCAAAATAAAATTCCTTTAATAACAGCAAATTAAATTCTGGCACGATTTGTGAATGCTTCGGCAGATATTCTGTCATTGCTGGAGAAATTGATGAACCGTTTCATCATTGCAGACGCCAATAAATGCATTGGTTGCCGTACCTGTGAAGTGGCCTGCGTGGTATCCCATCAGGATAACCAGGACTGCGCATCGCTGACCCCTGAAACTTTTTTACCCCGCATTCACGTCATCAAAGGCGTTAATGTCTCCACGGCGACGCTGTGCCGCCAGTGTGAAGACGCGCCGTGCGCTAACGTCTGCCCGAACGGTGCGATCAGCCGTGATAAAGGTTTTGTTCACGTAATGCAGGAACGCTGCATTGGCTGTAAAACTTGCGTTGTGGCTTGTCCTTACGGCGCAATGGAAGTGGTCGTGCGTCCGGTTGTGCGTAACAGCGGCGCGGGTCTGAACGTCCGTGCAGAAAAAGCTGAAGCCAATAAGTGCGACCTGTGCCACCATCGCGAGGCCGGTCCTGCCTGTATGGAAGTGTGCCCGACTCACGCGCTGATTTATGTAGATCGCAATAAGCTTGAGCAACTTAGCGCGGAAAAACGCCGTCGCGCGGCGCTGGATTCCACCGCATCTTTGCTGTTCTGATATCTGAAAATCCGCGTAAAATACGGTAGTACTTATGCCGGATGGCGGCTTCGCCTTATCCGGCCTACTGTTCGCATCCCCGTAGGCCTGATAAGTATCGCGCCATCAGGCTAACCGGGATTGATGACTGCGGGAATAATCTAATGACAATAAACAACCACTCCGGCGTACAGTTGCGTATTCGCGGCAAAGTACAGGGCGTCGGATTTCGCCCCTACGTCTGGCAACTGGCGCAGCGGTTACAACTGCATGGCGATGTGTGTAACGACGGTGACGGTGTGGTTGTGCGCTTACAGGAAGATCCGGCGGTATTTATTGCGCAGTTACATCAACACTGCCCACCGCTGGCGCGCATTGACAGCGTTGAGAGCGAAGCATTCGCCTGGACGCAGCAGCCTGCTGATTTCTCGATTCGTCAAAGTACTGGCGGTACGATGAATACGCAAATCGTTCCGGATGCCGCGACCTGTCCCGAATGCCTTGTTGAAATGAACACCCCCGGCGAACGTCGCTACCGATACCCCTTTATCAACTGCACCCACTGTGGTCCACGCTTTACGATTATCCGCGCCATGCCCTATGACCGCCCGTTCACCGTGATGGCGTCGTTCCCACTCTGTGCGCAATGCGACAAAGAGTATCGTGACCCGTATGATCGTCGCTTCCATGCCCAGCCCGTTGCCTGTCCGGTGTGCGGCCCTCATCTTGAGTGGTTCAGCACGGATGAGCGGGCGGAGAAAGAAGAGGCGCTGCAGGCGGCGGTATCGCGGCTGAAAGCAGGCGGTATTGTGGCGGTTAAAGGCATTGGTGGGTTTCATCTGGTGTGCGATGCGCGCAATAATGACGCCGTCGCGCTGCTCAGGCTGCGTAAACACCGTCCGGCGAAACCGCTGGCGGTAATGCTGCCAGGTGATGACGGACTGCCCGAACCTGCTCGTCGTTTGCTGACTACACCTGCTGCGCCGATCGTGCTGGTGCAGAAACGTTATGTCGCTGCATTGAGCGAGGGCATTGCGCCAGGGTTAACGGAAGTGGGCGTCATGCTGCCCGCGAATCCATTGCAGCATTTGCTCTTACAAGAGATGAATTGTCCACTGGTGATGACCTCCGGCAACCTCAGCGGCAGGCCTCCGGCCATTACCAACGCCCAGGCGCTGGAAGATTTAAGTGCGATTGCTGATGGTTTCCTGCTGCATAACCGCGAAATTGTGCAGCGGATGGATGACTCCGTGGTGCGTGATAGCGGGGAAATGCTGCGTCGTTCCCGGGGTTACGTGCCGGATGCGGTCGCGCTGCCGCCAGGATTTCGCGACGTGCCGCCGATGCTGTGCTTAGGCGCAGATCTGAAAAATACCTTCTGCCTGGTGCGTGGCGAACAGGCGGTTATCAGCCAGCATTTAGGCGATCTCAGCGATGACGGCATTCAGCAGCAGTGGCGTGATGCGCTACGCCTGATCCAGAATATTTATGATTTTACGCCACTGCGTATCGTGCATGATGCCCACCCTGGCTATGTTTCCAGCCAGTGGGCCAGCGAAATGAATCTGCCAACCGAAACGGTATTGCATCACCATGCTCATGCCGCTGCATGTCTTGCCGAGCACGGCTGGCCGCTCGATGGCGGCGATGTGATTGCTCTGACGCTGGACGGTATCGGCATGGGGGAAAATGGCGCGCTGTGGGGCGGCGAATGTCTGCGGGTCAACTATCGTGAATGCGAACACCTTGGCGGCTTACCGGCGGTAGCGCTGGCGGGCGGCGATTTAGCGGCAAAACAGCCATGGCGCAATCTGCTCGCGCAGTGCCTGCGTTTTGTTCCTGACTGGCAGCGTTACCCAGAAACATCGGGGCTACAGCATCAAAACTGGAACGTACTGGCGCGCGCCATCGAGCGGGGAATCAATGCCCCGCTGGCATCGTCGTGCGGACGACTGTTTGATGCGGTTGCCGCCGCGTTGCATTGTGCGCCGGAATCGTTGAGTTATGAAGGTGAGGCGGCCTGTGCGCTGGAGGCGCTGGCATCGCAGTGTGCAGGTGTTGATCACCCTGTTACGGTGCCGCTTAATGGCAATCAACTGGACTTAGCAATTTTTTGGCAGCAATGGCTGACCTGGCAGACCGCCCCTGCAGAAAGAGCGTGGGCGTTTCACGACGCGCTGGCGTGTGGTTTTGCCACGCTGATGCGTGAGCAGGCCGAAGCGCGCGGAATTAAAACGTTAGTATTCAGCGGTGGCGTGATGCATAACCGCTTATTGTCGGCCCGTCTGGCGTTTTATCTGCGCGATTTTACCTTACTGTTCCCGCAGCGTTTACCGGCGGGCGACGGCGGGTTGTCATTGGGACAGGGCGTGATTGCCGCGGCGCGGGTGTTGACGCAAAAATAAAAAAAGCCCCGGGACTGGCGGGGCAAGAAAAACATGTCGGGGCATACCGACAAGTGGCAACGCACATCCATGTGCGTGAGGTTAATAAATCAGTAGCAGCGTTGCCGGGCAAAGTCGTAGGCCGGATAAGACGCGAAGCGGCGCTATCCGGCATCACAGACTTACACGGGCAACGTTTTCAGCAGCGCAAAGGCCTCTTTCATGCGGTCTTCACTGACGACAAACGCACACAGCTGGCCTTCGTCGTTCATCCCTCTTGCGACCATCCCCTGTGCTTCGGCGGCGATGTGCCAGTTCAGATCGCGGCGCTGGGTTTCCCCGGCCAAATGTAAAGGCAGTTCTGGCGTTTTGACTTTTACCAGCATGGCTGGCAGTTTCAATGGCGTATTGCCGCCGAGCAGGTTTTTCGCCAGATACATGGCGCTCAGCTGAATCGGCTGCAGGAACGGGAGCACCTGACCGTTAATCTCCGCACAGTCGCCGAGAGCATAAATGTCCGGGTGGCTGGTTTGCAGGTAGCTGTCGACGCAGACGCCACGATTGATGTTCAATCCGGCGCGACGCGCCAGTGCGGTTTCCGGGCGCAGGCCGGTGGCGGCAATCACCGCATCGACTTCTACGTTGCGGCTACGATCGAGCGTAGCGCGAATACCGGTGCTGGTTTTCTCCAGACTCTGGAGCTGTGATTTCAGCAGCAGGTGTACGCCCATATCGGTCAGACGATGCTGTAAGCGACTGCTGACTTCCGGCGGCATCAGCGAAGCCAGAATGCTGGCGGCGTTGTCAATAAGCGTTACCGCTTTACCGGCGCGACAAAAATCCATCGCCAGTTCACTACCAATCAAGCCGCCGCCGACAATCAGCACACGCTGGGCGTCACGCAGTTGCGTTTCACAAGCTCGATACTCTTGTTGGCTGTTTAACGTGAGCATTAACTCACGTCCGGTAACCGGCGGTACAAAGGCTGAAGCGCCCGTCGCCAGCACCAGCTTGTCGTACTGCCACTGCTTGTCCTGACTTTTCACTACGTGGGTATCGGCGTCGATGTCGGTTACCCAGGTATGTGGAAACAGGCGCAAATTAAACTGTTCGGCAAACTCCCCCGCCGACTGGCGGGTGAGGTCGTCTGCACGCTGTGACTGACTGATAACATGGCTGAGATCGGGCTTGTTGTACTCATCCATGCTGTCCGCGGCAATTAAGGTCAGCGGAACATTCGCATCCTGCTTACGGATATTTTTGACTAACTGGCGGGCGGCGAAGCCCGAACCAATGATGACAATGCCGTGACTCATTTTGCCTCCGTTGCCAGTACGTCGAAGACGTCTTTACCTAGTGAGCATTCCGGGCACAGGAAGTTGTCCGGAACTTCGCTCCATGGCGTACCCGGCGCAACGTCCTGCAACGGTTCGCCTTTCGCCGGATCGTAAATCCACTGGCACACGCTGCACTGCATGCTTGGACCAAGATCGGCGGCAGCCGCAGCGGCACACGCACAGGCTTCTTCCTGGGCGACGGCTTTCACGGTTGTTTCCGGCAATGGAGCCAGCGCCCACTGACGCGCGATTTCACGGCCGTGCTGGCGGCACAGTTCCAGTGCATCCAGGTCCGGACGCCATTTCGCTTTCAGGCTCAGTGACATCTCGAAACCTGCATCCTGCAAACGCGTGGACAAACGGTCTACTGCACCGCCGCTCCAGCCGTGTGAACCAAAGGCGCTGGCACGCTTGTTACGAAAACGCAGGCCGGTCATCTCTTCCACCAGACCGGCGATTTTCGGCATCATCACGTTGTTCATTGTGGAAGTCCCGACCAGCACGCCTTTAGAGCGGAAGACGTTGGTCAAAACTTCGTTTTTGTCGCTGCGGGCGACGTTAAAGATTTTCACCGCTACATTCGGGTCAACTTCGTTGATGCCCTGGGCAATCGCGTCCGCCATCATGCGGGTGTTGTTGGACATGGTGTCGTAGAAAATGGTGATGCGGTCTTCCTGATAATCCGCCGCCCATTTCAGGTACAGCTCAACGATTTGTGTCGGGTTGTCGCGCCATACCACGCCATGGGAAGTGGCAATCATATCGACCGGCAGGTTGAAGCCGAGGATCTCAGTAATTTTCGGTGTAACCAGACGGCTGAATGGCGTCAGGATGTTGGCGTAGTAACGCTGGCACTGTTCGAACAGTTCAGTCTGGTCAACTTCGTCGTTAAACAGACGTTCGTCGCAGTAGTGCTGACCGAAAGCGTCGTTACTGAACAGCACCGCATCGCCGGTCATGTAGGTCATCATACTGTCCGGCCAGTGCAGCATCGGCGTTTCAACGAAGATCAGCTGCTTGCCGTTACCGATGTCCAGGCTGTCACCGGTTTTCACTACGTTAAAGTTCCATTCCGGGTGATGGTGGTGCCCGTTGATAGAGTCAATAGCGTTGGCGGTGCAGTAAATCGGCGTGTCCGGGATGCAGGACATCAGCTCGGTCAGCGCCCCGGCATGGTCTTCTTCAGCGTGGTTAATGATGATGTAGTCGATATCCGCGAGGTCAATTTCACTGCGCAGGTTCTGCACGAATTCACGGCTAAACTTGTGGTCTACTGTATCGATCAGGACATTTTTTTCTTCACGGATGAGATAGCTGTTGTAGCTGCTGCCGCGCAGCGTTTTGTATTCAGTTCCGTGGAAATCACGCACTTCCCAGTCACGTTGGCCAACCCAATGAATGTTATTTTTAACCAGAATAGACATAACAACCTCAATTAATTCAGCGTTTTTCAAAAAAGATGTTTTGCTAATTGCAGGTTGCGTGCCAACTTTTTATTTGTTTGATTTTAAAGGATTAGTTGTTTTACCACCTATAAGGTGGTAGTCAAAATGACTATATGTTTTATTGTCAATATGACAATATGAATTGTCAAAATGACAATGAGGTAGCCATGAGCTTTTCCGTAGACGTGCTGGCGGGCATCGCCATTGAATTACAAAGCGGTATTGGGCATCAGGACCGTTTTCAACGACTGATAACCACCTTGCGTCAGGTGCTGGAGTGCGACGCGTCGGCACTGCTGCGCTACGAGTCGCGACAGTTTATTCCGCTGGCGATCGATGGGCTGGCGCAGGATGTTCTCGGCAGACGCTTTACTCTGGAAGGGCATCCGCGTCTGGAGGCGATTGCCCGCGCCGGGGACGTGGTTCGTTTCCCTGCCGACAGCGATTTGCCAGACCCGTATGATGGTCTGATTCCGGGGCAGGAGAGTCTGAAAGTGCATGCCTGTATTGGGCTGCCGTTGTTCGCCGGTCAAAATTTGATTGGTGCGTTAACCCTGGATGGCATGGAGCCCGATCAGTTCGATGTTTTCAGCGATGAGGAGCTTAGGCTGATTGCCGCGCTGGCGGCTGGCGCATTGAGCAATGCGTTGCTGATTGAACAGCTGGAAAGCCAGAATATGCTGCCAGGTTCGTCAACCAACTTTGAGCAGGTGACGGAAACCCAGATGATTGGCCTGTCGCCCAATATGATGCAGTTGAAAAAAGAGATTGAGATTGTGGCGGGGTCCGATCTCAACGTGCTGATTAGCGGTGAAACGGGAACCGGGAAGGAGCTGGTGGCTAAAGCTATCCATGAAGGTTCGCCGCGCGCGGTGAATCCACTGGTGTATCTGAACTGCGCGGCGTTGCCGGAAAGCGTTGCCGAAAGCGAACTGTTTGGTCACGTAAAAGGCGCGTTTACCGGGGCTATCAGCAATCGTAGCGGTAAGTTTGAAATGGCCGACAATGGGACGCTATTTCTCGACGAGATAGGCGAACTCTCGCTGGCGCTACAGGCTAAGCTGCTGCGCGTATTGCAGTACGGTGATATTCAGCGCGTAGGTGACGATCGCAGCTTGCGCGTGGATGTGCGAGTGCTGGCGGCGACGAACCGTGATTTACGCGAAGAGGTGTTGGCTGGGAATTTCCGTGCGGATTTGTTCCACCGGCTGAGCGTCTTTCCCCTTTCGGTACCGCCTCTTCGTGAACGCGGTGAAGACGTGGTGCTGCTGGCAGGCTATTTTTGCGAGCAATGTCGGCTGCGGCTGGGACTGTCCCGCGTGGTGTTAAGCCCCGGTGCGCGTAGCCATCTGTTGAGCTACGCCTGGCCCGGGAATGTGCGCGAGCTGGAACATGCCATTCACCGCGCGGTGGTTCTGGCAAGGGCGACCAGGGCAGGGGATGAAGTGGTGCTGGAGGCGCAGCATTTTGCCCTGCATGATGAAGCGCCAGTAACACCGCCGGCGGAAGTTGTTGCGGAGATCCCACAGCATCACAACCTGCGTGAAGCAACAGAGTCGTTCCAGCGGGAGATGATCCGCCGGGCGCTGGCACAAAATAACCATAGTTGGGCGGCAAGTGCGCGGGCGCTGGAAACAGACGTCGCCAACCTGCACCGGCTGGCGAAGCGTCTGGGGTTGAAGGATTAGATAATACCGGCCTGATAGAAATCCTGCAGGTTGATAGCACCGGTGAGTTTACCGTTTTCATCGACCACCGGGGCGGCAGTGATTTTGCGCTTCATCAGGATCTCTTTGGCGTCAATCGCGCGGCTCTGCGCCTGCAGCGTAATGCCATTCTGGGTCATTGCTTCGCTAACCTGAGTGGTGAGCGCTCCGCCGCCAACCAGCCAGCGGCGCAGGTCGCCGTCGGTAAAGACCCCTTTCACCAGTGACTGGTCGTCGCAGACCGCGACCAGGCCAAGACCCGTGCGGCTGAGCTCCAGCATCGCGTCCATGACGCTGGTGGTAAGCGTCACCTGCGGGATGGCATCGTCACGGCGCATCAGATGATGCACTTTATTTAACAGACGAGCGCCCAGCGCACCTGCCGGATGCGAGCGGGCAAAATCTTCCTCGTTAAAGCCGCGCGCCTGCATTACGGCGATTGCCAGCGCATCGCCCATCATCAACGTATTTACGGTACTGGACGTCGGTGCCAGGCGCATCGGACAGGCTTCGCGCTCAACGGAAATATCCAGCACGGCTTTGGCGGCCAGGCCCAACGGTGAGGTCGGTTTTCCGGTCATTGCCAGCAGGGCGACGGATTTGTCTTCCAGGCGCGGAATGATGAGATCCAGCTCTTTCGCACCGCCGGAGTAGGAGATAAACAGCATGACATCACGGCTTTCGATCATCCCTAAGTCACCGTGCAGCGCTTCCGCCGGATGCACAAAAAAGGCAGGCGTGCCGGTACTGGCGAGGGTCGCCGCAATTTTTTTGCCAATATGACCTGATTTACCGATACCGGAGACAATGACTTTGCCTTCACAGTGGATGATAGTATTGGCGGCGCGGACAAAATCATCGCCCAGTCGCTCAGGCAAACGGCTGGCTTCCTGTAGTTCCAGCATTAACGTCTGACGGCCTGCGTTCAGTAGTGCATCACTCATTGGTTTCTCCGGTTATGATCACTTCAATCCCTTTTGCTTCCAGCGCCTGACGAAATGCAGGGTCGATACCCGCATCGGTAATCAGCTTGTCGACGCTTTCCAGACTGCATACAACATTAGGGCTTTTGCGCCCAAATTTTGACGAGTCAGCCATCAGAATCACTTCGCGAGCGGCATTACACATCGCTTTACTGACGCTAAACACCTCATTAAAAGTGGTCACGCCGGCATTGAGGTCAATGCCGTCGGTTCCCATGAAGAGTTTATCAAAGCTGAACTGCTCAAAGGCGTTTTCTGCCAGCTGACCGTGAAATGACGCAGATTTTTTGCGAAAGGTCCCGCCCGGCATCAGGATGGTTTGCTCGTTGTCCAGCTCCGAAAGGGCGTTAACAATGTGTAGACTGTTGGTCATGACGGTGATGTTGCTAAAGCGTGTGAGCATCGGCACCATCTGCAGTACGGTGCTGCCCGCATCCAGAATAATAGAGTCGCCATCGTGTATAAAACGGACGGCAGCTTCGGCAATCTGCTCTTTTTTATGCGTATTAATTAGCGTTTTGTGATCGATTGGCGGATCGGATTCGTCTTTATTTAATACCACGCCGCCATAGGTACGAATGACGGTTCCGGCGTTCTCCAGAATGACCAGGTCTTTGCGAATGGTCGTGCCAGTCGTGTCAAAGTAGTGGGCCAGTTCTTCAACCGAGCATTTTCCCTGCTTTTGCAGGTGCTCCAATATGGCAGCCTGACGCTGACGAGGTTTCATAGGCGTGATTACCCTGACTTATGTATTTACCCGTCATACTTCAAGCTGCATGTGCGTTGGTCTTCCTGCAACTCGAATTATTTGGGGTATAGGTTGCAAAATGATAATTTCGCAAGCTATTAGCATTCACAACGAAATTACCCATGTTTCAGTTTAAGCGCCAATGATAGTGCATTCTGTGCTAACGGATCATGGGGAAAGATCACATCAGGCTGTAAATCATCAAGATGTTTGCCGGTTATCGTGGCAATTTTGCCGGGTCTGGCGAATACCGTAAGACCTTTCATAAATAACGTGTCGGTCACCCGCTGCTGCTCATTTAGCGCGATGGCGACTACCACGCGCGGTTTAAAACGCCCACCGGAGCGACCAACACCAACCCGACCCTGTTGGCAAAGCCTATCAAACGCCCGGTTAAAGCGGGATATTTGCCAGCCACCAAGCGCCAGTTGTAGACACCAGGCGATAGCGGCGACGGTAATCAGTGCGGAAACCATTTTGTACTCCTTTGATTTTGCCGGATAAGCGCAGACGCCATCCGGCAATTCAACATTAAAACATCACCTGACCGCCGGTGACGTTGATGGACTGCCCGGTACAGTAAGAGGCTTTCGGACTGGCGTAAAACAGCAGCATGTTTAGCACGTCCTGATAATCGCAGCCGCGCTTAAGCGGAACCTTATCAATGTAGTACTGCTCAACTTCATCTGGCTTAAGGCCAAGTTTGGTTGCATATTGCGGTAATAACGACTGGAACATCGGTGATTTCAACAGATTGCCGAGCATCAGTGAATGCACGGTAATGCCGTATTCCGCCAGATCCAGCGCCAGTGACTGGGTTAAGCCCACGCCGCCAAATTTTGCCGCGCTGTAGCCTGAATTGTGTTTGCTGCCCACTTTCCCTGATTTGGAGTTGATCTGGATAATGCGTCCCTGCACGCCATCGCGGATCATCAGGCGTGAGAATTCACGTGCACAGAGGAAGTAGCCAACCAGATTGACCTGCAGCGAGCGGTCGAAATCCCCAAGCTGAAAGTCGCTGATAAACGCGGCTTTAGCGATACCCGCGCTGTAAACCAGCAGATCAACACGACCGAATATTTCATCCACTCCGCGCGACAGCGCCAGCACGCTCTGTTCGCTGGTGGCATCTGCGCCAAAACCGTAGGCGGTGCCTTCGCCAAACTCGGCGTTAATTTCCTGCGCCACGTTGGCGGCTTTATCGCTTTGAATATCCACCACCGCGATGCGGTATCCTTCTGTCGCAAGCCCACGGCAAAGGAATGCCCCAAGGGTCTGGCCTCCACCAATGACAACGGCAACCTGATTCATCTTTATCTCCTTCAATCTTAAGCAACAAACTTCAAAATACAGCCCGGCGCGATACCGTCCGGTACGGGACCTGCAACGTGTACGGTACCGGGGAATTCCGCTTCACTCAGTCCGTCAAAGCGCAGAGTGATATGCCCGAGTTCACGTAAGTTTTGTTCCGCCACGCTGCCAACGGCGGTGACCGGGTAGTGATGCTGGCCTAGTTCAAACTGGATCCCAGCTTGCAACGAACCGTTCAGCTCGCCGTGGCAATGGATGAAGCAAAACTCCTCGATATCCGCGGGCGCGCCTTCACGAAAGGTAATCAGCATCTGGTCGCACAATGCATCCGGGGCGCTCTGGCCGATACGGGTGATGGTGGTTTGATAAATCACGGTCATTTTTGAGTGCCTCTTATTGGTAAATAAAGCCGGAAACAAACCAGGCGATGAGAACGGTTGGCGCGCCGGTCAGAAAGCGGCTCACCAGAACGGATGGCACGCCGACGCGGACCGTGTCCTGACGCGCTTCGGCCAGCGACAACCCGACAGGAATAAAGTCACATGCGGCCTGGGCGTTAATGGCGAACAGGGCAGGTAGCGCCAGATGTGGGGGAATATTCCCCAAACCAATCTGTACACCGATCAGCACGCCGATAACCTGGGCGATGACCGCACCGGGGCCGAGGAAAGGCGACAGCAGTGGGAAAGAGCAGATCAGTGCCAGCGTGACCAGTCCCAGCGGATGGCTGGCCAGTGGTGCGAGTCCATGGGCGATCCAGTCTCCCAGACCCGAAGCCATAATGATGCCGATCAGTGCTGAGACGAACGCCATAAATGGCAAAATAGTTTTCAGGACGGTATCAATAGTGTCGCGCCCGGCCTGGAACAGAACCGCAACGGCTGAACCCATGCCCATTCCGACTTTTGCCAACAGACCATCGCTTTGCTCGGTAATTTTCTTGCTGGTGTCGTAATCGCGTCCCATGCTGCTGCTTGCGGTCGTTGGCGTGGCGGACGCTTCGCCGACAACGGTAATGTTTTCTTCTTTTACGCCAGAGACATAGATATCTTCGACAATGTACTGAGCCAGTGGGCCGGATTTACCCGTAGCGTGAATATTCACCGTCGGTATACGGCGTTTAGGGTAGATCCCACAGCGCAGCGTGCCGCCGCAGTCGATGATCGCCACACCAATTTCGCTCTCCGGCGGCTCGCCCTCTTTGAAGCCATCAACGGCCTGCCAGCCGGTCAGGCTTGCTATCCTGTCGACGATCGCGGGGCGAGTTCCTGCGGTGATATAGACAATTTTCTTGCCCGGAACGGCATCCAGTTCAAGCGGGCCACCCCAGCCGCCGGTGCCTTTTTCAATACGAATACGTGTCATGATGTTGCTCCCGCCAGATGTACCTTCTGCTCAAGTTGAATGCCCATTTTTTTCTCGAAGATAGTGGTGGTGAAATCGGTCACCCAGCCACGGAAGAAGTTGGTCACCAGACCGACCAGCAAATAGCTCACCGCCAGTGGGCCAAGCGGAAGCCCCAGCGTGGTCAGTCCGCTGGCGATCCCCAGATAGACAAACAGTTCGCCGGGGTTGATGTGCGGGAATAAGCCGTTCATGGAATGGCAACTGTAAGACGCGGCGGCGTAGTAACTAGGCTTGTATTTTTCTGGCATAAAGCGACCCAGACTCAGCGTCATTGGGTTACAAAATACAAATGTGCCGATGCACGGCAGTAGCAAATAGCGGGATAGCGGGTTTCCGGCGCAACGCTGGGCAAAACGTTCAATACGCTGCTGACCGATAAAGTTAATCAGCGCATTCATGATGACCAGCAGACTGATCAGCAGTGGCAGAATACCGGTCACCATGCCGGTAAACACTTCTCCGCCTTTCTGGAACAGCCCGATAAACCACTCAGCACCGAGTGTGATGGTGTCGATCATTATTCTCTCCTGTAGGGATTTTTAGTTATCTTGCCAAACGGTGGCTGATTTTAATCAGATTGAAAGATATAAAAGTGTTATTTTGATCTCAAAATAAAAGATAAATATTTTAATTTGAAAGTTTTTGCGTGAAAGCTCGCAAATGTGATGGTCAGAGATGAAAGGGGATGTAAATTCTGTGAAGGAGAGCGACTACCGCTTCCTTGTATGGCGGAGGATGCTTTACCATACTTCTCCCAGGCTGAATTTGTTTAATGGATGTCTCATGTTCAAGCGTCGTTATGTAGCGTTACTCCCCCTTTTCGTACTGCTCGCTGCCTGTAGCAGCAAACCTAAACCTTCAGAGACTCAAACGACTACGGGTGCGCCATCCGGCGGCTTCCTGCTTGAGCCACAGCACAACGTCATGCAAACGGGCGGCGATTTTGCCAATAATCCGAACGCGCAGCAGTTCATCGAGAAAATGGTGAACAAGCACGGCTTCGACCGCCAGCAGCTGCAGGAGATCCTGTCGCAGGCCAAGCGTCTGGACTCGGTATTGCGTTTGATGGACCGCCAGGCACCGACGACTCAACCGCCAGCCGGACCTAACGGCGCATGGCTGCGCTATCGCAAACAGTTCATCACACCTGACAACGTGCAAAACGGCGTGGCTTTCTGGAATCAATATGAAGATGCGCTGAACCGTGCGTGGCAGGTCTACGGAGTTCCGCCGGAAATTATTGTCGGTATTATTGGTGTAGAGACTCGCTGGGGCCGCGTGATGGGTAAAACGCGGATTCTGGATGCGCTGGCGACGCTGTCGTTTAACTATCCTCGTCGTGCGGAATACTTCTCTGGTGAACTGGAAACCTTCCTGCTGATGGCGCGAGATGAAAGCGACGATCCGCTCGATTTGAAAGGTTCTTTCGCGGGGGCAATGGGCTACGGCCAGTTTATGCCGTCTTCCTATAAACAATATGCCGTTGATTTCAATGGCGATGGACACATTAACCTGTGGGATCCGGTTGATGCCATCGGTAGTGTGGCGAACTACTTCAAGGGCCACGGCTGGGTGAAAGGCGATACGGTCGCGGTTCCGGCAAATGGTCAGGCACCTGGGCTTGCGAACGGCTTTAAAACCCAGTACAGCATTTCTCAGCTTGCTGCCGCGGGTCTGACGCCGCAGCAGTCGTTGGGGAATCATCAGCAGGCCAGCCTGCTGCGCCTGGATATTGGCACGGGTTATCAGTACTGGTACGGACTGCCGAACTTCTACACGATTACCCGCTATAACCACAGCACGCATTACGCGATGGCAGTCTGGCAGTTAGGTCAGGCGGTGGCGCTGGCGCGCGTACAGTAATCGCTCCACCGGCCTACCGGAAGATATCTCTGGTAGGCCGGATAAGATGTCCTGGCATCGCCATCCGGCAGGCCTTATTTGTGCAACGGAGCAATTTTTGGAATCCCCCTCGTAAAACGTTCTCCCCATCCCCACATTGGTCATGAAAGTGCTATCTTGTCCGGCATATTTTTTTAACTGACAGAGGCTGAAATGACCGACAGTGAACTGATGCAGTTAAGCGAGCAGGTTGGCCTGGCGCTGAAAGCGCGCGGGTCAACCGTGACGACGGCGGAATCCTGCACCGGCGGCTGGGTAGCCAAAGCGATTACGGATATTGCCGGAAGCTCCGCCTGGTTTGAACGCGGGTTTGTGACCTACAGCAATGAAGCCAAAGCGCAGATGATTGGCGTGCGCGAAGAGACGCTGGCCCAGCATGGCGCGGTGAGTGAGCCTGTGGTGGTGGAGATGGCGATAGGCGCGTTAAAAGCCGCCCGTGCGCATTTCGCTGTTTCGATAAGCGGTATTGCGGGGCCGGATGGCGGTAGCGAAGAAAAACCTGTGGGAACGGTATGGTTTGCCTTTGCCAGCGCGAGCGGCGAGGGGATTACCCGCCGGGAATGCTTTAGCGGCGATCGCGATGCGGTCCGTCGACAGGCGACCGCCTACGCGTTACAAATCCTGTGGCAACAATTTCTACAAAATACTTGATACTGTATGAGCATACAGTATAATTGCCTCAACAGAACATTATCTATCACGTTTCGCGGTTTAACCCGAAAGCGGCATGACAGGAGTAATTAATGGCTATCGACGAAAACAAACAGAAAGCGTTGGCGGCAGCGCTGGGTCAGATCGAAAAGCAATTCGGTAAAGGCTCCATCATGCGCCTGGGTGAAGACCGTTCCATGGATGTGGAAACTATCTCCACCGGTTCGCTTTCTCTGGATATTGCATTGGGCGCGGGCGGTTTGCCAATGGGCCGTATCGTCGAAATCTACGGGCCTGAATCCTCCGGTAAAACAACGCTGACCCTGCAGGTTATTGCCGCTGCGCAGCGTGAAGGTAAAACCTGTGCATTTATCGATGCAGAACACGCACTGGACCCGGTCTATGCCCGTAAGCTTGGCGTTGATATCGATAACCTGCTGTGTTCTCAGCCGGATACCGGTGAACAAGCGCTGGAAATCTGTGATGCACTGGCGCGCTCCGGTGCGGTTGACGTTATCGTTGTCGACTCCGTTGCCGCATTGACGCCGAAGGCAGAAATCGAAGGCGAGATTGGCGACTCTCACATGGGCCTTGCGGCGCGTATGATGAGCCAGGCGATGCGTAAGCTGGCCGGTAACCTGAAGCAGTCCAACACGCTGCTGATTTTCATCAACCAGATCCGTATGAAGATTGGCGTTATGTTCGGTAACCCGGAAACCACCACCGGTGGTAACGCCCTGAAATTCTATGCGTCTGTTCGTCTGGATATCCGTCGTATTGGTGCGGTGAAAGAAGGTGACAACGTGGTTGGCAGCGAAACCCGCGTTAAGGTTGTGAAAAATAAAATTGCAGCGCCGTTCAAACAGGCTGAATTCCAAATCCTTTACGGTGAAGGCATCAACTTCTACGGCGAACTGGTTGACCTGGGCGTGAAAGAGAAGCTGATTGAAAAAGCTGGTGCATGGTACAGCTACAACGGTGAGAAAATCGGTCAGGGTAAAGCGAATGCGACCAACTGGCTGAAAGAAAACCCGGCAACTGCGAAAGAAATTGAGAAGAAATTACGTGAGCTACTGCTCAATAACCAGGATTCAACGCCTGATTTCTCCGTTGATGACAGCGGCGAAGACGTAAAAGAAACGAACGAAGATTTCTGATAATCTGTTTTGAATCGCATGTTTTGAATCGCATATAGTAAAGGGCTGCATATCATGCAGCCCTTTTTCATTTCTGAAGGCTTACTATGACAGAAGCAACTTCCCGCCGTTCCGCTTATTCCCGACTGCTTGACCGCGCCGTACGTATTCTGGCGATGCGCGATCACAGCGAGCAGGAACTGCGGCGCAAGCTGGCCGCTCCGGTGATGGGGAAAAATGGACCAGAAGAAATTGATGCCACGCCGGAGGATTACGACAAGGTCATCGCCTGGTGTATTGAAAGTCGTTATCTGGATGATGATCGCTTCGTGCAGCAGTTTATCGCCAGCCGTAGCCGCAAAGGTTATGGGCCGGCCCGGGTGCGCCAGGAATTAAACCAAAAAGGGATCATGCGTGAAGCTATCGAGCGGGCCATGCGTGAGTGCGAAATTGACTGGGCAGTGCTTGCGCGTGAGCAGGCCATTCGGAAGTACGGTGAACCTTTACCTGTCGATTTTTCAGATAAGGTAAAGGTCCAGCGTTTTTTGCTCTATCGCGGCTATCTGATGGAAGATATTCAGGCAATATGGCGAAATTTTGACGATTGACCGCATACGGGATTTTACTTCCCAGTAAAGAAAACTTATCTTATTCCCACTTTTCGATTGCCAGAGGCGCAGTTTGCTTGCCGATGCTGGTAATGACATTTCGTTAGCTTGATTTCTTCAGGATAATTATGAGCAAGAGCACCGCTGAGATCCGTCAGGCGTTTCTCGATTTTTTCCATAGTAAAGGACACCAGGTAGTTGCCAGCAGCTCCCTGGTACCGAACAATGACCCTACTTTGTTGTTTACCAACGCCGGGATGAACCAGTTCAAGGATGTTTTCCTTGGCCTCGACAAGCGTAATTATTCCCGCGCAACCACCTCGCAGCGTTGTGTACGTGCGGGTGGTAAGCACAATGACCTGGAAAACGTCGGTTACACTGCACGTCACCACACTTTCTTCGAAATGCTGGGCAACTTCAGCTTCGGCGATTACTTCAAACACGATGCTATTCAATATGCATGGGAACTGCTGACCGGTGAAAACTGGTTTGCCCTGCCAAAAGAGCGTCTGTGGGTCACCGTCTATGAAACTGACGATGAAGCCTATGAAATCTGGGAAAAAGAAGTCGGTATTCCGCGCGAACGTATCATCCGCATCGGTGATAACAAAGGTGCGGCTTATGCTTCCGACAACTTCTGGCAGATGGGTGATACCGGTCCTTGCGGTCCATGCACCGAAATTTTCTACGACCACGGCGACCATATCTGGGGTGGGCCTCCAGGAAGCGCAGAAGAAGATGGCGATCGCTACATTGAGATTTGGAACATCGTCTTCATGCAGTTCAACCGTCAGGCTGACGGCACCATGGAACCGCTGCCGAAACCGTCCGTGGATACCGGTATGGGTCTGGAGCGTATTGCGGCCGTGCTGCAACACGTTAACTCCAACTATGAAATCGACCTGTTCCGTTCACTGATTGAGTCCGTGGCGAAAGTCACCGGCGCGACCGATCTGAGCAACAAGTCGCTGCGCGTTATCGCCGACCATATCCGTTCCTGTGCGTTCCTGATTGCCGATGGTGTTGTGCCGTCGAATGAAAACCGTGGCTATGTGCTGCGCCGTATCATTCGCCGCGCGGTACGTCATGGCAACATGCTAGGCGCGAAGGATACCTTCTTCTACAAGCTGGTTGGTCCGTTGGTGGACGTCATGGGCTCTGCTGGTGAAGAACTGAAGCGTCAGCAGGCTATGGTTGAGCAGGTTCTGAAAACCGAAGAAGAGCAGTTTGCGCGTACGCTGGAGCGTGGTCTGGCGCTGCTGGATGAAGAACTGGCAAAACTGTCTGGCGATACGCTGGACGGCGAAACCGCATTCCGTCTGTATGACACTTACGGTTTCCCTGTTGACCTGACGGCAGACGTTTGCCGCGAGCGTAACATTAAGGTTGATGAAGCTGGCTTTGAAGCTGCAATGGAAGAACAGCGCCGTCGTGCGCGTGAAGCCAGCGGTTTTGGCGCAGACTACAATGCAATGATTCGTGTTGATGGCGCCTCTGAATTTAAAGGCTACGAGCAGCTGGAACTGAACGGCAAAGTCACTGCGCTGTTTGTTGATGGTAAAGCGGTAGACGCAATTAACGCTGGTCAGGACGCTGTTGTCGTACTGGATCAGACGCCGTTCTATGCGGAATCTGGTGGTCAGGTTGGCGATAAGGGTGAACTGAAAGGCGCAGGTTTTGCGTTTGCCGTTAGCGACACACAGAAATATGGCCAGGCCATTGGTCACATTGGCAAGCTGTCTGCGGGTTCTCTGAAAATTGGTGATGCAGTACAGGCTGATGTGGATGAAGCGCGTCGTGCGCGTATTCGCCTGAACCACTCCGCAACGCACCTGATGCACGCGGCGCTGCGCCAGGTTCTGGGCACACATGTGGCACAGAAAGGCTCGCTGGTTAACGATAAACTGCTGCGCTTCGACTTCTCTCATACCGAAGCGATGAAGCCTGCTGAAATCCGTGCTGTTGAAGATCTGGTGAATGCGCAAATCCGTCGCAACTTGCCGATTGAAACGAACATCATGGATCTCGAAGCGGCAAAAGCCAAAGGCGCAATGGCGCTGTTTGGCGAGAAATATGACGACCATGTGCGCGTTCTGAGCATGGGTGATTTCTCTACCGAACTGTGTGGCGGTACTCACGCCAGCCGTACGGGTGATATCGGTCTGTTCCGCATAGTGTCCGAGTCAGGTACTGCGGCAGGCGTTCGTCGTATCGAAGCGGTAACCGGTGAAGGCGCTATCCAAACCGTGCATGCTGAGAGCGATCGCTTAAGCGATGTTGCGCAGCTGCTGAAAGGCGATAGCCAGAATATCGCTGACAAAGTTCGTTCCGTGCTGGAGCGTACACGTCAACTGGAAAAAGAATTGCAGCAATTGAAGGAACAGGCTGCGGCGCAGGAGAGTGCAAATCTTTCCAGCAAAGCGGTTGATATCAACGGTGTGAAGCTGCTGGTCAGTGAACTCGCGGACGTTGAGCCGAAAATGTTGCGTACCATGGTTGATGATCTGAAAAATCAACTGGGGTCTACCGTTATCGTTCTGGCAACGGTAGTGGAAGGTAAGGTTTCTCTGATTGCGGGTGTGTCTAAGGACGTGACAGATCGCGTGAAAGCAGGGGAACTGGTTGGAATGGTCGCTCAGCAGGTCGGCGGTAAGGGTGGCGGTCGTCCGGACATGGCGCAAGCCGGTGGTACGGATGCAGCGGCTCTGCCTGCAGCGTTAGCCAGTGTGAAAGGCTGGGTCAGCGCAAAACTGTAATAACTATAAGCGTCAGCGCATGCCGAAACCCTAAGTTACGGCATGCGAATCAACGCTATCGACAATGATAAAGTCAGGTTGAAGTTGTGTATATCGGCTAAACTTAGGTTTAACAGAATGTGATGCCGTGACTGCTTACACTTAGGTGTTTGTCATCGCTTACTTTTTGGCGTTATATGATGGATAATGCCGGGATACAGAGAGACCCGACTCTTTTAATCTTTCAAGGAGCAAAGAATGCTGATTCTGACTCGTCGAGTTGGTGAGACCCTCATGATAGGCGATGAGGTCACCGTGACAGTTTTAGGGGTGAAGGGCAACCAGGTGCGCATTGGCGTAAACGCCCCGAAAGAAGTTTCTGTCCATCGTGAAGAGATCTACCAGCGTATCCAGGCTGAAAAATCCCAGCAGTCCAGTTACTAAGGTTTTCGCGTCTCACCTTTCTGGTGAGGCGCAACCTGATTGAGTTACCCTTTTTCTTCTCTTTTCTTCTTCGTCCTCCCCATTTTTTCGATTCCACTGGGCGTAATGCCTTTCCCGACGAAGTTTCCGTTTGTTCACTGCTTCAGGAAATTGCCAATTTATCTGTTGATAAAACACTCTTTTTGCCGTTTTTGCAGACTAATTGCGCGTGAAATGTGCAAACGATAAAAGCTCTGGAAAAATTGTTTGACTTATAAGTCCCAGAAAGTAATATGTGCGCCACGCAGCGACGATGAGCAGAAACAAGTTCTTCGAAGCACTCGCAAGAGGCGTGTTGGTGAGGTGGCCGAGAGGCTGAAGGCGCTCCCCTGCTAAGGGAGTATGCGGTCAAAAGCTGCATCCGGGGTTCGAATCCCCGCCTCACCGCCATTTGCATCCGTAGCTCAGCTGGATAGAGTACTCGGCTACGAACCGAGCGGTCGGAGGTTCGAATCCTCCCGGATGCACCATCTTCTCTGCAATAACGCATTAGCGTTGTTACGGAAATCGATATCACTTTAGCAGCGATATCAAATCTGCAGTAAGTAAGTTTTCCTGATGCATCCGTAGCTCAGCTGGATAGAGTACTCGGCTACGAACCGAGCGGTCGGAGGTTCGAATCCTCCCGGATGCACCATCTTCTTTGCAGTATCAGTAGTAATCAGCAATTCCCGATGCATCCGTAGCTCAGCTGGATAGAGTACTCGGCTACGAACCGAGCGGTC
>NZ_JAOWFE010000028.1:0-316 GCF_030333815.1 Citrobacter sp. Cf136 | reverse complement strand
GCCCATCCGCCATAACCTCATATACAACCCTTCTCATGAACTATTAATTACTTTCAAAAGATGATTGATTAACAACGTAACACCATGATTTAAAATAAAAAAAATTAAAAATTTTATTTTTTCAGACTAACCTATATCTAGATAGATACTGTCAAGGCATGTTTAAATTTTCCTATCAAAGCGACTGAAGCCATAGGAAAACATATGGAAACCGAAAAATATATATTATTAATCAAGTACTTATCGGATAACTCACACAAGTTAATCCCTCTTGTTTTGGCGGTTTCCGTTCTTGTCGCCTTTCTATCAATACTGT
>NZ_JAOWFE010000027.1:0-227 GCF_030333815.1 Citrobacter sp. Cf136 | reverse complement strand
TCGAATTTCAGTTCGTTAAATCCGCCACCTTTGTAGGTCTTCGAGCGGATGGTCATCTGCGTTTTCGTGCCCGGCAGGCTGCCCGGCGAGCGGTTATCCTGGTGGTAGGTGCGGCCCATAATAATGGGCTGGTCCGGGTCGCCGTTCAGGAAATCCACTATCACTTCCTGACCCACACGCGGAATGGCGAGGTTGCCGAATCCGGCACCGGCCCACGCCTGTGACAC
>NZ_JAOWFE010000026.1:0-236 GCF_030333815.1 Citrobacter sp. Cf136 | reverse complement strand
CCGGTGGTGGTCTGCTCCTGTTTTCCCTTCACCGACATCTTCCGGTCATTGCCCACAACCAGCGTCTCGTCATTCCCCACCTGCTCACGCCGGTCGTGCATCACTTCTGTCTTCCGGTCGTTCTTTACCGTCACCGTGTCATCATGACCCACCGCCACCTGACGGTCATTCCCCGTCGTGTTGCGCTGGTCATGCGCGACCGTGACTGTCCGGTCGTGTCCGGATGCGTTTTCTTT
>NZ_JAOWFE010000025.1:0-531 GCF_030333815.1 Citrobacter sp. Cf136 | reverse complement strand
GGCAGGGTGCCCGGCGAGCGGTTGTCCTGGTGGTAGGTGCGGCCCATAATAATGGGCTGGTCCGGGTCGCCGTTGAGGAAGTCCACTATCACTTCCTGACCCACGCGCGGAATGGCGAGGTTGCCAAATCCGGCACCGGCCCACGCCTGCGACACCCGCACCCAGCAGGAGCTGTCTTCGTTCCCCGGGCAGTAGCGGTCCCAGTGGAAACGTATCCGCACCCGGCCATGCTCGTCGCAGAAGATTTCCTCGCCGGCAGGACCGGTGACAATGGCGCTCTGCGGGCCGTCCACGGCGGGTTTGGGCCGCGGGGAGGCACGCCATGTCCGGTCAGCCGGGATGACGTCCAGGTGGTTACTGAGTGTGGTGCCGTCGCCGGAGCTGCCGTGCTGCGCCTGTGGCTGCTTTCCTTCCAGTACAGAGCCGGTGACCTGCCATTCGCGGTTCAGCGTTTCTGACGGGTGACCGGTCAGGGTAAAACGTTTGCCGGGCCACAGTTTCGGGGAGTTGCTCACGCAGGCTGCCGTTTCA
>NZ_JAOWFE010000024.1:0-265 GCF_030333815.1 Citrobacter sp. Cf136 | reverse complement strand
CAGTAAAGATGGTGGAGCTATGCGGGATCGAACCGCAGACCTCCTGCGTGCAAGGCAGGCGCTCTCCCAGCTGAGCTATAGCCCCATCGTAGTTATCTCATTCACCTTAATTCCTGCTGAGACAAGGCGTAGAACGGCGAAGCATACTGAAGTATGCGAGTCGTTTCACAACGCGGTATCAGAAAGAATTTGGTAGGCCTGAGTGGACTTGAACCACCGACCTCACCCTTATCAGGGGTGCGCTCTAACCACCTGAGCTACAAGC
>NZ_JAOWFE010000023.1:0-245 GCF_030333815.1 Citrobacter sp. Cf136 | reverse complement strand
CTCAGGGAGAACAACGACTGGCAGATGAATTACCAGCTGACTGTTTCGCCCCCGCTCTGGCGGGCAGGGCTGCGGCAGAACTTCCGCATCTTTCAGCAGCAGGATATCCAGACTGTTTCCGCCACCCTGCTTGCTGAAAACGACGTCACTGACTGGGTGCCTTCCTTTTATGAGCCCCATCCCGCCCGCGAATTCTGCGTGCAGTACGGCGAAACTGACCTCAATTTTCTGAGCCGCCTGTGGGC
>NZ_JAOWFE010000022.1:0-251 GCF_030333815.1 Citrobacter sp. Cf136 | reverse complement strand
GCCACCGGCAGGATGCTGAAACGGCAGCCTGCGTGAGCAACTCCCCGAAACTGTGGCCCGGCAAACGTTTTACCCTGACCAGTCACCCGTCAGAGACGCTGAACCGCGAATGGCAGGTCACCGGCTGTACTGGAAGGAAAGCAGCCACAGGCGCAGCACGGCAGCTCCGGTGAAGGCACCACACTCAGTAACCACCTGGACGTCATCCCGGCTGACCGGACATGGCGTGCCTCCCCGCTGCCCAAACCCGC
>NZ_JAOWFE010000021.1:0-230 GCF_030333815.1 Citrobacter sp. Cf136 | reverse complement strand
TATCTTCGAGTGCCCACACAGATTGTCTGATAAATTGTTAAAGAGCAGTTGCGACGCGCTTTAGCGCTCTGTCGCGAGGTCCCGTATATTACGTTTTCCTCATTCAGAGTCAAGCATTTATTTTTGCTTTTCTCTACGAGATTCTCAGGAGAACCCCGCTGACCCGGCGGCTTGTAATCCGTTGTTCCGTGTCAGTGGAGGCGCATTATAGGGAGTTATTTCAGGCTGAC
>NZ_JAOWFE010000020.1:0-299 GCF_030333815.1 Citrobacter sp. Cf136 | reverse complement strand
GAAGGCACCACACTCAGTAACCACCTGGACGTCATCCCGGCTGACCGGACATGGCGTGCCTCCCCGCTGCCCAAACCCGCCGTGGACGGCCCGCAGAGTGCCATTGTCACCGGTCCTGCCGGCGAGGAAATCTTCTGCGACGAGCATGGCCGGGTGCGGGTGCGTTTCCACTGGGACCGCTACTGCCCGGGAAACGAAGACAGCTCCTGCTGGGTGCGGGTGTCACAGGCGTGGGCCGGTGCCGGATTCGGCAACCTCGCCATTCCGCGTGTGGGTCAGGAAGTGATAGTGGATTTCCT
>NZ_JAOWFE010000019.1:0-1235 GCF_030333815.1 Citrobacter sp. Cf136 | reverse complement strand
TTTATTGCGGGGTCGTGAGGCGCTGGCAGGGTGTCGGGGCGCAGCCATGACAAATCTTTTATCCATTACACCGGGCAGAGTGAGATGCTGATATCGCGTCACACAAACAGAAAAAGGGTATACAAGGCGCAATCCCTTATCCTGTGCGGCATAGCAGCCCTCAGGGCAGGGTTTCGGGTATACCATGCCAGTCACCACCTGGTATACACCCTTCAGACCTTGCTACGACTGGCTTTAACGGCATAAAAACAGATGCAGGTATACAATTTCATACAAGGGGTGGTATACCCCCGGAAGCCTTTGCTGGCAAGGCTTCCGGCTGAGCAGTGTATACTGCGTGGGGTGTGACACGATTTTTTGGCCTTTCTCAGCCATCAGGAATCAAACATGCGGGCAAAGTGGTCAGATGGGAAAGTATAAGCATCCATATCCGGTGATAACCTGGCGGCTGGTCGAACGCTATGACCGGAATGCGTGGTAATGGCTCAATGGGATTTCCAGAATTGCCACCAGGACTTAGCAGGAACACTCTGCGGGTCAGAAGCGCTCTGTTTATGCTCCAGAAGTTGCATGGCCTGACGAAGTGAACTGATGTGCTCATCCCGTGCATTCACCGCATCTTTAAGCCCGGCATTCTCTGCCTGTAAAAGCGTTAACTGATGCTGTAAAGACTGTAAAAAATCACTGTTAACCGATGTAGGCATGCCGTCAAATTTTACAGTGTCACTTTTAGCAACATTTACAACCTCAATAGCACCAAAAACACGAATAAGCTCAGCCGTATCAATGGTTTTTACGGATTTGCCATGCTTTACAACTGAGGTGTAACTTAGTTCACCAGACTTAAGTAGCTTGTAAATTGTCGGGCGACTGACACTGACAAGACGTGCCGCTTCGCTAATGGATACACGGGCCATTACAAATCCTCTTGAAAATCATCCAGACGAATAGCCAGAGTGCGAAAGAGCTGTTCCGCATCCTCATGCAGTTTTTCGCACAGATCGGCCTCAGTATCGAGATCCAGTTCGTTGAGCTTCTCCAGCAAAAGCAGGGATTGCACCTGAATGAATTTAGCCATATTCAATGCCGTTCTCTGTTGCTTTGTCATCACAGCGTCAGTGCTCCAAGTCATCTCCGGTTCTTTTCCGCTTCCTCGACCGTTCGCTCGCTACGCTCGGTCACTTGTCTGCGGCGAGCGGACGGATCTTTCTAAGTGATAAATAAGGTTGGCAGTA
>NZ_JAOWFE010000018.1:0-303 GCF_030333815.1 Citrobacter sp. Cf136 | reverse complement strand
GGTGTGTCTAAAGTGGATGCAAGCTGTAGGTGTTCTGTAGGTAAAGTGTAGGTGTTGTGTCGGTATTTCCATGAAACATGCAGGTATTTTGTAGGTACTCTGTAGGTGTTTCAATATGGGATGTAGGTATTCCGTAGGTATCTAAAATCACTTCCTGAAATACAGGCACGACGGCGATGTATACACGGGGTGATACAGTCGCGGTACCAAAGGGTTCCCCTTTGAAACCCGGAAGGTTCTACGAACCAGAGAAGAAAATCGGGAAAAAGCCCCCGCTCGTTGTCCTTTTGCCGCCAAAACCAG
>NZ_JAOWFE010000017.1:0-251 GCF_030333815.1 Citrobacter sp. Cf136 | reverse complement strand
CCCGCCCGCGAATTCTGCGTGCAGTACGGCGAAACTGACCTCAATTTTCTGAGCCGCCTGTGGGCTGAAGAGGGCATTTTCTTCTTTGACTGGTTCCTCCCGACCGGTCCCGACCAGAAACTGGTGCTCTGCGATGACATCGCCGGGGTCTCCACACTCGGCGACATGCCCTTTAACCCGAACGCCCGGGAAGCCACCACCGCATGCATCAGTGCGTTCCGCTACCGGGCACAGATTCGCCCTTCCTCAGT
>NZ_JAOWFE010000001.1:0-227 GCF_030333815.1 Citrobacter sp. Cf136 | reverse complement strand
TTTTCATTTCTTATTACGGAGAAATGAAACAGTGTGTCGTTTCAATTTTCAGCTTGATCCAGATTTTTAAAGAGCAAATATCTCAAACGTCACCCGAAGGTAAGTTTTGAGATATTGAGGTCGGCGACTTTCACTCACACATACCAGCAAGTGGCGTCCCCTAGGGGATTCGAACCCCTGTTACCGCCGTGAAAGGGCGGTGTCCTGGGCCTCTAGACGAAGGGGAC
>NZ_JAOWFE010000016.1:0-260 GCF_030333815.1 Citrobacter sp. Cf136 | reverse complement strand
CTCAGGGAGAACAACGACTGGCAGATGAATTACCAGCTGACTGTTTCGCCCCCGCTCTGGCGGGCAGGGCTGCGGCAGAAATTCCGCATCTTTCAGCAGCAGGATATCCAGACTATTTCCTCCACCCTGCTTGCTGAAAACGACGTCACTGACTGGGTGCCTTCCTTTTATGAGCCCCACCCCGCCCGCGAATTCTGCGTGCAGTACGGCGAAACTGACCTCAATTTTCTGAGCCGCCTGTGGGCTGAAGAGGGCATTTT
>NZ_JAOWFE010000015.1:0-260 GCF_030333815.1 Citrobacter sp. Cf136 | reverse complement strand
TCGTGTCCGGATGCGTTTTCTTTACCCACCGTGATGGTCTGCCCGAGTCCCACAGTGATGCTCTGGTTATTGCCGATGGTTTCCGTATGGTCCACTTTCACGTCGGTGGTGCGGTTGTTCAGCACCTCCGTATCCATGTTCTTCTGCGCATGGATGTAGACCTGCTCATTGCCCGTGGCGTCATCGAATTTCAGTTCGTTAAATCCGCCACCTTTGTAGGTCTTCGAGCGGATGGTCATCTGCGTTTTCGTGCCCGGCAG
>NZ_JAOWFE010000014.1:0-214 GCF_030333815.1 Citrobacter sp. Cf136 | reverse complement strand
TTTAACCCGAACGCCCGGGAAGCCACCACCGCATGCATCAGTGCGTTCCGCTACCGGGCACAGATTCGCCCTTCCTCAGTGGAAAACCAGGATTACACCTTCAAAACCCCCGGATGGCCCGGTTACTTCAGCCACCACGCCAAAAACCTCAACGGCCAGCGCACACAGTATGAAATCTTTGATTATCCGGGACGCTTCAAAGACGTACAGCATG
>NZ_JAOWFE010000013.1:0-268 GCF_030333815.1 Citrobacter sp. Cf136 | reverse complement strand
GCTTGTAGCTCAGGTGGTTAGAGCGCACCCCTGATAAGGGTGAGGTCGGTGGTTCAAGTCCACTCAGGCCTACCAAATTCGCCTCCGTGCTGTGTTACGGCGATGCTCGCATACTTCAGTATGCTTCGCACCACCGCGCCTTGCCCGGAAACGAATTAGGGTACAGAGATTAGCATTTACGATGGGGTTATAGCTCAGCTGGGAGAGCGCCTGCCTTGCACGCAGGAGGTCTGCGGTTCGATCCCGCATAGCTCCACCATCTTTACTG
>NZ_JAOWFE010000012.1:0-664 GCF_030333815.1 Citrobacter sp. Cf136 | reverse complement strand
GGGGTAACAATGAAGCCTTGGGTAAAATTGCCTTCAAAGTTCGTACTAGATGGGCGCTTAAAAGAGCTTTTATGGATTGATGACAAGGTAGGAAAACCGTCACATAAGGTCGCAGCCTTAAAACTGTATGTCGCGCTGTCTATGAGAGCGGAAAGTAAAGAGGTTTTCAGTCACTACATAGAGGCATACATAACACGTTACTCAGCTCAGGTGACCTATGAGGAGCTCTCAGAACTAACAGCCCTGAGCAGATCATCAATATCATCAGGTATTGATATCTTAGTGGGACTTGGGGTGTTATCAGTAGATAAAGATGGGCGAAAAAACATCTACCGATTTCCTGGCTTTGATGGTTCTAAAGACTGGTGCAAGATACCTTACAGGGCATTGTTATCTCGTGATGGCAAACGGATAGAAGCATTCCATAAGCTTAAATTAAGAAGCAAGATTGAGCTCTATGCGCTAAAGATGTTCATCTACTTATGTGCTGTTAGAGACAACCACAATCACTATACAAGTGCTTCATTTGAAAGAATAAACTTGCAAACCTCTATTCCGGAAGCGGACATCCCAAGGACGCATGCCTACCTGAGTGGTATAGGGCTCATAGCTTTAGTGGAGAAACGCAGAGATGGGTTTGGTGGCATGAAGAAAAATCCTCCAA
>NZ_JAOWFE010000011.1:0-101153 GCF_030333815.1 Citrobacter sp. Cf136 | reverse complement strand
GGCGATATCAACGCAGAGCAAAAAGGGGGTGGAGAGATTCTGGCTGAGGGTGAAGCTGACGACGGCGGTGCTCATCGCCACTAACCCGTCCACGTCGAGCGTAAAGCGCAGTCCCTGCTGTGACATAAATTCTCCATAAATGTTGCAGCCATTGAATGCCAGAGCAAAATCGTGCAATGGATAAGTGAGCTGATACAGTAGAGGATCTTTTGTACAAATCTCTCTTGATATGGATCATGCTTTTTTGATGGCGGTTGATGTTATTTCTTGATTTTTAATATATTTATAACTGTGTCAAATTAATGGTTAAGCATAAATATTATTTAATTATACCTGTGCTGATTTGATTGTTATTGCTGTGTGGGGAACTGTTGGAGGGGGAAGGTTGACCGGAAAAACTGCCCTCAACTATCAAAGCCGAGGGCGGTTAAAATATTAAACCGATTTTTACTGTGCCGCTTCTTCCTGCGTCACGCTCTCAATCGTCAAGCGCACGTCCGAGGTTATCAGACTTGCCAGCATCTGATAGATCTTCATCGTCTCTTCCGGCTCGGCATCCCCGGTATCGCTGATGAATCCCTCGTCACGCAGCGTCAGCACCAGAGAGCTGAACACCGCTTTATCGAAGAATTCCGGCGCGTTAATGCCGTGCAGCACTGAGAGGCGTTGTGCCACGGTGCGGCTCTCTTTCTCCAGCGTGCCACGGTTGATCGACGGGTTGGCGCTCAGTAGCCAGAAGGTGATGGCGTAGCGTTGCAACGTCTCGCGAGCACCCGCAGCCAACAGCTGCAGCGTACGGGAGCGGGCAGGATTAATATGCAGCTCGCCATCCTGTAGAGTAATCAGCCCCTGGCGCTGCATTTCGCTGGCCAGTTCGTCAATCACCCCGGCAAGCTCATCGCGCTCCCAGCGCAGGAACAACTCGGCTTTCAGCATCGGGTACAACGCATCAATATGCTGCTGTAGCGCGACGCGTGAAATACGACGATGCTGAGTCACAATGGCTGCCATCAACGAAGGCAGAACCAGCATATGCGCAATGTTATTGCGGTAGTACGTCATCAAGACCGCCTGCTCGCGCGGCAGAATAATGATGTCACCGATGGTGTCTTTCTCGACCTCAAACTTGTTCATCTGCAAGGCGTGGTCGATCAGTTCACTGGCACTTTGCGCAGGAACGGTTGAGTCCGCCGCGTACGGCACGTTGCGCAGCAGGCTCAAGTAGCAGTCGAGCTGCTCGGTTAACTGTTCACGGGTCAGAGAGCGCTGGCGGGAAGCCAACAGCGCGGTACAACACAGGTTCATGGCGTTGGCCGCGCCAGCGTTGTTAATGCGCACCATCAGATCGGCGGCAATGTTATTCACCGTCGGCGTCAGCCAGGCCGGACGGATAGACTCGATAGGGTCAATAGATTCACGCCATTCTGGCACATGCTGGTTGAGGTAAGTCATCAATGGCATTGGTTCACCAAAGTTGACGTAGCCCTGACCCAGGTTACGCAGCTTGCTTAAGCCACGCAGCATTTGTGGCAGGCTTTCTTTCTCTTTCGTCGCGCCACGCAGCTCTTTTGCGTAGGTGCCCACTTCCATTACGTGCTCGTAGCCGATGTAGATCGGTACGAGAGTAATAGGACGCGTACCGCCGCGCAGCATCGCCTGAATAGTCATCGACAGGGTGCCGGTTTTAGGGTCGAGCAAACGACCAGTACGTGAACGTCCACCCTCGACAAAGTACTCAACCGAGTAGCCGCGGCTGAACAACTCGCCCAGGTATTCGCGGAATACGGTGGAGTAGAGCTTGTTGCCCTTGAAGGTACGACGAATAAAGAATGCGCCCAGACGACGGAAAATCGGACCCGCTGGCCAGAAATTCAGGTTGATACCGGCTGCGATGTGCGGCGGAACCAGACCCTGGTGGTACAGAACGTACGACAGCAGCATATAGTCCATATGGCTGCGGTGGCACGGAACGTACACGATTTCATGCCCATCGTGCGCCAACTGGCGTACACGCTCCGCATTATGAACGTTAATCCCCTGATACAGACGGTTCCAGGTAAAGCCCAGAATACGGTCCGTCAAACGGATCATTTCGTAGGAGAAGTTGGCGGCAATCTCTTCCATCAGCGCAATGGCATTTTGCTGCGCTTTTTCGTGGGAGATTTTTTTACTGCGCGCTTCATCTTCTACCGCGCGAGCGATCGCTTTTGAAGCTAACAGCTTATTAAACAGATCCTGGCGGGCAGGGAGGCGCGGGCCGACAGCGGCCAGACGCTGGCGAGCAAAGTGCATACGCGCCACGCGTGCCAGCTTCTGGGCAATGATCTTATCCGTACCGTGTTCATCCGCCATACGACGCAGAGAGACCGACGGGGAGAAGCGGACAAAACTGTCGCGACCCAGCCAGGAAACCGCAAAGAATTTCTGTACGCCGTTTAGCATACGTAACGGCGGATTAACTTCACCTTTTTCACGCCCTGGCGCACGGCCAAACATCACCGAAACCGGCACCATCTGCACATCCAGGTCTGGATTGCTGCGATGTAAGTCGAGATAGTTATGGAACAGCTTGATGGACTCTTCTTTTGGCGTGTAATAGGTGAACACACGCGGGCCGCCGTGAATAAACACGTAGCGCGGCAGTAAAGTCCCGTCTATCTCCAGCGGTTCCAGGGGATCGGGGAGATCGTGCACCAGACATTGGGCACGCAGCGTCAGCAAGTCTGCTTTTGAATTGTACGGTAGGACGTACATAATGGGACGAGACGTATCGAGTCCCAATTCCGGGGCAGGTTCTGCCGGAATAGACTTGCTTTTTACCAGGACGCTTAATGGTAAATTCAGTAATTTGTAGTAAATTCGTGGCCAGCCGGACATAAACGATGTAAAGCCTCTGGTTAATAATGCAAATGCGCTGCAAGGATATCAGAAAGTTTAGTGAATTTCTGTGGTATCCCGTCATACTTCGCGCTGCTTTGCCACACCCTGAAACAAACGGGGTAACGTTACAATGACATTGACGCTAATAATGTAAAAAGGTTCTTTTTGATGGCCAATAATACCACTGGATTCACCCGAATTATCAAAGCTGCAGGCTATTCCTGGAAAGGTTTTCGCGCCGCATGGATCAATGAGGCGGCATTCCGCCAGGAAAGCGTTGCCGTACTGCTGGGCGTAGCTATCGCCTGCTGGCTGGACGTCGATGCGATTACTCGCGTGCTGTTGATTGGTTCCGTGATGCTGGTGATGATCGTTGAAATCCTCAACAGTGCGATTGAGGCGGTAGTTGACCGTATAGGCTCTGAGTATCACGAACTTTCCGGACGGGCGAAAGATATGGGGTCGGCGGCGGTATTGTTGTCTATTTTTGTCGCTCTGATTACCTGGGGCATCCTGTTGTGGTCGCATTTGCGATAAGGATTCCACATCTTCATAAATCTCCTGCTTTTTGTGCAGTTTGCGGTTCCAAAATCACCTTTAGCTGTATATACTCACAGCATAACTGTATATACACCCAGGGGGCGGAATGAAAGCGTTAACGGCCAGGCAGCAAGAGGTGTTTGATCTCATTAGAGATCACATCAGCCAGACAGGTATGCCACCGACGCGTGCGGAGATCGCGCAGCGTTTGGGGTTCCGTTCCCCAAATGCCGCTGAAGAACATCTGAAAGCGCTGGCGCGTAAAGGTGTGCTGGAAATTGTCTCCGGCGCATCGCGCGGTATTAGACTGTTGCAGGAAGAAGAAGAGGGATTACCGCTTGTCGGTCGTGTGGCGGCAGGCGAGCCACTTCTGGCGCAGCAGCACATCGAAGGCCACTACCAGGTCGATCCCTCATTGTTCAAACCGAACGCCGATTTTCTGCTGCGCGTTAGCGGTATGTCTATGAAAGATATCGGTATTATGGACGGCGATTTGCTGGCGGTGCATAAAACTCAGGACGTGCGTAACGGACAGGTTGTTGTTGCCCGTATTGATGACGAAGTTACGGTTAAGCGCCTGAAAAAGCAGGGCAACAAGGTTGAACTTCTGCCAGAAAATAGCGAATTTAAACCTATCGTTGTCGACCTGCGTGAGCAAAGCTTCACCATTGAAGGGCTGGCGGTAGGTGTCATTCGTAACGGTGAATGGCTCTGATTTTCTGTTGAATCTCTGTAGGCCGGATAAGACGATTACGTTGCCATCCGGCAATGTGCCCGGTAGCGCTACGCTTGCCGGGCCTGCATCACATTGTCCAGTTCGTCTAACTTCTTCTCAGGCCCTCCTGTATGCCTTTCTTTACCTCTTCTGATAAAGCACTCTGGCACCTCGCCTTACCGATGATCTTCTCCAATATCACCGTTCCCCTGCTGGGATTGGTGGACACCGCGGTGATTGGTCATCTGGATAGTCCGGTCTATCTTGGCGGTGTTGCGGTTGGTGCTACGGCAACCAGTTTTCTCTTTATGCTGCTGCTTTTTCTGCGCATGAGCACCACGGGTCTTACTGCCCAGGCATTTGGTGCGAAAAATCCACAGGCGCTGGCGCGCGCACTGTTGCAGCCGCTAATGCTGGCGCTGGGCGCGGGGTTGCTTATCGCACTGTTTCGTACGCCGATTATCGATGTAGCGCTGCATATTGTCGGGGGAAGTGAAGCGGTACTGGAACAAGCCCGGCGTTTCCTTGAAATCCGCTGGCTCAGCGCACCCGCCTCGCTGGCTAATCTGGTGCTGCTCGGCTGGCTGCTTGGCGTTCAGTATGCGCGTGCGCCGGTTATCCTGTTGATTGTTGGCAATATTCTTAACATTGTGCTCGATTTATGGCTGGTGATGGGCCTGCATATGAACGTGCAAGGTGCGGCACTGGCGACGGTGATTGCTGAATATGCCACCTTACTGATCGGCCTGATGATGGTGCGCAAAGTCCTGCATATGCGCGGAATTTCGCTGGCAATGCTGAAGCAGGCGTGGCGTGGCAACTTCCGTCGTTTGCTGGCGCTTAACCGTGACATCATGTTGCGCTCGCTGCTGCTGCAGCTCTGTTTTGGCGCTATCACGGTGCTGGGTGCACGTCTGGGAGGCGATATTATTGCGGTTAATGCCGTTCTGATGACCCTGCTAACCTTTACCGCCTACGCGCTGGATGGATTTGCCTATGCCGTGGAAGCGCATTCGGGCCAGGCCTATGGGGCGCGAGATGGTAGCCAGTTACTGGACGTCTGGCGGGCGGCCTGTCGGCAGTCCGGTATTGTGGCTATTCTGTTTTCGCTGGTTTATGCCCTGTTTGGCGAGCAGATTGTTGCGCTACTGACCTCGCTGCCGCAAATCCAACTACTGGCCGATCGCTATCTCTTCTGGCAGGTGGTGTTACCGCTGGTGGGTGTCTGGTGTTATCTGCTCGACGGAATGTTTATTGGCGCGACGCGGGCTGCAGAAATGCGCAACAGTATGGCCGTTGCCGCAGTGGGATTCGCCTTAACGCTCCTGACGTTGCCGTGGCTGGGAAATCATGGTTTGTGGCTGGCGTTAACCGTTTTCCTCGCGTTGCGCGGGCTGTCGCTGGCCTTTATCTGGCGGCGTCACTGGCGTAATGGAACCTGGTTTGCCTAATCTGGATGGTTAAAAATTCCGAATAGTAAATAAAACCCAGAATCACTGACTACACTTATTCTCACGTCCAGCAAAAACAGCATGTGTCTGGACATGGCACTCTCGCTATTCACAACCTAACGATGAGGACTTGATGATGAATAAAGACGAAGTCGGCGGCAACTGGAAGCAGTTTAAAGGTAAAGTGAAAGAGCAATGGGGCAAACTGACCGATGATGATATGACGGTCATTGAAGGTAAACGTGACCAACTGGTCGGTAAAGTCCAGGAGCGTTACGGTTACGCGAAAGATCAGGCGGAGAAAGAAGTTAACGATTGGGAAAAACGTAATGATTACCGCTGGTAATTAACCCCTCCCTCCTGAGAGTACAAGGATGTACGCTCTCCCGCTTACCTAGCGCCCCACTTTCTTCTTCACCTGAATCGTATGGTCATGCTGGCACTCGCCAGGATGGCGGCATGACTCAACTTCTACACAGGCCGGACACAGCCCGTGTGCTTCAATAACATTATGTCGCAGAGCAAAGCCCATTTTGGCCGCCAGCGTATGCATGATGTCTTCCACACCTTCTGCGCACTCTTCTTTTACCACACCACAGCGGTCACAAATGAACATCGCGGAACTGTGCGTTGGCTGATCGAACAGATGGCAAAGGACATAGCTGTTGGTGGATTCCACCTTATGCACAAACCCTTGTTCCAGCAGAAAATCGAGCGCACGATACACGGTTGGCGGCTTGGCCTGCGGCTCAGTTTCCCGCAACAGGTCGAGCAGGTCATAGGCGCTGATAGCCCCTTCCTGCAGGCTCATCAGGCGCAACACTTCGAGACGCTGTGGCGTAAGCCGCACGTTGCGTTGCGCACAGAGTTTTTCAGCTTGAGCCAATAACTCTTGCGTAGTGGTTTTGTCCATTTGGCGCCTCGATTTGCGTGGAAGGTTAATCCCTTACTTTAACATGTTCTGCTTAAAACGCCGAGATCCACCGCGGTGTGCTATACCTGACGCATCGCAATACTGGAAAATAACCATGAAAAGACCCGATTGTATTCGCCACTGGCGTGAGGTTGAGGGGGCTGATGACTCCACTTATCCCGACAGCGATGAGCTATTTGCTATTGGCGCGCCGCTTGCCCGCAAGTTGGGGTTAGGACGACTCGGCATTCATCATGAACGCCTGCCGCCGGGTCGGCGCACGTCGTACCCGCACGCTGAAAGCGATGAGGAAGAGTTTATCTATGTGCTGGAAGGTTATCCTGAGGCCTGGATTAACGGGTATTTATGGAAGCTAGAGCCGGGCGACAGCGTCGGTTTCCCGGCAGGTACAGGCGTGTGCCATACCTTTATCAATAACACCAGTGAAGAGGTGCGTCTGTTAGTCGTGGGTGAGGCGAACAAAAAATATAACCGCATTTATTATCCGCTTAACCCGGTCTATGCCGCTACACGTGAGGATCGCTGGGTCGACCATCCGCCGCAGTTTTTCGGATCACACGACGGAAAACCGGGGCGTAAATAGCGTTTGTTGAGGGGCAGGGGGAGTGAGCCGCGAGGATGTGGCTCACTATCGTAACGGTCTATGCTATAGTAGCGCCCCTTTTTTAACCGGATGCTTGAATATTCGCCATGCTGCCTGAATCTCAGTCTACCGCTTTTCCCGCTCATCGTTTTTCTATCGCGCCGATGCTCGACTGGACGGACAGACACTGCCGCTACTTTTTGCGCTTACTGTCCAGCCAGACGTTGCTCTATACGGAGATGGTAACCACCGGCGCGATCATTCATGGTAAAGGCGATTATCTGGCGTATAGCGAAGAAGAGCATCCGGTCGCATTGCAACTGGGCGGGAGCGATCCGGCTGCACTGGCGCAGTGCGCAAAGCTCGCTGAACAGCGGGGTTATGACGAAATCAATCTCAACGTGGGTTGCCCTTCCGACCGCGTGCAGAATGGCATGTTTGGCGCCTGCCTGATGGGGAATGCGCAACTGGTCGCCGATTGCGTCAAAGCAATGCGCGACGTGGTGTCGATTCCGGTAACGGTGAAAACGCGTATCGGCATTGATGATCAGGACAGCTACGAATTCCTGTGCGATTTCATCAACACGGTATCTGGCAACGGCGAATGTGAGATGTTTATCATTCACGCCCGCAAGGCCTGGCTGTCCGGGTTAAGCCCGAAAGAAAACCGCGAAATTCCACCGCTGGATTATGACCGTGTTTATCAGCTAAAGCGTGATTTCCCGCATCTGACGATGTCGATCAACGGCGGCATTAAATCGTTGGAAGAAGCGAAAATTCATCTGCAACATATGGATGGCGTGATGGTAGGGCGCGAAGCTTATCAAAACCCAGGAATTCTGGCGTCCGTTGACCGTGAGATTTTTGCAGCTACCACCGAAGATACCGATCCGGTTACCGTGGTGCGCGCCATGTACCCGTACATTGAGCGTGAACTGAGTAAGGGAACCTATTTGGGACATGTGACGCGCCATATGTTGGGGCTGTTTCAGGGGATCCCTGGGGCTCGTCAGTGGCGTCGCTATCTGAGCGAAAATGCGCATAAAGCCGGGGCAGATATTAACGTACTGGAGCACGCGCTGAAGCTGGTGGCAGACAAGCGTTAAGTTTTCACCAAAAGTTAGTTAATTTCACCACGCCCTGCGCTTTGTCGCGGGGCGTTTTCTTTATAAATCAATGCATTATTTTTGGCATGTTTCTTGTAAAGCAATGGAGAGAATTTCATTTCGGGAGAGAGCCATGCTGGAACTACTTTTTGTGATTGGATTTTTTATCATGCTGATGGTCACCGGCGTATCTTTGCTGGGCGTTCTGGCCGCATTGGTCGTAGCCACCGCAGTGATGTTTCTGGGCGGACTATTTGCCTTGATGATTAAACTGTTGCCCTGGCTGCTACTGGCTGTTGCCGTGGTGTGGGTTATCAAGGCGATAAAAGCGCCAAAAGTCCCACAGTATCAGCGCAATAACCGTCGATTTTACTAAGGTATTGAGTGGTGCGTCACAACCTGCAACATTGCCTTTAGAACCAAATAGGAATTGATTATCAAATCTGTCACTATTGCCGGGTTAACGAATTCATCGAGCTGTACCCTACATACAGCCGAACTAAAAAAAGAAAGGGCTTCCCACGGGAAGCCCTAATTCTTTACTTCCCCGTCATAATTCAAACCGCAGGTGTGTTGGCTGCTTTCATTCACCCCAGTCACTTACTCCAGTAAGCTCCTGGGGATTCATTCAATTGCCGCCTTCCTGCAATTTGAATTATTTAGGGGAAGTCGAAGCATTATGGGATTAGCAAACTCGATCCCTGCGTTGCCCGGCTTTCCAGTACTTCATGAGCACGCTGTGCATCGTGCAGTGCGAACGTCTGACCAGGCGCGACATCCACTTTGATTACTCCGCTGGCAATTAGCGAGAATAGCTCATTGCTGGCTTCGGTTAATTCGCGGTGATTGGTGATATACCCCTGGAGTGAAGGACGGGTCACGTACAGCGAACCTTTCTGGTTCAGAATACCTAAGTTCACGCCAGTCACCGGCCCGGAAGCATTACCAAAGCTGACCATTAGTCCCCGGCGCTGTAAACAATCCAGCGAGGCTTCCCAGGTATCTTTCCCCACCGAGTCATACACCACCCGTACTTTTTTTCCGCCGGTTATCTCTTTCACTCGCTCAACTATGCTTTCTTCACGATAGTTAATGACCTGCCATGCGCCGGCCTGCAGCGCAATTTGCGCTTTTTGCGCACTGCCGACGGTACCAATCAGCTTCGCGCCCAATGCTTTTGCCCACTGGCAGGCAATCATCCCGACGCCGCCCGCAGCCGCATGGAACAAAAACGGCTCATCAGGCTGAATTTCATAGGTTTTACGCAGCAGATAGAAAACGGTTAACCCTTTCAGGAATGAGGCTGCGGCTTGTTCAAATGAGATAGCGTTGGGTAGGATGGCGGCTTTATCGGCCGGAACGTTATGCACTGAGCTGTATGCACCAAGGGCAGACTGGGCGTACACCACGCGATCGCCAGCTTTTATGTGTGTCACTTTGCTGCCGACTTTGCTGACTACGCCGGCAGCTTCGGTACCCAGGCCGCTGGGCAGAGATGGCGGCGGATAAAGACCACTGCGGATGTAGGTGTCGATATAGTTGATCCCAATAGCTTTGTTCTCGACCTGGATTTCGTTTTCCGCCGGGTCTACGGGTGTAAACTCCACCGCCTTGAGTACATCAGGGCCACCATGCTTGTGAAATTCAATACGTGTTGCCATGCTTCCTCCAAAAGAAATGTGGTAATCTTTCGACCCAATCATTATCTCGGTAACTCCATTCACTATGGCAGGAAATAAACCCTTCAACAAACAACAGACTGATGCTCGTGAGCGCGATCCCCAGGTCGCCGGGCTGAAAGTACCGCCGCACTCGATTGAAGCGGAACAGTCGGTGTTGGGCGGTTTAATGCTGGATAACGAACGCTGGGACGATGTCGCTGAGCGTGTGGTGGCGGAAGATTTTTATACCCGGCCGCACCGGCATATCTTTACGGAAATGCATCGCCTGCAGGAGATGGGGAAACCCATCGATCTGATCACGCTGGCAGAGTCGCTGGAGGTTCAGGGACAACTGGACAGCGTTGGCGGTTTTGCTTACTTGGCTGAGTTATCTAAAAATACGCCAAGTGCGGCGAATATTAGCGCTTATGCGGATATCGTCCGCGAACGTGCCGTTGTTCGTGACATGATTTCGGTTGCGAACGAAATCGCGGAAGCCGGGTTTGATCCGCAAGGCCGTTCCAGTGAAGATCTGTTGGACCTTGCTGAATCCCGTGTCTTTAAAATCGCGGAAAGCCGCGCAAATAAAGACGAAGGGCCGAAAAATATTACTGATGTGCTCGACGCCACCGTCGCGCGTATCGAGCAACTGTTCCAGCAGCCGCACGACGGCGTCACCGGGGTGAACACCGGTTATGACGACCTCAATAAAAAGACGGCGGGATTGCAGCCGTCAGACTTAATTATCGTCGCCGCGCGTCCGTCGATGGGTAAAACAACATTTGCGATGAACCTCGTCGAAAATGCGGCGATGTTGCAGGATAAGCCGGTTCTTATCTTTAGTCTTGAAATGCCCTCGGAACAGATCATGATGCGTTCCCTGGCCTCGCTCTCACGCGTAGACCAAACCAAAATCCGTACCGGTCAACTGGATGATGAAGACTGGGCACGAATTTCCGGAACAATGGGTATTTTGCTGGAGAAACGAAACATCTATATTGATGACTCCTCCGGCCTGACGCCAACGGAAGTGCGCTCGCGTGCCCGTCGTATCGCCCGTGAACATGGTGGTATCGGACTTATCATGATCGACTACCTGCAGCTGATGCGCGTGCCGTCACTCTCCGACAACCGTACGCTGGAAATTGCAGAAATCTCCCGCTCGCTGAAAGCGTTAGCGAAAGAATTGCATGTGCCGGTGGTGGCGCTGTCGCAGCTTAACCGCTCTCTGGAACAACGCGCCGACAAGCGTCCGGTTAACTCGGATCTGCGTGAATCCGGCTCCATCGAACAGGATGCCGACTTAATCATGTTTATCTATCGTGATGAGGTTTATCACGAAAACAGTGACTTAAAAGGCATCGCCGAAATTATTATTGGTAAGCAGCGTAACGGTCCGATCGGTACGGTGCGCCTGACGTTTAACGGACAGTGGTCCCGCTTCGACAACTATGCCGGTCCTCAATATGATGATGAGTAATTTCTAAGGAATACAAATGCAAGCGGCAACTGTAGTCATTAACCGCCGCGCTCTGCGACACAACCTGCAACGTCTGCGTGAACTGGCCCCTGCCAGTAAACTGGTTGCGGTCGTGAAAGCGAACGCCTACGGCCATGGTCTGTTAGAGACCGCGCGAACGCTCCCCGATGCGGACGCTTTTGGTGTCGCTCGTCTTGAAGAAGCCCTGCGGTTGCGAGCGGGAGGGATCACGCAGCCCATCCTGCTGCTGGAGGGATTTTTTGATGCCTCCGATCTGCCGACTATTTCCGCGCAGCGTCTGCATACAGCCGTCCATAACCAGGAGCAGCTCGAAGCCCTGGAAGCAGCTAATCTGGTTGAACCCGTTACCGTCTGGATGAAGCTCGACACAGGTATGCACCGCCTGGGCGTACGCCCTGAGCAGGCCGAGGCGTTTTATCAGCGCCTAACGCAATGTGAAAATGTGCGCCAGCCGGTCAATATCGTCAGCCATTTTGCGCGCGCAGACGAACCTGAATGCGGTGCGACCGAAAAACAGCTCGATATCTTCAACAGCTTTTGCGAGGGCAAACCTGGGCAGCGTTCGATTGCCGCATCGGGCGGTATTCTGCTGTGGCCACAGTCTCACTTCGACTGGGCGCGTCCGGGACTGATTCTGTATGGTGTGTCGCCACTGGAAAACCACTCCATCGGTGCTGATTTTGGCTGCCAGCCGGTGATGTCGCTGACCTCCAGCCTGATTGCGGTGCGTGAGCACAAAGCGGGCGAGCCGGTTGGTTATGGTGGTACCTGGTTGAGCGAGCGCGACACGCGTCTGGGTGTGGTGGCAATGGGCTATGGTGATGGTTATCCGCGCGCGGCGCCGTCTGGGACGCCGGTACTGGTCAATGGCCGTGAAGTGCCGATCGTCGGTCGCGTTGCGATGGATATGATCTGCGTCGATTTAGGTCCCGAAGCGCAGGATAAAGCCGGCGATTCGGTGATTCTGTGGGGTGAGGGACTGCCCGTTGAACGCATTGCTGAAATGACGAAAGTAAGTGCTTACGAACTTATTACGCGCCTGACCTCAAGAGTGGCGATGAAGTATATCGATTAGCAGAATGATGTGCTGGACAGGCGGTTACGCCGCCTTCCGGCAATATTACCCTCAACATCCTCTCGATCTTCTCCCGCTTCCGGTTTATTGTGTTCTTAACCCTTGCCTGTAAACCTGGAGAACCACACGTGTTTCAAAAAGTTGACGCCTACGCCGGCGACCCGATTTTATCGCTCATGGAGCGCTTCAAAGAAGACTCACGTAGCGACAAAGTGAACCTCAGCATCGGCCTGTATTACAACGAAGACGGAATTATTCCTCAGCTTAAAGCGGTGGCGGAAGCGGAAGCTCGACTTAATGCCAAACCGCATGGTGCTTCGCTGTATCTGCCGATGGAAGGTCTGAACACGTATCGTCATACTATTGCGCCGCTGCTGTTTGGCGCAGATCATCCGGTTCTCCAGCAGCAGCGCGTCGCAACTATTCAGACGCTGGGCGGCTCCGGTGCATTAAAGGTTGGCGCAGACTTCCTGAAACGCTATTTCCCTGATTCTGGCGTATGGGTCAGCGATCCGACCTGGGAAAACCATATCGCGATTTTTGAGGGGGCTGGATTCGAAGTAAGCACTTACCCATGGTATGACGACACGACTAACGGCGTGCGTTTCAACGACCTGCTGGCAACGCTGAATACCTTACCGGCGCGCAGCATCGTGCTGCTGCATCCGTGCTGCCATAACCCGACGGGCGCGGATTTAACTCCTGCGCAGTGGGATAGCGTTATTGAGATCCTGAAAGCACGCGATTTGATTCCGTTCCTGGACATTGCTTACCAGGGCTTCGGTGGTGGTATAGAAGACGACGCCTATGCGATTCGCGCCATTGCCAGCGCCGGATTGCCCGCTCTGGTCAGTAACTCATTCTCGAAGATTTTCTCCTTGTACGGCGAGCGTGTCGGCGGACTGTCTGTAGTATGTGAAGATGCTGATACCGCCAGCCGCGTTCTGGGGCAGCTAAAAGCGACGGTGCGTCGTAACTACTCCAGCCCGCCAAACTTTGGTGCGCAGGTAGTTGCCGCGGTACTGGGTGATGACGCGCTGAAAGCCAGTTGGCTGGCAGAAGTCGAAGAGATGCGTACCCGTATTCTGGCGATGCGTCAGGAGCTGGTTAACGTATTGAATGCAGAGATCCCGGGCCGTAACTTTGACTACCTGTTGCAACAGCGCGGTATGTTCAGCTATACCGGGCTTAGCGCAGCCCAGGTTGATCGCCTGCGCGATGAGTTCGGTGTGTACCTGATCGCCAGCGGTCGCATGTGCGTAGCTGGGTTGAATCACGGTAACGTGCAGCGCGTGGCAAAGGCATTTGCCGCCGTCATGTAACCGGCTTTGAATGTTGCCGGATGGCGGCGTAAATGCCTTATCCGGCCTACAAAGGTATATAGATTTTCGTTTGGAGGCCTGATAAGCGTCGTGCCATCAGGCACGTTTTCCTGTGTGATCGTGCTCCTTTTCCAGAGCAAAACCAGAGAAAATCCTTCCTTTCCCTCCCCCTAAGGGGTAAGGTCAGATAGTTTTTTGACCAGTTGTTAATAAAAAAATGATAACTAACTGACTACTTAGGGAAAAATATGCGCAAGTTTACGTTGGCACTGAGTGCCGTTTGTTTATTGTTCACGCTAAATCAGCCAGCCCAGGCACTCGTTTCTTCTCCCTCTCAGCTCAATCCAGGCACCAATGTTGCAAAGCTCGCTGAGCAGGCTCCCATTCACTGGGTCTCCGTGGCACAAATTGAAAACAGCCTGACCGGACGTCCGCCGATGGCGGTCGGGTTTGATATCGATGACACTGTCCTCTTTTCCAGCCCAGGCTTCTGGCGCGGTAAAAAAACGTATTCTCCGGACAGTGAGGATTACCTGAAGAATCCGGCCTTCTGGGAAAAAATGAATAACGGCTGGGACGAGTTCAGTATTCCAAAAGAAGTCGCGCGCCAGCTAATTGATATGCACGTGCGTCGTGGTGACAGCATCTTTTTCGTGACCGGGCGTAGCCAGACGAAGACTGAAACGGTGTCGAAAACGTTGTCTGATAACTTTCACATCCCGGCCGGCAATATGAATCCGGTCATTTTTGCCGGCGATAAGCCGGGCCAGAACACCAAAACGCAGTGGTTACAGGATAAAAATATCCGCATGTTCTACGGTGACTCCGATAATGACATCACTGCCGCTCGCGACGTGGGCATTCGTGGTATTCGCATTTTGCGCGCCTCTAACTCCACTTATAAGCCGCTGCCACAGGCCGGTGCGTTTGGTGAAGAGGTGATCGTCAACTCGGAATATTGAGGACACTGGCTGCGGGTTGCTGTTTTTTTAAACAAATTTACATTGCTGGCTTTTACCTTTTGCGGACTTGCTGCACACTGAATAAATGATGTTCTCATTAGGCAATATGCTGGTAAGGGGAATAAAGATGACTAATTCGGAGTTGCTGCAATACTGCATGGCAAAAATGGGCGCGGAGCAGAGCGTTCACAGTGACTGGAAGGCCACACAAATCAAAGTCGAAGATGTGCTTTTTGCCATGGTAAAAGAGGTGGAAGAACGCCCGGCGGTGTCTCTGAAAACCAGCCCAGAACTGGCAGAGTTGTTGCGCCAGCAGCATAGCGATGTTCGGCCAAGCAGGCATCTCAATAAGGCGCACTGGAGTACGGTGTATCTGGACGGCTCGCTGCCGGATTCACAGATTTATTATCTGGTTGACGCCTCTTATCAGCAGGCTGTGAACACGCTGCCTGCTGATAAACGGCGGCTACTGACGCAGCCCTGAACGGTCTTGTTAAGCGTAGCGCCATCAGGCACAACCGTTGCCAGATGCGGCGCAAGCGCCTTATCAGGCCTACAAGCTTTACGCCTGTTCTGTGGGCCTGATAAGTGTTGCGTAATTACAACAGTGGTTTGAGGAAACGTGCCGTGTGTGAGGCTTCACACTCTGCGACCGTTTCTGGTGTGCCGGAGACAAGAATTTCGCCGCCGCCGCTGCCGCCTTCCGGACCGAGATCGACAATCCAGTCAGCGGTCTTAATCACGTCCAGATTGTGCTCAATCACCACGATGGTGTTGCCCTGATCCCGGAGCTGATGCAGCACGTCCAACAGTTGCTGAATATCCGCAAAATGCAGACCGGTGGTCGGCTCATCGAGAATATACAGCGTTTGCCCGGTACCGCGTTTTGACAGTTCGCGCGCCAGCTTCACGCGCTGCGCCTCGCCGCCCGAGAGTGTGGTAGCGGACTGACCCAGTCGGATGTACGTCAGGCCAACGTCCATTAGTGTTTGCAGCTTACGCGCCAGCGCCGGAACGGCATCGAAGAACTCGCGTGCTTCTTCAATCGTCATATCCAACACTTCGTGGATAGTTTTGCCTTTGTACTTAATTTCCAGCGTTTCGCGGTTATAGCGCTTGCCTTTACATTGATCGCACGGCACGTAGATATCCGGCAGGAAGTGCATTTCGACTTTGATCACGCCGTCGCCCTGACAGGCTTCACAGCGTCCGCCGCGGACGTTAAAGCTGAAACGCCCCGGGGTGTAACCGCGTGCACGTGACTCCGGCACGCCGGCAAACAGTTCGCGCACTGGCGTAAACACGCCGGTGTAGGTTGCCGGGTTAGAACGCGGCGTACGGCCAATCGGGCTTTGGTCAATGTCGATCACTTTGTCGAAATGTTCCAGGCCCTGAACGTCGCGATACGGCGCAGGTTCAGCCAGCGTCGCACCGTTCAGCGCCGTCTGCGCAATCGGGAACAGAGTATCGTTAATCAGTGTCGATTTACCCGAACCGGAAACACCGGTAATGCAGGTAAATAAACCTACCGGCAGCGTCAGGGTGACATCTTTCAGGTTGTTGCCGCGTGCGCCGGTGAGCTTCAGCACTTTCTCTGGGTCAGCCGCAACGCGCTGTTTAGGCACTTCAATCTTGCGTTTACCGCTCATGTACTGGCCGGTCAGCGACTCAGGCACTGCCATGATGTCGTCGAGCGTCCCTTCGGCGACGACCTGACCACCGTGAACACCCGCGCCGGGGCCGATATCGATAACGTGGTCAGCGGCGCGAATCGCATCTTCATCGTGCTCGACTACAATGACGGTATTACCCAGATTACGCAGGTGGATAAGCGTACCCAGCAGACGCTCGTTATCGCGCTGATGCAAACCGATAGACGGTTCATCCAGCACGTACATTACACCGACCAGACCCGCGCCGATCTGGCTTGCCAGACGAATACGCTGAGCTTCGCCGCCGGAGAGCGTTTCCGCTGAACGCGACAGCGTCAGATAGTTGAGGCCGACGTTGACCAGGAACTTCAGACGATCACCAATCTCTTTAAGAATTTTCTCAGCAATCTTCGCCCGCTGACCCGCAAGCTTCAGATTGTTGAAGAAATCCATTGCATGACCGATGCTCATGTCGGAAATCGCGGGCAGCGGCGTATTTTCAACAAATACGTGGCGGGCCTCGCGACGTAAACGCGTCCCTTCACAGCTGGCGCACGGTCGGTTACTGATGAATTTGGCTAATTCTTCACGTACCGCACTGGATTCCGTCTCTTTATAACGGCGCTCCATATTGTGCAGCACACCTTCAAACGGGTGACGACGTACGGACGTATCGCCGCGATCGTTCATGTATTTGAATTCGATATTTTCTTTACCCGAACCGTACAGCACTACTTTATGCACGGTAGGGCTCAGGCTGGCCCATGGGGCTTCAACGTCGAATTTATAGTGTTCAGCCAGAGACTTAAGCATCTGGAAATAATAGAAGTTACGGCGATCCCAACCACGAATAGCACCACCGGCCAGCGACAGTTCCGGGTTTTGAATCACCCGGTCAGGATCGAAATACTGCTGCACGCCGAGACCGTCACAGGTTGGACACGCGCCCGCTGGGTTGTTAAACGAGAACAGGCGGGGTTCCAGTTCGCGCATGCTATAGCCGCAGATAGGGCAGGCGAAGTTGGCGGAGAACAGAAGCTCTTCCGCTTTCGGGTCGTCCATATCGGCGACCACCGCCGTACCACCGGACAGTTCCAGCGCGGTTTCAAAGGATTCAGCCAGTCGTTGGGTGAGATCGTCGCGTACCTTAAAGCGGTCAATCACCACTTCAATAGTGTGTTTCTTTTGCAGCTCAAGCTTGGGCGGATCGGAAAGGTCACACACTTCGCCGTCGATACGGGCGCGGATATAGCCCTGGCCCGCCAGGTTTTCCAGCGTTTTGGTGTGCTCGCCTTTACGCTCCTTAATTACCGGCGCCAGCAGCATCAGACGTTTGCCTTCCGGCTGCGACAGGACGTTGTCCACCATCTGGCTAACGGTCTGCGCTGCCAGGGGAACGTCGTGATCCGGACAGCGCGGCTCGCCAACGCGGGCAAACAGCAGACGCAGATAGTCGTGAATTTCGGTAATTGTACCTACCGTGGATCGCGGGTTATGGGACGTCGATTTTTGTTCAATTGAGATGGCAGGAGAGAGCCCCTCAATGTGGTCGACGTCCGGTTTTTCCATCAGCGACAGAAATTGACGCGCGTACGCGGAAAGGGATTCAACGTAACGACGCTGCCCTTCGGCATATAAGGTGTCGAAAGCGAGCGAAGATTTGCCTGAGCCCGAAAGCCCGGTGACGACAATCAGCTTGTCGCGCGGGATGACGAGGTTGATGTTTTTGAGATTATGGGTGCGGGCGCCCCGAACTTCGATCTTATCCATTCATCTTTCCCGGATTAAACGCTTTTTTGCCTGGCTGCATGGTGCTACCGGCGATCACAAACGGTTAATTATGACACAACCTGACCTGAATGGATATACAGTATTGGAATGCAAAACGCATGTTCCTGTGCAACAATGTCTGGCGGGGGTTGTTTACTGGAATCAACTTCGCAACGTAGTAAAAGCGCTATTGGAAATGCTACAATCCCGCGCTTACACTTATTCAGTAACGTTTTTCAGGAGACACGATCATGGCCAGCAGAGGCGTAAACAAGGTGATTCTCGTCGGTAATCTGGGCCAGGACCCGGAAGTACGCTATATGCCGAATGGTGGCGCAGTTGCCAACATTACGCTGGCTACTTCCGAATCCTGGCGTGATAAAGCGACCGGTGAAATGAAAGAGCAGACTGAATGGCACCGCGTTGTGCTGTTTGGCAAACTGGCGGAAGTGGCCAGTGAATATCTGCGTAAAGGTTCCCAGGTCTATATCGAAGGTCAGCTGCGTACCCGCAAATGGACCGATCAGTCCGGCGTAGAAAAGTACACCACTGAAGTTGTTGTTAACGTTGGCGGCACCATGCAAATGCTGGGTGGTCGTCAGGGCGGTGGTGCTCCGGCAGGTGGTGGCCAGCAGCAGGGTGGTTGGGGTCAGCCTCAGCAGCCGCAGGGCGGCAATCAGTTCAGCGGCGGCGCGCAGTCTCGTCCGCAGCAGTCCGCTCCGGCAGCGCCGTCTAACGAACCGCCGATGGATTTCGACGACGATATTCCGTTCTAATCCTTCTGCTTTTCGCTGAAAATTATGGCTACCTCAAGACCGGGGTAGCCATATGCAATTTTGTTATCAGTTCAACACCATCGGCCAGTCTGGCGGTGTGTGGCTCATCACATCAACCATCACGGTTTCAATGTTCTGCCAGATAGTGGACATATCAACCAGGGTTATGCCGAGCAATCCAGTCGCAAACCAGCAGGCAAACACCAGCCCCAAACCGCTGCTAATGACGGCCAGGCCAATATAATCTGATTTACGAAAACGGATATTGAGCGTACTGGCTAAAAACATCAGTACCGCGCTGAGTAGTTGCCACCGCAGAAGAACCACGCCAGTTGTTATTGTTGCCATGAAAAACGTCCTCAGAAAGTCTGGATGCCCAGGACAGCGCGGGGGTGTTCACCGAGGGTGTAGTACTCTGGCTATCGACGGGCAATAACATGAATGAAACATTGTTTCTGTTGCATTATTTTTGTGAACTATATCACAAGCGCTCGTTTGTTCACCACTATTGAACGCTATTTTTGTAGGCCTAAAACCACTCTGAGTGTGTGGTTTAATTTAATGAAGGGTTGATAATAAATAACCATGTTTTAAACATGTATTTAGTCTGCTTGTTATATTTATCCTAAATTAAACGTTAAAAAACTTTAATGAATTTCTTAAACGCAGCCAGGATAATGCTCATAAAAAATTACTCCGTGGGGATAATAACGTTATGAAATAAGCATAACTTTAAGTTTGCCTTACGGAAAAATAATATCATCATCAACTATTATCAGACTTTTACATAGAGAAGTCTGTTGCTAATACTGATAGATTCATGCAACTTAATCAGTCGGTGTTTATAGCATCCTGCCTTGATGGGTTCTGGCATATACGAAACAGGGAAATAGGGCTGACATGAATCACAGTGCGCGACGCAAGATGCTGAAGTTCCTGGGAACATTCATGGTGGTATTGTTCCCCGTGGTGCTGGCGATTTGGTTTGCACATATCCGGGCGATGACCGAAACCCATAACCAACTCCGCTCTTTTGCTCAACTGGTGTTAAATAAAACAGAATTGGTAATCCTACAAGCCGATTTGGCGCGTGATATGGCCCAGTTGTATCAGGGTAAGATGTGTACCCCGGCACATCAGAAAAGTATGCTGAATATTATTCGCGGTCGTTTATATATCAGTGAGCTAATTTATGCGCAGGGCGATCATTTTTTGTGCTCTACGTCTATGGCGCCGCCTGTTACTTATATTATGCCGACAGCCGACTATAAACGTACGCCGGATATCGCCATCTATTACTACCGCGATACCCCTTTTTTCGCTGGCTACAGAATGACGTACATGCAACGTGGGAACTACGTCGCAGTCATAAATCCATTATCCTACAGCGAAGTCATGTCAGATGATCCGGATCTGTCCTGGGGCGTATATGACACAGTAACAGATACGTTTTTCTCCGCCAGCGAAGCGGCAAATATTGCGCAATTCGCGCCTCTCGTACGCGGTGAAGCCTCGACCTTTCAACAAGACGATCGCTTTTACACCATCGTGCATTCAGAAAAACGCCCAATTGCGATCATTGTGTCGACCTCAGACAACCGCGTAAGTCAGATTTTTTATCACGAGGCGGCGTTAACCATTCCCTTCGGGATTATCTGCAGCATCCTGATACTGCTAATGTGGTGGCGCACGCGCCAGGAATACTTATCTCCCCGGCGCTTACTAAAACGCGCGATCAAAAAACGTCAGCTTTGCCTGCATTACCAGCCGATCATTGATATTAAGAATGGACAATGTGTTGGTGCTGAAGCTCTGCTGCGCTGGCCGGGTTGTAAAGGTGAGGTGATGAGCCCGACGGAGTTTATTCCGTTGGCTGAAAAAGAGGGAATGATTGAGCGGATCACGGATTATGTCGTTGAAGAGGTGTTCAACGATTTGGGGTATTTTCTTTCGGCGCATCCTCAGCTTTATATCTCGATTAACCTTTCCGCTTCTGACTTTCATTCATCCCGATTGATTGCTCTGATTAACGACAAAAATCGTGAGTACTCCGTGGCGGCCCAGCAAATTAAAGTCGAAGTGACGGAGCGGGGGTTCATAGATGTACATAAAATGACCCCAGTAATTCAGGCGTTCCGCAAGGCGGGTTATGAAGTGGCGTTTGATGATTTTGGCACGGGATATTCCAATCTGCATAATTTGTCAGCGCTGAATGTCGATATCCTGAAGATCGACAAATCGTTTATTAGCACGTTGTCCACTAACAGCACCAGTCACTTGATTGCCGAACATATTATTGAGATGGCGCAAAGCTTACACCTGAAGACGATTGCGGAAGGGGTGGAAACGAAGGAACAAATCGAATGGCTGCTTGAACGCGGCGTACAGTATTGTCAGGGCTGGTATTTTGCGAAGGCGCTACCGTCTCAGGAGTTCATGCACTGGATACAACGGTCGCCCGCCATACTGACGCAGAGCGGGCAATAAGCTTACAGGCGGTGGCGGTAATCGCTGGGGGTACGATCAAACTCGCGGCGAAACACGCGCGAAAAGGTTTGTTGCGATACATAACCAAGATCCATCGCGATATCGAAAATAGGTCGCTCAGTCGTCCTCAGTTCAACCGCCGCCAGCAGAAGTCGTCGCTGGCGGATGTAGTCACCCAGCGTCTGGCGCGTCACCGTGCGGAACATTCTCTGTAAATACCACTTCGAGTAACCTGATTTTTTCGCAACCGCCTCAATGTTCAGCGGCTGATCGATATGTTCATCAATCCATTCAATAAGGGTCTGAATAATCTGCTGATGGGACATAGGGCTGCCTCTTTCTCAGTATTCGATTCGTCGTTTTGTCTGTGGGCGAGTATAATTCCTCAAGTTAACTTGAGGTAAAGCGATTTATGGAAAAGAAATTACCCCGGATAAAAGCGCTGCTCACGCCAGGTGAAGTTGCAAAGCGTAGCGGCGTGGCAGTTTCGACCCTGCATTTCTATGAAAGCAAAGGGTTAATCAGCAGCATGCGCAACAGCGGTAATCAGCGTCGCTACAAACGTGATGTGTTGCGTTACGTGGCGATTATCAAGATTGCTCAACGTATTGGGATCCCGCTGGCAACGATTGGCGACGCGCTGGGCGTATTACCTGAAGGACATTCACTTAGCGCTAAAGAGTGGAAACAGCTCTCTTCGCAATGGCGTGAAGAGCTGGACCGACGCATTCATACTTTGGTGTCGCTACGTGATGAGCTGGATGGATGTATTGGTTGCGGCTGCTTGTCGCGCAGCGATTGCCCGTTGCGTAACCCAGGCGATCAGTTGGGCGAGCAAGGAACCGGGGCGCGTCTGCTGGAAGATGATTGATTGGTTTAAATATATGACGGATATATACCCTAAATAATTCGCGTTGTGGGAAGGCGGCAAGAGCACGAATCCCGATGAGCTTAGTAAACTAAGTGATTCGGGTGAGTAAACGCAGCCAACACACCTGCAACGTGAAGTATGACGGGTATAAAACTAAAGCGCCACAGAGGGCGCTTTAGTTTGGTTCCGGTCTTTGTCTTTCACTCTATCCCGCTGGTTCACGGGAGGGTTTCCCCCGACATCAACACCCCTCAGTCGAGCACATTAGGGGAGGTTCCGGCCTGTGTTGATAATGTAAGTGTAAGCTACCTCCCTCCATTTGCCAGTGAAACGATGATTTTTTAGCCAAAAAATTTACCGCATCTTCACCGGTTTTCTTGCGCGAGTTTGCGCGAAAAATAAGAACGATTGTTGCGACAATCTGGCGAAATTTGTTACCAGATTGCGCATTGACGATAACGTTTGCGCATCGACTGGTTGTTTATTGTGCGTTATAAGAAGAAATGAGTAAAAAGCGGCAAAGTTCAGTTGAAAACCGGCGTATGATCGCTGGATAATCGTTTGCTTTTTTTTACCACCCGTTTTTTATGCGCGGAGCTAAACGTTTGCTTTTTTGCGACACCCCTAATGACGCAAACCTGGCACATGGAGAAAACGTTTAGCAGGCAGTGGATTGTCCAGCACGCATAATGACGAAAAAATAAACTCTCAGGGGATGTTTTCTATGTCTACGCCTTCAGCGCGTACCGGCGGTTCACTCGACGCCTGGTTTAAAATTTCGCTTCGCGGCAGTACCGTTCGTCAGGAAGTCGTTGCCGGACTAACGACGTTCCTCGCCATGGTTTACTCCGTTATTGTGGTTCCAGGGATGCTGGGTAAAGCCGGATTCCCGCCTGCCGCTGTATTTGTGGCAACCTGCCTGGTCGCGGGCGTCGGTTCTATTGTCATGGGCCTGTGGGCAAATCTGCCGCTGGCGATTGGTTGCGCCATTTCTCTGACGGCGTTTACCGCATTCAGCCTGGTATTGGGGCAACATATCAGCGTGCCCGTTGCGCTGGGCGCGGTGTTCCTGATGGGGGTCCTGTTTACCATCATTTCCGCGACGGGTATTCGTAGCTGGATCCTGCGCAATCTGCCGCAGGGCGTTGCGCACGGTACGGGAATTGGTATCGGCCTGTTCCTGCTGCTGATTGCGGCAAACGGCGTTGGTCTGGTGATTAAGAATCCGCTGGACGGTCTGCCGGTTGCGCTGGGCGACTTCGATACCTTCCCGGTGATTATGTCGCTGGTTGGTCTGGCGGTGATTATTGGCCTCGAAAAACTGAAAGTACCGGGCGGCATCCTGCTGACTATTATCGGTATTTCCATTGTTGGCCTGATTTTCGACCCGGCCGTGCATTTCTCCGGTATTTTTGCCATGCCGTCTCTGAGCGACGAAAACGGCAACTCGCTGATCGGCAGCCTGGATATTATGGGCGCACTGAATCCTATCGTTCTGCCGAGCGTGCTGGCGCTGGTCATGACCGCCGTCTTCGATGCGACCGGCACCATCCGTGCCGTAGCCGGTCAGGCGAATTTGCTGGATAAAGACGGACAGATTATCGACGGCGGCAAAGCGCTGACCACCGACTCCCTGAGCAGCGTGTTCTCTGGTCTGGTGGGCGCTGCTCCTGCGGCGGTATACATTGAATCCGCAGCGGGTACGGCGGCAGGCGGTAAAACTGGCCTGACGGCGATCACCGTTGGTGTCCTGTTCCTGCTGATCCTGTTCCTCTCTCCGCTCTCGTATCTTGTACCGGTATACGCAACGGCGCCTGCACTGATGTATGTGGGCCTGTTGATGCTGAGCAACGTTGCGAAAATCGACTTTGCTGACTTTGTCGACGCAATGGCGGGTCTGGTAACGGCCGTATTTATCGTGCTGACCTGTAACATCGTTACCGGCATTATGATTGGCTTTGCTACCCTGGTGATTGGCCGTCTTGTCTCTGGCGAATGGCGCAAGCTGAACATCGGCACGGTGGTTATCGCTATCGCGCTGGTGGCCTTCTACGCGGGCGGCTGGGCTATCTGATTTTTATTCGATAAAGATCCTCAAAACGGGTGGCTTTGGCCGCCCGTTTTTATTTTCAGAACACACTCGTTGTCTTTTGCGTTACTCTCAATTAGATAGAATTGAGGCACGACGCCTCTCATCACTAATCATAAGAAACATCGCAAACAGGGAACGCATGGAAATCTTTTTCACCATACTCATCATGACCCTTGTGGTCTCGTTGTCGGGGGTATTTACTCGCGTATTGCCCTTCCAACTCCCTTTACCCCTAATGCAGATCGCCATCGGCGCCTTGCTGGCGTGGCCGACGTTTGGTTTGCATGTGGAATTCGATCCTGAGTTGTTTTTGGTGCTGTTCATCCCGCCGCTGCTCTTTGCCGATGGCTGGAAGACGCCAACGCGTGAGTTTCTCGAGCATGGGCGAGAGATCTTCGGCCTTGCGCTGGCGCTGGTGCTGGTCACGGTGGTCGGCATTGGATTTATGATTTACTGGCTGGTGCCGGGGATACCGCTTATCCCAGCCTTTGCGCTGGCCGCCGTCCTTTCGCCAACCGATGCTGTTGCCCTTTCCGGCATTGTGGGGGAGGGGCGCATACCGAAGAAAATCATGGGCATCCTGCAGGGCGAAGCGTTGATGAACGACGCCTCCGGTCTGGTCTCTCTGAAGTTTGCCGTCGCCGTGGCGATGGGGACGATGGTATTTACCGTTGGTGGCGCAACGCTTGAGTTCTTCAAAGTGGCGATTGGCGGTATCCTGGCTGGTTTTGTCGTCAGTTGGCTGTACGGGCGCTCCCTGCGCTTCCTCAGCCGCTGGGGCGGTGACGAGCCGGCAACGCAAATCGTCCTGCTGTTCCTGCTGCCGTTTGCGTCTTACCTGATAGCGGAACACATCGGCGTTTCCGGTATCCTCGCGGCGGTCGCTGCCGGGATGACGATCACCCGTTCCGGGGTGATGCGCCGCGCACCGCTGGCGATGCGTTTACGTGCTAACAGTACCTGGGCAATGCTGGAGTTTGTGTTTAACGGCATGGTCTTCTTGCTGTTAGGGCTACAGTTACCGGGGATTCTGGAGTCTTCCTTAGCGGCGGCAGAGGTCGATCCGAACGTTGAAATCTGGATGCTGTTTACCGATATCGTGCTGATTTACGTGGCGCTGATGCTGGTACGTTTTGGCTGGCTGTGGACGATGAAAAAATTCAGTCTGCGCTTCCTGAAGAAAAAACCAATGGAATTCGGCTCCTGGACAACGCGTGAAATCCTGATCGCCTCCTTTGCCGGTGTACGCGGAGCAATTACCCTCGCCGGTGTGCTCTCCATACCACTGTTGTTACCGGACGGTAGCGGATTCCCTGCGCGATATGAGCTGATCTTCCTTGCCGCAGGCGTGATTCTGTTCTCGCTGTTTGTTGGCGTGGTGATGTTGCCGATTCTGCTACAACATCTGGAAGTGGCAGACCACTCGCAGCAGCAGAAAGAGGAACGTATTGCTCGCGCTGCTACGGCAGAAGTGGCGATTGTCGCGATCCAGAAAATGGAGGAGCGACTGGCCGCGGACACCGAAGAGAACATCGATAACCAGTTACTCACCGAGGTGAGTTCCCGCGTGATTGGTAACCTGCGTCGTCGCGCCGACGGACGCAACGATGTGGAAAGCTCGATGCAGGAAGAAAACCTCGAGCGACGTTTCCGCCTGGCAGCGTTGCGTTCAGAACGCGCGGAGCTTTATCACCTGCGTGCGACGCGGGAAATCAGCAATGAAACGCTGCAAAAGCTGCTGCACGATCTGGACTTGCTGGAAGCGCTGTTGATCGAGAATCAATAAACGAGAGAGCCTGATGCGCTACGCTTATCAGGCCTACAAAACCGATGTAGGCCGGATAAGGCGTTTGCGCCGCATCCGGCATTTTACGACGCTTGCGGTAGCCAAAACCCTTCACAGCATTTGAGCCACGCCTGGGCGCTGTGCGACAGATACACGCCTTCGCGCCAAATCATGCCCAACTGCCAGCGTAAATCACTCTCCAGAGGAATCCAGCGCAACGTTTGCTTATCCAGGCGCTGGCAAATCGGCTCCGGTAAAATGGCAATTCCGACTCCGGCTTGTACCATCGCAGCCAGAAAATCCCACTGCCCGCTGCGCACCGCGATGCGGGGCTTGACGTTGTGTTGGCTAAACAGCTCAAGCAATTGGCGGCTCAACGCGAAATCTTCGTTGTAGATCAGTAGCGGATGTTCCGCCAGTGCCTCGGGGGAAATGGATTCGCATGTTGTCCACTGACCGGAGCGGGGGACCAGCACACAGAGCGGATGACTGAAAAGCGGTAAGGTCGCCAGACCACTCTCTTCTTCAACCGGCAGCGCGGTCATCGCGACATCCAGATCGCCGTTCATCACCGCCTGCTGGACGGTTAAGCCGCCAAATTCAGAGACCTTCAGCTCAACGCCGGGATAGCGCTGGCGAAACAGGCTGATAGGCCCGGCCATCAACATACCGACCATCGGCGGGATACCGAGGCGCAGCACACCCCTGTTGAGGTGATTAATGTCGCTAAGTTCGGCTTCAAGCTGGCGAAACTCAGCGAGGATCGCCAGGCCGCGTTCGAAAACGACCTGCCCGGTGTCGGTTAACAACAACCGCCGCCCGTCGCGGATGAGCAACGTGCAATTAAGCTCGTCTTCAAGGTTCTTCAACATCTTGCTGATGGTGGGCTGGGTGACAAAAAGCTTCTCCGCTGCGCGAGTAAAGCTCTGCTGACGAACCACCTCAACAAAATATCGCAGCGTTCTGATATCCATGATTATTCCTTAAGACTATGCCTGCAATGAGTTTAATTCATTTCAGTCCTGGACGGGGGCTCTCTATACTGGCGCTCTCTATTTTTTAAGGACATACCCTCATGGCTGTGGCGATAAGCCGCGTGACGCCTGCTGTTATTCATCGACTCCAGATCCCCGTTCAGGTTCTGTTGTACGCAGGTCTCTTTGTATTAGCTCAATATCTTGTCTCCTGGCTGCATCTGCCGCTTCCTGCCAACCTGGTAGGGATGGTGCTGATGCTGGCGTTAATTGTCTGCCGGGTTATCCCGCTGAACTGGATTCGCGCAGGTGCTCGCTGGTTACTGGCTGAAATGCTGCTGTTTTTTGTCCCGGCGGTGGTCGCCGTTGTGAACTACACGCAGCTGTTGCTGGTTGATGGCTGGCGTATATTTGCCGTCATTGCGATCAGTACGCTGATGGTGCTCGGCGCAACGGCGTGGGTGGTGGATAAAGTGTATCGCTATGAAATGAGCAGGTTAAACCGTGAGTAATTTCCAGCTAAGCGTGCTGTGTCTGGTGATTACGCTGGGTATCTACTTTGCTAATAAGCGTTTGTATCGCCGTTTTCGTAAATTACCGCTGATGCCATTAGTTCTCACCCCGGCCCTGCTGGTGCTGATGCTAGTCTTCGGCCATATCTCCTGGCAAAACTATATTGGTGAATCGCACTGGTTGCTGTGGCTGTTAGGACCGGCGACCATCGCCTTTGCCGTTCCGGTGTATGACAACCTTGCGGTGATTAAGCGTCACTGGATGTCGCTGACGGCGGGCGTGGTAACGGCAACGCTGGTGGCCGTCACCAGTTCCGTGTGGCTGGCGCGTCTGTTTATGTTGCCTGATGAGATCCAACGCAGTCTGGCGGTGCGTTCCGTCACCACGCCATTTGCGCTGGCAGCGGCAGAGCCATTGGGCGGGCAGCCGGACCTGGTGGCCTTGTTCGTGGTGGTGACCGGCGTATTCGGCATGGCGGTCGGCGATGTGCTGTTTTTACGCCTTTCCATTCGTGAAGGAATGGCGAAAGGCGCAGGATTTGGCGCCGCATCGCACGGGGCAGGCACGGCGCGCTCTTATGAGCTTGGTCAGCAAGAGGGCGTAGTTGCCAGCCTGGTGATGATGCTTTCCGGTGTGGTGATGGTATTGGTGGCGCCGCTGGTCGCGAGGCTGATGTTCTAAGAAAGGATGTAATCCTCCGGCCCGAAAGCCGGAGGAGAGGGGAGGTTAGTGCGCGCGACCTTGTTCTACGCCGTACCCGGTCTGGGAGCGGATGAATTGAGCACGGAACTGCTCGCGTTCGCGGTTGCCTTCTTCTGAGTTGTCGGTAGCAGAGAAGAACCAGATCCCGAGGAACGCTATGCTGATGGAGAACAGCGCTGGATATTCATACGGGAAAATGGCTTTTTCGTGACCGAGGATCTGGACCCAAATGGTTGGGCCGAGAATCATCAATACTACCGCTGTTAACAGACCTAACCAGCCACCCAGCATTGCGCCACGGGTGGTCAGACGCGACCAGTACATGGAAAGCAGGATGATCGGGAAGTTGCAGCTGGCCGCGATGGCGAACGCCAGACCCACCATGAAGGCGATGTTCTGGTTCTCAAACAGCACGCCGAGCAGGATGGCTATCACACCCAGTACCAGTACGGTGATTTTTGACACCTTCAGCTCTTCACGTTCGGTTGCGCCTTTGCGGAATACGTTGGCGTACAGGTCGTGAGAAACTGCCGAAGCGCCAGCCAGCGTCAGCCCGGCAACCACCGCCAGGATGGTGGCAAACGCCACTGCAGAGATGAAGCCGAGGAACAGGTTACCGCCCACCGCATTCGCCAGGTGAACCGCCGCCATGTTGTTACCACCGATCAGTGCGCCTGCAGCATCTTTGTACTCTGGATTAGCGCCTACCAGCATGATCGCGCCAAAGCCGATGATAAAGGTCAGGATGTAGAAATAACCCATAAAGCCGGTGGCATAGAATACGCTCTTACGCGCTTCGCGGGCATCGCTGACCGTGAAGAAACGCATCAGAATATGCGGCAAACCTGCTGTACCGAACATCAATCCAAGACCTAACGACAGGGCGGATATCGGATCTTTTACCAGACCGCCCGGGCTCATAATCGCGGAGCCTTTCGGGTGTACTGCCATCGCTTCGGTGAACAGGTTGTTGAAGCTGAAGCCGACGTGCTTCATTACCATGAAGGCCATAAAGCTGGCGCCGAACAGCAGCAGAACAGCTTTAATGATCTGTACCCAGGTGGTTGCCAGCATGCCGCCAAACAGAACGTACATCATCATCAGTACGCCAACCAGTACGACGGCGATGTGATAGTTCAGACCAAACAGCAGCTCAATCAGTTTACCTGCGCCGACCATCTGGGCGATCAGATACAGCGCGACCACCACCAGGGAACCACAGGCCGACAGAATACGGATTGGACCCTGCTTCAGACGATAAGAAGCAACGTCAGCAAAGGTGTAACGACCGAGGTTACGCAAACGCTCAGCAATCAGGAACAGGATAATTGGCCAGCCGACCAGGAAGCCGAGTGAGTAAATCAGCCCGTCATAACCGGAGGTAAATACCAGCGCGGAAATTCCAAGGAACGATGCCGCCGACATATAGTCGCCCGCAATCGCCAGCCCGTTCTGGAAACCGGTGATGTTACCGCCGGCGGTGTAGTAGTCATTACGCGAACGTACGCGCTTAGACGCCCAGTAGGTAATGCCGAGCGTAAAGATGACGAAAATCAGGAACATAACAATCGCCTGCCAGTTGGTTGGCTGGCGTTGAACTGCACCGCTAATAGCATCCGCCGCGTTTGCGGCGAAGGGCAGCGTGGCGGCAAGCGCCGTCAGGACTCTCTTCATGATGCTTTAACCTCGTGCAAAACCGCATTGTTCAGGCGATCAAATTCACCGTTTGCCCGCCAGATATAAATCCCGGTCAGAATGAAGGAGATAAGGATCACACCGACCCCAATCGGAATACCCCGGGTGACGCTGGTTCCCGCGTGGAGCGGCGTACCCAGCCAGCCAGGCGCAAAGGCAATCAGTAAAATAAAGCTGATATAAACTGCCAGCATGATGATGGACAGAATGGTGGCAAACCGTTGCCGTTTTTCTACTAACTCCCTGAAACGCGCACTGTCTTCTATCCGCTGATAAATTTGGTCATTCATCACAGAGTTCTCCAGAGGCCCCCTTCGTTTTTCACGCCGCAGGTGCGTTGGCCGCACTCGCCCACCCCAGTCACATAGTGAACTATGCTCCTGGGGATGTGCTCGCTTGCCGCCTTCCTGCAACGCGAAATCCTTTGGGGGAGGGTTTTTATATTTCCCTCCCGGTCAGGGGAGGGGTAGGGATAGGATTTGTAGGCCCGATAAGCTGCGCGCCATCGGGCATTTCACAGTTATGGTTATGATGGCATCGCGATGGCCTGCTTCTCTTCGAGCAGTTTCTCCACGACGCCAGGATCGGCGAGGGTAGAGGTATCGCCCAGATTGCTGGTATCGCCCGCCGCGATTTTACGCAGAATACGGCGCATAATTTTGCCGGAGCGGGTTTTCGGCAGTGAGTCGGTCCAGTGCAGCACGTCTGGCGTTGCCAGCGGGCCAATTTCTTTACGCACCCAGTTGCGAACCTCGGCGTACAACTCAGGTGACGGCTCTTCACCGTGATTCAGCGTAACGTATGCGTAGATCGCCTGGCCTTTAATATTATGCGGAATCCCCACCACCGCGGCTTCGGCAATCTTCGGATGCGACACCAGCGCCGATTCGATTTCAGCCGTTCCCAGACGGTGGCCGGAGACGTTCAGCACATCGTCCACACGTCCGGTGATCCAGTAATAGCCATCTTCGTCACGGCGCGCGCCGTCGCCGCTGAAGTACATATTCTTGAAGGTAGAGAAGTAGGTTTGCTCAAAGCGTTCGTGATCGCCAAACAGCGTTCTCGCTTGGCCCGGCCACGAGTCGGTAATCACCAGATTGCCTTCGGTCGCGCCTTCCAGCGGATTACCTTCGTTATCGACAATCGCAGGCTGTACGCCAAAGAATGGACGGGTTGCAGAACCGGCTTTCAGTTCGGTGGCGCCCGGCAGCGGGGTGATCATGAATCCACCGGTTTCAGTCTGCCACCAGGTATCGACGACCGGGCATTTTTCGTTGCCGATCTTCTTCCAGTACCACTCCCATGCTTCCGGGTTGATCGGCTCGCCAACTGAACCCAGGATACGCAGCGACGAACGGTCAGTGCCTTCAATCGCTTTATCGCCTTCCGCCATCAGGGCGCGAATGGCGGTCGGTGCGGTATACAGAATATTGACCTGATGCTTGTCCACAACCTGCGACATACGCGCCGGGGTAGGCCAGTTTGGCACGCCTTCGAACATCAGCGTGGTTGCGCCGCAGGCCAGCGGACCGTACAGCAGGTAGCTGTGCCCGGTTACCCAGCCTACGTCAGCGGTACACCAATAAATATCGCCCTGATGGTAGTCAAACACGTACTTAAAGGTGGTGGCGGCGTAGACCAGATACCCGCCGGTAGTGTGCAGTACGCCTTTCGGCTTGCCGGTTGAGCCGGAGGTATACAGGATAAACAGCGGATCTTCCGCGTTCATCTCTTCCGGCTGGTGTTCTGAGCTGGCCTTCTCGATAAGATCGGACCACCACAGGTCGCGACCTTCCTGCCATTCCGTTTTTCCACCGGTACGTTTGAGAACGACCACATGTTCAACGGTTTTCACATTTGGATTTTTCAGCGCATCATCCACGTTCTTTTTCAGTGGGATAGCGCGCCCGGCGCGTACGCCTTCGTCGGCGGTGATCACCAGGCGTGAATTGGAGTCGATAATACGTCCGGCGACGGCTTCCGGTGAGAAACCACCGAAGATGACCGAATGCACCGCGCCAATACGGGCGCAGGCCAGCATGGCGACCGCAGCTTCCGGCACCATCGGCATATAAATGGCCACCACGTCACCTTTTTTAATGCCTAAATCCAGTAGCGTATTGGCGAAACGGCAGACATCGCGATGCAACTCGCGATAGGTAATGTTTTTGCTTTGGGTTGCGTCATCGCCTTCCCAGATGATGGCGGTACGATCGCCGTTTGCCTGCAGGTGGCGGTCAAGACAGTTTGCGGCCAGATTCAGAGTGCCGTCTTCGTACCATTTAATTGACACGTTGCCTGGTGCGAAGGAAGTGTTCTTCACCTGGCTGTACGGCTTGATCCAATCAAGAATTTTTCCCTGTTCGCCCCAAAATGTGTCGGGTTCGTTAACGGATTGCTGGTATTTCTCTGCGTACTGCTCCGGATTTATCAGGCAACGATCCGCAATGTTTGCGGGAATAGCGTGTTTATGTATTTGGCTCATGGCTTTTGTTCTCCTTGTAGGATGTTAATAATATGTCTCATAAACGTTAAATGTAGGGGCTTTGAGAGTTTTGTTTAGTATTTGCGCGGCAGATCACGCAATAAACGAATTGTGCAAATTAGCGACAAACTGAATTTTGAAGGGAGCTAGCAAAATTGACTAAATCTCGCGATAACATGTGGTTATCTAAAGGATTGTTGAAAAGGTGATCTGTCTCTGAATTAGACAAAAGAGGGGGCAATCAAAGGGAGTTACTAACTCTAAAGTGGTATTTTACATACACTTACAATTGATTAAAGACAACATTTTCAGTGTGGTTTCTTGTTACAAATAGGGTGGAGCAATGTCATGACAGTATTCGTGTGGTTGCTGTTATGGAAAACAATAAAAGAACCGCCATTGCAGATAATGGCGTCATCTGGATGAGACCCCTATGGCAAGGATAAAATCACGCGTACGCCGTTTCTTCAGCCTGTTAGTACCTTTATTATTTATCTCTGCAGTTCACGCTGAACAAACCCCCGTACCCGCAAAAACCGTCACCGTTGAAGCGAAGAATGAAGTCTTCGCCCCTCAGCATCCCGATCAATATCTCTCCTGGAAAGCCACGTCTGAGCAATCAGCCCGTGAAGATGCGCTGGCAGAAGATCCTCGTCTGGTGATCCTGTGGGCGGGATATCCCTTCTCGCGCGATTACAACAAACCGCGCGGGCACGCGTATGCAGTGACCGATGTTCGTGAAACCTTACGTACCGGCGCACCCAAAACGGCAGAAGATGGTCCGTTGCCGATGGCCTGCTGGAGCTGTAAAAGCCCGGATGTGGCGCGTCTGATCCAGAAAGACGGTGAAGATGGCTACTTCCACGGTAAATGGGCGCGCGGCGGTCCTGAAATTGTTAATAATCTTGGCTGCGGCGATTGCCATAACACCGCGTCACCAGACTTTGCCAAAGGCAAGCCAGAACTGACGCTGTCGCGTCCTTATGCTGAGCGCGCGATGGAAACCATCGGCAAACCGTTTGAGAAAGCCGGTCGCTTTGACCAGCAATCCATGGTCTGCGGCCAGTGCCACGTGGAATATTACTTCGACGGTAAAAACAAAGCCGTTAAGTTCCCGTGGGACGACGGCATGAAAGTCGAGAACATGGAGAAGTACTACGACACCATCGCCTTCTCTGACTGGACCAACTCCCTGTCTAAAACCCCGATGCTGAAAGCGCAGCACCCGGAGTATGAAACCTGGAGCGCAGGCATTCACGGCAAGAACAATGTGACCTGTATCGACTGCCACATGCCGAAAGTGCAGAACGCGGAAGGCAAGATTTACACCGACCATAAGATTGGTAATCCGTTTGATAATTTCGCTCAGACCTGTGCGAACTGCCACACCCAGGACAAAGCGTCCCTGCAAAAAGTAGTCGCCGAGCGTAAACAGGCCATTCATGACCTGAAAATCAAAGTTGAAGACCAGCTTGTTCGTGCGCACTTCGAAGCGAAAGCCGCATGGGATGCGGGTGCGACCGAAGCGGAAATGAAGCCGATTCTGGAAGATATCCGTCACGCGCAATGGCGTTGGGACCTGTCTATCGCCTCACACGGTATTCACATGCATGCCCCGGAAGAAGGTCTGCGGATGCTGGGTAGCGCAATGGATAAAGCCGCTGACGCACGTACCAAACTGGTCCGTCTGCTGGCGACCAAAGGCATCACGCATGAAATCCCGTTACCGGATATCTCTACCAAAGAGAAAGCCCAGGCGGCGATTGGTCTGAACATGCAGCAAATCAATGCTGAAAAGCAGGACTTCATCAAAACGGTGATTCCGCAGTGGGAAGATCAGGCGCGTAAAAACGGTCTGTTAAGCCAATAACCCCATTTCGCCCCGCAAGGGGCGGATAACTCAACGGAGTGAATATGAGCGTATTACGTTCGTTATTAACTGCTGGGGTGCTGGCGTCAGGCTTGTTATGGAGCCTGAGTGGAATCACTGCCACGCCAACGCCGCAGGAGTCGGATCAACGCTGGACGGTTACCCAACAGCGTAATCCGGATGCCGCCTGTCTGGACTGTCACAAGCCGGATACCGAAGGCATGCATGGTAAGCATGCGGAAGCCATCAACCCGAATAACAAACTGCCTGTCACCTGCACCAATTGTCACGGCCAGCCGTCACCGAACCACCGCGAAGGGGTGAAAGATGTGATGCGCTTTAATGAGCCGATGTACAACGTGGAGCAGCAGAACAGTGTCTGTATGTCCTGTCACCTGCCTGAGCAGTTGCAAAAAGCGTTCTGGCCGCACGATGTCCACGTAACCAAAGTGGCGTGTGCCAGCTGTCACTCACTGCATCCGAAGCAAGACACGATGCAGACGCTGAGCGATAAAGGACGGATCAAGATTTGCGTCGATTGCCACAGCGATCAACGTAACAATCCGAACTTTAACCCGGCGTCGGTTCCGTTGCTTAAGGAGCATCCATGAGTTGCTCTCGTCGCCAGTTTATCACCGGCGTCGGCGCGCTGGTGGCAGTGAGCGGGACGGCGGGGCGCGTTGTGGCGAAGACGCTGAACATCAACGGTGTGCGTTACGGTATGGTTCATGATGAGTCTTTATGCATTGGCTGTACGGCCTGCATGGATGCTTGTCGGGAAGTTAACAACGTGCCGGAAGGCGTATCGCGTCTGACGATTATCCGCAGTGAGCCGCAAGGGACATTTCCTGATGTGAAGTATCGCTTCTTCCGTCACTCGTGCCAGCATTGCGACCACGCTCCCTGCGTTGACGTCTGCCCGACGGGGGCATCGTATCGCGATGCCGCCAGCGGCATTGTGGATGTGAACCCGGACCTTTGCGTTGGCTGCCAGTACTGTATCGCCGCGTGTCCTTATCGCGTGCGGTTTATCCATCCGGTGAGCAAAACGGCGGATAAATGCGATTTCTGCCGGAAAACCAACCTGAAAGCGGGCAAACAGCCCGCCTGCGTTGAGTCATGTCCGACGAAGGCGCTGACGTTTGGTAATCTGGACGATCCCAACAGTGATATATCCCGTTTGTTGCAGCAGAAAACTACCTACCGTTACAAACTGGCGTTGGGTACAAAACCGAAGGTCTACCGCGTTCCCTTTAAATTTGGGGAGGTGAGCCAATGACATCCGCTTCTGCATTTCATTTTGAATCACTGGTGTGGGACTGGCCCATTGCCATCTATCTGTTCCTGATAGGTATCTCTGCCGGACTGGTCACGTTGGCGATTCTGCTGCGTCGCTTCCATCCGGAGGCGGGCGGTTCAGACAGCACGCTGCTGCGCACCACGCTGGTGTTAGGGCCGGGGGCAATTATCCTCGGTTTGCTGATTCTGGTGTTCCACCTGACGCGTCCATGGACTTTCTGGAAACTGATGTTCCATTACAGCTTCACTTCGGTGATGTCGATGGGGGTCATGCTGTTCCAGTTGTACATGGTGGTGTTAGTGCTGTGGCTGGCAAAAATCTTTGAAAAAGAGGTGATTGCCCTGCAACAGCGGTTCGTGCCGCGACTGACGATTGTGTCAAAACTACTGACGCTAATCACGCCGTTCCATCGCGCGCTTGAGACGCTGATGCTGGTGCTGGCGGTTCTGCTCGGGGCGTATACCGGGTTCCTGCTGTCGGCGCTGAAATCCTACCCGTTCCTGAATAACCCGATCCTGCCGGTGCTGTTTCTGTTCTCCGGGATCTCCTCCGGTGCGGCGGTGGCACTGATCGCCATGGCGTTACGTCATCGTAGCAACCCGCACAGTACGGAAGCGCACTTTGTGCATCGCATGGAAGTCCCGGTGGTATGGCTGGAGATCTTCCTGCTGGCGGCGTTCTTCGTCGGCCTGGCGCTGGGCGATGACGGCAAAATGCGTGCGCTGGCGGCGGCACTGGGCGGCGGATTCTGGACCTGGTGGTTCTGGCTTGGCGTGGCTGGGCTTGGGTTGATACTGCCGATGCTGCTAAAACCCTGGGCCAACCGCAGTTCGACGTTTCATGGCGTGCTGGCAGTGTGCGGCGCTAGCCTGACCGGCGTACTGCTGCTGCGCTTTTTTATCCTCTATGCGGGTCAGCTAACCGTTGCGTAAGGTGATATCTGGACGTTCTCCTTCCTGAAGCCGGTTTTCTGGCGCTGTTATTAAGCCTCGGGGTCAACGTGTTGACCCCGCTTGCCGTGTTGGTAGGTGTCCGCCAGCGTTGGCAGGGGGTGATGCGCCTGGCAAGCGTGGGCGTGTGGACGCAATTTGCCCTGCTGCTACTGGCCTTTACCATTCTGGTATTCTGCTTTTTGACCAGCGATTTTTCGGTGGTCTACGTTGCCCAGCACAGCTACAGCCTGCTGCCGTGGGGATTAAAACTGGCGGCGGTGTGGGGCGGTCATGAAGGATCGCTGCTGCTGTGGGTGCTGTTTCTTTCCGCCTGGAGCGCGCTATTTGCTCTTCGCTATCGGCGTAATACCAACGCGCTGTTTCCGCTGACGCTCAGTGTCCTTTCAATGATAACGGCCCTGCTGCTGCTGTTTGTGGTGGTATGGTCCGATCCGTTCGTGCGTATCTTTCCGCCAGCCATTGAAGGGCGCGACCTTAACCCGATGCTGCAACATCTCGGGTTAATCCTCCATCCACCGCTGCTGTACCTGGGTTACGGTGGTTTGATGGTGGCGGCAGGCGTGGCGCTGGCCTCGCTGCTACGTAGTGACTTTAATGCGCAGAGCGCCTGGGTGTGCTGGCGCTGGGCCTTGCCCGGCTGGTGCGCGCTGACGCTGGGGATTATCCTCGGCTCCTGGTGGGCCTACTGCGAGCTGGGCTGGGGCGGCTGGTGGTTCTGGGACCCGGTAGAAAACGCTTCCTTATTACCCTGGCTTTCTGCCAGCGCGCTGCTACATAGCCTGTATATCACGCGCCAGCGCGGGATCTTCCGCCACTGGTCGCTGCTGCTGGCGATCGTCACGCTGATTTTATCGCTGCTGGGGACGCTGATTGTGCGTTCCGGCATTCTCGTTTCGGTGCATGCTTTCGCGCTGGATAACGTTCGTGCCGCGCCGCTGTTTGCGCTGTTTACCGTGTTGAGTCTGGCGTCGCTCGGGCTGTACGCCTGGCGGGGCCAGCAAGTCCGGCAGAATGCTCGTTTTGGCGGTTGGTCACGCGAGATGCTGATTCTGGTTGCGCTGCTGCTCTTTAGTGCGGTGCTGCTGATTGTGCTGATTGGCACGCTCTACCCGATGATTTACGGGCTGTTCGGCTGGGGGCGGCTTTCCGTGGGCGCACCGTACTTTAACCGCGCTACGCTGCCCTTTGGCCTACTGATGCTGCTGGTTATTGTGCTGGCAATGGTCAGAAGCCGTAAAGTGTCTTTCCGCATCCAACTTCCGGCACTGCTGGCGCATGCCGGAGTGCTGGTGTTTGCGGCGGGGATCGTCTTTTCCAGCGGGAGCCGTCAGGAGATAAGCCTGAACCTGAGCCCTGGGCAGCAGGTTGAACTGGCGGGTTACATTTTCCGTTTTGAGCGTCTCGACCTGGAAGCCAAAGGTAACTACACCAGTGAAAAAGCGCAGATCACGCTGTGGCACAATGAGAAACGCATTGGCAGCCTGCAACCTGAAAGGCGCTTCTATGCCGCGCGTCGTCAACAGATGATGGAGCCGGGGATCCGCTGGAACCTGATGCATGACTGGTATGCGGTAATGGGTGAAAAAACCGGACCAGACCGTTATGCCATGCGCTTGTACGTGCAGACCGGCGTGCGCTGGATTTGGGGTGGGGGACTATTAATGGTCTTTGGCGCGCTGCTGAGCGGATGGCGAGGAAGGAAACGCGATGCGTAAATTAATCACAGCGTTGCCGGATGGCGGCGTAAACGCCTTATCCGGCCTACAAGGTGCGCAAACCGTAGGCCGGATAAGCGCAGCGCCATCCGGCAGAAAGTTATTACTCTTAACGCTCGTCCTGTTTTTCATTACTTTCGCTACGCATGCCCAGGTTGTGGATACCTGGCGCTTTGAAAATCCGCAACAGCAGGAACAAGCGCTGTCTATTGCCAGCCAACTGCGTTGTCCACAGTGCCAAAACCAAAATTTGCTGGAATCCAATGCGCCGGTAGCGGTCAGTATGCGCCATCAGGTTTACAGCATGGTGGCGGAAGGGAAAAGTGAAGCCGAGATAACCACCTGGATGACCGAGCGTTACGGTGACTTCGTTCGTTATAATCCGCCGCTGAATGAACAAACGCTGCTGCTGTGGGCGTTGCCGTGCCTGTTGTTGTTGCTGGTAGGTGTAGTGGTCTGGCGAGTGAGAAGACGTCAGCATACGGAGGAAGGTGAATAATGAGCCAGTGCGAGCCGCTGTTACGCCCAATGCCCGTGAAGCGGCTGACCGTTGCGGCAGTACTGATGGTTGTGGCTTGCATTGGAGGCTACCTGTTGACGCCAAAATGGCAGGCGGTTCGTCAGGAGCAGACGCGACTGGCGGACCCTTTACATGCTTTCTCTGATGAAAATATTCAGGAAAAACAGTTGCTTTTGCTGCAATCGCAGATTCGAGCCAATCCACAGGACGGCGTGAAATGGGCGCAACTCGGGGAGTACTATCTTTGGCAAAACGCGTATCATAATGCGCTGCTGGCCTACGAGCAGGCGCTGCGTGTCGGCGGTGAAAATGCTGAGATCTATTCAGCGATGGCAACGGTATTGTATTACCAGGCCGGACAACATATGGCGCCGCCCACTCGCGAGATGATTGATAAGGCCTTGGCGCTGGACCCGGCAGAGGTCACCGCGCTGATGTTGTTAGCCTCAGATGCGTTTATGCAGGCAGACTACGCCCAGGCTATTTCAGTTTGGCAAAAAGTTATGGATTTAAACTCGCCGAGGGTGAACCGGGCACAGCTCGTTGACTCTATTAATATGGCGAAGTTGTTGCAGAATCGGCAAAAATAAATTTGTTTTATTTGTGATTTGTATCATTTTGCCTGTTTAAAAAACAGGCAAACGAACAGGTGAGCGAAAAAAACTCACGCTATGACTTCTTCATTTTTGAACATATTAAAATTCTTTTATAACAAAAAGTTATTCATCAATACCGCGATAAAATTGCATTTTTATGCATAAATTCAGCCAAAAGCCCTGTTCTTAGAGGGTTGCGCGGAATGCCATGCAGATGATAATGATAATAAGCGTTAAAAAACTCCATAAACGAACGCAACACAATTCATACCCTTTCAGTATGTACTATTCCCACACACCGCATGTGGAATAGCGCTCCATCGAGGAAGTCCGTTGTTATGAAAAATTTGAAAGTCAGCCTGGCATGGCAGATTCTAATCGCCATGGTGCTGGGCATTCTGCTAGGGAGTTACCTGCATTACCATAGCGACAGCCGCGAATGGCTGGTGGTCAACTTGCTGTCTCCGGCGGGCGATATCTTTATCCATCTGATCAAAATGATCGTCGTGCCGATTGTTATCTCCACGCTGGTGGTTGGTATTGCCGGGGTGGGTGATGCAAAACAGCTGGGCCGTATTGGCGCCAAAACCATTCTCTATTTCGAAGTGATCACCACCGTAGCGATTATTCTTGGCATCACGCTGGCGAATGTGTTCCAGCCGGGTTCCGGGATTGATATGTCGCAACTGGCGACCGTGGATATTTCGAAATATCAAAATACGACCGCAGAAGTGCAGAGCCACGCGCATGGCCTGATGGGCACGATTGTGTCGCTGGTGCCGACTAATATCGTCGCGTCGATGGCGAAAGGCGATATGTTGCCGATTATCTTCTTCTCGGTGCTGTTTGGTTTAGGCTTGTCTTCACTACCAGCAACCCACCGCGAGCCGCTGGTGACTGTGTTCCGCTCGATTTCAGAAACCATGTTTAAAGTGACCCACATGGTGATGCGTTATGCGCCAGTCGGTGTTTTTGCGCTGATTGCTGTGACCGTCGCGAACTTCGGTTTTGCCTCACTGTGGCCGCTGGCGAAACTGGTGCTGTTGGTGCATTTTGCCATCCTGTTCTTCGCGCTGGTGGTGCTGGGGATTGTGGCGCGTATCTGCGGTCTGAGCATCTGGATCCTGATCCGCATTTTGAAAGATGAGCTGATTCTGGCTTACTCTACCGCCAGTTCCGAGAGCGTACTGCCACGTATTATCGAGAAGATGGAAGCCTATGGCGCACCGGCTTCAATCACCAGCTTTGTGGTGCCGACCGGCTACTCATTCAACCTTGATGGTTCAACGCTGTACCAGAGTATTGCCGCGATCTTTATTGCGCAGCTGTATGGTATCGACCTGTCGCTGTGGCAGGAAATCGTGCTGGTGTTGACGTTGATGGTGACCTCGAAAGGGATTGCGGGCGTGCCGGGCGTCTCCTTCGTGGTACTGCTGGCTACGCTTGGCAGCGTGGGGATCCCGCTGGAAGGCCTGGCGTTTATTGCCGGTGTTGACCGTATCCTCGACATGGCGCGTACCGCGCTGAATGTGGTGGGGAATGCGCTGGCGGTGCTGGTTATCGCCAAGTGGGAGCACAAATTTGACCGCAAGAAGGCGCTGGCTTACGAGCGCGAGATGCTGGGTAAATTTGATAAGACCGCTAATCATTAATTAATGAAAGATTGCCGGATGGCGCTGCGCTTATCCGGCCTACGGAAGACGGTGAACTGTAGGCCGGATAAGGCGTTTATGCCGCCATCCGGCAATGCAAACCATTACCCGTTTGTTAACTTTTCAAACTCTTCACAGCCGGTATCGAACCCTTCCATACAGCTCAGATTCAGCCAGTGTAGCGCCTTCTGTTTATTCTTCACGATAAAGCCCTGCTCGCCGTTTAAGAACATCATTCCGGCCCAGTACTCGGAATAACCGGTGCGGGAGATGGCGGAGCTGCGTTTGAAATACCACGTCGCTTTTTCATCGTCTGCGGGGATCCCCACGCCGTTGGCGTAAATCAGCCCGAGCAGCATTTGCGCGTCGACGGCGGAGTCATTTTCCAGATCTTCAGAGGCGTTTTGCAGCAAGGTAATGGCTTTGGGGTAATCTGTGTGTCCTGCCTGGGTGTTGACCAGTATCCGCGCGAGGGTCAGTTCTCCCGCTTTACTGCCCGCTTTGGCTGCCTTTTCCGCCAGCGTTTTGGCCTGGGGGTAATCCAGACTGACCGGATTCGTAATTTTGATTTGCGCCAGGAGCGCGCAGGCGTCGGCATCGCCATTGTCGGCGGCTTTTTGCGCCCAATACTCGGCTTTGCTCAAATCGCCCGAACTGAACCAGGTATCGGCAAGAAAGTACTGTGCACGACGGTCCCCTGCCTCAGCGGCCTGTAAGTACTGGCTTCCTGGCTCAGTATCACTGGCATGGGCAAAGAATGTCATAAAGAACATCAATGCAATGAGTTGTTTCATTTTGAGTTTTATTTAGGGTACGGAATGAACAGTATAAAGAGATCGTATGGATAAAAAAACAGCCTCCGGGCGGAGGCTGTTGCAGAACAGGTACGTAAACGGACTAACCCATCGCGCTTTCGCGCAGACTGGCTTTCAGCTTGTTGTACTCATCAATAACATACTGCTCGGCTGCGCGCTGATCGGCAATGCGTTCAACGTTAACGGCACAGTACTTATACTCTGGCGTTTTGGTAATTGGGCTTAAGTTCTCGGTTACCAGCTCATTACATGCGCCAATCCACCACTGGTAGGTCATGTAAATCGCGCCTTTGTTTGGACGATCGCTGACTGCCGCACGGGTAATGACCCGACCTTTACGCGAGTTAACCCACACCAGTTCTTCGTCCTGGATGCCCAGGCGTTCTGCGTCGGCGGTGTTGATCTGGGCATAGCCCGGTTCATCCGCCAGCGCGGCCAGCGCCGCACAGTTACCGGTCATCGAACGGCAAGAGTAGTGGCCGACTTCACGCACCGTAGACAGTACCATTGGGTACTCTGGGGTGAGTTTGTCGATTGGCGCTACCCAGTCGCAGGTGAAGAACTGCGCCAGGCCGTTCGGGGTGTCGAACTTCTCTTTAAAGAGATAAGACGTCCCCTGATCGGCTTCTGAGGTGTCGCGGCAAGGCCACTGGATATAACCCAGCTCGCCCATTTTCTCGTAAGTGGCACCGTAGAAATCCGGGCACAGATGACGCAACTCGTCCCAGATTTCCTGGGTGTTGTTGTAGTGCATCGGATAGCCCATACGGGTGGCGATTTCACTGATAATCTGCCAGTCCGTTTTCAGATCCCACTTCGGCTCAACGGCTTTAAAGAAGCGCTGGAAGCCACGGTCAGCCGCGGAGAATACGCCTTCATGCTCACCCCATGACGTAGACGGTAAAATAACGTCTGCGGCAGCGGCGGTTTTGGTCATGAAGATATCCTGCACGATGACCAGTTCCAGATCCTCAAAGCCTTTGCGCACTGCGGAGAGTTCAGCATCGGTCTGTAATGGATCTTCACCCATGATGTACGCCGCGCGGACTTCGCCATGCGCAGCACGGTGCGGCAGTTCGCTGATGCGATAACCGGTATGTGCAGGAAGACTTTCCACGCCCCAGGCTTTAGCGAATTTCTCGCGGTTTTCCGGGAACTTAACGTACTGATAGCCCGGATAGGTATCCGGCAGCGCGCCCATATCGCATGCGCCCTGAACGTTGTTCTGACCACGAACCGGGTTAACGCCCACGCTTGGCTTACCGAGGTTGCCGGTCAGCATTGCGAGGCTGGTCAGTGAACGCACGGTTTCCACGCCCTGATAGAACTGGGTAACACCCATACCCCACAGGATAGCCGCGCTTTTTGCCGTGGCATACATACGTGCAGCCTGACGAATATCCTGCGCGCTAACGCCAGTGATATCTTCGACGGACTCCGGCGTGTAACCTTCGACAATCTTGCTGTACTCTTCGAATCCTTCCGTACGGGAGGCGACGAACGCCTGGTCGTACAGTTTTTCTTCGATGATGACATGACCCATGGCGTTGAGCAGCGCGATGTTCGAGCCGTTTTTCAACGCGATGTGCATGTCGGCAATACGCGCGGTTTCAATTTTGCGCGGATCGCATACGATGATTTTCGCCCCGTTACGTTTAGCGTTAATCACGTGATTCGCCACGATCGGGTGGGAATCCGCCGGGTTATACCCGAAGATGAACACTAAATCTGTGTTATCAATTTCATTGATAGCATTACTCATTGCGCCGTTACCGACCGATTGGTGCAGACCTGCAACCGATGGGCCGTGTCAGACGCGAGCGCAGCAGTCAACGTTATTGGTACCAATAACGGCGCGCGCGAATTTTTGCATTACATAGTTGGTTTCGTTACCCGTACCGCGAGATGAACCGGTCGTCTGAATAGCGTCCGGGCCATACTTCGCTTTGATGGCGCTCAGACGAGTGGCGACGTAATCAAGCGCTTCATCCCAGGAAACAGATTCCAGTTTGCCGCCACGCTGGCGACGGATCATTGGGGTTTTCAGACGAGGGGTCAGGATCTGGGTATCGTTGATAAAATCCCAGCCATAGTAGCCCTTCAGACACAGAGTACCCTGGTTGGTTTTCCCCTGCGCCGCTTCAGCCCGGACGATTTTGCCGTTATCGACCACCAGGTTGATTTTGCAACCTGATGCGCAATATGGGCAAACCGTGACGACTTTTTTCATCGGTCTCGCTCCAGTTAATCAAATCGCGCATACGCGCTGTCGCTTTAGTTATGCATCTTTTATGCCATGTTTTTATCAGGGGCATTCATCGATATTACGGGCGAATTCTGCGCAAAACCCTGACGAAAAACAGGCTGTCGTCATATTTGACGTGACGAAAGAAAATGCCGCGTGACGGATATCACGCGGCGAGGCCGGAGAACGCTACTTCTTGTTAGCAGGGGCTTGATAACCTCCGCCAAGCGCTTTGATGAGTTGAATATTCTGCATGAGTCGTTGGGTATCTATGACCAGGAGCGACATATCTTCTGCGATCACGGGTAATTTGGCCTCTGTTGCCAGCAGGCGACTGCTCAGGCCTCGCTGGTAAGCCGCGTCTGCTGCTGCTTGCGTGTAATGCGTGTCATCTACGCGTTCCATCTGCATTACCCGTTGTTCATTGAGCGTTTGCAGACGTGTTCCGTTAATCGCGACATCGCGCACTGCATTGAGCACCGACTGGTTGTAGCGCTCTATCATCATATTGCTGGTTGCGCGGGCGCCTTCCAGATTGGCATTCAGACGACCTCCGTCAAACAGCGGTAAACGCAGGCCGGGGATGAAGTTGATCTGCCTGCTGGTGCTTTTGAACAGTTGATCGATATGGATAGCGTCTAAACCGAAGAAGACTTTGATATCAAAGCTCGGATAAAACAGGGCGCGAGCGGCCTCGACCTGGTTCAGCGAAGCCTGCACATACCAGCGCATAGCCTGCAAGTCCGGACGCCTGGCAAGCAGGTCGTAGGAGAGCGTTGCGGGTATTCCTGTATCGACAGTTGGCAGTGCGACCGGTTTGATTTCAGGCAGATCTTTTGCGCCGGCACCGATCAGCGCCCGGAGTGATTCCCGAGTTTCTTTGATTTGTCCTTCAACCGCGACGATTTGCTTGTCCACTGCCAGCAATTGCGCACGTGCGCCATGGTACGGTACTTTTGCTTCCAGCCCGTGAGCGACCTTACTCTGGTGGGCCTTCACGGCATAATCAATAACATCGTGGGTCTGCTGCAACAAATCAAGCATCTGGTAACTGGCTTGCATACTGTAATACAGCTGTGCGACGCCGGTCGTCAGGGAGAGTTCCACTGCTGCGGTTTCGGCAATCACGGCATTTTGTGCGCCAATAGCTGCCGCGACAGCGGAACGATGCTCGCCCCACAGGTCGAGATCCAGTCCGGCGACCAGACCAATCGTCGCTTCAGTGTAGTAGGGGCCGTCCATCCCTAATCGTGGCGCATCCAGCGCGTAGGGGCCGAGGAAGCCGTTGGCAGACGCTCGCTGGCGGTTAATCATGCCCAGCGCTGCCATCTGGAGCTGAGAACGCCCTTCCAGCAGTTCAGTCTGCGACTGCGCTTTCTCTTCACGCAGCTTCACTTCGGCGAGGTTATGGGAGCCAGACAGCGTTGCTTCAATAAGCGAGTTTAGCTGTGGGTCGTTAAACTGCCGCCACCACTGTGCCTGCGGCCATCCTGAGCTTGCCAGATGAATGTCTTTAGCCAGTGAGATCTGCTCAGGCTGTAATTGCGGATGTGGTGCAGAATCTTTGCGGATCAGTGCACAGCCGGAAAGGACCGTTGCGCCGCTGAGTATGCCGCAGAGGAGTAATCGAGGGAGATATCGGTTCATTATTGGGAGGTTCCTTGCTCCTGCTCGCTTGCTGGTATTAGCGTCGGGTGAGTCCAGTCGGGTAAACAGGTTATCTGCTGTATGATGCAGCGCTCCTGTTTGGGTAACGTTGGTAAAATGTCTTGAGATGGGGACAGGTTTTCAATCGACGGCGGAAGGCTGGATGCTGTCGCCAGGTCGGCTGCGTATTTTTCCAGCGCATCGGCCAGGTGTGTTGCGCTCTCCAGCAATACCGCGTTATCCAGCGTCGGGGCGTCATTTCGGGTGGTATCCCAGGCATAGAGAATGTCACGGCCCAGGTGAATAACGCGCTGACTACGTTGAATAAGCGCCATGCGTTCATCGCCGGGGAGTTGGCGTTCCAGCGCGACCCTCTCGCACATTTCATCACAGGCGTTAAACGTCGCATGGAGACCAATACGCATCTGAAGATAAGTGCGCACGAGAACAGCATCCTGCTGACGTGGGATCCGCAGTAATTTGCTGAGCAGTCCCAGCGAGCTTGCCAGTTTTTGTGGCAGCGCTTTGGCTTCGCTTTCCGGCCAGACAAAGGTGTAGATCACCGCGGAAACAAGAGTGCCGATCAAAATGCCGAAGGCGCGATCGCGGATTTCCACCAGGTCGTAGGTTGGGCCAAAGACGTTTTCAAGCGTTGCCAGCGCGAAGGTGACGACCATTTGGGTTCCGATATAAGAGGAACGTTCTGAACCGGTGGCAATCCAGGCACCCATCAGGAAAAGTGGCGCCAGCACCAGGAGAAGTTCGGCGATATTGTCCAGCCAGGGCATGACAAAAATCGTCATCAGCAGGGCCAGAATTGCGCCGAAAAATGCGCCGCCGAAGCGCAGTACCATCTTCTGGTATGACGAGCCGATACTGGGGTTCGCGACAATAATGCAGGTCAGCATACAGGTGTGAATGCCTTCCCAGTCGGTACCGGAGTAAAAGACATAGCAAATCAGACATGCCAGCAGTGTTTTTAACGCGTAGCGAATATAGCCTGGGTTGGTGAACGCGTCAGATACCATTGAGGGCGGTTTAGCGACAGGAGCTGGCGGCGTATTAGGGTCCATGTGACCAAGCTGTAGCAGGGTTTGGCACAGGGGTTCCAGGCCGCATTCGCGGGCCGTTGCGGCCTCTGCCTGACTGAGTTCCCATTCACTTTGCCAGGGCATACCTCGAGCAACCGCATCTTGCAGTGCGGTTATTTCACGGCACAGTTTCTGCTGGAGATCGCGGGTTGCCGGGTTATGTGCCGTGAAATCGTAGCGATTGAGAGTAGTGTACAGATAGGTGGTTGTGGCAACGCAAGCCTGCCACCAGGCACTTTTTTCTCGCCAGTCTGCGTCATCTGCCAGACAAAAGATGTTCAGCTTTTGCAGCGCCAGCACTTCTCGTTCGATGTATTTTTCCGCAAGCGGTGTTGCCGGTGCCGTCAGGCGATTGAGGGCATCACCCAGCCTGGCACGCAGGGCTTCGCGCATTTGGTTGACAGCGCGGCTGGGAAACCACAAAACGGCGGTCAGCGTCATCAGTAGCGTGGGGTACAGACCAACGACGATGCACCATAACGTCAGGCGAACGACGACCTCGGGGTAGTCGAGCATGCCGGGGAAAGATTGCCCGTATATTGCAACAATCGACACGGCAAAGAAAACCAGCCCCAGACGATGGGTTCGCATCAGGAACATGCAGGCCAGAACGATCAGGCTGGCAATGATCAGACGGACCAGAGGGTAGCTATAAGACCATTTGTAGATCAGAAATAAACTACCTATCTCTAATGCTGTGGCGACGACGAAGAGAATCGCCACGAATTTGGTATAGAAAGCATTGGACTGGATACCATAAAAGAGTACGGCAAGCGAAAGCGCCAGGAAGGGGATCTCATAGGTCATCGAGATCAGTACCACCAGCAGGCAACCCGCCCAGAGCTGCATGATTTGTGGGAGTCTTCCGGGACGTTGTTCGCTTAATTCTTCGTGAAAAAACGCCAATAGCCTGACCAGTGGCAGAGGCAAACAGTTAAGTGCTTTCATTTCTGTGGCTCAAGGGTAGCAACCGCCGATGCGCCGATGCGAAACATCTCTTCATCCGGTTTATCTACCACGATTTTTACCGGGAAGCGTTGGGCAACGCGAACCCAGTTGATAGAGCGGGAAACACGCGGCAAACCGCCCAGCACCATACCGCCATCATCAGGTAATACACCGTAGCCGATTGAATCCACTTTACCGACAAACACTTTGCCGCTGTCGCTCATCAGGCGAACATTGGCTGGTGTGCCTGCATGGATATTTTTCAGCTCTGTTTCGCGAAAATTGGCGATTACGTACCAGTGACGGGTGTCAATCAGGGTAAAAATGGGTCGCATGGCGGAAGCAAACTGCCCGACGGAGGTTTTTAATGCCACCACGCGGCCATCGAAGGGTGCGCGTACTGTTGCCATTTCAAGATGCAGTTTGGTCAGGGCGATATCGGCTTCTACGGCGATGCGCTGAGCTACCAGGGCATCAACGCCACTCACCGCGCTGGCAGCCTGCTGCGCCTGTAATAACACCGCATTAAGATCTGCCGCTGAGGCGCGTTGTGCCGTTCTGGCGCGATCAACATCTTCCGCGGAGACAAAACCTTCCGTCAGTAGTGGTTCGGTACGGCGCAGAGTATCGCTGGCTTGCTTAGCGGCTGCTCGCGCTTTTTCTACCGTAGCCCGTACGGAGTCAGCACCATATTGTTGTGCATCTACGCTGCGCTGGGTCAGCATGATCTGTTTATCCAGAGCGGCGAGCGACGCTTGTGCTTTTGCCAGATTCGCTTCATAGATACGGGGATCGATACGAAACAGCACATCACCTTGCTTGACCTGCTGGTTATCGGAAACAGCCAGTTCGACAATGCGACCACTGACTTCTGGCACGACATCGATGGTGTCGGCTGAGGCGTAGGCGTCATTGGTCGCGGGTGAGCTATCCAGTTTCCAGATGACGAAGACCAAAATAACCAGCGCAAGTACCAACAGCATCAGCGCGGGAAGTTTGTTACGCGGAGCTTTTTTCGACGAGCTTTCCATAGGGGCGTCTCAAAATAAGTTAGAAAAATACCAGCCAGAACAGCATGGAGTAGAGGGCAAAAAGGGCGGTATAAATAATCCCGATAAAGGCCAATCCGCTATATTTATGCAGAATGAATTTTCGGGTTATGAGTGTCAGGATGACGCCGCCAATAAGGCAGAACAGCCAGTCGGGATAGTAAGCACCGATGACCGGAATGGCGGGAGAGAAGTTGCATCCTGTTAATAATGGCAGCGAGAGGAACCAGCCTATTATTCTCAGCGGTATCACAATGCTGGAGTTAACCGTTTGCATAACAAAATACATCCTGTTTATCGCGAACAATATCATGAGTGAATATAAAAATATAAAGCGTCAGCAGTATGGCAATTTTTTAACGAGATAAAATATCTCTGCATGCCCACCGAGTTCATAATTCATTTATTTATTCTATTGTTTTTGCGATTGCACATTGTTGTGTGAATAAATATGCTTCCAGAGATTGAAAATATCTCTGGAAGCGGCTTGTTATTAATTGGGTGTAACGACATTAACCCATAAATCAAATTGATCCAGCATCGCTATCACTTCATCCAACTTCGCGGCTTTGCCAATCACTTTGACTTTCTTCGCGTGTACCAGATCGCTCATTTTCACCTGGCCTGTCAGCACGTCGTGTAGATCTGTACGGCTGATATAGAATGAAGTGTCGGCATCTGGTTGCAGGGTCTGACGATGATTGAGCACGCTGTTGTTGAGCGTCAGATTCAGGTTCTCGCCTTTGTCCAGGTTGAAGTTCAGGCTGATGTGTTTACCTGATGCTTTCTCACTGTCCAGACGAACGGCCATGTAATCGAGCAGCATTTCTACGCTCATGCCGTTGATGGTGTCCGGGGAATTGGTGGTGCCGTGTGTAAATTTACGCACGCCTTCACGCAGTTCTTTCGCGCCGGTGAGGTAGAAACCGCGCCAGGTGGCGGACTCGGCCTGATAGCCCAGCTGTTCAAACGCATTCGCTTGCAGATTCTTAGCCGCCTGGTTGTCTGGTTCAGCGGAAATCACGTGCTTGAGCAGTTCTGACGTCCAGCGATAATCACCCTTGTCATAGGCTTCCTGAGCCAGCTCAATGGTCTGTTTTGCACCACCCAACGCTTTGACGTAGCGTTTACCCATATCTGTCTGTCCGTAAGGATCCAGATTTGCCGGGTTGCCGTCGAAGTAGCCGAGGTAGAAGTTGTAGACCGCACGCGCGTCATGGCTGACCGAACCGTAGTAGCCACGACTGGCCCAGTTATTGGCGAGCGTTGGTGGTAGTTGAATCATGTTGCCAATCTCATTCATCGTATAGCCTTGGTTAGCCATATTCAGAGTTTGATCGTGGATATACTTGATGGTGTCGCGATATTTACCGATATAGTCGTTAATATGCTGATTACCCCAGACGGGCCAGGTATGCGGCATAAACAACACTTCTGCCTGGCTGCCCCACATATCAAGTGTTTCGTTCAGATACTCGGTCCATTTGCTGGTATCGCGTGTTTTTGCACCGCGTAGCGTATAGAAGTTATGCAGCGTGTGCGTCGTATTTTCTGCCGTACAGAGCGCTTTGAGCGCCGGAATATATAAGTGCATTTCGGAAGGCGCCTCGCTGCCTGGCGCCATCAGGAAATCGAACTCCAGGCCGTCGATGACTTTTTTCTCACCGGTTTTGATGATTGATTGGGTTGGGGCAATGATAGTCGGCAGACCTGTTGTCAGCGTGACGCCCAGACCGTTGCCGATATTTCCTTGTGGGTTACGAGGCAGAAGCAGGCCGTAGGAGAACAGAGCACGGCGACTCATAATATTGCCCAGCAAGACGTTTTCGCTGATGGCTTCTTCCATAAAGCCTGCCGGGGCGAGAATCTGCACTTTGCCAGATATCACGTCATTTTCAGAGACAATGCCTTTCACACCGCCATAGTGATCGGTATGGCTATGGGTATAAATAACGGCAACAATCGGTTTTTGCGGACGATGTTGATAGTAGAGGTCCAGGCTGGCTTTTGCTGCCCCAGCGGTAACCAATGGGTCGATAACGATAATACCTGTATCACCTTCGATAAAAGTGATATTGGAAATATCCTGGCCGCGTACCTGATACATCCGTTCAGTGACTTTAAACAAGCCCGAAATACCGTTGATCTGCGACTGTCGCCATAAGCTGGGGTTTACTGTTTCTGGTGCAGGGGCATTGATATCAAACTTATAATCTTCTGCGCGATAAAAGGGTTTTCCGTCGGCATTTTTAAGAATACCTTGGTTAGGCAGTGGTGCGATAAAACCACGCTGCGCATCGTCAAAATCCTGGCGATCGGCAAAAGGTAATGATGTTAAATAACGCTGATTCTGTTGCTTTGTATATTGTGACGCTGGTTGGGATGATTCACTGGCAAATACAGGATTAACTAATATTCCGGTAGTCGTGACCAATGCAATAAAAATCCTGCTCAGGCGGAACGGCTGAGATTTATTCATATGAATCTCCATTTATCATATGTACTGTGAATTTATTAAAATAGTAAATATCGCTGCTTTAATTTTGTCATTATCATAAGTTCGAATGGTTTATTTTAAAGAAAGGAAGTGTGATCTGCGTAGTTATTCTTATTAGGTATTTGTGCCCAAAGTGCTGAGCAGAGGAAAACCTATTATGTTTACTGAATAGTGTGACAAGGATTATATTTTTATCAGATAGATCATGTGTGCTCTTTCACTTCGCCTGATATTACTCACAATAAGATGATAACGAAGTGGACGGAGTCGAATGATGAAACCCGTTGTTCTGGTTGTGGATGATGACGTGGCAGTCTGCTCGCTTTTACAGGATGTGCTGAACGAACACGTCTTTGCGGTGACCGCTTGTCACACCGGGCAGGAGGCGTTGCGCTGCATTGAGACTCAGCCGGAGATCGCGCTGGTATTGCTGGATATGATGTTGCCCGATATCAACGGTCTGATGGTGCTGCAGCAGGTGCAAAAGATGAGGCCCGGATTACCGGTGGTGATGCTGACCGGGCTTGGCAGCGAGTCGGATGTGGTGGTCGGGCTGGAAATGGGCGCTGACGACTATATTGGTAAACCGTTCAATGCGCGGGTGCTGGTGGCTCGGGTAAAGGCGGTGCTCAGACGCGTTGGCGTGTTAACGGCAGAAAGCGGCGGCCCACAGACCACGGGGCTTTCTTTCAATGGCTGGCATCTCGATACCGCCGGTTGCCAGCTTCGTAATCCTCAGCAATTGAAGGTGGACCTGACGCAGGGGGAATACAGCCTGCTGTTGGCGCTGGCCCAAAATGCCCGCCGGGTGCTGAGCCGGGAACAACTGCTGGAGCTGACGCGCAGCGACAGCGTTGAGGTGTTTGACCGCACCATTGACGTGTTAATCATGCGCTTGCGGCGAAAAATAGAGATTAACCCGCATCAACCGATGTTGATCAAAACCCTGCGCGGGTTGGGTTATGTGTTTGCCGCCGACGTGCAGCATCACGATAAGGCGGCGTGATCGTGTGCACTTGCCGGATGCGGTCGTAGGCCTGATAAGCGCAGCGCATCAGGCGTCAACCATTTCTGCTTTTAGCTCTGCCAGCGTCTTCGCGCCGTCTATCGCATTGGCGCACAGCAAGCTTGCCCGCGCACAGGCGTGTGCCAACCTGACGCTGTCCGTCAGCGACCAGCGCTCATGACAGCCATAAAGAAATCCGGCGCAAAACGCATCACCCGCCCCGACGCTGCCAACGATCTCCTCCTGCGCCAGGTACTGCGACGGGATCCAGACGCCCGGCAGATCCGGCGCTTCACCCCAGGCACCTTCCGGACAGTGAATAACCACCCGCTGGCGTACGCCTGCATCCAATAATTCGCGCGCGGCGGTAGCGATATGCGGGATATGCAGCTCGCCGTTGGGCTGTCGGATCTCCAGCCCGCTAAATTCTCCGGCTTCCAGCTCGTTAATCACCAGATAATCGAGATGGCGCAAGGCTGGCATCACCAGTGGTTGGTAGCGCGGGTCGCCCTTGCGTGAGACCAGATCCAACGACGTTTCAAAGCCGTTGTCGCGCATTTGCGCTAGCAGCCTTGCGCTACGCGTCCCGTACTCCTCATCCGGCATGTCCAGACTGTCGAGCAGCAGCAGATATCCCAGATGGAAGATTTTCATCGAGGTATCCAGTTGCTCAAAAGCGGGCAAATCCAGCAGTCTGTTGGCGCCCGGCGAGTGGAAAAAGGTGCGCTGACCGCTGGGATCGGTCATCACCTGCGACATTGACGTGGGCGCGAATGTCGTGCGCTGCACGTGTTGGCGATTAACGTGATACTGCTCCAGCATCGCCATGATGTAGTCGCCATCGCTGTCCTGACCGATTAACCCCACCGCCTGCAACGGCAGCCCAGTGTGCATTTTTGCCAGCGTCAGCAGCACATTAAGCGGCGCACCGCCCGTGGCGCGTTCGCTACGGGTGATTTCCGCCAACCAGCCGCGTTCCGGCCACTGCACAATTTGATGCACATGATCGACCAGCATGTTGCCTGCGGCGATAACGCCTTTGCGTTCCATCAGACCCGTCCCGCGCTGCCAAAAATGCGCATCTGTTCTGAAACGGTATCGGTAATGGCTTCCTCAATGCCGAGCAGCAGTTCAGCGAATTCGTCGTATAAGGGCTGACGATTCGCCATCCGCGTCTCCACTGCCGACAGCGCCGCCTGTGACATGCCGGTATAGAAGTTGATTTTGTGAATGCCGAGTTCAATTGCGCGCTTGAAATCGTCGTCGCTGATGCCGGAGCCACCGTGCAGTACCAGCGGGATTGCCGCCTGCTGGCGAATGGTGTCCAGACGCGGGAAGTCGAGCAGCGGTTCGCCTTTATATTTGCCGTGGGCGTTGCCAATGGCGACCGCCAGCGCGTCAATCCCGGTTCTGTCAACGAAATCACGCGCCAGCATTGGGTCGGTAAACAGTGATTCGTCGGCATGACCGTACAGCGCACCGCCTTCATCGCCACCGACTGCGCCCAACTCAGCTTCCACCGACACGCCGACGGCGTGGCACATCTTCACCACTTCGCGGGTCTGACGGATATTTTCTTCGTACTCCAGCGTGGAGCCATCGAACATCACTGAGCTGAAACCTAAGCGTAACGCTCGCACCACCGACTCAAAGTGCAGGCCGTGGTCAAGATTCAGCACTACCGGAATGTCATGCCGCGCGGCTTCGAATTTGACCGCTTCGACCAGAGAATCTAGCGAGATATATTTAAAATGCACCTCGGCAATGTTGATAATAAACGGCGAACGTTCTTGCTTTGCTGCGGCAAACAACGCGCGCAGGAAATGTGAATCCAGAACGTTAAACGCCCCTAAGGCATAGCGGTGCTCGCGGGCATGGGCAAGGCCATCAGCGAGTGAGATCAACGGCATAATGTGCTCCTTGGTTAGCGGAACAGGCGATATTCGTTACACAGCACCAGCAGCGCCGGTTCGTCTTCTTCAATGTCGTTGTAGCGGGAAATCGGTTGCAGAAAATGGTTGTCGTGGTCGTCGTCATTAACAGAAGAGACCTCGCCAACCAGCACGTCGCCAAAACCTTCTTCCGCCCAGAAGCTGTGATACAGGCCCGGCGGCAGGCAGATGCTTTCACCCGGCGTCAGGCGCAGTTGACTGCCTGCGGCATGGGTTTGCCGACAGCCGTCAATTACCACGCTAACGTCGCTGTCTTCCGTTTGCTCGCGGATCCCTGCATTCCACAGTTCTACAATGAGATTGCCTCCGCCGCGATTGATAATGTCTTCGCGTTTGCGCCAGTGAAAATGCATCGGCGTGACCTGTGCATCGCGAACATGCATGATTTTCTCGGCGTAGCATTTCTCGTAAGGCATGCCTTTCGGCGAACCATTACGCAGGGTGAACAGCGTTAATCCTTGCGCGGCGAAATTATTGCCGCCAAACGCGGTGACATCCCAACCGAGCTTAAGGTCGAACACTTCGCTCCAGGCAGCGGCATCAAGCTTGCGCCATTGGGTCGGGGGGAAGCTGGCAAAAGGGGGGAGATGCACGTCGTGCTGAGAGAAAAACTGGCGCGTGTGGCCAAGGATCTCGTTTATTGCGGAGCGTTTCATCGGCTGAATCCTCCTTAATATAATGCCGGATGGTGCCGCGCTTATCCGGCCTACAAATTCATAGCGATCTTGTAGACCGGATAAGGCATCTTTGCCGCCAACCGGCGTTGTTGTGGCGGGCTATTTAACCGTCCAACCCTTATAACTGCCGACGTTGTTTTTATCGATCATCGTCACTGGGATCAGCACGGGTTCTTTCGGGGCTGGTTTCCCCTGCAATATGTCATAGCCGATTTCAACCGCTTTGGCAGCCATCACCTGCGGATCTTGTGCCGGAGTCGCCACAAATAGTGAGTTTTCGCGCTTCAGCGCTTCTTCACCGTCTGGGCTGCCGTCTACGCCGACAATAAAGAATTCGCTACGCTGCGCCTGTTTTGCCGCCAGATCGGCGCCGATCGCTGTGGGATCGTTAATGGCGAATACGCCGTCGATCTTCGGATTCGCCGCCAGCAACGCGGTCATGATCTCCAGCCCGCCTTCGCGACTGCCTTTGGCGTTTTGGTTATGCGACAGCACCTTGATGTCCGGGTGGCGTTTAAACTCAGTCTGGCAGCCTTCCACACGGTTCTGGACGGCGGAAACCGGCGGCCCGTTGATGATGACGACGTTGCCTTTCCCTTTCAGACGGTCGGTAATGTATTTACAGGCCATTTCACCTGCCTGAGTGTTATCGGAAGTAATGGTCGCGTCTGCGCCTTCCGCCGCTACGTCAACGGCAACCACCACGATCCCGGCGTCTTTCGCGCGTTTAACCGCCGGGCCAATGCCTTTGGAGTCGGCGGCGTTAAGGATAATCATGTCGACTTTGGCGGCAATAAAGTTGTCGATTTGCGACACCTGTTGCCCCAGATCGTAGCCGCTGGAAACCAGCGTTACTTTAACGCTATCACCTGCCAGTTTGCGTGCTTCCAGCTCCGCGCCTTTGGTGATCTGCACGAAGAACGGGTTGGCCAGATCGCCCACCGTAACGCCGATGGATTTCAGTTCTTTTGCCTGCACAAATGGAGCTGCAGCAAGCAGGGCGCCAGCACAGAGCGCGGTCACTAATGGCTTCAAACGCATACTCGTTTCCTCACGTAGGGTATTGTTGTTATACGCCTGATGGCGCTGCGCTTATCAGGCCTACGAATGAGTAGGCCAGTAAGCTTGTCTATGCACTTTGATGGTGTCGGGTACGGTATTTGTCGATCAGCACCGCTATGATGATCACCGCCCCTTTGATCACCAATTGCCAGAAATAGGAGACGCCCATCAGCGTCATGCCGTTATTGAGCGTGGCAATGATCAACGCCCCCACCAGCGTGCCGGTGATGGTGCCGATCCCGCCAACAAAGCTGGTGCCGCCGAGAATCACCGCCGCGATGGCGTCCAGCTCGTAACCCATGCCTAAGTTGCCGTTGGCGCTGTACAGCCGCGAGGCGCTCATCACCCCGCCAAGACCTGAGAGCAAACCGCTCATGCCGTAGACGAACAGCAGCACCAGCCACACTTTGATACCGGTTAAGCGCGCGGCTTGCATATTGCCGCCAACCGCATAGATATGAACGCCGAGTGTGGTGCGCCTAAGAATGAACCAGCACACCACCACCACCGCCAGCGCAATGACCACCAGCCACGGAACCGGACCGAGATAGTTGTTACCGATCCACTCAAAGCTGATGTTGGAGTTAATCACCGTCGTGCCGTCGGCCAGCAGGTAAGCTGCGCCGCGCAGCGCCGTATAGGTTCCAAGCGTGACGATAAACGGCGGCAGGCCGGCAAAAGCGACCAGCGCGCCGTTAAACAACCCCAGCACCATGCCGAGCAACAGTGCGGCAGGGACTGACAGCATGGCAAATTCCGGGATCAGCGAAACCACCATCGCTGCCACTGCGGTGGTGCCGAGAATCGAACCAACCGAAAGATCGATGCCGCCGGTTAAAATAATGAAGGTCATGCCAGCGGCCAGCACGATGTTGATCGACGCCTGACGGGTAATATTCAGCAGGTTACTCTCGGTAAAAAAGTTAGGCGCGATGAAGCCAAACACCGCCACTATCAGGATGAGAATCGGTAAGATACCGACCGTTTGCATCAGATCGCTCATCAGCATTTTTTTTGCGGAGGCGGATTTCGCCACCTGCTGGGGAGTGGTTGGATTATTCATGGGGTACCGCCTGATGATGGGAGTCGTTCACGCCGGTTGCCAGCGTCATAATATTTTCCTGGGTAATACTTTGTCCGTTCAGCTCGCCGGCAATACTGCCTTCGCGCATGACGTACACGCGGTCGCTCATCCCGACCACTTCCGGTAGTTCGCTGGAGATCATTAGGATCGCCACGCCTTTGCGCGCCATATCGTTCATGATCCGGTAGATCTCGCTTTTGGCGCCGACGTCCACACCGCGCGTCGGTTCATCGAGGATCAAAATGCGTGGCCCGATCGCCACCCAGCGCGAAATCAGCAGCTTTTGCTGGTTGCCGCCGGACAAGCCGCCTGCGCGGACCTGGGCATGCGGGACGCGAATATTGAGCAATTTGATGGCATCATCGGAAATCGCCTGCGCCTTTTTGCGATCGAGCATGCCCCAGTTCGCGTCACGTTCCAGCGTTGCCATGGTGATGTTTTCTGCCGCTGCCAGCTCTAAAAATAATCCCTGCTCTTTGCGGTTTTCCGTCAGAAAGCCAATGCCGTGGTCAATTGCTTCGCGCGGGGAGTGGATCACCACCGGTTCACCGTCCACTTCAATCATGCCGCCGATGGCTTTGCGCACGCCAAAAATCAGCTGCGCCAGTTCAGAACGCCCGGCGCCGACTAACCCGGCCAGGCCGACGATCTCCCCGGAGCGCACCAGCAAGCTGCACGGTTGGACTTTATGGCCGTCGGTAAGGTGATGGACGTTGAGGCGTGCTTTACCTAAAGGAATGTCGCGCTCTTTGTTGAACAGGTCGCTCAACGGACGGCCCACCATCATGCGCACCAGCTCCGAGGCGTTGAGCTTGTCGCGGGTCAGGCTGCCAACATATTGCCCGTCGCGCAGGACGCTGACGCGATCGGAGAGTTCGTACACTTCCGCCATGCGGTGGCTGATGTAGATAATCGCCATCCCCTCATCGCGCAGGCGCATGATCAGTTCAAACAGGCGGTGGGTTTCACGTGAGGAGAGGGCGGCGGTGGGTTCATCCATCACCAGAATGCGGCTGTTACGGTGCAGGGCACGGGCAATTTCAACCTGCTGCTGTTCGGCGATGGTCAACGTCATCACACGGTCGCTGGCCTTAAACTGGGCGCCGAGTCGATCGATGACTTTCTGTGACTGCATGACCATCTCTTTACGCTGGACCAGACCGCCGCGCGACAGCTCGCTGCCAAGAAAGATATTTTCTGCCACCGTCAGGTTCGGCGCGAGCTGCATCTCCTGATAAATCAGCGTGATGCCTGCGCTGAGTGCATCTTTGGGACCGCGAATGTGAAACGGCTGACCGTCAATTAGGATTTCACCGCTGGTGGCGGTATAGGCGCCCGCGAGGATCTTCATCAGGGTGCTTTTCCCCGCACCGTTCTCGCCCATCAGGGCATGAATCTCGCCCGGCCAGACCGTTAAATCAACCCCTTTCAGCGCGTAAAATTTGCCAAACGCTTTAGCAATGTTGCGCATCTCCAGAACCGGTGTCCTGCTCATGGCGGATCTCCTGTGGGGTGGCCGATATCAGCAGTCCATCACAGGAATGTAAATGCAAAATGTCAGAAGCCGTTCATATTTGTCATATTGCGATTTTTCTTCACGGAGCGTGATATGCCGCAACCGGGACGTCACTTTTTCGCCAGTGCGCGTGGACGATTGCTGTTCTTCAATCTGCTGGTGGTGGCGGTCACGCTGATGGTGAGCGGCGTGGCGGTGCTGGGGTTTCAGCACGCAAGCCAGATCCAGGAGCAGGTGCAGCAGCAAACCGTTGACGACATGACCGGCAGCATGAACCTGGCACGGGATACGGCGAACGTCGCGACAGCGGCGGTGCGGCTGTCGCAGGTAGTCGGGGCGCTGGAATACAAAGGGGAAGCGGAGCGGCTGCAGGAGACGCAAAGGGCGCTGAAGCAGTCGCTGGAACAACTGGCTACCGCGCCGCTGGCACAGCAGGAGCCGGTGCTGGTCGAGCGAATTATCCAGCGCAGCCAGGAGCTACAAAGCAGCGTGGAAGGTATGTTGCAGCGCGGTCAGCGGCGGCACCTGGAACGTAACGCGCTGCTCAGTTCGCTGTATCAAAATCAAAGCTATTTACGCCATCTGCAAAAGCTCACTGGCGCGCAGGACGATGTGCTGCTGGGGCAGATGGACCGCTTAATTGTTGCCGCCATCGACACGCCCACGCCGCGTTCGGTGGTGAAACAACTGGATGCAGTGATGCCCGCTCTTCCCTTGCTGCATGCCAATCCGCTGATTAGCGGTATCCTCAACGACTTCAACCAGGAGCTGCATAAGCTGGAGCCGCTCTCCTCCGCGCTGGAGCAAAGTGATTTGGCCATCAATTGGTATATGTTCCACATCAAAGCGTTGGTGGCGATCCTCAACAGCGATATCAACCAGTATGCCTCGCAGGTGGCGCTGATCTCAGAGCAGCGGGTGGCGCAAAACCATCAGGAACTGCAATCCGGCGCGTTGTTTATTTTAGTGTTTGCGCTGCTGGCGGTGGTGATCACCGGTTTTGCCGGGTGGTATATCTACCGTAATCTCGGCTCCAACCTAACGGCCATTTCGCGGGCGATGACCCGGCTGGCGCACGGTGAATCAGACGTCAGTGTCCCGGCCCTGCAGCGGCGCGATGAGCTGGGCGAGCTGGCCCGCGCCTTTAGCGTCTTTGCCCGCAATACGGCATCGCTGGAGCACACCACTCGACTGCTAAAAGAAAAAACCAGCCAGATGGAAATCGATCGCACCGAGCGTCAGGGGCTGGAAGAAGCGCTGTTGCACAGCCAAAAGCTGAAGGCGGTGGGGCAACTGACGGGTGGATTAGCGCATGATTTCAATAACCTGCTGGCGGTGATTATTGGCAGTCTGGATTTGGTGAATCCGGAGTCGCCCGATGCGCCACGGGTCAATCGGGCGCTAAAAGCCGCCGAGCGCGGGGCGCTGCTTACCCAACGGCTGCTGGCCTTTTCGCGCAAACAGTCATTGCACCCTCATGCGGTGGAGCTGAAAACGCTGCTGGAAAACCTGGGCGAACTGATGCGCCACTCTCTTCCGGCCACGTTGACGCTGGAGATTGAAGCCCAGTCGCCTGCCTGGCCCGCGTGGATTGACGTCAGCCAACTGGAAAACGCCATTATCAATCTGGTGATGAACGCCCGTGACGCCATGGACGGGCAGGCGGGCACGATAAAAATCAGTACGTGGAATCAACGGGTTACGCGCAGCGATGGGCGTAAGCAGGACATGGTGATGCTGGAGGTAGCCGACCAGGGAAGTGGGATGTCGCAGGAAGTGAAAGCGCAGGTCTTCGAGCCATTTTTCACCACCAAACAGACCGGCAGCGGCAGTGGGCTTGGGCTGTCGATGGTTTACGGTTTTGTGCGCCAGTCCGGTGGCCGGGTGGAGATTGAAAGCGCCCCCGGGCAGGGAACGACTGTCCGGCTGCAACTGCCTCGCGCCGTTGTTCCGGTGCAGGCTCAAGTGGAAGCGGTAGCGCAACACACAACGACCAACGATGAAAAACTGGTGTTGGTGCTCGAGGATGAGGACGATGTACGCCAGACGTTGTGCGAGCAATTACACCTGCTGGGCTACCTGACGTTAGAGGCCGCCAACGGCGAACAGGCGATGCATATGCTGGCGGCTTCATCCGAGATTGATATTTTTATCAGCGACTTAATGCTGCCTGGTGGTTTAAGCGGCGTGGATGTGGTTAACCATGCCCAGGCACATTATCCGCAGTTGTCCATCTTGCTGATGAGCGGTCAGGATTTACGCCCGGCGCATAACCCGGCGCTGCCGGATGTGGCACTATTGCGTAAGCCTTTTACCCGGGGAGAGCTGGCGCAGGCGCTGCGGCATTCGCGTAATTGAGATTCCTCCGCTACCCGCGCAAATACGCTTTGGTTACCGTGGGGCGAGTTTCTTGATGAGGCTGGTTTTATGCAACGCTCCGCGACATTCCTTCTTTTTAGTTTGCTGATGCTGACCACCGTATCGGCGCAGGCGGATATTATCGATGACGCCATTGGTAATATTCAGCAGGCGATAAACGACGCATACAAACCGGACAACGGGCGGGATTATGATGATTCCCGTGATGAAAGCTGGCAGCGCCAGATGAGTGACGACCGGCGCAGGCAATATGACAATCGCCGCCGCCAGTTTGAAGATCGACGTCGCCAACTGGATGACCGTCAGCGCCAGCTTGATCAAGAACGGCGTCAGTTAGAAGACGAAGAACGCAGAATGGAAGAAGATTACGATCGTTAACTGTAACTATCTAAATGTAAGAATATTTTATCCCCTGTAAGGGATTTCGCTGTCAGCTCAACATCTCGCCATTTTATGTTAATGCATGCACTTGAGCACAGTGCATGTATGCATTGCAATCTCTCTATGCTTATGGAAAAGTCGCCTGACTGTCGTCTTGTCGGCCGGATAAGATGTTTTCATCGCATCCGGCAAATTTCCTTACTCCAGCATAATCTCCATACCGTCATATCCTGCCTCAAACCCTGCGGGAAGCTGGTTTTCCATCATCCACAGGTCGAACTGATGGCTGATATGCGTCAGGATCACCCGTGGACAGCGGATAATGTCGTTCAACGCGATAACGGTATTTAAATCACAGTGATTGCGCGGTGGCTCGGTGCGCGGGGCATGGCTGCAGTCGATGATAATCACCTGGGGTTGGTTATTGTGGAGAAACTTCAGCGTCTTGTCGGGAAGTCCGGCGGTATCGGAGAGCCACGCCACGCGGCTATGTGCGGTCTCCAGCAGATAACCAAACGTCAGCTTTGAATGGTTGAGCGGTAGCGGCGTGACCTGCAATCCTTGCAGGTCAAACACTACGAATGGCGCGACGGTATGGCTAAAATCGAGGATGCCGGGATGCTTAAACAGATCGTCGCAACCCTGTTCATCCGGCGGTCCGTACACCGGGATAGTCGCCCCCACGCCCCAGCGCAGCGGAAACAGCCCCTGCACGTGATCCATATGATAGTGGGTCAGCAGAAACTGCTGGAAGCTGCCCGCTGGCCAGTCGTCCATCAGATGCGGGATCCCTGCGTCCAGAAGCGTCACCGCATTGTTGAATTTGACCACCCCGCTACAAGGGCGTCGACGATATTGCGCCTGTAAGCGTGCTCGTTGGCAGGCCGCACAGTCGCAGCCAAATGTCGGCACCAGCTGTGCGCCGCCCGTTCCCGTTAGCGTAATGGTCAGACTCATGGCTCCCCCTACAGCGGTTTGGTGAAGCGAAAATGGCTCATGGTATAGCCTTCGCGCTGGTAAAAACGGTGTGCGTCAAGGCGTTGGGTGCTGGTGGAAAGCTCGGCGACTTCTGCGCCCGCTTCGCGTGCGGCGGCTTCGGCCCAGGCCAGTAGCTGGCTGCCGACCCTTAACCCTCGCGCCTGCGGCATCACCACCAGTTCCTGGATTTCGCCAATCCAGTTGGCGTGGTGCAGATGAAACTGCAGGTGTAGACCGATCAAGCCGACGACCTGTCCGTCGATCAGTGCCAACTGGTAGTGCATATTGGCATCTTGCAGATTAGCGGCGTAACCAGCGCTAAAAGCCTGCAGGTCAAATTGACCCTGCTTCAACTCGCAGATGAGCGCGTAAACCGCATCGGTATCGTAGAGCGTGGCGCGGCGTAATTCACAGACAGACATGTTTCTTCTCCTTGCGTCCCATCAGTGCGAGCAGTGTATCGACAGACTGTAGCAAACTACCATCGTTATTCAGGACGTGGCAGTCATACGGGGCGTAGCGGGCTGCGCGTTCAAGACGGGCGGCGATTTCCGTTTCGCTCTCCCGCCCACGAGCCTGCAGGCGCTGGCGGAGAATTGCCGGAGAAACCTGTAAGCAAATGGGAAGCAAAGAAGCGCCATAACGGGCCTGCGCCTGGGGCAGATGCGCACGCGAGCCGTTGACCACCACATCAAAACCAGCGTGCAGCCAGAGGTCTATCTCCACGCCGACGCCGTAGTAGAAACCGTTGGCGTGCCAGCTCAGCGCCAGCAGATTCTGCCCGGCGCGGGTAAAAAACTCTGGTTCACTTAGCGCAATATGATTTTCATTCCCGGCGTTGGCGGCGCGGGTGATGTAGCGATGCGCCACCAGCAGTTGCGCCGGTTCCTGCTGGCGCAATTCTGCCAGCAGACTGTCCTTACCGGAGCCGGACGGCCCCATCAGCCAGATCAGTTTACCCATAGTCAGAATACCCTTTTGCCCTGACGCCAGACGTGGTCGATATGGATGTTGCCGCCTTTGCGATGCGCCAGCACCAGATCCGCGCGTTTACCTTCGGCAATAACGCCGCGATCGTCGAGATTTAAGGCCCGCGCCGGATTGCGGGTCACCAGACGAATAGCCTGCGACAGCGTAAAGCGGTTAGCGTCGTCATCCGCTACGCGAAATGCCGCATCGAGCAGGCTGGCGGGGTAGTAGTCGGAGGAGAGAATATCCAGCAGCCCCAGCTCAGCCAGCCTATGTGCCGCCACGTTGCCGGAGTGAGAACCGCCGCGCACGATGTTAGGTGCGCCCATCAGCACGTTCATGCCATGCTGGCGTGAGGCATCGGCGGCTTCGAAAGTTGTGGGAAATTCGGCGATCACGCTGCCAAGTTGATGCGATTCGAGCACATGATCGCAGGTGGCATCGTCATGGCTCGCCAACGCAATCTGGCGCTCACGGCACATCTGGGCAATCGCCGTGCGGTTGGGCTGTGACCAACGCGCAGCCAGCGCTAACTGTTCTTCTTCATAACGGGCCATCTGCTCGTCGGTGAGCGAATACTTGCCCTGATAATACTCGCGGTACTTCTCACGATTGGCGAACTGACGCTGGCCGGGGGAATGATCCATCAGCGACACCAGCGTCACCGGCTCACGACCGACCAGTTTTTCAAACAGCGGCAGGGTAGTGTGATGCGGCAGCTCGCAGCGCAGGTGCAGGCGGTGCTCGGCGCGATTGACCCCACGCTTTTGCGTCTCTTCCACCGCGTTGATCATCTTCTCCAGATTTTCCAGACGGTCACCACCGTCGCGCACATCGCCAATCGCCACTGCGTCCAGCACGGTGGTAATGCCGCTGGCGACCATTAGCGCGTCGTGGCTGCTCATCGCCGAGTGGGCAGGCCAGTCTACCTTCGGGCGCGGGGTAAAAAATTTGTCGAGATTATCGGTATGCAGCTCGATAAGCCCTGGCAGCAGCCAGCCGCCTTCGCCGTCCAGCGCCTCAGGTAGACTGCTCGGACTTTCAGCAAAGGCGCGAATGACCCCGCCCTCGATTTCCAGCGATCCTTGCACCACGTCATCTTCCAGTACCAGCTTTACATTATTGATAATCATGCTGTTGTTCCCATCAGATGCAGACGATCCGCTACGCGGTCGCGCACGGTTTGATCGTGAAAAATACCGACAATTGCTGCGCCGCGGGCTTTTGCTTCTTCAATCAATGCGACGACGGCGGCGCTATTTTTGGCGTCCAGCGAGGCGGTGGGTTCATCGAGCAGCAGAATCGGGTAATCGACGATAAACCCGCGGGCGATGTTGACGCGCTGCTGTTCGCCACCGGAGAAGGTCGACGGTGCCAGGTGCCACAGCCGCTCCGGCACGTTCAGGCGGGTAAGTAGGTTAGCCGCTTTGGCTGCACACTCCTCACGGGAGACACCCAGATCCAGCAGCGGTTGCATCACCACATCCAGCGCGGAAATCCTCGGGATTACGCGCAGGAACTGGCTCACCCAGCCGATGGTTGAACGGCGAACTTCCAACACTTTGCGCGCCGGGGCCTGCACCAGATCGACCCACTCATCGCAGTGGCGAATGTGGATGTGTCCTTCATCCGGCAGATAGTTGGCGTACAGCGATCGCAGCAGCGTGGACTTGCCGCTACCCGAGTGACCGTGCAGCACAACGCATTCGCCGTTTTTCACTTCCAGCGTGGCGTTTTGCAGCACCGGCAGACGCACGCCGTTTTGCTGATGCAGGACAAAGGTTTTACTGACATTTTCAACGCGGATCATTTGAGCCTCATGGTTCTTATTGCCGGATGGTGCTGTGCTTATCCGGCCTACAAACAGCGCCCCGTAAGCTGCCATCCGGCATCCGATGTTTAATTTTGCAAAACGGACGACACCAACAACTGGGTGTACGGATGGTGCGGGTCGTCGAGCACGCGGTCGGTTAACCCACTTTCCACCACCTGACCCTGCTTCATCACCAGCAAACGGTCTGCCAGCAGACGCGCCACACCCAAATCGTGGGTGACAATGACCACTGCAAGATCCAGTTCCACCACCAGGCCGCGCAGCAGGTCCAGCAGTTTGGCCTGTACAGAAACGTCCAGCCCACCGGTGGGTTCGTCCATAAACACCAGTTTGGGATGGGTGACGAGGTTGCGGGCGATCTGCAGGCGCTGCTGCATACCGCCGGAAAAGGTGGTTGGCAGGTCGTCGATACGCGAGGCAGGGATCTCCACCTCCTCCAGCCAGCGCTGCGCGGTGGCGCGGATGTCGCCGTAGTGACGCGCGCCAGTGGCCATCAGGCGTTCGCCGATATTGCCGCCGGCGGAGACCTGACGGCGCAGGCCATCCAGCGGATGCTGATGCACCACGCCCCATTCGGTGCGCAGCAGACGGCGACGGTCGGCCTCGTTCATGCCGTACAGCGAACGGTTCTGATACAAAATCTCACCGCTCTGCGGCGTCAGCCGTGAAGAGATCGATTTCAGCAGCGTGGTTTTGCCAGAACCGGACTCGCCGACGATACCCAGCACTTCGCCTGGCCACAGGTCAAAAGAGACATCGCTGAAGCCCTTGCCCGGCGCGTAGAGATGGGTCAGGTTGTTGACTGAAAGCAGCGGTTGCGTCATTTGCTGAGGGCCTCGCTCTGTTGGCGGCAGTAATCGGTGTCGGAGCAGACAAACATGCGTTTGCCGCTGTCATCGAGCACCACTTCATCGAGATAGCTGTGGGTTGAGCCGCAGATGGCACAAGGTTCATCCCAGCTCTGCAAGGTAAACGGGTGATCGTCGAAATCGAGGCTTTCCACGCGAGTGTAAGGTGGAACGGCATAGATGCGTTTTTCGCGGCCTGCGCCAAACAGTTGCAGGGCCGGCATCATGTCCATCTTCGGATTGTCGAATTTCGGGATGGGCGACGGGTCCATGACGTAGCGGTCGTTGACCTTCACCGGATAGGCGTAAGTGGTAGCGATATGACCAAAGCGGGCGATATCTTCATACAGTTTCACCTGCATGATGCCGTACTCTTCCAGCGCGTGCATGGTGCGAGTTTCCGTTTCACGCGGTTCGATAAAGCGCAGCGGCTCGGGGATCGGTACCTGGAAGATGATTATTTGATCTTCCACCAGCGGCGTCTCCGGGATGCGGTGGCGGGTCTGGATCAGCGTCGCATCTTCCGTACGCTCAGTGGTATTCACTCCGGTCACACGCTTGAAGAAATTACGAATCGATACGGCGTTAGTGGTGTCGTCCGCGCCCTGGTCAATCACTTTCAGCACGTCCGGCTCGCCAATCACGCTGGCGGTAAGTTGAATGCCGCCGGTTCCCCATCCGTATGGCATCGGCATTTCACGTCCGCCAAACGGTACCTGGTAACCAGGGATCGCTACCGCTTTCAGAATTGCGCGGCGGATCATGCGTTTGGTCTGCTCATCAAGATAGGCAAAGTTGTAGCCGGAGAGGTTAGTGGTCACGGGTGGCCTCCTGTTGCAGGCGTTTGAGCAGTTCCAGTTCGGCCTGGAAATCGACGTAATGGGGAAGTTTGAGGTGCGAAACAAAACCCGCCGCCTCGACGTTATCCGCATGCGCCAGCACGAACTCTTCATCCTGCGCCGGTCCTGTGACCGTTTCATCGTATTCGGCTGCCTGTAGGGCGCGGTCCACCAGCGCCATCGCCATCGCTTTACGTTCGCTCATACCGAACACCAGCCCGTAGCCGCGGGTAAAATGGGGGGATTCATTTTCTGGCGCGACAAAACCGTTGACCATTTCACATTCCGTCATCAGCAGTTCGCCGACGTTCACCGCAAATCCCAGCTCTTCCGGTACGGTTTCCAGTGCCACATAGCCGCTACGGATTTCGGCGGCAAACGGGTGGTTGCGCCCGTAGCCGCGCTGGGTGGAGTAGGCCAGCGCCAGCAAATATCCCTCGTCACCACGCATCAGCTGTTGCAGACGTGAAGCGCGTGAGCAGGGGTAAACCGGCGGCGTGCGGGTGATGTCGTCGGGTGTCGCGCCATCATCCTCTTCACGTTTTGCCAGGCCCTGGTTCGCCAGCAGGGAAAAGACGTGCGGGGAGGCATCCTGCGCGCCGTCTGCGCTGCGCAGAGGCGGGGTTTCGCCATTGGCCAGTAAGGTAAAATCCAGCAGGCGATGGGTATAGTCATAGGTTGGACCCAACAGCTGCCCGCCGGGAATATCCTTGTAGACCGCGGAGATTCTGCGCTCAAGACGCATTTCTGCGCTGTTAACCGGTTCGCTGACAGCTACCTTTGCCAGCGTAGTGCGGTAGGCGCGGAGCAAAAAGATGGCCTCGACGTTATCGCCGCTGGCCTGTTTGAGCGCCAGCGCAGCCAGTTCGCGGTCAGCGATGCCACCTTCGGTCATCACCCGATCAACGGCCAGGTTCATCTGCTGTTCGATTTGCGCCACGCTCAGTTCAGCAATGGTCTCATCGCCCCGGCGTCGGTTTTCCTGCAGGGCGTGGGCGTTGGCTATCGCCTTTTCGCCCCCTTTGACGGCGACGTACATCAGCACACCTCCACATGGGTGGTTCGCGGAATAGCCAGCAGGCGTTCGCCACAGGTGAGGATCAGATCGACCCCCAGTGGGAATGGGTGCGGGCGTTCGGTGAGTTCGTGAATCAGGCATTCCGGCAGCTGTGGCGCGATCATGCGCTCTTCGGCGATGCCCGCGCCGGTCAGACGCAGCATGCGTCCACCGCTTAAGCCTGAGACTTGCACAATCAGCGTGGCGCTGGTTTCTGGTGCGACGGCTGAACCGGCGGAGAGGGCGTTAAGCTGTTCGCTGCTGATACGTTCGTCGGCGACGGCAAAGGCCGCCAACTGTGGTTGCTCCACCAGCGGCGCGTTGGTGTGAAAACGCAGGTTCTGCCGGACGATATCGTTATCCATCGACGGCGCCAGCCAGACCGGCGTGTCGCCATCGACCAGGGTCAGCAGCACGCTGGTGGTCGCCAGACCCAGCGGCTGCCAGCCGTGTTTCAGCTGATGCAGGGCGACGATTACGCCCGGTTCGCTCATGGCTTTCAGCAGGCGACGAAAGCTCTGCTGAGCATCCTGAACGGGTAAATTAAATGCGGTCTGTAAGGTCATGCGTTATCTCCGCGTACCAGCGTGAAGAAGTCGACCCGGCTGGCGTTGACTTCGGCACAGCGTGCGTTAATCAACGCATCGCGTTCCGCTTCCAGCGGGGCAATTAAGGTTTCCATTAGGTTCTGGAAATGCGTTTGTTCCTGCAGTAGCGCGTCAATTACCGCGCACTGCTCGGCATGTTGTTTATTGCGTCCCAGCAGGTAGCTGTAACCCAGCGTGCCGCTCTTCAGGCGTACCACTGCGCGGGTAAGCGTGGTGTCACCGGCAAAGAAGCGGTTACCGGTACCGCCCATACGGGCCTGGATCTGCATCAGTCCGCTTTCCGGTGCGCGGATAAGTTCATAGTCCGGCGTCAGTTTGAGCGCGTTGATGCGGGCGTTCAGGGCATCGGCATTGCTGTAAGCCAGCGCGCGCATCCAGCGCTGGCGGGTGGCGGTATCGAAATGCATTCAGTGCTCCATAGTGAATTCGATCATGTCGGCGCGGGTCAGGCTGACGGAGTATTCCGCCGCGTGTTCTTCGCCTTCACGGTGGTTCAGGGTGCGCACGCACAGCAGCGGCGCCATATTGGGGATTTCCAGCACCTTGCTCTCTTTGGCCTGCGCGCGGCGGGCGCTGATGCGCGTTTGCGTGCGCAGTAGCGTCAGACCGGATTGTTGACGCAGATAGTCGTGCAGTGAGCCGCTGTTGAAGCCTTGCAGCAGCGGCCACAGCGTGAGGTCGGAAAAATAGTGGTCGATCTGGCACAGTGCGATCCCGTTAACCCGGCGCAGGGTGCGCAGGTGAATCACGTTATCGCCCTCGTTTATGCTGAGCGCATCGGCAATGTGGCTGGAGGCCGGACGCAGCACCGCCAGCAGTTTTTCGCTGGTGGGGTGGCTGCCCTGGTCCAGCAGGTTCTGACTAAAGCGTGCCTGGGCATTAAGCGGGTAATCGAACGGGCGCATCAGCACCAGCACGCCGACTCCCTGGCGACGCTGAACCCAACCGCGTTCAACCAACTGGTCAATGGCGCGGCGCAGGGTGTGGCGGTTTACCTCGAAGCGCGCGGCAAGCTGATGCTCGGCGGGCAGATAGTCACCGCAGCGATAATGTTGACGTAGCTCCTGCTCAAGTCTCGCGGCAATTTCCTGATAACGCGTTGGATAGCTGGTCGGATGTGTAGACAAGTGCATAGCAATCAATGCCTCGCTAATCAGATAAAGTGCTTACGCAAACGCTGGGAAAGGAAATCCAACAGGCTGACGGTGACGATGATTAACACCATCAGGGCGCAGGTTTGCTGGAACTGAAAGCCGCGAATCGCTTCCCATAAGGTCACGCCAATACCACCTGCGCCCACCATGCCGACTACCGTGGCCGAGCGAACGTTGGATTCAAAGCGATACAGCGAGTAGGAGATCAGTAGCGGCATGACCTGTGGCAGAACGCCGTACAGAATCTCTTCAATTTTGTTGGCTCCGGTGGCGCGAATACCTTCTACCGGACCCGGCTCAATGGCTTCTACCGCCTCGGAAAGCAGCTTGGAGAGTACCCCGGTAGTGTGGATAAACAGCGCCATCACCCCGGCGAATGGCCCTAACCCGACGGCGACCACGAACAGCATCGCGAAGACCATTTCATTGATGGCGCGGCAGGCGTCCATCAGGCGGCGCATCGGCTGGTAAATCCACCACGGCACCAGGTTATCGGCGCACATCAGGCCGAAGGGAATCGATAGCACCACGGCGAGGGCAGTCCCCCAGACGGCAATTTGCAGGGTGACGGCCATTTCACCGAGATAGTCTTGCCACTGGTTGAAGTCCGGTGGGAAGAAGTCGGCGGCGAAGGTTGCCATATTGCCGGAATCTTCGATCAGCGTGAGCGGAGCCATTTCGGCACCTTTCCACGAGACCACCAGTACGGCGAGCAGAATGGCCCAGCTCAGCAGCGAGAACCAGCTACGTTTGGGCGGGGCGACGGTGATGGTTTGCATGTTTAGCTCCGTGCATAGGTTATTGCCGGATGGCGGCGCAGGCGTCTTATCCGGCCTACAAAACACCGTAGGCCCGGTAAGCGAAGCGCCACCGGGCACCAGGGTTACTGCACCGCTTTGGTGACGCTGGTCATGGCGCCCAGTGCGGCTGTCAGACGGTCAAGGTCATCGAGCTGCGCTTTCAACGCCGAGGTTTTGCTGGTTTTCTCTTCCTCGTTCAGCCCTTTGTTGTCCTTCACACCCTGCATCTCTTTAAACAGTGCCAGCTGGCGAATCGGCACCAGTTGCAGATCGCTGGAGGCGCGGAACGGTGCCCATCCAAGGCGTTCCAGTACGGTTTTCTGTTCCGGCGTTTTGCCGTAATTCATAAAGAAGTCGTACACCTTGTCCTTGGTGGTTTCGGAGAGGTTTTTACGCCAGACGATCGGATCGCCCGGGATCAGCGGTGACTTCCAGATCACCTTCAGCTCTTTCAGCTTTTCCGGCGCGGAAGTTTTCAGCTTGTCGAGGTTTTCGGTGTTGTTGGTGGCGACATCGACCTGCTTGTTGGCGACGGCCAGGGCGTTGGTTTCGTGTCCGGCGTTAACGGTGCGTTTGAAATCGCTCGCGGAGATGTTGTTTTTGGCAAAGACGTAGTAGCCGGGAACAAGGAAGCCTGACGTTGAGTTGGGATCGCCGTTGCCGAAGGTCAGATCCTTACGTTTGGCGATCAGATCGTTCAGGTTATTGATCGGACTGTCTTTGTTAACGATCAACACGCTCCAGTAACCCGGGGATCCGTCGGCGGCAACGGTCTGGGCAAACACTTGCCCGTTAGCGCGATCCACCGCTTCCATTGCCGAGAGGTTGCCGTACCAGGCGATATCCACTTTGTTAAAGCGCATGCCCTGGATGATCCCGGCGTAGTCCGGGGCGAAGAAGGCGTTCACTTTCACGCCCAGTGATTTTTCCATGTCCTTCAGGAACGGTTCCCACTGCGGCTTCAGGTTTTGCTGTGACTCGGTCGAAATAATGCCAAAGTTCAGCGCTTTTTCTTGCTCTTCGGCATGCGCCGGGCTTAACAAGGTACTGACGCTAAACATGCTGGTGAAAGCCAGCGCGGCAACTGTCTTATAGCTCATGTCGTTTCCTTAATTAGTCATTGTTCCAGGCTATTTCACTTGCCAGCCTGAATCCGGGCAGTGCTCAAAATCCTCACGTACTGCGTGTACGCTCCGGTTTTTCCGCGCTGGCCGTCTCCAGCCTGGCTGCGCCAATAACGCCTGGTTTTTTAGAACTATGCAGCCTGCGCGTTCTGTTCGACGCGGTTCATGCTGCGGTAAAGATGGTCACAACGATCGTTATCAAAATGCTGGCTGCTGCCATCAAAGAAGACGTTGCCCTGGCGCAGCGCGACGATGCGTTCGCAGTAGCGCAGGGCGTAATCTACCTGATGCAGCGTGACGACCACGGTGATGCCGTCGGTCTGGTTGATGTCGCGTAGGGTGTCCATCACGATGCGGGCGGATTCCGGGTCCAGTGAGGCAATCGGCTCATCGGCAAGGATCACTTTGGCCTGCTGCATCAGCGCGCGGGCGATTGCGACGCGCTGTTGTTGTCCGCCCGAAAGCGTGGAAACACGCTGGTATGCAAAATGCGCCATGCCCACGCGGGTCAGCGCCTGTAATGCACGCTGTTTCTGCTCAGCGGTAAACCAGCTAAAACAGGTGCGCCAGAACGGCGTGCTGCCGAGCGCGCCAATCAGGACGTTCTCCAGCACTGTCAGGCGGTTCACCAGATTGAACTGCTGGAAGATGTAGCCGGTGTGGGCGCGGCTTTTGCGGATATCGCGCGCCAGGCGGCCTTCATGTTGAACGGTGCGGCCCAGCAGCTCGACGCGGCTACCGGGTGATTTATCACCGACGATCAAACCGCTTAAATGACGTAAAAGGGTGGATTTGCCGGAGCCGGACGGCCCAAGCAGAGCCACCATCTCACCGGAACAGATGTTCAGATCAACCGCATTGAGCGCCTGATGTTGATTGAAGGACTTGGAGAGTTTTTCGACGCGAATAATCGTTTGCATGCTGCGGCCTCCCTAAAAAAGTGGCCCCATCGTGGCGGATCAATGTGACGTTTTCGTTAAGGGATAGTTACTCGATGATGAAGAGTTGAGCGCTATTTGATGACAGTACGGGAGGGCTGGCCTCCCGTTGGATTACTCTGTAGGGGGTTGCTGTTGTTTGACGACGTTGATCATCCACGGCACGCCATACTGGTCGCTCACTTTACCGAAACCGTGGGCCCAGAAGGTTTCCTGCCAGTCCATTTCGATTTTTCCGTTTGCTGCCAGGTTATCAAACCAGCGTTTGCCTTCATCGACGTTTTGCGTGTCGAGCACTAGCGTAAAGCCAGAGTAGTGAGCATTTCCGTCCGGGGCGCTATCGCTCATCATGATGTCGCTGCCCGCAACGCGCAGGTTGGCGTGGGCAATGGCGGTATCGGGGAATTTCATGCCTGAAGGGCAACCATCTTCACTATCCTGCGCCGATTTGGGCATTTCACCGAAGTTGATTTTGTAGAGCAGTTCAGCGCCTAACGTTTTTTGATAGTAGGCGATAGCGTCAGCGCAGTTGCCTGCAAAGGAGATATAGGGACTTAACGGCATAATCTTTACCTCAGGTAAAAGAAACCAGTTAAGTGTAGTTATCGTCTGCATAAATAAACCAGGCGGGAAGTATGAGCTTCCCGCCTGGCAGATGAGCTGGTGTAGACCTGATGAGCGTAGTGCCATCAGGCAATTTGCATCAGTTCTTTTTCACAAACTCAGATTTCAGCTTCATTGGGCCAAAGCCATCGATTTTGCAATCGATGTTGTGGTCACCTTCAACCAGGCGAATGTTTTTCACTTTGGTACCGATCTTCAGCATGGAAGAGCTACCTTTTACCTTCAGGTCTTTCACGACGGTAACGCTGTCGCCGTCGGCCAGCAGGTTGCCGTTAGCATCTTTAACGATCAGTTCGTCGCTGTCCTGTGCCGGTTCAGCATCGTTCCATTCGTGCGCGCATTCCGGGCAGATGAACATGCCGTTATCTTCGTAAGTGTATTCGGAGTTGCATTGTGGGCAGTGTGGTAATGACATGTGGATTTCCTCAAAAGTCAGCAGGGGCAAATGCGCCCAAAAAATGGCAGATTGCCGAAAAAGGCCGCAATTATACATAAAATCCCTGCTTTTGTCGGGACTACTGCGTGATTACGCAAATGATCTGCTGTAAAGACCCTTTGCTTTTACCTCAATGAAAGTATGGGGTAATATTTTTTAAGGGAAATTGCTACGTCAGGTTATTTAAGATAAGGTGAGGCGAAATATCTGATATTCATAGGTAACATCGCCTGCGGATGTCTAAGTCATTGTGATTGAATATCTCAATCCCCCTTAATTTTAGTAGGGGGATTAAGCTGGCATTTTTTAAAACTGAACTACGCTGTTTATCTTTCTTACTTATTACATAAGTGAGAGGTTTCAGGCCAGCGGTTGTACGCCAAACTTATTTTAATAATATCAATTGGTTGTTTTGATTTTAATTATTTCCACACGTAATTATAAAAGCCAAAAAATCTATAAATAAAACGATTGGGCTAAATAAAAGCAATGCTATTTGCGTTAAGGAAAGATTTTCCATGCACACACAGACAATATATGAATTAAGTCAGGAAGCGGAACGCTTGCTGATGCTCTCGCTTGAACATCTCAGGCAATTGCAAAAATTGCCCATGACGTCGTTGGATGATGTCGCGCTAAAACAAGGAGAGCATAGCAGTCAGGTTGTTCAGCCCCTGCACTTCAGCGCGCGTGGCATGGATGTCCAGCAAGCAACGCTCAATAATGAGTTGCGCAAGATTACGCGTCTGGAAATGGTGCTGGCGATTGTTGGCACGATGAAAGCGGGAAAATCGACGACGATTAACGCGATTGTAGGGACAGAAGTTTTACCTAATCGTAATCGCCCCATGACGGCGTTACCAACGCTAATTCGTCATACGCCGGGGCAGAAAGAGCCAGTCCTGCATTTTTCACATGTCGCGCCGATTGATGCCTTAATGAAGGTTTTACAGCAGCGTGTGCGCGAGTGCGATCGCCTGCGTCTTACGCAGACCCTGGAAATTGACAAGGATATGAATGTCCTGCTGCAGCATATTGAAACCGGCGTGGCATTTGAACGGTATTATCTTGGCGCACAGCCTATTTTCCATTGCCTTAAAAGTCTGAACGACCTGGTGCGCCTGTCAAAAGCATTGGATGTCGATTTTCCTTTTGCTGCCTATGCCGCGATTGAGCATATTCCGGTTATTGAGGTTGAGTTTGTCCATTTGGCCGGACAAGCAAGCTACCCAGGGCAATTAACGTTGCTGGATACGCCGGGGCCGAACGAGGCGGGACAACCGCACTTACAAAAAATGCTTAATGAACAGCTGGTACGGGCCTCTGCGGTGCTGGCAGTGTTGGATTACACCCAATTGAAATCTATTTCTGATGAGGAAGTGCGTCAGGCGATTATGGCGGTTGGCAAGTCAGTACCGCTGTATGCGCTGGTGAACAAGTTCGATCAGAAAGACCGCAACAGTGACGATGAAGAGCAGGTGCGGGCGTTGATTTCTGGCACGTTGATGCAAGGTGGCATTGCCCCTGAAAGAATCTATCCGGTTTCCTCAATGTGGGGCTATCTGGCAAACAGGGCGCGTCATGAGCTGACGGCCCGTGGGCGACTGCCGGATCATCAGGTGCAACGTTGGGTGCAGGATTTTGCCGAAGCGGCGCTTGGCAGACGCTGGCGTACCACCGATCTTGAAGATACGGAGCATATCCGTCATGCCGCCGACCTGTTGTGGGAAGACTCGCTGTTTGAACAGCCTATCCAGAAAGTGATTCACGCCGCTTACGCCAATGCATCGCTGTATGCGCTACGCTCAGCGTCACATAAGTTATTGAACTATGCGCAAAGCGTGCACGAATATCTGGAGTTTCGTGCTCACGGGTTAACGGTCGCCTATGACAAACTGCGGCTGAACATCACGCATATTGAAGAGGATATGCAGCAGTTAGAAGTGAGCCAGGGGCGGGTGAGCGATGAAGTCAGCCATGAAGTAGAACTGGCGCTGGAAGCTGCTGCAGCCTATCTCAGAGAGCAACAAACCGAGATTCTTTGCGGTATCAACACGTTCTTTGTCAAAGAAAACGTCCTGATGATGTCACAACATAGCCTGGGAGCTGGCGTCTCCTCGGCAGAAATGGCCGGAGAAATGCTGGTGCTGCACGATGAAGGCCAGGCGAAAATTGTGTTAGATAAAATTCGCTCGTCCTGTGAGGGGGTATTGCTGGCGGCGCAGGAAAGCATCAGCCGTGACTTAGCCCTGCGTTTTGAACAGCTTGAGTCGACACTCTCCCGGGCGCTAAATGACGCGATGCGGCCAATTGAGCAAAGGGTGAAAGAGGAGCTAAACCACGCCGGTTTTCGTGCGCGGATCCGTTTTCCAGCGTTCCATACAGCGATGTTTAATTTCAATACCCGCCAATTGTTTAACGAGGCCATTGAACAGGATATCCCGGTGGAAAATCCACCGTCTACTGGTGGTGCGGTACGTGACACTTTCTCTCGTTGGCTAAATCAACCCAACTGGGGATGGAATGATTACGTCGAAACAAAAACGCGTTATCTCATTGATATGGGCGCTTTGCATAAGAACCTTGTGCAGTATGTCTCCCAGTTTTGCCAACAAATTCGTAAAGCTTTAGTTGCTCAGGTCGATATTTCCGTTACGGCAGGCATGGCCACGTTTTTTGCAGATTTTTCACTGTGTCTGGCGCAATTGCAGGCGAGCCTGAGTGAGAGTCTGACGCTACGCCAACAAAATGAATCCGCGGTGAATGCAATGAATGAGCAATTGCAGCAGCGCATTACGATTGCGGCATGGCTTTATGAAGATTCCCGTTTGCTGCGTGACGATATCAATACCCTTTTTGCAACCGAGCACACATGACTAACGTTTTACTGGAAGGCCCCGGGAGGACGCTGGAGTGTGTCTACCCGAAGTTTATGGTCGATCTGGTTCAGGGAGATGAAACCAAACGTTCCGGCGGTTTTCTGCAACAGCAGCAGCGGCTTCGCGCGCGTCTGACGCAGGAGGTGTTATCCCAGACACAACTACGGGCGTGGGTGATGGCGGGAGTATCCAGCGAGCATCTGGTGATGCGTCTTAAGCTGGTAGAGAAGTTGGCGGGCATGATCGACCCAGGCCATCTGGCGCTGGTGCGTATTGCCGAAGGGCTGAGGTTTTTACAACAAACCGAACACCCGCGTGGGCTTTCAACCCCCGGTCTTTTACAACAAATAAATTCACTGACTGACTGGTTTACCCAACGCGCTGCGTATAAAGAGAAGGCGCTGACCCAGCGTGGTCTGACGGTTCAGGCGGGCGAACACAGCGAACAAATTTTTACCCGCTGGCGGGCTGGCGCATATGACGGTTGGTCGTTACCTGGACGCTGTTTTGTTGCGCTGGAGGAGTTGCGCTGGGGAGCCTTCGGTGACGCCTGCCGTTTAGCGAATGCCGATGTGGTGTTAATGCTAAAAGACAACCTGCGAACCATGGCCGCTCAGGCGTTGGCGGACAGCGTGAATGCGGCGCCTGCTACGCGTCATTACTATCATCATTGGCTCAGCACGCCAGTTGTCGGCGGATCGGGCGAGTATAACGATATGCTGAGCTGGTTAGGCGACTGGTGCGATGCGCAGCGTCATCCAGTGAGCTGGTCGGTGACGCAGCGTTGGCAAAATGTGGCGTTAGGAATGCCGCGATTGTGTTCGGCGAAACGACTGGCTGATGCGATGGTTGAGGAGATTTTTGCACCGTCCCTACTCATCAATTGAGCAGGGACGGTCAGTGGGGCTAAGACAGAGTTAGTGGTGCAGAGAGTCTGCCGGGGTGGCCACCGTTTCGTTGGCGACCAGGTTTTTATTAAAACGTTTGGCGTACAGCGCGGTGATAATCGGCACCAGAATGGCGGTGACAATTACGCTGGCGGCAACCAGCGCCGTAGCGGATGCGGCAACCGGTTCGAACGCCGGGTTAATCTGGGCGATAATCACCGGGTTTGCCACCGCAGCGCCTGCTGCTGAAGAGGCTGCCACGCCTGCCGTACCGTTCCCGCCACCAATAACACGGTCTGCAATAATCAGTGGGATACCGGTGATGACGATAACCGCGACACCCAGCAAGATACCCAGCAGACCGGTATCAACGATTACGCTCAGGTTAATGGTGTTACCCAATGCGAAGCCGAAGAACGGGATCAGCACCGGTGTGGCTTTGCTGAAGAAAGAACGCAGGTCATGATCCAGGTTGCCTAATGTAAAGCCAATCAGGAACGGTAATACCGCGCCGATAAAATGGTGTGGCTCGAAGGAGGCCAGACCCGCGGAGCCGAGGATCACCATGGTCATTAACGGGCCGGATTCCAGAGACATCAACACAAATGCGCCGGACTCTTCTTTGGTGCCGTACTGGTTCATCAGGCTGGCGTACAAACCACCGTTGGTCATGTCCATTGCGGAGACAATTGCCAAAACTGAGAGGCCTGCAAAGAACCCGGTTTGAATACCGGTATCAGGAATAAATGAAGCCGCAATCATTGCCACTACCCACGCCACGGCTATTTTGGTTATTACCAGCGTACCGGACTTGCGTAATACCGTGCCGGTTGCCCGTAAATCAATAGATGCGCCGATACAAAAAAACCACACTGCCAGAATCGGTACCGTTCCGCTGATCATTCCTTTGGTAAACGAACCGAAATACGCACCGGTATCCGGAGCTAACGTATTTAACACTGCGCCTAATAACAGAGGAATCAACATCATTCCGCCGGGGATGCGTTCAATCGTGGCTTTAATTTTCATAAACGTCCTCATGTCTTGTCGCCGCTAACACTAGCGCAAGAGGGTAAAAATTAATAAATTCAAATGGTTACTGGTTTCTCTTTACAAAGAAAATCGCTATCTCTTTGTTTTATAAAATCTAACGCGGCATACGTTGAGCGTGTTGCTGCTCCCAGGGATATTGCGTCTGGAATTAGTTTGCATTCATGGGAACGTTGATTCAATCAAAATAAAACGATGTTTTAGTTATCTTCATCACATATTCCGAGCAAAAGTTCCCGGTCGCTCTGATTATTAAAAAAGCTGTGATCTTTTTGTGAAGGGATTAGGTGTTTTTTTTGCTAGCAGAATAATAATGACCGCTGTGATTGTTGGTGCAATAAAGCGATTTATTCTTGTATTTAATTGTCAGTAAATCACAAGCGTTACATGTAAAAAAGATGACTAAGAATGACCTAATTTACGCATGTTGACGAAATGAAAAACTATATGTGAAGTTGATCACAAATTTAAACGCTGTTAGGGTAAAGAGGTCATTAACCGCCCAATCAGGCGTCAACAGGTTCGGTTGTACTGTGCGTTTCTCGTCAGTGTAAGTAAACCTGCTACGCTTGTTACAGGGAATGCGCCTGTGCGTTCCCCGCTCGGTGATGACCTTGACGCATGGGCGTTGGGGGACTCGAACTGGAGCGTGACAGGGCTAAGTCTATGAGGACGAGTATGCTAAAAAGGAAAAAAATAAAACCGATAACGCTGCGCGACGTTACCATCATTGATGACGGTAAATTGCGAAAAGCCATTACCGCAGCGTCGTTAGGTAATGCGATGGAATGGTTCGATTTTGGTGTTTATGGATTTGTTGCTTACGCATTAGGTAAAGTGTTCTTCCCGGGGGCTGACCCCAGCGTGCAGATGGTTGCTGCACTCGCTACCTTCTCTGTTCCCTTTCTGATTCGACCGCTTGGCGGATTGTTCTTCGGTATGCTCGGCGATAAATACGGTCGTCAGAAGATACTGGCTATCACCATTGTGATTATGTCGATAAGTACCTTCTGTATCGGTCTTATTCCCTCGTATGCCTCAATTGGTATCTGGGCGCCGATTCTGCTGCTGCTGTGTAAGATGGCGCAGGGATTCTCGGTCGGCGGAGAGTACACCGGGGCGTCGATTTTTGTCGCGGAATATTCGCCGGACCGTAAGCGTGGATTTATGGGCAGTTGGCTGGACTTCGGCTCGATTGCCGGGTTTGTGCTGGGTGCGGGCGTGGTGGTTCTGATTTCAACCGTCGTCGGCGAGGAAAATTTCCTTGAGTGGGGCTGGCGTATTCCGTTCTTCCTGGCGCTACCATTAGGGCTGATTGGTCTGTACCTGCGTCATGCGCTGGAAGAGACGCCGGCGTTCCAGCAGCACGTGGATAAACTGGAGCAGGGCGATCGTCAGGGTCTACAGGAAGGTCCGAAGGTTTCGTTTAAAGAGATTGCGACTAAGCACTGGCGCAGCTTGTTGGCATGTGTTGGTCTGGTGATTGCTACCAACGTCACCTACTACATGCTGCTCACCTATATGCCGAGCTACCTGTCGCATAACCTGCATTACTCCGAAGACCACGGTGTGTTGATTATTATCGCCATCATGATTGGTATGCTGTTTGTGCAGCCGATTATGGGGTTGCTCAGCGACCGCTTCGGGCGCCGTCCGTTTGTGATCATGGGCAGTATTGCGCTGTTTGTGCTGGCGATTCCGGCATTTATCCTGATTAACAGTAATGTTATCGGTCTGATTTTCGCCGGGTTGCTGATGTTGGCGGTGATCCTCAACTGCTTTACCGGGGTGATGGCGTCAACGTTACCGGCGATGTTTCCGACGCATATTCGCTACAGTGCACTGGCCGCCGCGTTTAATATCTCGGTATTGATTGCTGGTTTGACTCCGACATTGGCCGCATGGCTGGTGGAAAGCTCGCAGAATCTGATGATGCCTGCTTATTATCTGATGGTGATTGCGGTGGTTGGTTTAATTACCGGCGTGACCATGAAAGAGACCGCCAATCAGCCGCTGAAAGGGGCCACGCCTGCCGCTTCGGATATTCAGGAAGCGAAAGAGATCCTCGGCGAACACTACGATAACATTGAACAGAAAATCGAAGATATCGATCAGGAAATTGCTGAACTACAGGTTAAGCGCACGCGTCTGGTGCAGCAGCATCCGCGTATTGATGAGTAATCGTGTCACTGCCTGATGGCACGCAGCTTTTAGGCCTACGGGTAGCATTGTACTTTGTAGGCCGGATAAGGCGTCAGCCGCCATCCGGCGCGTGGCCTTAAGGTTGGCTTAATATCCTTCAGGCAAACTCTCCTCCATAGTTTCGGAGGAGAGTGTCATGAAAACCCGTATTTATGAAAGTTTGACCACCGTGTGCAGTTTGCTGATCGTCAGCAGCTTTTTGTATGTATGGGTGAGCTCTTACTGAATTTTCGCCAATTCCACCCATGCGCGAGTGCCGTTGGCTCCCTGGCGATTTTGCAAATAGAAATGCCCTTGATGTAACTGGGTGATGCGACTGACAATGCTCAGCCCCAGTCCAATTCCGCCAAAGCGGCTGTCCATACGCACAAACGCTTTACTCAACTCCCCGCATTTACTTTCATCAATGCCCGGCCCTTCATCTTCAACGGCAAGGACGGCATCCTGCTCTGTGTTCAGGCTAATCGTAATATGGGTGCCTTCCGGGCTGTAACGATGCGCGTTTTCCACCAGATTTCGTAGTAGCATCCGCAACAGCGTAACATCACCAGGCACGACAACGTCCGCCGCGCTTTGTGGCAGGAGCAGCGTCTGTTTACGTTGGTCCAGCATGGTGCTGAGTTCATCGTAGGAGGGCAGAATAACATCCTCCAGCAGCTTGACATGCTGGTAGCTCCCGGCCGAAAACGACTGTCCGACGCGGGCGAGTTGCAGCAGTTGCGATACGCTGTCCATCATTTGATCTAGCCGGGCAATTAGCGGCGAAACGTCGACCTTATGGGTTTTGGATAATAATTCCAGATGCAGGCGCACGCCTGACAGCGGTGTGCGCAGTTCGTGAGCGACATCGGCGGTAAATAAGCGTTCGTTTTCAATCGTGCTGGTTAGCCGCGTTACCAGGTCGTTGAGCGCGGAGACAACCGCCTGGATCTCAATGGTTGAGCTGTGAATTTCAATCGGGGTCAGGTTATCGGCTGCCCGCGCCTCCAGCTCTTTTTGCAGATCTGCCAGCGGACGAGTAATACGTCGCACTGCCTGGTAGCAAATCAGCAGCGCCAGGCTGACCATAAAGATGCCGGGGACGATCAGACTGGCGATGGCCTCGCGGATCTCATGCATGATGTGGCGATCGTTGTTGCGATTTTCGCGCAATGCCTGTTCGAATAACTGTATTTGCTCGGTACTTTCATGCCACAACCAGAAAGTGCTAATCAGCTGAAAGACCAGCAGAATAAGACCAATCGTTAGCATCAGGCGATGACGAAGCGGGAGCGGTTGTTTTAGATATTGCAGCAGCTTCACTTAGCTTTCCTCAGTGGCAACCAGCATATAGCCAAATCCCCTGACCGTGCGGATGCGAGATTTTCCGACTTTGTCGCGCAGGTTGTGAATGTGCACTTCCAGCGTATTGGTCGACGGTTCGTTATCCCAGCTGTAGATGTCGTTATACAAAATTTCCCGGTGTACCGGGCTGCCCGCTTTGAGCATCAGGCGCGACAGGAGTGCGTATTCTTTCGGCGTTAAGATAACCTCTTGCCCGTCCATCCACACCTGGCGACGACCGATATTCAGCGTCAGATTGCTGACAATGAGTTCACTTTCACCCTGATTGTTGTGACGACGCAGCAGTGCCCGGATGCGGGCGTGCAGTTCTTCCAGTGCGAACGGTTTGACCAGGTAGTCATCTGCCCCCACGTCCAGCCCACTGACCCGGTCTTTCACCGTGTCGCGGGCGGTGAGGATAAGTACCGGCACGGTGTATTTTTTCTGTCTGATTCTGTTCAGAAAGTGCAGGCCGTCTTCATCCGGTAAGCCCAGGTCGAGGACCACCAGACTGTAATGTCCGCTCTCCAGACACTGCTCCGCTGCGCGGGCCGTTGATACGCCGTCGCAGGCATAGCCTTCTGTTTGCGCGGCGAGTATCAGTCCCTGTAATAACAACGTATCGTCTTCAACAATCAGGATTTTCATTCGTTTAGCCTCCCCGGCAGGGTTGCAGAATATCATCCGCCGCCTGATATTTCTGTGTTTGTACGCTCGTTAATCCCAGCAGGGTTGAGAAGAGATTATCCTGTGAGAAATCTTCTGAGCTTGCCCGTTTTTGCAAACATGTCTGAGAGACCTGATAGCGTTGCTGATAATCCTCGGAGAGCCACAGCAGCATCGGCACATGTTTTTGCGTATCAGGTGCAATCGAATACGGCAGGCCGTGCAAATAGACGCCATTTTCTCCTAAGGATTCGCCGTGATCGGAAAGATAGACCAGGCTGGTGGTAAAATTATCCTGGTGCTCTTTCAGTATATTGATTGCTTTATCAACAATATAGTCAACGTAAAGAATAGTGTTGTCGTAAGTATTGACCAACTGTTGCTGTGAACAGGTCTGGATTTCGTTGGTATCGCAGGTTGGCGTAAATTTCTTAAACTGCGCAGGATAGCGGTTGTAATAGGTCGGACCGTGGCTGCCGATGGTATGCAACACAATCACGCCGTCGCCTTTCAGGTTATTAATGTACTCTTCCAGCCCGTGGAACAGGACTTCATCGTAGCATTCACCGTCAATACACTGCCCCGGCAGGTTCAGCTTAGTCATATTCTGGTGTGCAACCCGGTCACAAGCCCCTTTGCAGCCGCCGTCGTTATCGTTCCACAGAACGTTAATTCCCGCCCGTTGAATAATGTCGAGCACGCCTTCCTGATGCTGCGCCAGTTCTTCGTCGTAGTGCGCGCGTGGCATATCCGAGAACATGCAGGGTACTGATACTGCCGTTGCCGTTCCGCAGGACGTTGTGCGGGGGAAATAGACCACATTATCTTTTTCCAGCAGCGGGTTGGTCTGGCGCGAATAGCCTGACAGCGAGAAGTTATCGCCACGTGAAGTCTCGCCGAGAACCACAATCGTCAGGTTCTTACGCTTTTCTTTCACCATCAACGGATTGCGGTGTGCATCTTCGCCAATGCGTACCAGCGGCAGGTGGGCCAGCCTCTGGTGTGAATACCAGGATGACGTCGCCACAATGCTGTTGGATGGACTGAGGGATTTCACCAGTTCTTTGTTGTTGCGAAACAGTGAAGCGTAATCTTTATAGAAGAACGCAGCGACCAGCACGATCAGCAGTGCGGAGATCAGAATGTTCGCGCCACGAAACAGTATGCTGCGCATGACAGACGTGATCGGTTTGATTTTTACCCAGCAGGCAATAAGTGCGGCCAGAATGCCGCTCACCCCGAGCGTGATGAGCAGTTGTGGCGTCAGCAAAGCAAAGGTTTCGGCGGGGGTGGTGTCCATCATATTGGCGATCATTGAGCGGTCGATGATGATGCCGTAGGTCATGATGAAATATTGGGCCGATGCGCCAACCAAAATGAAAATGCACGCCACCAGGCGATTAAGCCACAGGAATGAGGCCAGTGTCAGCACAATGTTCATGACGCTGAACGCGACCACCGGCATTGATAAAAACACCAGCACGTTACGCACAGAGTCCAGAGGCAGGTCTTGCAGCACTTGTTTATAGAACGCAATGTTCAGGAAGGTCGCAAGATAAAATGAAATCAGCAGAAGCCAGCTGATTAGCCCGAGAGTGGGCCTTTTAAACAAGAGCTTTAACATTAAGGGGGTTCCATCGACTATGTGGCGCAAATCCTCTCAAAGTAAAATTAAGCCAACCTTAAGTTCTTAATGTTGATGTTTCGAAGAGCGGTGGGAGAACGTTGGCCCGATGAACTTACGCCATCGGGCCACGACGATTGTTGGTGTTAGTTATTGTTTACCGGGGCATCCAGTGGATACGGGTTTTTATGGATCCGGTTGTAGTTCAGTGCGTACAGCGCGGTGATGATCATCAACGTGACGAACGACCACATCACTTCTTTGGCTCCGGAACCGACAACCGCCCAGATGCAGTAGACAAAGGCGATGAAGGTCACCAGTAAGTACATCGGGCGTGCTTTACCAAAGTGACCATGGCCGAGCAGCAGCAGCGCGGCGCAGGTGTACAGATACGGCACCAGGGTGAAGATAACGGAGACCGAAGAGACCAGACCAAACTCTTTCGCTGCGTTCGGCGACATGCTGCTGAACTGGAAGATGGTCATCAGAATGCCGACGATAATTAACCCGGCCACTGGCGTACCGGCTTTGTTCACGCGGGCAAAAATTGGTGGGAATAGGCCGTCATCGGCTGCGGCTTTGGCGGTTTGCCCGGCAAGCAGCGTCCAGCCGCCCAGAGAACCAAGACACCCGGCCGCAGCACAGAAGGAGACAATTGCCCCTGCGGTGTCACCCAGCGCCATGCGTGCGGCATCACCGAACGGAGAGGCTGAAACACGTAGCGCCGCGTTAGGGATCATACCCATGATCGCGGTGGTGGAGAGCACGTAGCAAACAGCGGCAATCAGCACGCCGCCCATGGTGGCGATAGGTACGTTACGTTTGGGGTTTTTAACCACGCCAGCCGCGACGGAGGCGCTTTCTACCCCGATAAATGACCATAAGGTAACATTCAGAGTGCTTTGAATCGCGCCGAAGGTGTTCATGCCGCTGACGTTCCAGGCCGCCATATAGGTTTCACCGCGGAACCAGAACCAGCCGAAGACGGCAATCCCGACAATTGGTACCAGCGCCAGTACCGTTGCGACGGCCTGCACGCGGGTGATCATTTTCGGTCCGACAATGTTCAGTAATACGAAGATCCACAGCACGACGACACAGGTCAGCGTCAGGACCAGCGGATCTTTTAAGATGGGGAAGAAGTAGCTCAGGTAACCGACGCCAATGACCACCATGGCGATGTTACCAATCCAGCAGGCCAGCCAGTACAGCACGTTGGTCTGGTAGCCCAAAAAAGGACCGAAGCAGCGGCGGGCGTAAGCATAAGAACCACCGGGACTGGAGTCTAAGGACGACATTTTGGCGTACACCATCGACAGTGCCAGAGCACCGATAATCGTGACCAACCATCCGTAGATTGCAATCCCGCCAGTTGACGCAAGGTTTGCGGGTAGCAGGAATACACCGGAACCCATAATATTCCCCGACACCATAAGGGTGACGGGGATTAAGCCCACTTTGTGAGCATCAGCATCCGTCGACATATTTTCTAACTCCTGATAAGGATAAATGACGCCTTATCATACCTCGTCAAAAGTCTGTTTAATGATGACGGAGCTGGGGTATCGCTAATGCTGATATTATTATGGCTTATCGCTAACTGATTAAAAATCAGGCGGCGGATGGCTCCCTATGTTGACTAACATAATGCAGAGGTGTCATCCCATAGAACTCTTTGAATACGGAGATAAAGTATGAGGTACTGTTATATCCACACAGTTGAGATACCTGGGAAATGTTTTTGCCGTCCATCAGTAATTGATTGACGGCATATCGCATGCGACAGGTGGTAATTATTTGGCTGTAACTTGTATTTTCACTTTTGAGCTTTTTCTTTAACAAACTAGGACTCAGGCATAAGCAACTGGCAACCATGCTTAAATTCCAGTCTTTATGTATATCGCTCTCAATAATGTGATAAACGCTGTCGCTGATACAGTTGCGCAGCATATACATGAGCAAAGAGATAAACTTTTTGCTGTCGAGAAAGCGTGATAACACCGTGAACAGTAGCGAGCGCGTACGCTCTCTTTCAGCTTCGTTCACTGTGTCCATTACGCTATGTTGGGCAGCCACCCTGAAGACATCCGGCGTCAGACACGCTGAGGTCATCACTGGGCTGGCACTGCGTTGCCAGAGTGGGATCTGTGAAAGGTCTTTATTTAAAAAGCGCAGATAGTCTTTAATGATATCGCGGCTAATATGTACAACCAATGCGTTATTAAGTGATGAAAAATCGATAATATTATTATCGCATGCCACCAGTGCCATATGATTAGCTTTTAAACTGATGGCTTCTTTACCGTTAATCCTTAACCAAACATCCTTCTCCGTTAATACAACAACACAAGCTTCTTTGCTGCAAAGCTTCATACCCAACTCCAGGAATATGAAAAAACACCGTAGCTCAACATCAGATGAGCCAAATCGGCTAAATTGAAATTGTATGATGAAACCAGGACCGCAATAAAATAACGTGTCTGAAATTAATTACAATGTTTGGTGGGATTTTTCTTATGTACACATTTTTTTACGCAAGTGGAAAGATGCTATTTGCGTATAAAAAAAGCGCGGGGTGGTCCCGCGCAAAAAGGTATGACAGTGTTATTGTTTTGCAGCAATACTCAGGAATTACTCAAGAATGACATGTCTACCTTAAACATCGGACTATCTAAAAAGAGACCTTATGCTTTCACGCACATAACGTGATAAACACCGTCAATAATTTCCGTTCCTTCGGTTTCATGTTCAAATCCAGGGAAGTGGTGGTCCCAGGACTGCAACGAACGCAGGTACCCAATTTGCGGGCTGTTGGCATCGCCAAAGTTTTCACCGGACAGCAGCATCGGAATTCCCGGTGGGTAAGGGATCACGGAGTTTGCCGCAATACGTCCCGCCAGATTTTCAATCGCCACCATCTCAACGTTGTCACTGACTATCGCGTTGTAAGCGTCACGCGGAGTAATATCCGCATCCGGCAGACCGGAGTAGGCTGCATTGAGACGGCTGCCTGGGTTGTTCTCTTTCAGCCAGGCGAACATGGTGTCGCCCAGATCGTGAATACCCATGTTGGCATAAGTGTCAGGATGTTCCTCAACCAGTTCTGGCATCACCTGTGCCAGCGGGGTATTGGCATCGTAGTGGTGTTTGAAAGAGCACAGCGTGTTGATCAGTGTGCCCCATTTCCCGCGGGTAATCCCCATGGAGAACAGGAACATAATCTGGAAATCGGTGGTTCGGGTCGGCACGATGCCGTGGCGGCCAAGCCAGGCGGTAACCAGTGCGGCCGGTACGCCGTTCTCTTCCAGTTCGCCATCGTCGCCCATCCCCGGTGCCAGAATGCTGACTTTGATCGGGTCCAGCATGCTCCAGTTATCCGGCAGGTCTTTAAAGCCGTGCCAGGATTCACCCGGACGCATCACCCAGCAGTTCTGATCGGTTGCCAGCAATGTGGCTGGCGCGTCGGCAAAGTCATAGGTTTTACCGGTCTGCGGATCGGTTACCACTTCTTTGTTCCACGGTTTGAAGAACCAGTCGCCTTCGGCGGTAAACTCTTTGTACAACCGTGCCATGGCCTGACGGAAATCGACTGCTTCGTCGATCACTTCCTGAGTGAGCGACAGGCCGCTGTTACCGTCCATCATGGAGACCGCCACGTCGTTTGAGGCGCAGATAGCATACAGCGGAGAGGTGGTGGCGTGCATCATGTACGCCTGGTTAAAGCGGGAGAAGTTCACAGCCCCACGACCTTCACGAACGTGAATGTAAGATGCCTGAGAGAGCGCATTCAGCAGTTTGTGGGTCGAGTGGGTGGCAAAAACGGTAGGACCGTTATGATCGCCCGGCGCGCCACGCATGGCGTAGTGATCGGCATAAATTGGGTTGAAGCGAGCATAGCCGTACCAGGCTTCATCGAAGTGGATGCGATCGCTGGTTTGTGCGAGCAGATCCTGCGCCTCTTTGGCGTTGTAGCAAACACCGTCGTAGGTACAGTTGGTCACAACGCTGTAAGACGGTTTTTGCCCAGCTTTGCCTTTGGTCAGTGGGCTTTCGCTGATTTTTTTCCGTAAAGTTTCAGGCTGCATTTCCTGCGGGTAGATAGGCCCGATAATGCCGTACCGGTTGCGGCTTGGCACCATGTACACCGGTTTTGCCCCGGTGAGGATCAGCCCCTGCTCGATGGATTTATGGCAGTTACGATCCAGCACCACGACGTCGTTGTCGGTCATACAAGCCTGCATGATGGTGCGGTTAGAGCCGGAAGTCCCGACCACTACGGACCAGGAACGGTCGGCACCGAACACGCGGGCAGCATTTTTTTCACTTTCCCCAAATGCGCCTGTATGGTCGAGTAAAGAACCGAGATTGGTACGTTCAATCCCCATGTCGGTACGGAAGAGATTCTCACCGTAGTAGTCATGGTACAGTCGACCGGCAGGTGTTTTGGTGAAACCGACACCGCCCTGGTGACCCGGTGCAGCCCAGGAATACTCATGGACATTGCTGTATTTCATTAGGGCGTTGAACAGCGGTGGTAACAACTGCTGACGATAGCGAGTCATCGCTGCGATGGCACGGCCAGCGATAAAGTCAGCGCTGTCCTCCAGAATCCAGGCGAATTCATCGACAAGCTCCAGCAGGTCGCGATCCAGCGATGCGGTGGCTTTTTCGCGATCGCCCAGCAGGAATACGGGAACGTTTTGCTGGCGCTCGTGGAGCTTGCCGATCAATTGCCTGACGTTCAGGTGTTCGTCTTGTTGTTCCATTTGATAGCTGAACATAAGGCAATCAATGGCTTCATTGGCGGCGAGGATTGCGTAGCCATCGTCGAATGAGGTGGACTTAATGACGGTAACATTTTGGCGGCTTAATGCGTCAGCCAGACGTTCGACAGCGCTACCGACCCAGGTGTCCTGATGCAGAAACTCACTTTCAACAATTAATACTTTCATCATCTTTTACCCGGTTGTGGAAAGGTTGCAATCTATGAATTGCAGACACACCGTATGAATGTGACGCAGGCAAGTATTATCCTGTCAAAACGGGCTGTAAAGCGGGTGAAAAATAGTCTGATTTATGTTTAATTTGTTTTTAAACATATGGTTACGTTTGCTTGTTGGCGGTTTTTCACCACCGTTTATCGACAGGGGGAATATTTTTTTGGCTGATACTGATATGGCCGAATGATATCAACCAGCCATTGTTTGCCGATGCTGCTGGCTTAGTTTGCGGTACTGCTGCGGCGACATGCCGACAAACTTGCTGAAGGTGTCATAAAAACGGCTGCTGGAACGGAATCCGGCGGTCAACGCAACGTCGAGAATGGTTTTATCGGTATCGCTAAGCAATGCGCGGACGTGATTGATCCGCATTGCCGTGATGTACTGCTTCAGGGTGAGTTGCATCACGCGTTGGAAAATCCCCATCGCGTAGTTGGCGTTGAGCTTCACGTGTTCCGCGACGTCGTTGATGGTGAGCGCCTGATCGTAGTTATCGGCAATAAAGCTCAGCATTTGGCTGACGTAAAACTGGGCGTGCCGAGACACGCTGTTTTTGTGGGTCCGCGAGGTTTTATTGACGAGTATAGGCTGCCAGCCGGAAAGGCTAAACCGCTTGAGCATCAGACCAATTTCATCAATGGCGAGCTGGCGAATTTGTTCGTTCGGGTTGTTCAGTTCCTGTTGCCAGCGCTGAACTTCAAAGGTGCTCAACTGCTGCGACGCCAGCGATTTGATGACCATTCCATGGGTAACATGGTTGATCAACTCGCGATCCAGCGGCCAGGAGAGGAAAAGGTGCATCGGTAAATTGAAGATAGCCATACTTTGGCAACTGCCTGGACGCGTGAGTTGATGCGGTGTGCAGGCCCAGAATAGCGTGATGTGTCCCTGTTTTATCTGTACGACTTCGTTGTTGATCAGATACTCGACGTCACCATCAAACGGCACATTGATCTCCACCTGCCCATGCCAATGGCTGGCTGGCATAGCATGCGGTGAGCGCAACTCGATATCCATCCGTTGATATTCTGAGTACAGCGATAGCGGGCTGCGGGTTTGTTCTTCATCGCTACTGCACATGTGCGGATCGGGAGGAAGAGGCGATGTCGGTAATGTGCTCATGGTTGCTCCATTTCCTGAATTATCAGAATCATGTCATTTAACACGTATTAAGGCTGAGAATCAGGACACAAATTGGACCGTTACCATTGAGCATAGCGACATTTTGCGGCCACATACTCTGCTTTTTGGGTAATTTTGTCCCATAAACTCAGATCCAATAGGGTGCAGAGTGATGATCTGAGTTTATGGGAATGCTCAGCAGAGAAGTCGGAAGTTTTCAGCTATACGCTGTGCCACCATGACTGTGTTCACTAATGTTCTGGAGAGTCATGATGTCTGCACCCAAAATTACCTTTATCGGCGCCGGTTCCACGATTTTCGTCAAAAATATTCTTGGGGACGTCTTTCACCGCGATGCGCTTAAATCTGCGCATATCGCCTTGATGGATCTCGATCCTACGCGTCTGGAAGAGTCACACGTTGTTGTGCGCAAGTTGATGGATTCTGCGGGCGCGTCTGGACGAATCACCTGCTATACCGATCAAAAAGCAGCATTACAGGATGCTGATTTTGTGGTGGTCGCTTTCCAGATCGGCGGCTATGAACCCTGTACCGTCACCGATTTTACGGTGTGTAAACGCCATGGTCTGGAGCAGACGATTGCCGACACGCTGGGGCCGGGCGGCATTATGCGCGCGCTGCGCACCATTCCGCATTTATGGCAGATTTGTGAGGATATGACCGAAGTCTGTCCGCAGGCCACCATGCTTAACTACGTTAACCCGATGGCGATGAACACCTGGGCAATGTATGCGCGCTATCCGCATATTAAGCAGGTTGGGCTGTGTCATTCGGTGCAGGGGACGGCGGAGGAGTTGGCCCGCGATCTGAACATTGACCCTGCCTCTTTGCGCTATCGCAGTGCCGGGATCAACCATATGGCATTTTATCTGGAGCTGGAGCGCAAAACGGCGGACGGCGCCTATGTGAATCTCTACCCGGAGCTGCTGGCGGCCTATGAATCCGGTCAGGCACCGAAACCGAATATTCACGGAAATACCCGTTGCCAGAACATTGTGCGCTATGAAATGTTCAAAAAACTGGGGTACTTCGTCACCGAATCGTCGGAGCACTTCGCCGAATATACGCCGTGGTTTATCAAACCGGGGCGTGAAGATCTGATTGAGCGCTATAAGGTGCCATTGGATGAATATCCGAAACGTTGTGTGGAACAGTTGGCGAACTGGAAAAAAGAGCTGGAAGAGTACAAAACGGCTGAGCGGATCGACATTAAACCGTCGCGCGAATATGCCAGCACTATCATGAACGCTATCTGGACCGGTGAACCGAGCGTCGTGTATGGCAATGTTCGCAATGACAGTCTGATCGATAACCTGCCGCAAGGTTGCTGTGTTGAAGTCGCTTGTTTGGTTGATGCGAATGGTATTCAGCCAACGAAAGTCGGTGCTCTCCCGTCACATTTGGCGGCTATGATGCAAACCAATATCAATGTTCAGACTCTGCTAACGGAAGCCATCCTGACGGAGAACCGCGATCGTGTTTATCACGCGGCGATGATGGATCCGCATACCGGCGCGGTACTGGGGATTGAAGAGATTTATGCGCTGGTGGACGACCTGATCGCGTCTCACGGCGACTGGCTGCCGGCCTGGCTGCACCGTTAATACACAATCACGCCGGGCAGAGCATCCGGCGTTTAACCTCTGACGTTTCCTCTTACAGAAGGCGGGCGCTGGTAACAGCGACCCGATACCCTATGAGCATCTCTCTGACAACAAAACTCAGTTACGGATTTGGAGCGTTCGGTAAGGATTTCGCTATCGGTATCGTGTACATGTACCTGATGTATTACTACACCGACGTGGTGGGATTATCGGTGGGCGTCGTCGGAACCTTGTTCCTGGTGGCAAAAATATGGAACGCGTTGAACGATCCGGTGATGGGGTGGATAGTGAATGCCACCCGGTCGCGTTGGGGAAAATTTAAACCCTGGATCTTACTCGGTACGCTGGCGAACTCGTTGGTGCTGTTTTTGCTCTTTAGCGCACATCTGTTTGAGGGGACGGCGCAAATCGTTTTTGTTTGTGTGACGTACATATTGTGGGGGATGACCTACACCATTATGGATATTCCATTCTGGTCGCTGGTCCCCACGATTACGCTGGATAAACGCGAACGTGAACAACTGGTGCCGTTCCCTCGTTTTTTCGCCAGCCTTGCAGGGTTTGTCACCGCGGGCGTGACGCTACCCTTTGTAAACTATGTTGGCGGCGCGGATCGCGGGTTCGGTTTTCAGATGTTTACGCTGGTGCTGATCGCATTTTTTATTGTTTCTACCCTCGTAACCTTGCGCAATGTGCATGAAGTGTATTCCTCTGACAGCGAAGCTACCGCAGACAGCACCCGGCTGACGCTGAAATCAATCCTTGCGCTTATCTACAAAAACGATCAGCTTTCCTGCCTGCTGGGGATGGCGCTGGCTTACAACGTGGCGTCCAATATCATTACAGGTTTTGCGATTTACTACTTCACCTACGTGGTGGGTGATGCTGACCTTTTCCCATACTACCTCTCCTATGCCGGAGCAGCTAACTTGCTGACATTGATTCTCTTTCCCCGTCTGTCAAAGGCGCTTTCTCGCCGGGTACTGTGGGCTGGCGCTTCGGTTATGCCAGTTCTCAGCGCAGGCGTATTGCTGATTATGGCTCTGGGGGCATTCCACAATACTTTCCTGATTGTTACCGCAGGGATCCTTCTGAACATTGGTACGGCGCTGTTCTGGGTACTGCAGGTGATTATGGTGGCGGACACCGTAGATTACGGTGAATACAAGTTTAACGTCCGCTGCGAGAGTATTGCCTATGCCGTGCAGACAATGGTAGTCAAAGGTGGCTCGGCGTTTTCCGCTTTCTTTATTGCGGTAGTGCTGGGATTGATTGGTTATGTTCCGAATGCGACGCAATCTGCTGAGACCATCCTCGGCATGCAGTTCATCATGATCGCGCTGCCCACGCTTTTTTTCGTTGTGACACTGGTGCTCTATTTCCGTTACTACCGGTTGAATGGCGATATGCTGCGTAAGATTCAGATCCACCTGCTGGATAAGTACCGAAAAGTGCCGTCGCCCGTCAAACAGTCGAATACTCCGGAGATTCCGGTGGTAGTAGCCAGCGATGTGAAGGCCTAGCTATGGAGTGGCATTCCTGGATTGGCTATCTGGCGGCAACGCTGACGACGCTCTCTTTTTTGCCGCAGGCGATTAAGGTTATTACCACCCGCAACACCCAGGGTATCTCCGGTTTAATGTATGTGATGTTTGTGTGCGGGCTGGTGTTGTGGCTGGCTTATGGGTTATTGATTGAAGATACCGCTGTCAGCATGGCGAACTTTCTGACACTGTTGTTCGCCTTGCCGATTCTGGTTATCAAGTATCGCAGTAGGTAGCGCAGATTGCCGGAGAAGCGTTAGCGCTCTCCGGCCGTTTTCAACTGCCGATTGTGCCAGCCCGCCAACGCGAGGATCGTTGTTAACGCACCGAGCAGGGCGCAGAACATGTCCGACTGGGTATCCCACGGATCACCCTGCGTGCCAAGGAAGTCTTCCGCACCTTGTCCCATTGCCAGCGCTGCCCACCACTCGATCAGTTCATACATTGCGCTAATCGCCAGTGCTATGCAGCAGACCAAAAATGCCAGCATCTTACGACCACGGACAATATTGCCGCGCACTAAAATCTCTCTTGCCGTCAGGGCTGGTACCAGCCCCTGGAAGAAGTGACCCAACTTGTCATAGGGGTTACGACTGAGATCCAGCCATTCCTGAACCTGAAAACCGACGGGAACTTTGGCGTAGGTATACATCCCGCCTACCATCAGAATGATGGCGTGCAAGAAAATCAACGTATAAAGCAGCGGCGTCAATGGGTACTGCTTCATGGTAGCCAGCAACAGCGGGACGACAATAATGACCGGCGTGACTTCCATCAGCCAGGTGATTTTCTCCGAGGCAGAGATACCGGTGTAGATAAGGATCAGCGCCAGGAACACTGCGCCAGTGTGCAAGATTGTGGGGTTCAGAGTGCGGAGCATTGCGAATTCACACGTAATGGAAAAGGTCACTATTCCCTGTGAACGGCAAAAATTCAATACCAGTAAATGGGGGGATAAAGTTGGCCCGGGGGGATCGCTGGACTGACGCCAAAAATTTAGTGCCAGTCCAGTGCCGGGCCGAATGGGTTACTTCGCGCAGTTAGCGCATTGTTTGCTGACGATTTGCTGGAAGAAATCGTTGCCTTTGTCATCGACCAGGATGAAAGCAGGGAAATCTTCTACTTCGATTTTCCAGATAGCTTCCATTCCCAGCTCCGGGTATTCCACGCATTCCAGATGCTTAATGCTCTGCTGCGCCAGTACCGCTGCCGGACCACCGATGCTGCCTAAGTAGAAGCCGCCGTGTTTGTGGCAGGCGTCAGTCACTTGCTGACTGCGGTTACCTTTCGCCAACATGATCATGCTGCCGCCGTGAGACTGCAACAGGTCAACGTAGGAGTCCATACGACCCGCGGTGGTTGGGCCTAAAGAACCGGACGGATAGCCTGCAGGCGTTTTGGCCGGACCCGCGTAGTAGATCGGATGATCTTTCACGTACTGCGGTAAACCTTCGCCGGACTCAATACGTTCTTTTAACTTCGCGTGGGCAATGTCACGACCGACAATGATAGTACCGCTCAGTGACAGACGAGTAGAAACCGGGTACTGAGAGAGCTGGGCGAGGATCTCTTTCATTGGGCGGTTAAGGTCAACTTTAACCACTTCACCTTCACCCGCCTGGCGTAGAGATTCCGGAATGTACTGACCTGGGTTATGTTCCAGTTTTTCAATCCAGATCCCTTCGCGGTTAATCTTGGCTTTAATATTACGGTCTGCGGAGCAAGAAACGCCCATACCAACCGGGCAGGATGCGCCGTGGCGAGGCAGGCGGATCACGCGGATATCATGTGCGAAGTATTTCCCGCCAAATTGAGCGCCAAGGCCGAGTTTCTGTGCCTCGATCAGCAGTTCCTGTTCCAGTTGGAGATCGCGGAACGCCTGGCCGTGAGCATTACCTTCAGTCGGCAGCGCGTCATAGTAGTGTGTGCTGGCCAATTTCACCGTTTTAAGGGTACTTTCCGCTGACGTCCCGCCAATGACGAATGCGATGTGATACGGCGGGCAAGCTGCAGTACCCAGCGTGCGCATTTTCTCAACCAGGAAGTTTTTCAGTTTGCCGGGAGTCAGCAGCGCTTTGGTTTCCTGATACAGATAGGTTTTGTTGGCTGAGCCGCCGCCTTTGGCCACGCACAGGAATTTGTATTCGTCACCGTCCACGCTGTACAGATCGATTTGTGCGGGCAGGTTGGTGCCAGTATTCACTTCTTTGTACATATCCAGCGCCGCGTTTTGCGAGTAGCGCAGGTTATCTTCAATATAGGTATTAAATACGCCTTTGGAGAGGGCCGCTTCATCGCCGCCGCCGGTCCAAACGCGCTGACCTTTTTTACCCATGATAATTGCCGTACCGGTGTCCTGGCAGGTTGGCAACACGCCTTTGGCGGCGATTTCGGAGTTTCTCAGGAACTGCAGCGCTACGTACTTATCGTTTTCGCTGGCTTCGGGATCATGGAGAATTGAGGCGACTTGCTGTTGGTGTTCTGGGCGGAGCATGAAGGAGGCATCGTGGAAGGCTTGTTGGGCCAGTAGCGTAAGTGCTTCAGGAGCTACTTTCAGGATTGTTTCGCCTTCAAACTCGCCGACACTGACGTGATCGGATGTCAGCAGGTAGTACTCAGTTTTGTCTTCCCCCAGTGGGAAAGCCGCCTGGTAAGTGAATTCAACTTTTGACATTTGCTTCCAGCCTTTTCATTTTTCTCAGGAATTTTAAAATTCTCTGTGTCTTAATGGTGGCGTGCCGTACCAACGCGGACGGCACGCGAACTGTGATTACAGGAAACCGTACATTGCGGCGAAGATCCAACCAAAGACACAGGATACGCTTACGCCGATCAAACCAGGCAGAATGAAGCTGTGGTTGATAACGAAGCGGCCGATGTGGGTGGTGCCAGAGCGGTCAAACTGAATAGCCGCCAGGTCGCTCGGGTAGGTCGGCAGAATGTAGTAACCGTAACATGCCGGAGCGGAAGCCACGATGTACGCTGGATCAACCCCGATTGCCAGTGCGACCGGAACAATCGCAGCCAGCGCTGCTGCCTGGGAGTTTACAAATTTGGATACCAGCAGCAGAACAATTGCATAGGCCCACGGATACTCTTTCACCATATTGCCCAGCACACCTTCGATTTCTGTCATGTGCGCGCCGAACATTGTTTCGGCCATCCAGGCAATACCGTACACCGCCACAATCGCGATCATACCGGAACGGAAGACTTCGTTTTTAGATATTGAAGCGGGATTGGTCTTCGTCAGGATAATAATCAGCGCACCCGTCAGCAGCATGAACATCTGGATAACCAGTACCATTGACAGTGGTTTGCCGCTAAAGGTAGGGCGCAGCTCAGAGAACGCGCCGAGTACGGCAACAACGGCGATAGCGGCAAGGAAGATCCACATGGCCAGCCAGTTGCTTTTCGGCAGCTTTTTGTCTAACAGCGTGGCGGTATCGCCATACACATAGTTGTGGTTTTCAGGTACAGAAATGAACTTCTGGAACTCTTCATCTTTATCCAGATCTTTACCACGGAACCAACTGAAGATACCGATCGCCAGGATACCCAACAGGGTAGACGGGATGGTGATGCTGAGCAGGTCGAGGAATTCGAGATGCTTGCCTTCAAACGTTACGTTACCCAGCATTGCCACCAGTGACACAACGGCTACAGAAACCGGGCTGGCGATAATACCCATCTGCGCACCGATGGAACTCGCCGCCATCGGACGTTCCGGGCGAATATTGTTCTTAATGGCAACGTCATAAATGATTGGCAGGATGGTGTATACCACGTGCCCTGTACCGCAGAGAATCGTCAGGGTGCAGGTAACGAAAGGTGCGACGATGGAAACATATTTTGGGTTACGGCGCAGCAGCTTTTCAGCGATTTGCAGCATAACGTCAAGACCGCCGGAGGCTTGTAAGGTTGCCGATGCGGCCACCACGGCAATAATAACCAGCATGACATCTACAGGTGGTTTACCCGGCTGGAGATGGAAAACGAAAACCAGAATGACCAGGCCGATACCGCCTAATAAACCCAGCGCGATACCGCCCTTTCTGGCACCATAAAACAAACATATTAATATTATGAGAAGTTGTATACTAAATAACATTTTATTTACCCTCGCGAAAAACCCAGTCAATTTTTTGAAAAATGGATCTGTGCCACATTCTTTTTTGCCAGAATAAGCATCAAAAAATGGTCAGTATTCGATATGTCCGTATTTGCGATTAATGTTCAAATGTCTTGCTAGAATTTTTTTTTAAAGTTATGGCGATATTTGGTTTTTTCTGTGGCTTTGATCAGAGGAGAGAATCCTCAGGCGATGGGAAGCAGAGCTGAACATGGAGAGCCGCGGTTGACGCTGTAATTTATCTATTTTGCGTTTTCCGCTATTACATGAACCACCGACAGAATGAGTGAGTGGGTTATTTATGTGATCACGGTCACGCCATTTCATGATGTGATGAAGTCGGCGTGCGGATACTTTTATTTGCTCACAAAAATGTACGGTGTCCATGGTACGTAGCATGGTCTCCATTGCTACCAGTCTAGATTTTGTATGTCTGGTTAATTTCAGACTAATCCTTTATGGGTAAAAATACACACTCTGCGAGTTAGATAATACTTAATTAACTTTTGTTAGCGATTTTGAAATTAAAAACAGTGTGATGTTTGTCAATATTAAAATAATACATTTAACATGCCGGATACAAATATATTTGATCTAACGCAAATTTATAATTTTGCAGTGTCAGCTGGTGAAATAGGGATTTTTCATTATTTTAATAATTGTTACTTTCAAATAACAAATAATCCCAAGTGTATTTATTGGCAATATTGTTTAAGCAATGAGTAGTGTTCAGCCTGCACGCGATAACGATAAACAGGTCTGCCGGTCACGCCATAATGGATGCTGGTAAATAAGATATGACAATTGACGAGCCAGATAAGGTATTTACGGCAAGAGACGCGCGAGATATTGACCTCGTTAGCCAGCTCATCCGTGGAGAACTCCTGATCCTGGTGCTCATCAATCCACTGGCACAACGTGCGTAACGTTTGTGGCGTTAATCCTTTGGGTAAGCGCCGCGTTTCTTGTTCATTGGAGGAGCTGCCGTGAATCAACTGGTCAAGCTCAGACTGTTCATAGTACTGATGCTTTTCCATCTCAGTTTTTTTCTGTAGCCAGCCGGTGAGCGCCTCTTCAAACCGGGACGCCTGGAAAGGTTTGATCAAGTAGTCAACGACGCCGTAGTGAAGTGAATCTTTAATGGTGGTGGCATCGGCTGCAGAAGAGATGACGATGACATCGCACTTGCAACCTTCACTGTGCAGAACCGGTAGCAGGTCCAGGCCGTTTTCTTTTTGCATATAAATATCTAGCAAAATCAGATCGATATGATGACCGCTATGAAAGATTATCTCTTTTGCTTTCTCCAGCGTGGAGGCTGTGCCGCAGCAGTGAAAACCGGAGAGTTGCGCGACATAACGACGGTTTAATTCCGCTACCATTGCATCGTCATCGACAATTAAGACATTGATCATCTGCTGGCCCTCTCACCATTCCACGGTAACTGTACAAAAAATTGGGTGAAGATCCCAGGTTCAGACTCGACGGATATATTGCCGCCAACGTTTTCAACCTGTTGTTTAACAAGCGCTAAACCTACGCCCCGTTCGGTTCCTTTTGACGAAACGCCCTTCTCAAAGATGTGCTCAATGTTTTCGGGGGCGATCCCCGGACCATCGTCATTCACTTCGCAATGCAACCAGCCGTGTCGATAATGCAAGGATACGCTGATCTCACCACCAGGTTCTTGACCTAGCGCTTCCAGGGCGTTTTCAATCAGATTCCCCAGAACGGTAATCAGCACCGCCACCTGATCTTCGTTGTTATTCTCCGGTAGCTGGCTTTCATTGCTGATGACCAGGCTATGGCCTAAATCAGATGTGCGATTAATCTTACTGAGTAAAAATCCTGCGATCACCGGAGATTTTATTTTTCCTAACAGTGAGCCAATTTCTTCCTGATAATTGTTCGCGGTCTTTAGGATGTAATTTTCAAGCTGCTTATAACTTTTCAGATGCAATAATCCTAGAATCACGTGCAATTTATTCATGAATTCGTGGGATCGTTCACGAAGTGCATCGGCATAGTTGACCATACCGTCCAGGCGTTGCATTAACTTTCGGACTTCAGTCTTATCTCTGAAGGTTGAAATGGCGCCGATGATTTTACCGTTGCTGAGTACCGGGACCGTGTTAATTAAGAGCAGCCGATCCTTCACCATGATCTCTTCATCGCGGCGCGGCGTTCCGTCATGTAGTACCTGTGAAAAATCGACCACTTGTGACCACGCATGGCTGAGCGTGGAGAGCTGGGCATCATCTTGTGATTTGTGATAATCCAGCAGCTCCTGCGCAGCTTGGTTAATCAACGTCACTTCACCGCACTCGTCAACGGCAATGACTCCTTCCTTTATAGAGTGCAGCATCGCCTGGCGTTGTTCGAACAGATTGGAGATTTCATAAGGTTCCAGACCAAACAGAATGCGCTTGAGGACCTTAACGAATATCCATGTACCGAGCAGCCCAACCAGCACGCCAAATAAGATTGACCAGATGATGCTGCCGCGGCTGTTATTGATCTGTTCAGCAACTCTGCTTAGCTCAAGACCGATCGCCACCACGCCAATTTGCTGGTGATGTTCGTCGTATATAGGGGTGAATACCCGCAGGGCTTTAGCCAGAAACCCGCGATTAATGGCGACATTCTCTTTACCTTGCAGGGCCAGCAAAATGTCATCGCCTTTAAATGGCTGGCCGATTCGCTGTGCTTCGGGATGGGAGTAACGAATGCTTTGCATATCGGTGACGACGATGAACAAAAAATCGTTGCTCTTATTCACCGCCTGGGCAATCGCTTGAATACCGCTTTCCTCGGGCTTTTTCATTAGTCCCTGGCGGATCTCCGGAGAGTTGGCCAACGTTCGCGCGACGGCAAGCGCTTTACTCGCTAACGCATCGCGCGTCATGTTGCTAATTTGCGAGAAATAAATCAGATGAACGACAAGCAGCACGGAGAAGAGAACTGCACTAACCATGAGGATCACGGTGGTGCCAAGCTTCATCGGGCGTTTGCGTATAGCAGTACGTTGCAGTGAGTGTCTCATCACGGTCCTGGAATCACGGTTTGTGCGGGTATTATCGCCTGATGGAGGGCGTAATTCAAAGGTGGTAGGGATTATGGAGCTTAAGTTGTCAGCCCTTCTTCTTTATATAGCGTAGAGTGAATTTCTTTCTATATAGAGGTTTTCATATCGGTTCTCTCCCTTTTCAGGGACGCTGACAGATAATTTGCTTACGATTGTGGATAACTCTGTGTGTAAATGGGTATAAGGCGGGGTTTTGCTGTGGAATGCAGCAGTCAGTCATTTTTCTGCAATTTAAGGGTTGCGGGCCACAGGAAACTCCCTATAATGCGCCTCCATCGACACGGCGGATGTGAATCACTTCACACAAACAGCCGGTT
>NZ_JAOWFE010000010.1:0-245 GCF_030333815.1 Citrobacter sp. Cf136 | reverse complement strand
CCCTCCGCCTGGTAGCGGGCAAAGTCCTGGCCATGCTGTACGTCTTTGAAGCGTCCCGGATAATCAAAGATTTCATACTGGGTGCGCTGGCCGTTGAGGTTTTTGGCGTGGTGGCTGAAGTAACCGGGCCATCCGGGCGTTTTGAAGGTGTAATCCTGGTTTTCAACTGAGGAAGGGCGAATCTGTGCCCGGTAGCGGAACGCACTGATGCATGCGGTGGTGGCTTCCCGGGCGTTCGGGTTAAA
>NZ_JAOWFE010000009.1:0-206 GCF_030333815.1 Citrobacter sp. Cf136 | reverse complement strand
TATAGCTCAGCTGGGAGAGCGCCTGCCTTGCACGCAGGAGGTCTGCGGTTCGATCCCGCATAGCTCCACCATCTTTACTGCAAAAACACAAGAAAACTTCAGAGTGTACCTGAAAAGGTTCACTGCGAAGTTTTGCTCTTTAAAAATCTGGATCAAGCTGAAAATTGAAACGACACACTGTTTCATTTCTCCGTAATAAGAAATGA
>NZ_JAOWFE010000008.1:0-987 GCF_030333815.1 Citrobacter sp. Cf136 | reverse complement strand
AAAAAAACGCCCACAGAGGGCGTTTTTACAGCGTATTAAGGAAGTTCATCATTGATATCGCTGAAGATACTGTCACCTTAGGTGCTGAGTTAGATGGAGTGGTCTTTAGTGGAGGTAAAACCATTCTCCGATCTTTAACTGGCGACAGTTTCGCAACGACTGGCAACTCGGTGATTGCATGTCCGCCATTGTTGTTCATATTCAATTCGCCTAATCGACTAATTAGTACATCTCTATACATGTGATGGTTATTATCAACAGTGTTGTTGATAGGGTACTTAGGGTTCCATGACTTTAAGTTGTGTGGATGCCCTGAATACTTTGGGTCCTTATAGTATGCGTACTTCATCGCGCCGACAACGTTATTTTCGTAGATGCTACGATACTTCACTCTTTTACTATAGTGGAAAAAATGTGCTGCGTGTTCTCCGCCAGTCCCTAAGTATCGTACATCAAAGAACCAACTAGCCATCGCATTGGAGTTAACATATGCACCGCTTGTTTTATCGACTATCAACCACTCGACACTTAAATTAAGCTCAGCTTGTTCCGTTGAATACCTTAAAAAATCATCGTTGCTTATGGCTTTTTGGTACAGTGCTTGATATGCCACAATGGGGTACTCATCCCCAGCGAAAAACGCGATGTAATCTGATTTATCTCCAGTGAAATACACATATTTATTTATGTAGTGGTCATGAAGGGATAGAAGGCTACCCTCACATGCCCACTTACTGTCACAAGCAACAAAATCTTGGTCTGCGTAAATTACGGTCGTCATTGTAATTGTTTTATAGAACAGTTGGTTGTGCGCATATCGCTATGCTTATGAAGACTGCTAGTTAGTTGACTTATACAGCAGTGACAGCGTATCTTCCATTGGAAACGAAAAAACCACCCGGCAAGGTGGTTTTTTCGAAGGTTCATTAACCGGCAAGTTTCTGAACCGTGGTAACTGGCTTTCGCAGAGCACAGAAACCGAATTCG